>JAZNDS010000027.1:0-2659 GCA_045588145.1 Eubacteriales bacterium | reverse complement strand
GAGCTGCGGCGCTTCGCTGTTGGCGATGTATTCGTGGTAGTTTATGTCGATCGGGATATGGACGAAGGCGATCTTCAGAAAATCCTCGTTCGAGACCTCCCGAAGCGTAAAGATAAAGAAATCACCGCGGTCGGTAACGCCGATCTTGGCAGTCGTGCCGTTTTCATAGGTGTAAGAAAGGGTCGCCCCGTCAAACGAGGCCCCGATGGCGGGAACGACGGTCTGATCGGCCAGCGTGATATACGAGGCGACAGAAGCGTCGGCGGCGAGATGGTTTTTCCCGTCACGCAGGTCGGTGAAATACAGGTTCTCGGCCTTTTCACCGATCCCATAAGCAAAATGCGCATTTCTGATCTCGAACATAATGTAAACCTCACTTTACAGTTTATTATCACCAAGAAAATGAAGAACCAGCTCGCTTCTGGCTTCGGGGTCAAGGGTTCCGGGGTCAACGGTAACCGTCGATTCGCCCGCGGGAAGGGTGGGTATATCGAGCTTCGGCAGCTCTTGCAGGATCTTGCCGGTCGCGTCTGTGACCCGCGCGTTTCCGTCGCTGTCGCATTCGATCGTCTGCATGCTCTGCAGCGTGCAGGGAAAGGAAACGGTCTTGCCGCCGATGGTGATGGTGGGGTTTTCGTAGGTGATGAGGCGGGGCTGCAAAAGCTTTACCTCGCCAAGACGAATGTCGCTGTGCTCCCCTTCGATATCGACGATCAGGGTATCGATCGAATCAAAGACCTTCAGGTTGCGGTAAGACGAATAGAAGGTGCGCACGTCGGTAAAGACGCGGTAGATCAGCTTCGGTGCGGGGAAGGCATTCGTCGGGTCGTCGGCGTTCTCGGTCTCGTAGAAGGCGAAGTAGCGCTCTCCCACGAAATCGACCTTTACGTGATAATCGGCAAGGCCGACGGGCAGGCCCTCCAGCGTTGATTGCAGCCGCACGCGCACCGTAGCGCCCGAGCCGTCACCGACGAGCGTAAAGCCGACGGCGGTGTTCTTTTGGGCGTTCACAGGGGTGCCCTCGACACGCACGTCGAATTCGCTGTGCGACGAAAGCGGGGCATCGGGCGGGGTGAAGAGCGAGATCGCGTCCTCGCTGTTAAAGTCCTCCGCCCCGGTCAAGGCGTAAAGCCGAAGCGTCGGCTTCTTTTCGGTAAAGGGGTTGACAGCCCTTAATTCTCGGTGGGCGGCATCCTCAAAAAGACGCAGCGTTTTGCTCTCCAGGAAATAGGGAGCTTCCTTGTCTGTACGTAACGAATATTCGTTGCCGGGGGTACGCAGGGTGCGGCATTGCTCGGGGGCAAGACGGAGCTTCGGGCGCATTCCCTCGTAGCGGTGAATGACCGGGAGGATACGGTCAAGCAGCGGCACGGATCCGTCCAGCTCCTGGCGGATCCCGCCGTAATACGAGAAGCAGGCGTCGTTTGCCACCACGCGGTTGAAAAGGTACTCGACGTCCTCCTCACGCATCACGCGGTTCTGCCAGCCGTATTTGTACCAGCCGCGCGAGCAGAAGTCGAACCACCCAAGCTCCGGGGGCATATACATCCGCTCGGCGGTGGTGTCGTCGTAATATACGTGGGCATCAATGAAATTACGGAGAGCGCGGTTGCCAAGGTCCAGCGCGCCGTAGCGGCTGCGGGCATACCAGGAGCCGGTGTACTGCGGGTTATAGCAGCAATCAAACAACGGGTCACGGTCAAGATGATTGCAGACCTCGGTGATGAATTCCATCGCGTAATACCAGGCGTACTCGTTTCCTTCCAAGGCGAAGACCCCGTCGATCGCGTCCATATAAAAGCCGTCAAAGCCGAATTTGTTGTAGAAATCGGCGGTGTTTTTCGCTACCTCGTAGAAGAGAGGGGAATCGGCCTTCGGCAGAACGAAATAGAAGTATTCCTTCAGCTGACGGACCTCCTCGCCCGCCTCGTGGGAGGAGACGGCCGTGCCAAGCGCCCCGCGCTTGCATTCGATAAAGGCGTAGGGCTTTTCGTGGCGTACCCTGCCGAACTTGATCAGCTCCTTCCCGATCTTCAGATACGGAGAGCTGACCAGCCCCTCAGCGTAGATCTCGGAGACCCCGTCGGGCGCTTCCAAAATGCGGATCTCGGTGGCGGTCTCGTCCAGCGGCTCGCTAAGCGTCAGGCGCACGATCGCGTCGAGATCCTCGTGCGGGACGGGGGTCAGGTATTTCGAGTTATGCGCGACGAAGAAGGTGTAGCTGTGCACGGCGACAAGGATCCCTGCCTCGTGGAACATGTCGATCAGCTTTTTAAGGTCGCTTTCCCCGTTGGGGAAGATGTCGGGATTGAGCCGGAAGTCCCCTTGAATATAGCCGCCTCCCTGGTGGAAGCCGACCTGGGTGACCCCCAGCCTTTTGCATTTTTCGATATAAGCGGGGGCGTCCTCCAGTCGCAGGGCGGAGGGGCAGCCCATATAGGTGCGGCGCGCGTCACGGTAATCGAGGGCGTAGGGGCCGCCCTTCTTGCTCTTCGGCAGCTCGCCGTCGGGGATCTCATCGATCACGCGCTTCATAATATCGCGGATACAGCCGTCGGGCGCGCCGAACACGGCGGCACGGACCGGGCGGTCGCTATGGCCGCGGGTGCCCCAAAGCCCGATCCGGGGGTACCCCTCCGCGCGAAGGGTAAGGTTCCGC
>JAZNDS010000026.1:0-36872 GCA_045588145.1 Eubacteriales bacterium | reverse complement strand
CTTGAAATGATTGCTTTGCAATCTTGAAATGTACTCCCTTTGGTCGTACTTGAAATGAAATAAATCCTTATGCCCGCAGGCATTTCACGCTTGGTAAGACCAAGCATTTCAAGACCGTAGGTCATTTCACAAATCCGCCTTTGGCGGATTTATTTCATTGCGTGTTCTCCGTTACGGATAACACGCTAAAACGGGACGTTTTTTATTCCTTAATAAATTGCTTAAGATGCGGATATTTTTCGCAAAGACGGGAAAACAGCAGATCGGCCGTTTCCTCCGAGCCGAAGCGTGTATGCGCCGCGCGCGCTTTTTCGGCCAAGGCCTCGTACTGCCCTCTGTCAAGACACAGCTCTCTCACCTTTTCGGCCGCCTTTTTGGGGCTGCAGATCTTCAGCGCGCCGCCGACCCTTTCGGTGTACTGCGCCGCGTTATGCTTCTCCATTTGGTTGGCGGTGCTCGTAACGAGGATGGGAAGACCGAAGAAGCAGGCCTCAGCCAGGGAGCTGGCGCCCCCCTTCCCCATAAAGAGATCGGCGGCACTCAAAAGCTCCAACACCCGGTCGGAGAAGCCGTAGGGGCGGAAATCGACGGTCGGGGAGGGGGTGATCTCCTTCAATCTTTTATAAAGTCTTTCGTTTCTTCCGCAGATGCAGATGACGGTAAGCGGCAGGTCACTCTTCGCCAGAAGCTCGGCCACCCTGCCGGCGTTGCCAAGACCGTATCCCCCGTCGAAAAGCACGACGGTGAAGCGATCCTTTGGAAGCCCCAGCTTTTCCCGCACGGCCGCCTTATCCCCCTCACATGCAAAGGCTTCTTTACGAATGGCGAAGGGAACGAGGCAAAGGTTATTCTTATTAAAGCGGCGGGGGAAGCGCGAGAGGTTATACTCGTATCCGTTTTCCGAGGAGATCATCACAAGATCGGAGGGGTAGCGGCAAAGCGGAATGATCTCGGCGTCGGGCACGTAAAGGGCGTTGATCTTGGTGCCCCCTGCCCGCTTGGCAAGATAGGTCGTTGAATAGTGGGTCGAAACGATCATATCGGGCGAAAGCTCTCTCATATGCGCAAGGCCGTGCTTGACCGCGCCCCTTACGCAATACATCACAAAAAAGGAGGTGAGATGACACCCAAGGGTATACATAAAGGAAAGCTGAAAAAACCCGAAGGCAGAGCTTTTGTTGCCCGCCTGCACGTTTTTTCGCAGCATTTCCTCAAAGGCGAGAAGGCGGGGGTTCCCCTGCTCGTTAAAGAAGGAGGAGCGCACCACCTCGGTATAAGCGCCGTATTTCTTCTCAAAGGCATCCGCAAGGCTGTGCGCGGGGGCGATATGCCCCATTCCCGCTTCGACAAAGGGAAAGACAACGCGCGGCTTGTAAAAATCACCCTGTCCGACTTCTTTATCTTTCATAATCTCAATTCCTCTTTTTACAAAAAAACAAGCGGGCGGACCCGCTTGTTCTCGTAAGCCCGTTATGAAACGGGATCAAAACATATTTTTCCGATCGTCTCTTCTGTTGTTCGCGGATTCCGCGATCAGACCGCCGAGGATCATCGCCGTCGAGAAGCCGAAGGGGGAGGACTTACGGCCGACACGGAACTGGAAGATAAGACCGACAACGGCCAGCGCCGCGGTGACCACGAAGGAGACCTTAAGCATCGGGAACAGCAGCACGTTGAAGGCGAAGAAGCCGGCGATGAGCGCACCGAAGAGCGAGGTCAGAATGATCAGGGCGGGGCGGCGGATCTTTAAGATCAGGAACGCGACGACGATGCTGACGACGACCGAAATGAGCGTAGCTACCATCGGAATGGCGGCAAGGGAGGGTATCATGGAGGACAGCATCGGGGTGATAACAGCGCTACCGACGACGAACGAGCCGGCCGCGATGATCAGGAACATCACGAAGCGGAAAAGACGCAGGACCAGCCAACCGAAGAACAGACCGAGCAGCGCCATAATGAGATAGGCGACGATCGGCATGCTCGTCGAAAGCGAGGGAAGGAAGGAGGAAAGCGCGAAATAGCCAACGAAGGCGCCCGCGGCACAGCCAACAATAAACAGCTCTAACCGGATAAGCTTATAGCCGAAGAGACACTGCACAAGGCCAAGCGCCAGAACGACCAGCATGATCACCGGATCAAGCTTTACGTTCAGATATTCGAACAGGGCCGAAAGATTAAACATGATCCCCCGGCTGGCATCCAGCCCGATCTCGTTCAGATCAAGCCCACCCTCTGCCGCCGGGGCTTCCTCGGCCGCGAAGGCAAAGATCGAGGTCATGCTCGTCGCCAGAAGAACGACGAAAAGGACCACGAGTGCTTTTTTAAAAACGCTTTTCATAAAAGACCTCCCCAAAGATCGGTAACATTATTATTTTTAGAAAAATAAAGCCTTGAAAATTTGCTTTTTTATGCTATAATAGTTATTGAAAAGTAATTCATTCAAAATTGCTTTTCTTTTCCAAAATAGACTATACACATAGTATACATTCCCGTCACCCTCTTGTCAAGAGGAAAACGAAAAATAATACCGCGCGAAAATGAACGAAAGGAACCCCGCCATGGAACGAATCTATACCATTCCCGTAAACGAAGCCTTTGACGCTTCGATCAGCGATCCCGCCTGCGGGTGTCCCCTTTGCGCGCTGTACAATAAGCTGGAGGAGGATGAGCTGGAGCTGATCCTCGGCGGCTCCATGATGGAGCCCGACGTCCGCATCAAGACCAACGAGCTCGGCTTTTGCGGCACGCACTTCGACAAGCTTTTCAAAAAGAAGAACCGCCTGGGTCTCGGGCTTATTCTCGAAAGCCACCTCGGGGAGATCGAAAAAAGCTTCAAGGGAAAGGGGATCGCCTCTCTTTTCTCCTCCCCGTCCGACAAGGTCTTAAGGACCGCCGCGAGGCTGGATCGCTCCTGCTACATCTGCCAGCGGATCGAGCATAATTTCTCGGGCATGCTCAGCACCGTCGTTCTGCTTTTCGAGGAGGACGAGGCCTTCCGTAAAAAGCTTGCGGGACAGCCCTATTTCTGCCTGCCCCATACCCGCCGCCTTCTGGAGCGCGGCGAAGGAAATCTTTCGAAGAAGCTGCTCCCGCTTTTCAACGAGGCCGTTATGCGCCCCGTAAAGGAATATCTTTCCGCCCTTTCGGGGGACGTTTCCTGGTTCTGCAAAAAATTTGACTACCGTTACGGAGAGGAGCCCTGGTATAACGCCAAGGATTCGATCGAGCGCGCCATCCTCTTCCTCTCGGGGACTGAGAGGTAAGGATGATCATCGAATCGATCAAGATCGACCATTTCGGAAACCTTTCCGACCTCTCGTGCGAGCTGGGCGAGAGGCTGACGGTCATCAGCGGCCCGAACGAATCGGGCAAATCCACCTTTGCCGCCTTCATCCGCTATATGCTTTACGGCTTCGGCTCCAACGCCGCCCCCGGCGATATGACCGAGCGGGAGAAGCGGATCGCCTTTGAAAGCCGCGAGGCGGGGGGCGAGATGGTCATCCGTCTGCAAAGCGGAAAGCGCTACCGGCTGCTTCGCTCTACGACCGCGGTCCCCCAGGCGGGGCGCGTCGGCTACCGTGAATTCAGCCAGATCATCGATCTGGATACGAACGCCCCCTGCGCGATCCGTTCCTTCCCCGGGGAAGCCTTTTTCGAGGTGCCGGAGACGGTCTATCTGAACACGGCCTTTATCAGCCAGACGTCGGATTCGCGCATCAACGAGAGCGAGATGACGCAGGCGATGGAGAACCTGCTCTTCTCGGGTGACGAGAAGGTAAGCACGCAGCGCGCGCTTCGCACCCTGCTTCAGGCCAAAAGCTCTCTGATGCACCCCGGTGAGAACGGCGGCGCCATCTACGAGCTGAAATCCCAGGCGGACGGCCTTCAGGTCCGTTTGGCACAGGCCATGCGTATGAACGCCAAGATCCTGTATACCGAGAAGGAATTACATAAGCTTCGGCACAAGATCGACAACGCCGAGGCCGAGCGTGACCGCCTGGAGGAGATCGACCACAATTATCACAACTATTTAAAGATATGCTCCTACGACCGTTTACATGAGGCCGAAAACATTCTTTCCAAGCATACCGACTCGCTTTCCGCCTTGCGGCAGGCCAATCGGAACGGCGATTTTCTGCCGAACGAGGAGTATCTTACCTCCCTCAGCGCCGCCGAGCGCGTGTGTGAGATCGCGCGAAAGAATTATCTTCGATCGGCCGAGAAGGTCGCGCAAAAGAAGGCCGAGGCCCTGATCACCCCCGAGGCCGAGGCCCTGCTTCATAAGACCGAGGCGGCGGGGGGTGCCGAGCAGCTTGAAAAGCAATACTACGAAAGCCACAAGCGTCAGACGCGCTTACGCGTATGGGCGTATGTGCTTCTCTTTCTTTCGGTCGCCGTCCTTACCCTCGGCGCGATCTTTCTGCGACCCCTGACGCTTTCCCCCGTTACGGCGCTGTGCGCCTTCTTCGGGCTGCTGCCGGCCGGGGCATCCTTTGCCTGCTTCCGCTCCCGCGCCCGCGCCCTGCGCCGCATCCGCGCGCTTTGCGCCGATTACGAGGCGGCCTCGGGCGGGGATCTGCTTTGCAAGCTTCGCAGCGTTTCGCACACACAGCAGGCACTGGAGGAAAAGAAGGGAAGCATCCGTCAGGCCGAGGAAAACCTCGATATCTCCAAGCAGAACTTCCTGCAGGCCAAGGAGGAGCTTACCGCCCTTTCCGAAAAATGGAACAAGTTTCCCCTTCAGGGCTCGCAGGACGAGATCATGCGGACCTTAAGCGTCCGTGTGCGCGAATTTCTGACCGAGGAAAGGCGCCTTAGCGACCTTTGCGCCGAGGCCAGAGGCAAGGTGCTTGCCCTTCGCAACGAGCTGAAGGGAGAAAACGAGATCGCCATCCGCGCCATGGTCTCCCCCGAGAAGCGGGAGGCGATGCAAAAGATCAATTACCGCATCATCGAGGAGGGGCTTCAGTATTATCGGCAGAATTGCGAAAGCCTGCGGCATCAGCACAATCTGCTGTCCGACGAGCTGCGCGAATACCAGCGCAACGCCGAATCCCCCGCCGAGCTTCGTATGCTGCTTTCGGACACCGAGGACCGCATCGCGGTGCTTCGCCGCAAGCTTCGCGCCTATACCCTTTCGATCGACGCGATCGAGCATGCCAGCGACCGTCTGCGCGCCGAGATCTCTCCGCGCCTTTCGCGGTATCTGCGCAGCACGATGAAGCGGGTGACGAACGGGCGCTACGACGATATGTCGGTCACCAACCGTCTCGGTATGAGCTATCGGGACAAGGATACGACCCGCGCGCTCGGATTTATGAGCGACGGCACGAAGGACCTGGCGTATATGGCGCTTCGCATGGCGTTGCTTGATATGCTGTACGACGAAAAGCCGCCCATCTGCTTTGACGAAAGCTTTTCACACCTGGATAACCGCCGTACCGAAAGCGCCCTTTCGGCGCTTTGCGAGATCTCGGGGAACGGGATCCAGAGTATTTTGTTCACCTGCCACGAGCGGACGGCCAGGCTGGCCGAGTCGCTCTGCCCCGCCACCAAGCATATTTACCTGAAAGGAGACTGCCGTGCCTAACGAAAAAATCCTGACCTTCGGCTCCAGCCGTTTGTCTTTATCCCTGCTCGTATCCCAGCAAAGCGGCGGCAGCTTCCGCATCGGAGACGGCTATGAGACCACCCTCGGCGGTCGCGGAGAGACCACCGCCATCGCCATCGCGAGGCTGGGCGGAAAAAGCGTTTTCTGCGGCCGTTGCGGAGACGACTCGGGCGGAAAACGCCTGGTCCGTCTTTTAGACGCCTCGGGCGTCGATCTTTCCTGCTTCCACGTGGATAAAAGTCAGCAGACCGGCTTCCTCGTCACCACCACCGTGGCGGGCCAGGTAAGCGATCGGCTTCTTTTCCCGGGGGCGGACGATATCTTCCTGCCCGAAGAGGTGCGGGAGGCCTTTCTCTCCTCCCCCGACGCCGTTTGCCTTTCGGGTGAGCTTCCCGTACGGATGCAGCAATACGTAGGAGAGCTTTCGGCCCAGCGCGGCATTCCGCTCTTCTACAATTATACCGCCACCGCCGTTCTGCCCGAGGCCCTGCCGACCCTTGAGGTCTTTTCGACCGACGAGGCCTCGACCGTGAAGCTGACGGGGATCCGCCCCGCGGGCGCCGAAAGCTGCCTGCAGGCGGTCATTGAAATGCAGAAGCAGGTAAAGGCCACCTATTACGTGATCCGCCTTGGTGAGCGTGGGGCCTTCGTTTATAACGGCACCTACTGCCACATGGTCAATTCCTACATCGTGAAGCAGGTCGATCTCCGCGGCGCCGACGACGTCTTTTTCGGGGCCATGGTGCTTGAATACCTGCGGGTCGGCCGTGATATTTTGCCTGCCTGCGCCTACGCCGCGGCCGCGGCTGCCCTGACCGTTTCGCGGGTCGGGGAGGCTGCCTCGGTTCCCGACGCGGATGAGGTTCTAAGCTTCTTAGAGAAGAACTGATGACAAAAAAACTTTACAACGAAGAGTGCGTCCGCGCGATCGCCCTGGTCGGTCCGACCGCCTCGGGCAAGACGGCGCTTTCGCTTCGGCTGGCCAAAAGCCTTGGCGGCGAGATCGTGGGATGCGACTCGATGCAGATCTACCGCTATATGGATATCGGCACCGCCAAGCCAACGGAGGCGGAGCGGGCGAGCGTTCCCCATCACCTGTTTGATTTCGTTTTGCCGAACACCCCTTACAGCGCCGCCGATTACGGAGAGGACGCGAAACGGACGGTGGACGGGCTTTCGAAGCGGGGCGTTCCCCCGATCTTCTGCGGAGGAACCGGCCTTTATTTGGAGGCGGCCCGAAGCGGCCGTCACCTTTCCCTGCCGCCGACCCCCCAATCGGTTCGCCTGGCCCTTGAGGAGGAGGCGAAGGAGGTCGGGGCCGAGGAGATGCACCGCCGCCTTTCGCTTCTGGACCCCTTATCGGCCGCCGCCATTCATCCGAACAACCTGCGCCGCACGCTTCGGGCCCTGGAGATCTATCAGACGACCGGAAAAACGAAAAGCGCGTGGGACGAGGAAACGAGATCGATCCCCCCTCATCTTTCGCTTCTTACCGTGTGCCTTTACCCCGTTGACCGCCTCCTTCTTCACCGCCGCATCGACCGCCGCGTGGACGAAATGGTGGAAAAGGGCCTTCGGCGCGAGGTCGAATGGTTGATGGAAAACGGGTATATGGAGAGCGGCACGACCGCAAGCCAGGCGATCGGCTACAAGGAATACGCCGCCGCCCTGCGGGGCGAATGCAGCGAAAGCGAGGCGATCGCGGCGATCAAGATCGCCACCCACCGCTACGCCCGCCGCCAGCTGACCTGGTTCAGGGCAGTTCCCGATATCCTTCTGCTCCCGATCGGAGAAGAGGGGCCGAGGGACGGTGACTGCGCGTGGATCGAGCAGGCGGCAACGGCGCATCTTTCGGGCCGACCGATCCCCCCTATCCCCCAATAAGTACATTATCAAAGGAGAAAAATATATGGCAACCAAAAAAACAAACACCGAAGCCTTGGGCGGAAACGATAAAAAGGCCGCCCTGGAGACCGCCATCGCCCGCATTGAGCGTGAATGCGGAAAGGGCACCATCATGCGTCTTGGCGAAAACGCCGCGATGAACGTAAGCGCGATCTCCACCGGCTCTCTTTCTCTTGACCTGGCCCTTGGGATCGGGGGCGTTCCGAAGGGGCGCGTGATCGAGATCTACGGGCCCGAATCCTCGGGTAAAACGACGGTTGCCCTGCATGTGGTGGCCGAGGCCCAGAAGAACGGGGGCGAGGCCGCCTTCATCGACGCCGAGCACGCGCTTGATCCCGTCTACGCCAAGCGCCTGGGCGTGGATATCAACAACCTTCTCGTATCCCAGCCCGACTGCGGGGAGCAGGCGCTGGAGATCGCCGAGGCCCTTGTGATGTCGGGGGCGATCGACGTGATCGTCATCGACTCGGTCGCGGCGCTCGTGCCGCGCCAGGAGATCGACGGCGATATGGGCGATTCGCACGTCGGTCTTCAAGCAAGACTGATGTCGCAGGCCATGCGTAAGCTTTCGGGTGCCATTTCAAAAAGCAACTGCGTTGTGATCTTTATCAACCAGCTTCGCGAAAAGGTCGGGGTGGTATACGGCAATCCCGAGGTGACCCCCGGCGGCCGTGCCCTGAAATTCTATTCGTCGGTCCGCATTGAGATCCGCAAGGCCGAATCGCTGAAGAACGGCAGCGAGGTCTACGGCAACCGCGTTCGCTGCAAGGTCGTGAAGAATAAGGTCGCCCCGCCCTTCAAGACCGCCGAATTCGATATTCTGTACGGCAAGGGCATCTCCAAGGCCGCCGAGCTGCTTGAGCTCGGTATCACCTTCGGGTTCTTGGAAAAGAGCGGCTCCTGGTTCTCGTACGAGGGACAGCGGATCGGACAGGGCAAGGAAAAGGCCCTGGCCTTCCTGGAAAACGAGCCCGCCCTGATGAAGGAGATCGAGGAAAAGGTCAAGGAGCGCTATAAGACCCTGGATCCCGACGAGCCGATCCCGCAAGTCGAGGAAGAGGAATTCGATCTTCGGGACTTTGAGCTTTCCGAATAATGAAAACACTTCTTTCGGTCAAAAGCACCGAAAAGGTCCCCTTTCTTCTGACCCTTGTGGGAGAAGCGGGGGAAGAAACGCTTTACCGCCTGACAAGGGGCGAATACGAGGCGATCGGCGCCCCTACGCGGGGCATGCCCATCGATGAGGAGACCGAAGAACGGATCCGTGCCTTTGACGAAGCGCACGCGGCCGTATCCGCCGCCCTTCGCATTCTTTCCTTTGGTGACAACAACCTAAAAACGCTGAGGGAGAAGCTGCGCCGCCGTGGCTTTTCCGAGGCGGCGACCGCATCGGCGGTCGAGAGCATGCAAAGACGCGGATATATTAAGGAAGAGGAGCAGGTGTACCGCCTGTGCGTCGGGGCGGCCAACCGCAAGTTGTGGGGCCCCCGAAGGATCCTTTTAACGCTTTGCGCCAAGGGCTACGCGCAGGAAGCCGTCAAGGAAGCGCTTGCGCGCGCCGAGGCGGCGGGCGAGGTCGACTTTGCCAAGACCCGCCGCGCGCTGCTTGAAAAAAAGGGGCCGAAGGACGACCCGCAAAAAATACGCGCGTTTTTATACCGCTACGGCTTTTGAGCCTAAAGAAAAAAGGAAGCAAGCAGCTTCCTTTTTTCTTTATTTTATCTTACGAGGCGGACGAGGAGGAAGAGGTCTTCGGTTCTTCCTTGAAGGTGACATTCTTCATAACAGCCTCCGAGGCCTTCTCGTACAGCATCTCAAAGAGGATGCCCTGCTTACCGCCGTACTGCTCCAGCACCTCGTCGGTCGTGATGGTGGTCTCGTAGTAGACGGTATAATAGTCGGCCAGGCCCTGCAGGCGCTCGTTATACCCGTCGCGGCGCTCGGTACGCGTTAAGGCAAGCCCCTCCTGCTGAACGACGTAGTAGAAGGACATATAGCGCTTTGCCTGCTCCTTGGCGAGCTTGGTCAGCTCGGCCTCCAGATCCGCCGAGCTCTTGATGCCGTAATAATCGCGGATAAAGGCGGTCTCGCCACCCGTATAGCTGCCGTAGCTCTGGATATAGTAGGCGTAGGAGGCGGAGGCCTCGGCCTTCATGGAGGACTTCTCGTAGTCCACCGCGCCGTCGGGATACATCACGACCTCGGTAGCGTCCATAATGGCGTTCCACATCGCGGTGATCTTCGACTGCTTGTCGGTATCTGCCTTCTGGGTCTTCAGCATATCCTTTACATAGGCGGGGAAGGCGGCCACGGCACGCTCTTCCTTCGAAAGGCTGCTTTTGTCGTCGGGAACGTAGAGAAGCAAATCCTCGGTGAAATCCAGCTTCAGGGTCTCGGTGATAAATTTGTAATCCGCCGTGGGGGCCGCGGCGCGCCCACGGATATAGACGTAGAAGGTAGCGGTCTTGCCTCGGAGATCCTCGGCCTTATAATCATCGGGGAAGGTGACCGTGATCGGGAAGGCGTTATCCTCGGAAACCACGCGATAGATCGTCAGCTTACTGATGCTGACGGCCTCAGGCACAAGGTCCCCGGTCACGTCCAGGTTCTCGTTGAAGGTACCCGAAACGGTATCGCCCATCTTCTTGCCGACAAGGGCCTCGCGCACGGCGGCCGAGAAGCGGGAATTCGCGTCGTTAAGGGCCACACGCTCGGTCGTGGTGACCGTCTTTTCGGTGTCGGGATTGGTGTAGGTATAGGTCAGATATACCGCGCCGTCCGCCGCTACCTTACCGCCCGCCGGCTTATAGCTTTCGTAGGAGCCGACCTCGGCGCCGATCAGCGCCTCCTCAAATCCCGGGATAAACTGTCCCAAGCCGATGGTCAGCTGGGTGGGATTTTCGTCGGTCATATTGCTGCCGCCGATGAAATCCTTTCCGTCGATCTGGCCGCGGTAATAGATCTGCACGAGATCCCCGTCGGCGACCGTTCCCTCGGTCTCAAAGCTGGTCTGCACATTCTGGGAAACCAGCTCGGCGATGTATTTTTCGACGTAATCGTCGGTCACCTCATCGGCCGGGGTAAAGCTTACCGTGATATCCTTATACTTGGAAGAGTCGAGACGGATGAATTTTTCCAGCTTCATGGTCTCGTAGGGGAAGGGATAGGTCGAACGGCCGTTCTTGATCGCCTTGATGCCGAAAACGGCACCCGTTACGATCCCACCCAGCAAAATGGCGCCCATAACGATAAGGGCGACAAACCCCTGCTTGGTACGGAAGAAGGGAACCTTTCCCTTCCCTTTTCCCTTTTTCACAATTTTCTTACTGCTCATTCTTTTCTCCTTGCTCGCTGTTTTCGACGATGGGACGGCGGCGGTCGGCTTCCTCGGTGGCAAGCTTATCGCACCGCTCGTTCTCGGGATGGCCGTCGTGGCCCTTCACCCATACAAAGGTGACCCGATGCACCGAAAGAAGCGAAGAAAGCCTCTCCCAAAGATCGGGATTTTTTACTTTACCGCCGCGGAAGCCGCTCCTTTTCCAATTTTCCAGCCACCCCTCGTTTATGGCGTCTACAAGGTAGCGGGAATCGGAATAAAGGGTTACGCTACAGGGCTCCTTCAAGGCGGAAAGCCCCGTGATGGCCGCCAAAAGCTCCATGCGGTTGTTGGTGGTGACCTCTTCCCCGCCCGAAAGCTCCTTTCTGGCCCTTCCGTATTGCAGGATCACACCGTAGCCGCCGGGGCCGGGATTGCCCCGGCACGCCCCGTCGGTGTAGATCTCAACCTGCTTCATCAATGCTCGTGACCTTCGTGCTCGTCGTCGGTCGCCGAATTTTCTCTCGTGAAGACGACACCCGGGAAATCCCCGTCGGTCAGGAACAGCTCGCCGACCTTTTCAAGGTACACCCCGTCACGGATATAGCTCTCGGTCAGGCCCGCGACCGATTCCTTCGCGGCGTTCTTCGCGGCCAGCTCGATCTGATCCTTGCTCATCTCCATCAAGCCGTAGTTGACGTATGCCTGGTAGGTCGAACGGTAGTAATCGACCATGCTCTCCTCGGCTCTTTGCAGGTAGCCCTTGCGCTCGTCACGGCTCATCGTGATCTCGTTGGCCTGGGCCAGCGAATAAAGGACCAGGCGGCGGGCGATCTGCTTCTTGGCGTCGGCCTTGATCAGGCTTTCGATCGAGGATTCGATCTCATCCTCACTCATCGCCTTGACATCGCTCGAGGTCTTTCCGTATACCTTCACGAGGATATATTCCTCGGCGCTGTTGTAGGTCTTCTGCAGGGTCGAGGCGCTACTTCCGCTGTGATACTCGTACTTATAGTTGTTAAGGGCGGTCTTATAATAGCTTTCGATCTCGCTTTCGGGATAGCCGAGGATGACCGAATCGTCCCCCTCGGTATACTTCTTGTAGATCTGTTGCCACAGCGCGTCCAGAACCGTTGCCTTATAAGCATCGTTCTCGCGCAGCTCGGCAATATACTCGTCACGCATTCTTTCGAAGGTGTACTTCTCAAAGGCCTCGGCGTACGCTTCGTCGGTATCGGCGATCTCCTCGGGCAGCTCAAAGCCCTTGTCCTCGCTGGTGGTGGAGTTATCCGAGGCAGCGAGGGCCGTTACGGTATCCTTGTTGAGGGAGAGGGTATGCTCTACCATAAAGCGGAACTCGACCGAGGAGCCCTTGTCGATCTCCACCTTGCTGCCCTTGTTGTTCGTAATGGTCAGATCCTCGGGCGTACCGGCGTTGTTATCGTCCTTGATCCAGGACATGACGTACATCGTGGCGTTGAAGGAGGATTCCAGCTTTCCTTCAAAGGTAACGGTCGTCTTTTCGGTGTGATCCTTGGCGGCGTATACGGGAAGGGTAAAGGAGAAGCTTTCGCCGTTCTTCTTCCCCGCAAGCGCCGTCTTCAGGGCGGCAACAAGAGAAGCGTTATCGTCGTCGCTCTTGTAGTTTTCGATCAGCTCGTTCGAAGCGTTATACGCCACGGGAACCTCGGTGGGACGGTCGGTCTGGAAGAAGACGCTCTGATCCTTGTAGAAGGTCTGCTGGGCGCCGTTCGCGTCGGTATAGGTGCCCTTCAGACGAATGACCAGGGTGTCACCCGCGTTATAGGCGGCGCCGTTCACATCGTTGCGCGAAACGCTGCCAAGAGGAATCTGCCCCTCCTTCCCTTCGGGAACGAAGTTGCTGTCGAGGATCTTGGTCTCAAGGAACTGACAGAAATCACCCGCGCCAAGGCGGAAGAGGTAGGACTTATCCTTATCGTTAAAAAGGGTCGAGGAAGCGATCAGCTCCTTTTTCGTCTCACTGCTTCCCTCCTCGGTCTTGTACTGATAGACCTCATAGTACATATAGACCGCGTGGTTTTCCTTCATCGTCAGGTTCTTTTTGGCATACGAGCTTGCGTTTTCAAGCTTGGTAAGAAGCGTATAGATCTCCTTATCCACATCGTCATCGCTGATATCGGTCTCCACCGAAAGGCTCATGCTCTTGATATCCGAGAGATTGATGCGTCCGATATAGGGGGTCAGGTCCTTTTTGTCATAGCGGAAGCTATGGTCAAGGCAGACCCACACGATACCGAACACGATCGCCGCCAGAAGGATCGAGGCCGTGACGATGACGGCGATCTTCTTCTGCTTGTGGCTGAAGCGGCTTAAAAAGGTGCTTTGGGTTTTCTGGTCTTTCATGGTTTTGTCCTCTTGCTTTATATATTTTTAAAATTAATACCGTTTATCGGGCGAGGGGGTCTTCCCCGCCAGCAGCGCCTCGATATCCGAAGCCATCTTCTCCGGCTCGTCTGCCGTGATATAGAAGAAGGCGCCCGGCGTCTTACCGACCTTTCCGACCGAGACCAGCACGCGCCGCTCGGTATACGGATAGAAGGTATAGACGTAGCTGTCCCCCTTCGTAAGGGTCACGGAGAGGGTCAGGATGCTGTCCCCGCCCGCTATCAGCGAATCGGCTTTATCCTTTGGCACGTCTCCGTCGTAATAGGTGGAGGTAAGGGTCGCGTACATGCGCAAAAAGGCCTCGGTGCCGATCTCGTGCCGCTCTCCCTCTCCCTCGGTAAGATACACCTTATGAAGCGAAACACCGCCGTCCTCCTCGGTCTTCTGATACAGCTCGAAGGTGAAGGTCTTCACGTAATCGCGGTAGGTGAAGGAGAAGACGAGCTTTTTAACATCGGTGTTCTTGATCAGGAACATCTCGTCGGCAAACCAGGAGGAGATCGGCGCCTCAACAAAGGCAAGCTTTTCTCCGGAGACCTCGGCGATGACGTCGTGCAGAAGGCTGCCGACGTAATAGGTGCCGTTTTCGGTCCGCTCGCTGATATACAGCTCGTTTCGCATAAAGGTCTCAAAGATATAATCCCCTTCGTTCTTGGGGTCCTCCTTATAGGAGGTCGGGAACTCGTAATACACGCGGTGGGCGGTAAGCCCGTATTCCTCGATCTTCTCGGCGGTAAGCCCCAAGGAAACCGTCCGCAGCCCCTCCATCGTCCCCAAGGATTCCAGAACGTCCATATAATAGCCCGTGTTCGGAACGTAAGGAAGCATCGACGAGGGGGCGGTGATGGCGTAGCTCGTGCCGAACAGGAAGCTGTCCCGCTCGGACTTATTCAAAAAATTCAAGGATGCAAACAGCTTTTCAACACGCAGGATCTCGGTGATGCGGTGGGTCACGGTCTTGCCGCGCCACGCATCGGGGATCCCCTCGTCGTCACTTCCGTAGGCGATATCGACCGTAAGGTCGCACACCCCGGCGCCCCTTCCCACAAGCAGGGCTCGAAGGGCCTCGCGGCAGGTACGCATATCCAGCGTCGTGATCGAAAGCTCATCGCTGACCCCGTCGACCGTGGAGGAAAAGCGCACCGTCACGGCATCCTCGGCCGTTACTGTTTCGGAAGCACTCGACCACAGCGAAAAGTTCTGCGCGTAGAAATAAGCGTAAGCGTAAGGAAGCGTCACAAGGATCGGCTCAACGAAGGAGGCGGCCTCGGCCTTCGCCACGTCCCCGACGCGGCTGACCTGGCTGACGTAGATGCCGCCGTAGCCCTCGCGGCGGATATAATATCCGTTCTCGGTCACCGCCTTATCCCCGACGTACACACGCTCAATGTGTCCGCTGAGCGTCTGGATCTCGTAATAGGCGGGGTCGTCCTCGTCCGAAAGGCCGTATTCCTTCAGGATCTCCTGATCAAGGGCGCCATCCCCCGCGCTTTCGGCACTGTCCACGATCTTGGGTAGCACGTAGGTCGTTCCGGTTCCGACGACCAGGGAGGCAAATTCCTCCTCGTCGTATTTCACGTGGGCATAGGGGATATAGCTGTCCTTCCCCTCCTCCCTTACAAGGAGGACGAAGGGAGAGGTCTTATCGACCGCGGCCCCCTCGGTGGCGGGCAAGCGGCAGAAGCTGAATTCCCCGCTTTCGTTATAGACGGTGATCGCGTGGATCTCGTCCCGCGGGATGCGGAAAAGGCATAAGCGGTTTCCGTAGATATCCTCCCCGGGGCCGGTGGTCGGCGGGGGGGTCGTCTCGGTCGTTTCGCTAAGCGGGCGCACGATGGCGAAATACACAATAAGAAGCAAGGCGACCGCCGCCAAAAGCGAGATAAGAAGGATCTTTTTTCGGTTTTTCATGTCGGCCCTCCTTATCGGTAGCGGCGCTTAAGGCACAAAACGGCCCCAAGCGTTACGATCACAGCGGGCGGCAGAAGAAGCACGACCGTCCATACCGCCTTAGCGGTATCGGTAAGGCCGTGGTATACCAGCACACGCTTGCCAAGGACCGAATCGTATTCGGTCACGTCGGTAGAGGAAAGGGTATCGACCGAAAGGCGCTTGCCGCCGTACATCTCGGTGTTGGCGTTAAGCCCGCCGAGGCTGTCGCTGGCGTAGGCGTCGGTACGGCTGATGCTGCGTACGACCGAGAAGAGAACGTCACGGTTTCCGTACGCGTGATTTCCAAGGTATTCGGAATCCGAAAGGGCGGTGCTCGCGGCCGCGAAAACGTACGAGAAGCGGCTTTCGGCGTCCTTTTGGTATTTCCGCATGCTGATCGAGGCTAAGCTGTAATCCCCCGCCGTATCGGTGACCTCTCCCAGCGGATTGTAGCTTTGTGCCTTGGGCGAGGAAAGCAGGAGCGGCGAGGTCGCCTCGGACACCCCGTCCGACACGTAGCGCTGATCGCTCTTCCACGAACGGGTAAGACGCCCGCTTCCCGCGATCACCGTATGGGGCGCTGTCGCAAGGCCTCCGACGTCGCTGTAAAAGGAATAGCCGATGGGATACTTTTCCTCGGTGGGATAGGTGGCGATCAGCTTGCTGCCGAAGGGCCCCTCTCCGTCAAGGATGGCGTTTTCGCTATCACGCACAGTCTCCCCATCCACGTAGCGGATCCCCCATTCCTCCATATATTCCTCCAAAACGGGAAGGCTTACCGAGGGATCCTTGAATACCATAAGCGAGCCGACCCCGTCAAGATAACGGTCGATCTTTTCGATCGGCCCCGTCGTCCCCAGCTGAAAGCTTCCGTTTTCGGCCCCCGCGGTCTTATAATCCACGGTCGGCCCGTTCAGGATCAGAAGCACGCAATCCGCGGGAATCTCCTCTCTGTCAAGCTCCAGCGTCTTAACAGAAAGCCCGCATTCGACCAAAAGGTCGTAAAAGGCGTAGGTGCTTTCGTTGTCCGGGGCGTCTCTATCTGTGGGATCGTAGGCCTTTTCCCCGTGTCCAACCGCGAAACACGCGACCGGGCGATCAACGGCGGTGATGGACAAAAGCGCCGTAGCCAGGCGGTATTCCCCGTCAAAGGCCACCGGCTCCTCCCCCGATTGCATATAGCTCCAGAAGGATTTTGCGGAAAGAACGCGGTACCGCTTTTCGCAGCTGACGATCACCTGATCCCAGTCGATCACCGTGGCCGAGGTCGTGCGGTATTCCTGCACAAGGGTAGGATCCTTTGCGACGTTACGGGTCTCGACCTTAATGTTTTCCATACGCTCTTCCAAGGCGCGTGCCATGATATACACGTAACGGGTCTTCTGATTTTCAAGCAGCGTATCGGGGTCGGCGCAGAAGATGATCTTCACCTCGTCCTCGATCCGCTCGACCTCCTCCAAGAAGGCCTTGGTGGGCGTATACAGCCCGTTTTCGGTCAGGTCAATATAAGAATTGAGGGAGAGCTTAAGCCAATTCACACCGATGCCGAGCAAAAAAGCGGCAACCAGGATCAGCGCCGAAAGCGCGATATGAAGCGAACGGCTTTTCGCTTTTTTCCCTTTCTCGGTTTTTTTCTCGTTCATACTCTCTCCTTAACGGAATTTACGGCGCGCAAGCACCACGATGCCCACAGCCCCCACAAGCAAAGGCAGCAAAACGACCAAGAGGGCGGTATACAGCCTTGCGGTCTGCATGGTCAGCCCCTCCAGAAGCGAGGAGCTCATCGCAAGGGCGGTCACGCCCAGCGGCGCGTGGGGGGCCCCCGCCTCATCCAAGAGGGAGAACAGCACCGCGCGATTCAGATAGGTCGTTGAATTCAATACGTCGTTGGCGGTAAAATAGGCGCCCGAGGAAAGGATCACGCTTCCCCCACTCTCTCCCGCGGTATAGCACGAGCGGGCGAGAACGGGGTAAGAGCCCTCGGTATCGACCGTCTCCCCCCCGCGGTAAAGGCGGGCGGAGGAGGACGAGGTAAGGATCGCCTCGGCCGTATAGCCTTCGGCCGGGGATAGGCGGATGCGTGAGCTTTCGCGTGTGATAGGGCTGCCGCTTTGGACGGTGCCGACACGATTTCGGATCGAGGCGGCAGCCGCGTTATCGGCAAATTCGGTGATCAGGGTGAATTCATCCGAGGTGATCGAATTCTCACGGTCCTTGATGATCTCGTCGGTCGCCGAAAGACCGCATTCGGCCAAAAACGCGCGAAGGCGGGTCAGATCGCCCTTCCCGTAAGGGTCCAGCGAAACGAAAAGACAACCGCCCCTTTTGACGAAGGCCTCCAGACGATCCAGCTCCGAGACCGCGCCGCTTCCCGCGGCGGCCCGATTGAAATCGTACAGAGGATTGGCAATAACGATCAGCGAAATATCGGCGGGAATATCCTCGTTAAGATCCACCGTCGTAAGATCGTATCCCGCCCCGTGCAACAGCGTATAGAAGGCGGGCAGATCGGCAAAGTTTTCGCCGTGGGTGGCGGTATAGGCCGCCTTCACCCGCTCCTGCCGCAGCACGCGGCCGATCGAAGCGAGCATTCTTTCCTCCCCGATATAGGAGGTGATGACCTCCTGCTCGTTAAGGACGAAGAAGGTCGAAAGCGCTTCGACGCTGTGTCCCTTCGCCGACTTGAAGATGATGCTGTCGGTGGTGATCGGGAGCGTTTGCTTGTTGCCGTCCCCGTCGGTCGTTTCCCGATAGGGCTTCACCTTGGAGGGATGAAGATAGATGTTGACCGTCTCCACCCTTAAAAAATCAAGCTTTTCCGCCAGCTGAAGGGCGGTGTTATACGCGAGAGCCGAGATCTTGTCCGAGAGGAGGTTTTCCTCCTCGTCGCAGAAAAGGATGGTGACCGGCTCCTCTACCTCCCCGAAAAGGGCTTCGGCGGCATCCCCCGCCGTATGCTCGTACCGCTCACCCGTATAAAAATACCATTCGTATCGGGTAGCCAAGGCGTTGACGATGACATTAAGAAGCACGAGAACGGTCAGAAAGACGGCGATATAAGCGGCGAAATAGCCGCCCTCTCTTTGTCGCCGTGTAAATTGCAGCTTCTTCACGCTTTACCCCCAACGCCGCCGATCATACACCCGCACCGTCAGAAAGAGAAAGGCGGCGCTGACCGACAGGTAATAAAGGAGGGCGGAAATATCAAACACCCCTTGCGTAAAGTTCTGGAAGCGTGAAAAGACCGAGACCGTCGAAAGGATAAAGCGGATCCAATAGGTGGGGATCAGCGTATTGAGAAGGCTGATCAGCAAAAAGACCAGAAGGATCGACACCGTGCCGATCGCGGCCGCCAGCTGATTTTCGGTCAGGGCCGATACGAAAAGGCCGATCGAAACAAAGGTCATCCCCAGCAAAAGAATGGCCAGAATATTCCCGAAAAGCACGGGGGCCTGCAGCTGACCGTACAGGGTAAGGATCAAAAAGCTTAAGGAGGAAAAAAGCATGCAGCCCGCAAAAAGCGTATAGGCCGCCAAAAACTTGCCCATCACCATACCGAAGATCGAAAGCGGCGCGGTCAGCAAAAGCTGCTCGGTCTTCTGCTTGCGCTCCTCGCTGAAGAGCTTCATCGTCAGAAGCGGAACGAGGATCACAAAGAGAAAGAGCATATAGGTGAAATAGCTGCTGACGTCAGCCCGCATCGAGAAGAGCGTGGTGTACGCGAAAACAGCCCCCGAAAGCGCCAGAAAGATCGCGCAGAAAATATACCCGATCGGCGTTTTGAAATAGGCCTGCAGCTCTCTTTTATATACAGCGAACATAGTGTATCCCCTTATTTTTTCGTCTTTTCTTCCCGATCGACCAGCCGCAGGAAGATATCCTCGATATCCATGCCGACGCTCTGCAGGGAAAGGATCGGCCAGCCGTGCTTGGCGCAGATGCGGAAGACCGCGCGCCGTACGTCCACGCCGCGATCGCCCTCGACAAAGATCTCGTCTCCCTCGGGCCCACCCGAGGCAAAGGACTCGACCTTGGCGATCCCGGCCCCCTCACGCAGGGCGGAAAGCACCTCTTTTTTGTTGCCGTCGATCGTGTAGCGGTAACGGGGGCGGTCGGAAAGCGTTTGCGAAAGCGCCTCGGTCCGCTCGTTCACCACAAGATGCCCGTGATCGAGAATGACCACCCGCTCACACACCGCCTGGACCTCGGAAAGAATATGCGTTGAAAGAATGACGGTATGCCGCTTACCGAGCGAACGAAGCAGGCTGCGTATCTCAATGATCTGCTTGGGGTCAAGCCCGACCGTCGGCTCGTCAAAGATCAGGATCGGCGGATCGCCGACAAGGGCCTGCGCCATACCGACACGCTGCTTATAGCCCTTGGAAAGGTTGCGGATCAGCCGCCCCCTTACCTCGTAAATACGGGTCGCCCGCATAATGTCGGCAAGATGCGCCGCGCGGTCCAGCGTGCAGCCCTTCAGCTCGTAGGTAAAGCCGAGATACTCCTCCACCGTCATATCGGGATAAAGCGGCGGCTGCTCGGGCAGATAGCCGATCCTTCTTTTGGCCTCCTTCGGCTCCTCCACGATATCCAAGCCGTCGATCAGTACGCGCCCCTCGGTGGCGGAAAGGTACCCCGTCAGAATATTCATGGCGGTGCTTTTTCCGGCGCCGTTCGGCCCCAAAAGACCGATCACCTCGCCGCGCCCGATCTCAAGCGTCAGCCCATCCAGGGCACAAAGGGCTCCGTAACGCTTCGTAAGCCCCTCGATGCGGATCAGGGGCATCTCCCCCCGGGGCTTGCTTTGGCCGATCATCTTTTCCATTCCGTAAGGCGGCGAAGGCCGCTTCCTTTCCATTCATTGTAAGCGCGCAAGCGCATTATATATTATTATTTATAATTATTAGTAATAATTATTCGACTGCAATAGTATATCACACGTTTGTGAACAACCTGTGAATAGGAAGCGTTTTCTGCTTGTTTTCGGGGAAAATTCCGCGTTTTTTCCAAAAAGAAAAAGCGGCAAACGCCGTTTTTGCCGCTGTTTTTTGTTTTTTCCTCTCTTTTTTGGAAAGTTTTATTTACTTATTCAACAATTATACCCCAAACCGCACAAAAAATCACGGTATATCTCCGAAAGCGTGCAGGGGGTCACCCTCTCCCGCACGATCAGATCGAAAAAGGCGGCCGTCTCCTCTCCTTTTAAGAGGATATCGCATAGCTCGGCGCGCTTTACCGCCGCGCGGCCGCCTGCGACGACGCAGATCCTCGGCAGCCGCTTGCCCCATCCCCGATATAGCGTATACCGCACGAAAAGCCCCGCAAAGCGGGCTTTTCTTCTTTCTCTTCTTCCAAGCCTCATTTTTCTTCTCCTTTTTCTTTTTCCCCTTTATTTTAGCAAAAGAGAGGAGGGGGCGCATGTCAATCCGTGTTTCCCGCCCGATTTTAAGTTTTCCATTTTCTTCCAATTTCGTTCTTTTTCCCGACCATTCTCATTAAATATTCAATTGAATGGTATTTTTTGGATTATTTATTCGTTTTTAACCAAAAAAACAGGCTTTTTCTCCGAAAAACGGAAGCCTTGGCATACTCTTTGCCATGCATATCCCTCTTTTTTATTGTATAATGAAAAAGCAATATACAGGGTCTTTCCGTCGGTTACGCTTCTTGCGCGGCAGCCGTCCTTCGGGAGACCGCTTCCAAGATCGGCCGAGAGCCGACCGATTATTTTCTTTATTTTTATACATAGGAGGCATCATGCACTTTCTCTCTCCCCTGCGCGATTTTCAAAAACACCCGACGAAGCGGGCGCTTTATACGCTTCTTCTCGGGCTTTTTCCCATTCTTTTGGCCCTTCTGCTTCTTTTGTACACGGGGATAAGCGCGCGAGCAGGCGGGGGTGGCGAGCTTCTTTTATGGCTTCATCTTCTGCCGGGGGCGCTTGACTCGGTGGCGATCAGCCTCTTTCTTCTGCTTATCGGCGCCTTTTTGCTGGATCTTTCCGAAAAGACCGACGGTACATAACCGAAATCTTGCTTTTTCCCCCGCCCTGTACGGCGGGGGATATTTTTTTAAAAAAACGCCCAAAGCGCTTGACTTTTTCCCGCCCTCGGCGTATAATGGTTAACGTGTTAACAATTAACCGATTAACGAAACAGGAGAAGCCCATGAAAAAAGCACCCTCTTTTCGGGATATTCCCCCACCGAAGCCCCCCGCGATCGAGGCGGTCCACCTCTTTCTTTTGACCGACCGCATGCACCGCCGCGCGATCGAGGCCAACCTTTCGGCCCTTGGGATCCACCGCTCCCAGCATCGCCTTCTTTTGCATCTGGCGCGCTGTGGGGGCGCCGCCTCGCAAAAGGAGCTGGCAGACCTTCTGCAGATCAGCGCGGCGGCGGTTGCCGTCACCGTGAAGAAGCTGGAAAAAAATCAGCTTTTGCGCCGCACGGTATCCAAGGAGGACAGCCGCTGTAAGGGGCTTGTGATCACCCCCCTTGGGAAAGAGGTGCTGGAGCGCTCCTACCAAGCCTTCTCCGAGACCGATGCGATCATGATGCGCGGCATCTCGGACGAGGAGCAAAAGAATATGATCGGTCTATTTCTGCGTATGCAGGAGAACCTTGCGTCGCTGCTTCCCGAACGGGAGGGGGACGCGCCCATTTCACCGAAGGAGGAAAACACCCCATGAAGCGTTGGCTTTCTTACGCCGCCCCTTATAAAAAGAGCTTTATCCTGGGGCCGCTTTGCATGATCGTCGAATCGGCGGGAGAGATCGTTCTGCCGCTTCTTCTGCTTCGAATCTACGGGCGGGTAGAGGCCGCGGGCTCCCCCGCCGCCGCGACAAGCGATATCTGGTTCGTCGTGGGGGTCGCCGCCGCGATGATCCTTCTTTCGGTCCTGATGCTCTTCGGCGGGGTGGGCGGTGCCTACTTCGGCGCCCGCGCCTCGGTCAGCTTCGCCGCCGATCTGCGTACCGATATTTATAAGGCGGTGCAGAATTTCTCCTTCGCGAATATCGACCGCTTCAAGACCGGCTCTCTCATCACGCGCCTGACGAATGACGTGACCCAGATGCAGAACTTTATCAACATGCTGCTTCGGATGTGCTTACGGTCCCCCGTGATGCTCGTGGGGGCGATCATCATGTCGGTCACGCTTTGCCCCCGCCTTTCGGTCGTGCTGCTTTTTGCCGTACCGCTTTTAACGCTTTTACAGTTCTTTATCATCAAGGTCGGCTTTCCGCGCTTTTCGGCGATGCAGGGGAAGATCGACGGGCTGAACTCCACCGTACAGGAAAACCTTTCGAACGTGCGGGTCGTTAAATCCTTCGTGCGGGAGGAGCATGAAAAGCAAAAGTTCGCCGTGGCCAACGATAGCCTGATGCGCTTCAATATCCGCGCGATGAACGTCATGCTCTTTACCCAGCCGATGATGATGATCATCATGAACGGCACCACGCTTGCCGCCCTTCTGCTCGGCGGCAATATGGTGATCGGCGGGGGGCTTGAGGCCGCGACGCTCACGACCTTCTTAAGCTATCTTTCCCAGATCCTTTTCTCGCTGATGATGATGACGATGCTGTTTATGAACAGCTCGCGCGCTTTAGCCAGCGCCAAGCGTATCCGCGAGGTGCTGGATGAAAAGATCACCCTGACCGACGAGGGTGCCGCCTATCCCGAAAAGCAGGTGGAGCGGGGCGAGATCGAATTCCGGAACGTCAGCTTCCGCTATTATAAAAACAATAAGGAAGCGGTGCTTTCCAACATTTCGCTTCATATCCTTCCCGGGGAAACGGTCGGCATCATCGGCTCTACCGGCTGTGGAAAATCCACGCTTGTTTCCCTGATCCCGCGCCTTTACGACGCGGATGGGGGAAGCGTTCTTGTCGACGGGGTCGACGTGCGGGATTACAGCCTCACAAGGCTTCGTGACGGGGTCGGTATGGTCCTGCAGAAGAATATCCTCTTCTCGGGAAAGATCTCCGATAACCTTCGCTGGGGCAGCACCGATTCCGATGACGAAGCGATGCTTGCTGCCGCCAAAAGCGCGCAGGCCGACCTTTTTGTCTCCTCGATGAAGGAGGGGTACGATTCGCTTCTCGTGCAGGGGGGGCAAAACCTTTCGGGCGGGCAGAAGCAGCGGCTTTGCATCGCGCGCGCTCTCTTAAAAAAGCCGAAGATCCTAATCCTTGACGATTCGACGAGCGCTGTCGATACCGCCACCGAGAAAAGGATCCTCGAAAGCTTCCGCCGTGAGCTTTCGGGCTCAACGAAGCTGATCATCGCCCAGCGTATCAGCTCGGTGAAGGAGGCCGACCGCATCGTCGTGATGGAGGGCGGCGAGATCTCGGGCATCGGCACGCATGACGAGCTTCTCGTAAGCAACGAGGCCTACCGCGAGATCTATCAGTCGCAGCAGGCGGGAAAGGAGGCACGCTGATGGCACGTTCGTTAGAAGAGCTGCAAAAGCAGTATAATACGGCCGCTACCGACAAAAAGCGCGGACCCGGTCTTCATCGCGGCGGTCCCGGCGCACACGGAAGGGGCCCCGGCGGTAAGCCGAAGCATATGAAGAAAACGCTTCTCCGTCTCTTTTCCTATCTTGGAAAGGACGCGGTCCTCTTTATCCCGGTTTTCTTCTGTCTTCTCGTCTCGACCTTCTCTACCCTTTCGGCGACCTATCTGCTTTCCCCGATCCTTGACCGCCTGGCAGGGACCGCGGTCGAAAGCAACAACCTGGCGGGGAACGTGATCGCGGGCCTTGCCGATCGGCTTTCGGCAAGCGGAGGCTCTCCCCTTCTTGCCTATCTTACGGCGGGGGCGCTTCTGCTTGGCACCGTCTACCTCGTTTCGGCCGCTTGCACGTATCTGCAAAGCCGCCTGATGCTGTATATCTCCCAGCGCGCGCTCTTAAAGCTGCGCCGCGAGCTCTTCGATCATATACAGACGCTTCCGCTCCGCTACCACGACTCACACCCGACGGGCGAGACCATGAGCCGCTTCACCAACGACGTCGATAACATCGGGGTGATGCTCGACAGCTCGATCGTCAGCGTCGTTTCGGGTCTGGCAACAGTCATCGGCACGCTCGTCTTTATGCTGGCGACCAACCTGATCCTGACGCTGGTCACGGTCATCTTCGTGCCGATCTTTGCTCTTGGGGGCCTTGCGATCGCCAAAAAGAGCCGTAAGTATTATACGGGACAGCAGGCCGCCCTCGGCGCCGTGAACGGCTATATCGAGGAAACCGTCTCGGGGCAGAAGGTCGTAAAGGTCTTTAACCACGAAAGCGAATGCGTTGAGGAATTCTCGACGCTGAACGCCGACCTGCGCGAAAAGCAGATGAAGGCCCAGTTCTACGGCGGCATCATGGGCCCTGTGATGGGCAACCTTTCCAAGGTCAGCTACGTGCTGACCGCCGGCCTTGGCGGCGTGCTTTGCATTCTGACTGCCACGGGCTCGATCGCCTCCGCAAGCGTTTTGGCGCTTACCTTCGGTGGGCTTTACGCCTTCGTCAACTACACCAGCCACTTCTCACGCCCCGTGAACGAGATCTCGATGCAGATGAGCGCCGTTTTCTCGGCTATGGCGGGAGCCGAGCGTGTGTTTACGGTACTGGACGAGGAGAGCGAGGTCGCCGATCGGGCAGGCGCCGTGCCGATGGGGGTGATCCGCGGCGAGGTCACGCTTTCGGACGTAAGCTTCGGGTATCTGCCCGATAAGACGGTTTTGTCAAACATCTCGCTCGTGGCAAAGCCCGGGCAAAAGATCGCCTTCGTCGGCTCGACCGGCGCCGGCAAGACCACCATCACCAATCTACTCAACCGCTTCTACGATATCAACGAGGGCAGCATCACCATCGACGGGCGCGATATCAAGGACTACACCCGCAAAACGCTTCGTGAAAACATCGCCATGGTCCTGCAGGATACGCATCTTTTCTCGGATACCGTCATGGAGAATATCCGCTACGGCCGCCCCGACGCCACCGACGAGGAGGTGATCGAGGCCGCTAAGACCGCCTCGGCCCACAGCTTTATCATGCGGCTGGAGGAGGGGTACAACACCCGCCTTTCGGGGGACGGCGCCGGCCTTTCCCAGGGGCAGCGCCAGCTTCTCAACATCGCCCGCTCGGCCCTCTCCCGCGCCCCGATCTTAGTGCTTGACGAGGCGACAAGCTCGGTCGATACGCGGACCGAGCGGCACATCGAGCGCGGCATGGACCGCCTGATGAAGAACCGTACCACCTTCGTCATCGCCCACCGTCTTTCGACGGTTCGCAATTCGGATGTCATCTACGTGCTGGATCACGGCCGCATCATCGAATCGGGCGACCACGATTCGCTTCTTGCCCTAAAGGGCCGCTACTACGAGCTGTATACCGGCCTCAAGGAATTGGATTAAGTAACGTTTTCTTTACGGATTTTGGGGGACTCTACCGAGAGGAGAGTCCCCTTTCTCCTTGCGGTAGAGTGTCGTTTTTTCTTTCTACCGAAGGGGGTCGCAAGCGTTTCCCTCCTTCCCGCTTGCGTAGATTGATTTTTGGGGAAAGCGGGGGTATACTGAAAGCGAAGAAACCGCGGCACCCGCCGCTAAAAAGGAGAAAACGATATGACCCCCGCCCTGCAATCCCCCGCCTGCCAAAGTAAAGCCGCCACCATGCCACGTATTCTGGATCTTATGACCCCCCTTTTCCCCACCTACTGTGGGGCCGATAAATGCCTTTCGGTCAGCGGGGCCTTTTCGCTGATCCTCAATGCCGCGGCCGCCCACAGCGAATACATCGGCACGGGATGCGAGGATATGAAGAAGCGCGGCCTTTTCTGGCTGATGGTACGCAGCCGCATCCGCTTTCACCGCCGCCCCGCGATGATGGAGGAATGCAAGCTGACCACCTGGCCGGGGCGCCCGAAGCACTTCCTTTGCGACCGTTATTACGCCCTCTCTGCGGGCACGGAGCTTCTTTTGGAGGCCAGAAACGAGTGGGCGGTATTGGATCTTGAAAGCGGAAAGCCGATCCGTACCGAGTGCATCTACCCCGATGGATTCTCAACGCTGGACGCTTCTCTCCTTTCCGAGCCCTTTCGCCGCATGCGTGACGACTTTGCGGAGGAAGAAAGGGTCAAAACGGTAACCGTACAGCCCTCGGATATTGATTTCGGGCGCCACGTCAACAACGCCCTCTACCTGAAAATGCTGACCGACAGCTTCACGCTTTCGGAATGGGAAGCCCTTGAGCCCCAAGAGGCCGAGGTGCAATACGTCGCCCCCTGCTTTGAGGGGGAAACGCTTTCGGTCTACCGCCGCCGGGAGGCGGACGGCTTCTCCTTCGCCATTCGCAAGGAGGACGGCAAGTGCGCCCTGCTTGCCCACCTTTTGACGAAATAAAAGAAACCCTCCCTATAAGAAAAGGACAGAGAATAAAAGCATTCTCTGTCCTTTCTTTTGATAACCGCATCTTCTGAGAAAGCAAGAATATGGCCTTATCCCCTGTTCTATTGTTTCAAATTTCCCACCCGCCAAAGGAACGAGAACGAAAATTCACATCCCTTTAAAAACGCCTTTTTCACAAAAATGGCTTCCATATCACACAATGCATCTACGTATTTCTCCACCGCGTTTTCTTGTTCCTCATTAAGTAAAGAGCTCGCCGCTTCATGAAATTCTATCGTCTTCTTCGCAAGCCTTCTCTCCTCGTCCGTATCCATTTTGGCGCATTTTTCAAAAAAATATTCGTCCCATACCGTTTCAAATACTTCTTTCATATTTTCTCCCCTTTCTTTGTAGTTCCAAAGTGAACCAAACAAATTATAGTTCATATGCAAACTAAAGTCAAGGCTTTTTAGTTCATTTCTGCTATAATTTTTAAAAAATATAAGGCGGTAAAGCATGAACGTATATCAAAGACTGAGGGATCTCCGAGAGGATATGGATAAAAGCCAGGAAGAAATCGCAAAAATTATAGGTACCAGTCAATCCTATTACGCCCAATATGAAAACGGCAAACGAGCCATTCCGTTTGAGCGCATGGTCGTTTTGGCAAAATATTACAATGTTTCTCTTGACTATCTTGCGGGGCTTATCGACACGCCGAGAAGGCTTATGTGAAATATATTCATGAAAGGGGCTGACCGTTTTGGTCGCCCCCTTTCTTTTCTTGGGCCTTTGGCGGTTGACAAATCTGTCCTTCTCCTTTATAATGGAGAAAAAAGAAGCAGAAGGGAGAAAAGCATGAAGGCCTTGATCGCGATGAGCGGCGGCGTGGACAGCAGCGTGGCGGTTCAGCTTACCAAAAACGCGGGCTACGAAGCGCTTGGCTGTACCCTTTTGCTGTGCGAGGGCGGCAAGGAAGGGGTGGAAGACGCCAGACGGGTAGCCGACGCCCTTTCGGTCCCGCTTTCGGTATTCGACCTTCGTGACCGTTTTAACCAAGAGATCGTTCTTCCCTTTATGGAAAGCTACCGTCGGGGTATGACCCCAAACCCCTGCGTGCTTTGCAATCAAAGGATCAAGTTCGGGTGGCTTTTTGAAAAGGCCGAGGCGCTTGCCTGTGATCTTCTCGTCACGGGGCACTACGCCCGCATCGTCAAAGAGGGGGAGCGTTTTCTGTTAAAGAAGGCGAGGGACGAGGCAAAGGACCAAAGCTATATGCTGTATACCTTAAAAGAAAGCATGCTTTCGCGCCTTTCTTTTCCCTTGGGGGAATACACGAAAGAGGAGATCCGCGCCTTGGCCGACTCTCTTTCGCTTCCCAACGCCAAGAAAAAGGACAGCCAGGACATCTGCTTTATCGAAAACGGGCGGTATGCCGAGCGGATCGAGGAGATCTTCGGCAAAAGCCCGATCGGTGACTATATCGACAAGGAGGGAAAGGTCCTCGGAAAGCATCGCGGGCTTATCCATTACACGGTCGGTCAGCACAAGAAGCTGGGGATCTCCTTCCCCACCCCGCTGTACGTGCTGTCGCTTCTGCCCGAGGAAAACCAAATCGTGTTAGGAAGCAACGAGGATCTGTATACGAAAACCGTTCACGTCCCTCTCTTCTCGTTTATCGCAAGTGAGGGCGCCCCCGCCGATACCTTCCGCGCCAAGGCCAAGATCCGTTACCGCCAAAAAGAAGAGCCCTGTACCGTGACCGTATGCGGCGACGGCGTGACGATCGAATTCGACAGCCCCCAGCGCGCCGTGACCCCCGGCCAAAGCGCCGTCCTCTACGACGGCGACACCGTCCTCGGCGGCGGGATCATTCAATAAATGCGAAACGGATGAACAAATGGAAGACTCCGGGCCGTCCGGGAGGTCGGCCCCTACAAAAAGCACGGTAGAGAACGGCGTCCCTAACGCTTCTTTTTCGGTAGGGGGCGACGTCCTCGACGCCCCTCCCCTTACAACATTCGATAAAACAAAAAACGGCACCCTGCGGGTGCCGTTTTTACTTATAAAGGATTACTTATAAAGAGCGAGATTATGTATATGCGTGACCGAATACTGCTTTTCCCATACGATCGAAATGGGAGCATCGGCGCCTTCGCCTTCAAGATTCGCGCGCATAAAGATCTCACCGTCACGAAGGACCGTCAGCACGCCGTCCTCCTTGATGATATCGTAGTGCTTTCTCTCGCGAGAGGGCGTAGAGAGGCGCTTTTCGCTGATCACATGATCCTCTTCCCAAAGGGTGAAGATCTCCCCCGACGAAGAGCATTGCAGCGTAACCCCACCAACGCGGATGGCAAAGAAATTGTTGCGGCTCTGTCTGGTGGTCGCCACGTGGGTAAGATCAAAGGAGAGGCAGAAGCTTTCCTTGGTAGCAAAGCTCTTTTTGGTCGAAAGCTCACCGTCGTAGTTCGGATAACGGAGAAGAATGTTTTTAAACTTCGGCTTCACGGCCTCGGTAAGCCCCACCCAATGCTTCGGGTTGCATTCGACCCCGTTAAAGAGCAGCTCGCGCCCCGCCGAGGCGACGAAGGGCTCGCCCTCGACCGTCACGGTCGCGTGGCGGAAAACGCCGCCCGAAAGCGTGATAGCCTTGATCTCACAGCTACCGACACCGCGTGCCGTGACCGTGCCGTATTCGTCGACCGTGCAGACCGCCTCGTCCGAGGAGGTCCAGGCGATGCTTCCGATCGGGAGGTTATGGGGCAGGGCCTTCGCGGAGAAGGACTTGGAGCGGCCGGGAGCCAGCGTCACGGGGGCAAGGTCGGTCATCATACCGACAGGGAAGATCTCCTCGGTATCCTTGATGCCTCTTTCGTTCAGCTCGCGCAGGCGGTTCTGGATGCCCGCAAACCACATCGCGGCGATCTTGCGGTTGCCGCCCTCGGCGGGATGCCCGTCATCCACGGGATAATCGCCCTTCGCCTCGGCAGGAGTGCCGCGGCGGTTGAAGTCCAGCACGTAGAATTCACGGCCGTAGCGGCGGTGATAGCCGTCGGCGTCAAAGGAGGTCAAAAATTCATTGACCGCCGCGTTCTTATAGGGGTTCTTACGGCGGCGCCAGTAGGTCGCCGCGAAGACGACGAGGGCGGGGTTGATCGCGTACAGCTTATCCAAAAGCGCAAGATACCGCTTGCCAAGATTCGCAAGATCGATATCGTGATTGACGTCGTTGGCGCCGATCATCAGAAGAATGACCTCGGCCTCCTCCACCGCGTGGCGAAGCTCGGCCCCATTCAGGCGCGCAAAGATCGAATTGTCGATCCCGTCTCCCGCTTCCCCGATCACAGCGCCGCAGTAGCCGGCGTGATGGCGGTATTCCTCGGGCATACGGAAATCGGCCGAGACGGCGGGCCCGATGAAGCTGAACGCGATGTCCGCCCCCGTCAGAAGACGGAAGAGCTCATAGCGGTAGCCGCTGGGGTTCCCATCGCCGCAGGTCAGCGAATCGCCGAGGCAGAGGATCTTTACCTTGTGGTTCATAACTGGTTGCTTTTTCATACTAAAACTCCTTTCGGATACAAATTAATCAACAGAATAGCGCTTGATCTCATCGGGGTTATAGGGAAGCGTCTCAATGGGGACGCGCTTTGCGTAAGCCTCCTCATCGACCGTAACCTCCGAAAGCGCGGCCTTCACACGGCTGTTAAGGGCCTCTCCCGCCGCGTCGGTGAGAAAATCGGTGAAGAAATCGGCGTTCATGCTTTTTAAATACGGCGCATAGTCAAGGGCATAGCCGAAAACGTAGCGGACGCCGTCCTCGGTTTCGACCCGGCGAAGCTCGCCGACCTTTACCTCCTTCGCGGCCTTCTCGACCGCCTCGCCACCGATCATATTGGTGAAATTGACGTCGGTCTCTGCCTTATCGTAGATATACACGCCGCCCTCGTAGATGGCGTGCAGGGGCTCGTGCGAGTGCCGGAGCATCTCGTCAAAGCGGGCCTCGGTCAGCGTGCTGCTTTCGCCGACAAGCGGGGCAAGCTCCTTCTCCGCGTTGTAAAAAAAGCTCTCGTCCGCAAAGTCCAGCGGCTTTGTCTCGACCCCACCGCCGTCCCGTAAGACCGTCTTTTCCTCCTCGTTCAGATACAGGACCTTCACGCGCTTGTAGTGCGCCTTAAAATAGTCCTCTTTTTCACCGACCGTCATGGATTGGCCGTTGTTTCCGTAAAGATAACTATACAGAAGCTCAGCCTTCAGCTCCAGAATGGCGCATTGCTTCAGGGCCTCCTCGGTGGTGTGGTATTTTTCCAGAAGAAGGGCAAAGGCCTCGCGGTCGCCGTTCGTCGCGTACTCGTATTCCCCCTCGAGGTACTCCGAGATCCTCGCGCGGTCGGCGCTGCCCATGGTGACGCCCAAGCGGTCAAAAAGGACCCCCGCGACAAGCTTTGCCTTAATCGCCTCGTCGATCCGCTCGGTAATAAACGTGCCCCAGCTCTTCCCCTCCTGCCCCTTCACGGTGCAGGGGGCGCTCCAGGTGGCCTCGCTGTCGGTACGCAGTCCGTAGCTGACCATATAATCGGTCTTTAACGAAGAAAACCAGAAGTGGTACATGTCGAGTGTCAGGGGAACGCCGCGGTAGGAGAAGACCGCCTCCTCGCGGCGGAAAAGGAGAAATCCCCCGCCGACAAGAAGCAGTGCCAGAAGGAGCGCCACCCCCGCGATAAGAAGGCGCCTTACGCCTTTGGTAAGGGGCGGGCGTTTTGGGCGTCCACTGCTTTTTATTTGATTGCTCATATTCATTTCCTATCCTTATTTTAAGGGGTATAGGCCTGAAGGATCGCCGCCGCCGTTTCGGCCGCGTCCTCCCCCGCCTTTAAGCGATAGCTGACGTATGGGGTGCTTCCCCCGCTGCACATACGAAGCCCCGGGAAGGCGGAAAACGCCTCGCTCCACGCGCCAAGGCACAGGGTATCAAAGCTGAAGCGAAGCTCGCCGCCCCGCCGCTCTACCCGCTTTATACGCGCGGCGGCGGCCGTGGCACGGCAAAGCGCGATCGACAAAAGCGAAAGCACCGGCTTCGGCGGCTCTCCAAAGCGGTCGCAGAACTCGTCCAAAACGTCGCGCCGATCCTCCTCGGTCGCGATCAGGGAAAGCTTTTTGTACATATCGATGCGATGCGCCGAGGAGGCGATATATCCTTCGGGGATATAGGCATCGAGTGACAGATCCACCGTCGCCTCGAAGGGTGTCTCCTTCGGGATCCCCTTTTCCTCCAGCACCGCCTCGGAAAGAAGGCGCACGTAAAGGTCATAGCCCACCGAATCGATGTGCCCGTGCTGCTCGGCCCCGAGGAGGTTCCCTGCGCCGCGGATCTCCAGATCCCGAAGCGCGATACGAAAGCCCGCCCCGAACTCGGCATACTCGCGTATGGCCGAAAGCCGCTTGTCGGCGATCTCCGAAAGCGCCTTCCCCGGGCGGTAGGTGCAATAGGCGTAGGCCTGGCGCGTGCTTCGGCCGACCCGCCCGCGCAACTGATGCAGCTGGGAAAGGCCCATACGGTCGGCGTTCTCGATGATCAGGGTATTGGCGTTCGGCAGGTCGACCCCCGTCTCGATGATCGTCGTGCAAACGAGGATATCGACCTCGCCGATCAAGAGAGAATGCCAGATCTCCTCGATCTCCTCTTTATCCATCTGCCCGTGCGCGACGGCGATACGCGCCGAGGGGAGCGCCCTTTGCAGCTTATCCGCCACGTGGTAGATGGTCTCGATCTTATTATACAGATACAACACCTGCCCGCCCCGCGAAAGCTCTCGCCGCAGGGCCTCGGCGATCAGGGTGTCGTCATGCTCCAGGACGAAGGTCTGCACGGGGGAACGGTCCTCGGGCGCCTCGTCGAGTATCGACATATCCCGTATCCCGTTCATCGCCATATTCAGCGTACGGGGAATGGGGGTCGCCGTCAGGGTCAGAACGTCCACCGAGGCGGCCATCTGCTTGATCTTTTCCTTTTGTCCGACGCCGAAGCGCTGCTCCTCGTCCACGACCAGAAGCCCAAGATCGCGGAAGGCGACCTCCTTGCTGAGCAGCGAGTGGGTGCCGACGATGATATCGATCTCTCCTCTTGCCAGGCGGCGCAGGATCTGCGCCCGCTCCTTCGGCTTGCGGAAGCGGGAAAGCATCTCAATATTCACGGGATACCCGCGCATACGCGAAAGCAGCGTGCCGTAGTGCTGAAGCGCTAAGATCGTCGTCGGCACGAGGATCGCGGCCTGCTTGCCGCCAACGACGGCCTTGAAGCAGGCACGAAGGGCGACCTCGGTCTTGCCGAAGCCCACGTCCCCGCAAAGCAGGCGGTCCATCGGGCGGGGGCGCATCATATCCGCCTTGATCTCCTCGATCGCTACGCGCTGCGGCTCGGTCTCCTCGTATTCAAACGAGGCGGCGAACGCGCGCTCCATCTCGCTGTCGGGCGGGAAGGCAAAGCCCTCCTTCGCCTCTCTCTCGGCGTAAAGGGCGATCAGCTCCTTCGCCATATCGCGGGCGGCGGCCTTGGCGCGGGCCTTCGCCCTGCCCCATTCGCCCCCACCGATCTTATGGAGGCGTACCGTTCCGTCGGTCCCCCTCTCCCCGATATAGCGGGAGACCATCTCCAGCTTATCGGCGCGCAGGAAAAGCTTTTCTTCTCCCGCGTACTGCAGGGTGATATAGTCGGCGATCTCGCCGCCGACATGCAGGGTCTGCATCCCAAGAAAGCGGCCGATGCCGTGCATCGCGTGCACGACGTAGTCGCCCTCCTCAAGCTCCAAATAGGAAAGCACACGGTCCCCAACGCCGTTCTTCTTGCCGCTGAAGCGGGCACGGCGACGGCGGGCGCGAAGCGGCGTGCCGTCGGGGATCAGGGTGAGAAGCGCCAGGCGGGAATTGGGCAGCTCAAAGCCCTCGCCGCCCCCCTCCTCGCACAAAAGGATCTGCCCCTTCTCGGGCAGGATGGGCTCCCGCCCCGCCACAAGGACCAAAAAGCCCTCGCGCCTAAGCGTCTCGGCCTTCTCGGCGACCTCGGCCTCGCTGCGGCAGGAAAGGATCACACGGTAGCCCCCGTCGCGGTAGGCGGCAAGATCGGTGCGAAGCAGGTCCTCCTTCCCGTCGTAGGAGCTGACCCTTCGGCAGGAAAAGCCGAAAAGGCCAAAAAGCCGCATCCCGGGAACAGGACCCCCGAAGGTATTGCAATAGACGGTAAAGCGGTTGGAAAGCAACGCCTCGATCGCCGCCTTATCGGCGTGCGAGGAAAAGCCGCCTTGTAACGTTTTCTTTTCAATAAGGGCCGCTTCGCTCTCAAGGCAGAGCGATACCGCCGCATCCAGCTTCGCGAGGGTATCCTGGCGGTTCAGAACGAGGACGCAGGGCTCCTTTCCCTCGAAATAGGAAAGAAGCGTCTCCCTTTCGGGATAGATCAGCGGCAGATACTTATCGGCAAAGGAAAGCTCGCCTCCGCCGTCAAGCGCCGCAAGCTCGGCGTTACAGGTATCCAGAAGGGGACCGTTGGCATCCCTTCTTCTCTCCTCGATAAGGGCGCGGAGCGCCTGCCTTGCCTCGCCGCTTGGGATCACCTCGCGCGCGGGGAGGATCTCGGCCCGATCGAGCGTATCGGTGATACGCTGGCTGATCGGATCGAAGCGGTTGATGCGGTCGATCTCGTTATCGAAAAACTCAATGCGGCAGGGCCCCTCCTCGCGGCTGGCGCAGAAATCCACGATGCCGCCGCGGTGGGCAAACTGCCCCGTCCCCTCCACCGTCGGCACCGACACGTAGCCGGCAGCCGAAAGAAGGGCGCAAAGCGCTTCGGGGGTATAGGTATCCCCCGCCGAAAGCGTCAGCATCCGTCGGCGCAGGGTCTCGCGCGGCACGGTATAGGAAAGGGCCGCGTGCGGGGTGGTGATCAGGATCGGCGCCTTCTCGGTAAGCAGGTAGCCAAGCGCCGCCATGCGCTCCCGCTCGATCTCGTGGGAGGCGGTGATGTTATAGTACACCATCTCGCGCTCGGAAAAAAGATGCGCGGAATTGGCAACAAGGCGGAAATAAAGGCGCCGCGCCGATTTTTCATCGGGCGCGAGGATAAGCGTCGGCCTGCCGCCCTCGCGCAGCCGTCGGACCCCCTCGCAAAGGAGAAGCTCGCAAGCCTCCCCCGAAAGGCCGGTCGAAAAGACGGGCAGGGGCTTCCCTGCGGCCGCCCCCTCGGTAAGCGAAGCAAGGAAATCCCTCGCCTCCTTGACCGTAAGCAGCGCCGCGGTACGGATATCGCTCATATCAGCGGCTGAAGCGGTTCATGGCCGCCTCGCTCTTTCCCTCGATCCACAGCGTGATCGCCTCGTAGATATCGGGATAGCGTTCCTCGGTGTTCTTTTTGTCAGCCGCGCTCATTTTGCCAAGCACCCAATCGACCAGGGGGTATTCGGCCGAGGGCTTATCCCCGACACCGATCTTCACCCGCGGAAAGGCCTGGCTGTCAAGGTGCGCGATGATGCTCTTCAAGCCGTTATGCCCACCCGCCGAGCCGCTACGGCGCAAGCGGATGCGCCCGGGCTCGAAGCTGATGTCATCATACAGCACCATGATGTTCTCGGGCGGGATCTTATAAAAGGACGCCGCCTCGCCAAGGGCGATCCCCGATTCGTTCATAAAGGTCTCGGGCTTCATAAGCAAAACGCGCGCACCCGCGAAGGTCGCCTCGCCGACAAGCGAATGAAACTTCGCCCGATCGATGCTGACCGAAAGGCGGTTCGCAAGATAATCGATCGCGCGGAAGCCCGCGTTATGCCGCGTATCGCGGTAGGTGGGGCCGGGGTTTCCAAGCCCCGCGATGATCCAGCTGATCGGCTCGCCCCGCTCGGCGCTCTTGGTGCCGATCTTGCGAAAAAGCTCAAATATATCTGCCATAGTTCTCCTCAGTATGGGGGCTTTCCCCTCTTAGGCGTGCCCCTCTTGCTTCTCTTCCTTCACAAGGATCAATTCCTTTGCGTAGGGGAGAGAGAGGATCACGTCGCAAAGCGTATGCCACTCGTTCAGCTTGTGGTTCTTACGCGCGTAGTAAATGTTGATCAAGGTTTCGTAGTTTAAGGTGACCGTACGCAGCTGGTTATAGCTGGAGGGCAAGAGCTGAATGATATCGTTCCAATCGGCCTTGTCACGCGTTTCTACAAACGAAAGGCGCTTCTCCTCCAAAAAAGCGATCAGGGCGTCCAGCGCCGCAAGCGCGCCCTCGCTCATCTTGTCGTGGCTGAAATCGTCACGCTCAAAGGGCTTGGCGTGGATCTTATGCATCGTGGAGGTGGAGTTGGCGACCGTCGCTACCTTGTAGGTATCGAATTCCTTCCACCAGTAAAGCGGCGCCGTGATATCCAGCGACACAAAGATCTGGCGCAGATACTTGCGGTGGTCGCTCCCTGCCATGGCCAAACGGCGGCAAAGGTCAAGATCCGCGGGGCCGAGAATATAGTTCCCCTTTTCGTCGTACGCGCTGTCAGACTTTGCCCAGCTGTTCATGGGGTTTCTGGCCCCCCGTACCGCGTTCTCAAGGTTCATAACCGAAACCCGCTCGATCTTGATCATAGTATTCTCCCCCTTATTCCAATAAGGCGCCAAGCGCCCCAAAGCCCCTTCGGGGCTTTCGTTTCTTATAAAAAGGATACCATAAAATCAAATAAAAGTCAATAAATCCGCCCCAAAAAATCCCCGATTTTTGCAAAAAATCTCTCAAAAACCGCCCCATTTGTTAAAAAACAACAAGTTTTCTTTACATTTTGAGTCGCACCCTCGAAACATTGTTCCGGTACCCCGCCATTCCCCCAAGGATAGCGCCCCCGCCCCTCGCCGCGCCGCGCAAGGCGATGCCCCTCCCCTCTCTCCCTATATTTCAAAAACCCCTTGCCAAAATACCAAAAAAAGTGTATATTATTCTTAAGGAAGATTTTACGAATAGATCTCTTTCCCAACCTCGCCCCCGAAGTGGCAATCGAAGATCTGAAAGAGATTTTAACAGAGGAATGAAAATTAAACAAGTTCAAAATAGGAGGAAATATATATGTCAGAAAAAAGAGATTTGGCGGCTGCCAAGTTAGATAAAAAAGATGAGTTTTACACTCAGTTAACAGACATTGAAAAAGAAATGCGGTATTATAGAAAGCATTTTCAAGGTAAAACCGTTCTTTGTAATTGCGATGATCCTTTTGAAAGCAATTTCTTTAAATACTTTGTGTTGAATTTTAACCGTCTCGGATTGAAAAAGCTGATTGCTACTTGCTATAC
>JAZNDS010000025.1:0-9898 GCA_045588145.1 Eubacteriales bacterium | reverse complement strand
GCAGGCGATAGCACGCGACACACGACGGCGACAGGGGGTAAGCCTTTTTTCATCGGGCCGTCGAGGACGTCGGCCCCTACATTTCCCCCTTCCGAAGAACCTGTCTTGATGCGAACGCATCAAGATGCACGTTCGCATACCGCCAACGGCGGTATCTGCGCCCACCTTCCCACAAGCGAAGCAAACTGCGGCGAATACCGCTGCACCCGCAAAGGAAATGCCGCTTATGCGCATATCGTGTCGGGTTAGTGCAGGCAAAACGGCGGAGGCGTTTTACCAAGCGGTGTCGCCCCAAGCGCGAGCGGGCAGAGCCGAGCAAGCGCAGGCGATAGCACGCGACACACGACGGCGACAGGGGGTAAGCCTTTTTTCATCGGGCCGTCGAGGACGTCGGCCCCTACATTTCCCCCTTCCGAAGAACCTGTCTTGATGCGAATGCATCAAGATGCAGGTTCGCATACCGCCAACGGCGGTATCTGCGCCAACCGTTTTTTCAAAAAAGCAAAAAAAGACCTTATTCTCTTTATTTTTCGTCCCTTCTTCTCTTGACTAAAGCGAAAATTTCCTGTATACTATAAGATAGATTATTATTTTCCAATTCTGAAACAAGGAAGGTTCTATGCAAAGCTTCAATCTTCACACCTCGATCCATTTCGGCGCCGACGCGCTTTCCCGCCTTGCTTCGCTTGAATACAAAAGCGCGTTCATCATCGTCGATCCCTTCGTGGTCACGAGCGGGCTGATCAAGCAGGTCACGAAGCACCTGGATAAGGCGGGGGTCTCTTATACCCTTTATTCCGAGGTCAGTCCCGATCCGACGGTCGAGGCGGTCGGCGCGGGCGTTACCGCCCTTCTCCAAAATAAGGAGCCCTGTATTATCACCGTGGGCGGTGGCTCTGCCATTGATCTTGCCAAATGCGTGCGCCAGTTTGCCGCCAAGATGGTGCCCGATTATTTCCCTTATTTTATCGCGGTCCCCACCACCAGCGGAACGGGAAGCGAGGTCACCTCCTTCGCGGTCATTACCGATACCGAAAAAAATGTCAAGCACGCGATCATCGACCAGAAGCTTTTACCCGAGGAAGCGATCCTGGACGTGGAGATGGTAAAAAGCGTACCCGCTTCGATCACCGCCGATACGGGCATGGACGTTTTCACCCACGCCATTGAGGCCTACGTCAGCACCAACGCCACGGCCTTTTCGGATGTCTATTCCAAAAAGGCGGCCCAGGTATGCAAGGATTATCTCTACCGCTCGTATAATTACGAGCTGACGCGGGAGATCCTTCCGCGCGAGAAGATGCTTTTCGCCTCAAACCTTGCCGGCATGGCCTTCAACGCCGCCTCCTTAGGGCTTAACCACGGCATGGCGCACCAGCTGGGCGCCCAGTTCCATATCCCCCACGGAAAGGCGAATGCCATTCTGCTTCCGACGGTTATCAGCTATAATACGGGGATCGAAAGCCATACGATGTCGCTTATCAACCCTTCTCCCTGCGTCCATAAATACGCAAAGCTCGCGCGCTATATCGGGGTTGGCAGCTATAACGATATTGCCTCGGTCAAGACCCTGATCAACTATATTGACGAGCTTCGTATTCAAATGCAGATCCCCCGTTGCATCCGCGAGGCGGCCCCCAATCTGACCAAGGACGAATATATGCATAAGATCGAGGATATGGCCGAGGCCGCGATCAACGACCGCTGCACCCCCACCAATCCCCGTGTTCCGAAAAAACAAGAGGTCATCGACCTTTTTGAAAAAATTTTCTGATACGCGCAAAGCGCAAAAAAGAAAACCGCAATTGCGGTTTTCTTTTTTATTTCTTATTTCCGTCTTCCTCCAAAGCATGGCAGGGACAGCCCTGCCCCTTTTCGGCACACTGCTTGGCGTACGGGCAGCCGATACACTTTTGCCCGCGCCTCTTGGCAAGAACGATATAAAGGATCGCCCCGCCGACAAGGAGAAGGATCGCGCCAAGCGCCAAATAATCTACAAGGCTCACGACTTCGCCTCCACGGCCGAGCGCGCGTTCCTTTTCAGGATAAGCGCCGTCATCAGCGCCGCGATCCCGAGAACGATGGCCCAACCGACGATCGGCATCCAGACGGCGCCGAACGAGCCGCCGGTAAAGAGGGTTCCGAAGAAGAACACGAGGAAGCCGACGGTATAACCGACCGCAAACTGAAGCCCAATGCCCGCGAAGAGCCATTTTTTGCTTTTGATCTCGGCGTTCATTGCGCCCATCGCCGCAAAGCAAGGCGGGGTAAAGAGGTTAAACATCAAAAAGGCAAGGCCGGCCGCGACAGAGATGCCGCCCATATTGATAGCCCCGACCGAGCCGACAGCCTCCAGCTCCTCGTTGATCAGATGCTCAAACATAAAGACCGTCGCGAGCGTGGAGACCACGCATTCCTTGGCGATAAAGCCGGTAACGGCCGCGGCCGCCAGCTGCCAAAGGGCGACCCCCACGATCGGCGCGATCACGTAAGCGATCGGGGTTGCGATCGAGGCAAGGATCGATTGCGAAGGATCCTCCACGGCTTGGAGATTCCAGCCGTAGGTCTGCATCATGTAAACGACGAAGTTACAAACGAGAATGATCGTGCCCGCCTTAACGATATAGGACCAGCCGCGCTGACACATCGATTTAAAGGCAAGCGAAAAGGAGGGCGCCTTATATTCGGGCAGCTCGATGATAAAATAGGATCTTTTCGCCCGATTTCCCGTCAGCTGATTGATAAGGAGCGCGCAAAGCAGAATGATCGCGATCCCCGCGAAATACATCACGGTTCCCACCCATTCGGCCCCGTCAAAGAAGGCGCCCGCAAAAAGCGCGATCACGGGAAGCTTGGCGCCGCAGGGCATAAAGGGAGCCAGCATCGCGGTGGCACGGCGCTCTCTTTCGTTACGGATGGTGCGGCAGGCCATAACACCGGGAATGGCGCACCCCGTCCCGATCACGAAGGGAATGACCGACTTTCCCGAAAGACCGACCTTTTTGAAGATCGGATCGAGAACCACGGTCGCGCGGGCCATATAGCCGCAATCCTCAAGCAGCGAGATCAGGAAATACATGACCATTACAAGCGGCAGAAAGCCGACGACGGCCGCAACGCCCTCGATAATACCCTCGAGGATGATCGCCCGGATCAGATCGTGCGCGCCGCTAAGCCAGCCCGCCACGACCTCCTTGAACCAGCCGATGCAATCGACAAGGCCCCAAAGGTGGGTCTCTCCCACGTCAAGCCCCTCGGCCAGCCAAACGCCGGGGCCTGCCTGCGAGATCCAGAAAACAGCGAACATCACAAGGGCAAAGATCGGGATACCGAGCCACTTATTCGTCAGGATCTCGTCGATCTTATCCCCGATGTTTCGGTCCTTAGTAAATACCTTTCTTTCCTCGACCGCCTTTACGATCTCATTAACGAAGGCATAGCGCTCTCGGTCGGCGGCGGCGACCGCCTCTTTATCCGAAAGATCGGTGCCCTCTTGGGTATAGGGGGCCTTTTGCGCAGCGCCTACCTGCGAGACGGCCGCCTTGATGACCTCCCGAAGGCCCTTGGCCGAGGTGGATACGGTCGAAACAACGGGACAGCCCAGTCTTTCGGAAAGAAGACCGAGGTCTATCTCTGTTTGCTTCTTTTCGTTAAGATCGCTTTTATTCAGCGCCACAACGACGGGGATCCCAAGCTCTAAAAGCTGGGTGGTGAAAAAGAGGCTGCGGCTAAGGTTCGTGGCATCCACGATGTTGATGATCGCATCGGGATTTTCCTTCTTAACATAGTCGCTGGTGATGCTTTCTTCACCGGTAAAGGGCGACATCGAATACGCGCCCGGAAGGTCGACCGCCACAAGCTCTTCTCTTCCCGCGACGTATCCCTTTTTAATCGGATGCTCCTTTTTATCGACGGTAACGCCCGCCCAGTTGCCAACCTTCTCGCTACGCCCCGTTAAGGCGTTGTACATCGTTGTTTTACCCGAGTTCGGGTTTCCCGCTAAAGCTATTCGCATAAGTCCCTCCTATATGGATCCCTTTTGATTCGAATACATTCACTTGGTTAGCGTAGGCTAACCGTTTGCCGAAAAAGCAGCCCGCCGTAAGGCGAGCATGTTATACGGTGATCGCCTCGGCAAGGCGATTATCGATGTTGTAGCGTCCGTCCTTGACAGCGACCACGCACCCGCTTTTGCGGCGCTTGATCACCGTGATCGGCTCTCCCGCGTAGCAACCGAGCGAGAACAAAAAGGCGTTCAGCTCCTCATCCTCGGTCGTAACGGCCGAAATGATATATTCCTTTCCTTCTTCCGCGTTCATAAGATTCATGGCGTTCCCCTCACTATATCGGTTACCCTTGGCTAACTGAATATCATTATACTCGCTTTTTTGGAAATGTCAAGAGATTTTTTCAAAAAATTTCAATCCGAGCAAACAGGATCGAGAAAAGCGCCCGAAAGTTGACAAAAAAGCAACCAAGACCTTGCATTTTGCTTTCGCTTGTGTTATTATTAGGGTATAAAGCAGGAGGAGATCCCTATGTTTTTCAAATACCGCATTTTAGAGACCACCGACAAAAGGATCGCGTTCGGCAAAAGCACCGAGCTTGCGACCGCCGGCCTTACCTATTCCGACTTTATCGAAGATGCCCTTACCTCCGCTATCAGGGAAAATGGTGAAGTGATCGAGCGTATTGAATGGAAGCTTGGCTTCTCTACTTCGGTAAGAAAGAGAATTGGCGCGGCCTATGAGAAAAACGAGGAAAGCTACGCCATCGTTTTAGGTAAGATCACCCGTGTATTCGCGGCAAGCGAAAAAGCCTTCATCTACGCCGCCGCTACCCTTTCGCTGCTGGCCAAGGGCGGAGAGCTTTTTGAAGGTTTCCTTTACGACCTGCCGATCGCGCCCGAGAGAGGCTTTCGCGTATTTTTACCGGCGCGCGCGGGGTTTGAGGACTTCTACCGCATGGTCGATTTTCTGGCGACCTACAAATTTAACTCGATCATTTTAGAGGTCGGCGGGGCGATGGAATACCGCCGCCACCCGAAGATCAACGAGACCTGGGCCGAATTCTGCCGCGATATGCACCGCTATTCGGGGCGGTCGCGCGAGATCCAGAACAAGACCTATCCCTGGCACAAGAATTCGATCCACTGCGATAACGCGGGTGGGGATATCTTAACGCAGGACGAGGTCCGTACCTTGATCGCCTACTGCCGCTCCCGCGGGCTGACCGTTATGCCCGAGTGTCCGCTTCTTTCGCACGCCGATTATCTCGTCATGGCTTACCCCGAGATCCGCGAGCGGGAGGGGGATATGCATCCCGACAGCTATTGCCCCAACCATCCCGATACCTATAAGTACGTTTTCGATATTTTAGAAGAGGTCATCGACGTATTTGAACCCAAGGCCGTGCATATCGGGCATGACGAGGCGTACTCGGTCGGTGTTTGCCCCCGTTGCAAAAGCACGAAGCCCCATATTCTCTATGCCAACGATATCATCAAGATCCACGACTTTTTAGCCGAGCGCGGCATCAAGGCCTATATGTGGGGGGAAAAGCTGATCAACGGCCGCGGCAACAATCACCGCCGTATCGGCGGCGCGGGGAGCGGAAAGGGCGACGCGCACGTGCCTTCGCTTTGGCAATGCCGCGATCTGTTGCCGAGCGATATCAACATTCTGCATTGGTTCTGGCACCGCAGCTCGGATTACGATAACATCTTCCTCTCGCGCGGCATGTACACGGTATTCGGAAACTTAGAGCCGCTTTTGATCGCGGATTGGAATATGCGGCGTGATCGCGGGATCAACGGCGGCTACGTTTCCAACTGGAGCTCGTTTGATACCGAGACCATGCAGAAGAACTGTATGTATATCAAGCTCTTCTCCTCCGCCTACGCCTTCTGGTGCCCCGATTTTGAGGCAAGAGGCGCCAAATCGATGTATACGCTTTGCTTTGAGGAGGCCTATCGGCTTTGCCTTAATAACCTTAAAAATCCCTTAACCATCACGCACACTACCCCGCACCGCATCCCCTACGAGGCCGCGTGGGACGGTGTCTTTATCACCGACGAAAAGTATCTGCTCGGCCGTTATCATCTGCTTTATTCGGACGGCACCGAGGCGACCCTTCCGGTTCGCTACGGCTCGCACATCGGCTCCTCGACCTTTACCGACGCTGTCGACAACATTGAATTCCGCCAATTAGCCTACGGCGTTTTGCCGCTTTCCTACCGTGACGGCTTTGCCTACCGCGTGCTGTACGAGGATCCGCACCCCGACAAGGAGCTTCTCTCCATTGTTTATAAGCCGAGAGAGGACCGTGCCGATATCCCCGTATCCTTGATCGGGTTCCACCGCGGCGGCGACCAAGAGGTCAAGGCTGTGATCGAGGCCAAAATTCGGCGTGAAGCCGACGTCGAGGACGGCGTCGTTCGGTGACCCTTTATAAAAAAAGCACCAACCGCGGTTGGTGCTTTTTCTTTATATCTCTTTAAACCCGATTACACGGTCAAGCATTAAGGCGTCACGCGCGTCCGGCTTCTCGGTAGTAAAGCTGACGTTATAAAGGCGGAGATTATCGATGCAACGGGCAAAAAGACCGTATACGGGCAGCTTTTTTCCGTATGCGTGCGGCGAGGGATTTTTCTGCCCCGCCTCGCTGACGGGGAGATTGCGATCCGCCTCGGTCCCACCGCCCTCGGAGGAAAAGAGGATATTCGAAAGGCTGACGTTTTCGATGCGGCTCTCGTCGCACCCCGCCACGATCAACGGCTTACGGAAGGGGGTCAAGGTCAGCTTGCCCGCCTTATAGTCGAGGGCGTTTTGCGGCATCGTCGCTTGAAAGGTTTCGGGATAGGGACCCGTGATAACGAGACCCGAGACCGAGATGTTCTTGATCTTCCCGATCGGGGTACCTTGGGGGCCGCGCAGGCGATGGTTCACCATAATAAGGAGCGGCGCACCGACGTTGCGCATCGTCACGTTCGAAACCGAAACGCCTTCAATGAGCGCCCCGTCTGCCGATTTGAAGCTGATGCCCGAAATACGCGTATCGTAGATCGTGCAATTGCTGATGGTAATATTGATAAAGGCGGAATTCGACTCGGTCCCGAATTTGATGGCCGAGGCCGAGCTTCGCACCACGCAGCCCGTGATCGTCAGGTTCTCCATCGGTTGCATGCGTCCAAGGGTATAGGAGCATTTCGGCACGATCGCATCGTCACCCGTATCCACCATACAATCCGATATCACCACGTTCTTACAGGAATCGGGGCTGATCCCATCTACGTGCGAGCGAATATTGAGCCCCGTGATAAGGACCCTCTCGCACCCCGCTACGTACACGGCAAGATCGGCAACGTTGCGAATAAGTAGGTCGCGGATCACCACGTCGCGACATTCCTTGAAGGCGATCGCCTTGGCACAGCGGCACCAATAGGTGCGATCCTCAAGCGATCCCGTTTCCTCCCATGCCGATTGCATATCGATCTTTCCATAGCCCGAAAGCACGATCTCCTCTGCCCCATCGGCATGGAAAAGGCTGTGGTGGAAGTAGCTGTGGCTTCGATCCTGGAATTCGGTATTCGAGGCATCCTTTTCAAGCGGATCAAAATCGGTGGGGCTTTTACTGCCGAGAACCGTCGCCCCTTCTTCAAAAAGCAGATGAATATGCGATTTCAGGTGCACCGTACCGCAAAGATATTTCCCCGCGGGAATAAAAACGGTTCCGCCCCCTGCGGCGGCGCAAGCATCGATCGCCCGCTGGATCGCGGGGGAATCAAGGGACACCCCGTCACCGAGGGCGCCGTATTCTTTAATATTAAACATAAAACGATCCTTTCAAAAAGCTTTTTTATATTTAAATATTAGCATATTTTCGGGATTTGTCAATAGAAAGAAACCAAAAAGATAAAAATCCCCCCGTAAAACGGGGGGTTTTTCATTTTCGGGTGGTGAATTATACTATCAAGTGCAACACTTTGAGAAAAAAAGAACACTCATATTGAAACCTGTGTTATAATGAAGTTACCACACACCAAAATAACAGGAGGAATCAATATGAGCTATAAACATTTTACCATAGAAGAACGCTGTTGTCTACGGGAATATTACAAAAAAGGGTTAAGTTATCGAAAAATTGCAGAATTATTAGGTAGAAATGTTAGTTCTGTGTCCAGAGAACTACGTCGAAACTGCACTCACATGTATGATGTACCTTCTTATTATCCTTATACCGCGCAAAAGAAAAGCAATTTTCGCCGTTCTTATTGTCATAGAGGGATGTTTTGGTCTCAAGATTTAATTGCCTACATCGAAGAAAAACTACTCGCAACATGGTCTCCCGAACAGATTGCCAATGCTCCATCCCCATTTGAGAAGATGCCGTCAGCAAGAACGATATACCGTTGGATATATGACAAATATCTTCTGAATGGCAATTTGAAGGTGTTACGTCGTAAAGGTAAGTCTCATTTGGGAAAAGAAACAAGGGGTAAGTATAACCTCGGAAAATCCATTCGTAAGCGCGAAAAAGAGGTCTATAAACGCAAAGAAGCTGGACATTGGGAAGCAGATACCGTAGTAAGTGGTCAAGGAAAGAGCAAGGCTTGCTTTGCTACTCTTGTTGAACGCAAAACACGATTCTATATGGCTTTGAAGATGCCTGATAGAAAGGCTGATACAATGGCTGCCGCTGTCATCAAGATGCTTTCGCAATTCCCGAGTGAGCTTGTAAAAACCATTACTTGTGATCGCGGCTCGGAGTTTGCCAATTGGCAAACTATTGAAAAAGAATTAAACTGTCAGGTTTATTTTGCTGATCCTTACTGTGCTTGGCAAAAAGGATCCAATGAAAATTGCAATGGTCTTCTACGAGAATTTTACCCAAAAGGGAGAAATCTGTCTCGTGTTAGTCCTAAAACACTCTTGCGGAACCTTGCGTTAATTAACGCAAGGCCCCGCAAGGTCTTAGGCTACGTTTCCGCACAGGATTCTTGGAATCTTGAGTTGAAAACTTTTTCTTAATTTTGTTGCACTTCTATTGATAATTCACCGCGATTTTCATGAATTGGGTGACTATGCAGCAAGGAACAACAAACTGAAAAATAATCCATTAAGGAGGCCTTGGCCTTCTTTTTTTGTTGTCCAAACGGAGAAAAATTATAAATTAATTCTCAAATCAAACAATTGTGTCCAAAATTTATCCCAAAATAAAGAATACAATAGGATTATATTGGAGAGATAAAGGAGAAAAGAAATGGCGGAAAAAACGGAATTGTCGAAAAAAGAAGGCGACGTTGCGGTTCTTGCAAAACAAAAAAGCGCGCTGCTCTATCAGTTTTATGAAACAATTAAAAATGGGGGAGAAATTCTTTCCGTAGAGGATCTGGATATCGCCATTGAATCCTTGAAGTTGGCTCAGCTTGATATTAAGGATAGGGAAGAGCGCAAACGCAAGGAACGTGAGGCGGAGATCCTGAAAGAAAAAATGGAGGAAGCAGAGAAACGCCGTCGTTTAGCAGAGGTTAGAGCGGCTAAGCGTGCAGAGAAGAAGCGCATCGAGAGAGTAAAAGAGATCACAGCTATGGATCTCCCCATCGATTATATAAACCGCTTTGACGATGATGCAAAAGCTAACGTTCACTGCGATAGCATTGTGGAGGGGCTTTTGGTGTCTCTTGATGCGCTTGGTCTCGTCGATATCGAATTCATTTCAGCAGTAACGGGTGAGGAAATGAAAACGGTAATTGAAAGTCTCAAGGGGAGCATCTATCAGAACCCGTTGCATTGGGGTGAGTGTTATTACAAGGGATGGGAAACTTCAGACGAATATTTGTCCGGCAATTTGATGCATAAGCTCGCAATCGCTCAGGCGGCAAACAATGAGTATCCCG
>JAZNDS010000024.1:0-26993 GCA_045588145.1 Eubacteriales bacterium | reverse complement strand
GGCGGCAGAAGCCGCCGGAAAGGATACGCTGTATGTTTTATCATCTGAAGGGTGAGCTTTGCCTGGTAGAGGGCTCTTTCGCTGTGATCGATGTTGGCGGCGTTGGCTATAAGCTGACCGTCTCTCTTCTTTCGGCCGATGCGCTTTCGGGGCGCCTTGGCAGCACCGTCAAGCTCTTTACCCATATGCAGGTACGGGAGGACGCTGTGGAGCTTTTCGGCTTCTGCACACACGAGGAGCTGGAGTTCTTCCGCCTTCTCAACACCGTATCGGGCGTTGGCCCCAAGGCCTCCATGGGCATTCTTTCCGCCTTTTCTCCCGAGGTACTGACAAGGATCATCTGCAGCGAGGATACGAAGGCCTTGGCGAAGGCCCCCGGCATCGGCGCCAAGACCGCCGCCCGTATCATTCTTGAATTAAAGGAAAAGATCTCTGGCGATGCCATCTCCTCCCTGCCTTCACTGGGCGGCGGCGCAAAGGCCACCCCCAAGATGAGCGGGAAGCTTTCGGAGGCGGCCGAGGTCCTCACGGGCCTCGGATACAGCCGCGCCGAGGCCACCGAGGTATTGCGCGGGCTGAATACCGCCGATATGACCTTAGAGGAAATTATCAAGGCCGCCCTGAAGGGCTTTGCCAAAGCGTGAGGTATAGCCGATGGAAATGACTGAATTTGATTTTGAAAACCGCCTTCTCTCCCAGGAGGCGACCGAGGCGGACGGGGAGATCGACCTTGGCCTTCGCCCGAAGCATCTTTCGGAGTACGTTGGGCAGGAAAAGGTAAAGGAAAACCTCAATATTTACATCGAAGCCGCCAAAAAGCGGGGCGCGCCGCTTGACCATATCCTGCTGTACGGCCCCCCCGGCCTCGGTAAGACCACCCTTTCCTATATCATTGCCAACGAAATGGGGGTCAATATCCGCACCACCTCGGGCCCCGCGATCGAAAAGCAGGGGGATCTGGCCGCCATTCTGACCAATCTTTCAGAGGGTGATATTCTCTTTATTGACGAGATCCACCGCCTTTCCCGCTCGATCGAGGAGATCCTGTATCCCGCGATGGAGGACTATGCCCTTGACCTTATCATCGGAAAGGGCCCCAGCGCCCAGTCGCTTCGCCTTCCCCTTCCCCGCTTTACCCTGATCGGCGCGACGACGCGGGCAGGCCAGCTGACAACGCCGCTTCGTGACCGCTTCGGGATCCCCCTGAAGCTTGACCTTTACACCGCCGAGGAGCTTGCCTCGATCGTTATCCGCAGCGCCTCGATCCTCGAGGTCGAGATCGATGAAGAGGGGGCCCACGAGATCGCCTCCCGCTCTCGCGGGACGCCGCGTATCGCCAACCGCCTCTTAAAGCGGGTACGCGATTACGCCCTGGTGAAGGGCGACGGCGCGATCACGCGCGATATCGCCAAGGCGGGCCTTGCGATGCTGGAGATCGACGATCTCGGGCTGGACGGTACCGACCGCCGTATGCTGGAGGCAATGATCCGCTATTACGATGGGGGGCCTGTCGGCCTTGAAACGCTTGCCGCCACGACCGGCGAAGAAGCCATCACGATCGAGGACGTGTACGAGCCGTATCTCCTGCAGATCGGCTTCATCACCCGCACCCCCCGCGGGCGCTGCGTTACCCGCCGCGCGTACGAGCATCTCGGCATCCGCTATGGTCACGGCGACCAGCTCTCCTTTGACGAGGATGACGAATAAAGGAAAAGCACGGAAATTCCGTGCTTTTTTCTTTATTCGTTATGCATTTGCCGAAACCTTCGCGGAGACATACCGTGTGTTGCCGTGAATTTGCGTGAAAAATAAAATTGATCGCAAAAGCCCAGGCTATCGCTGATCTCCTTCACCGTAAGCGAAGGGTCAAGCAGCAAGGACTCGGCCGAGGACATGAGGCAATCGTCGATATACCGCCCGATCGGCTTTCCGATATCCTCCCGAAAGCTCTTTTGCAGCGAAAGCCTGGATACGTAAAGATCGGCGGCGATCTGCCCGATCGTAAGAGCGGCGGACAGATGCTTATCGATATAGGTAAGCGCCGCCTTCGTATGCAGTGAATAGGAGCGGCTTTCGGGGGTCCTTATGCCGAAGGTGGTGACCGCCTCCAGAAGCAGGTCGTAGAGCAGCTGCTTCAGTCTTAAGACCGACGGAAGATCGCTGAGGCGATACAGCCTCTCCACCTCCCCGATAAGCGCCCCCCGCTCCCGAAAAACGAGACAGCGGTCCATTCCCGAAAGAAGATCGCTTCCGTCGGGGCGGCGCAAGGTGAGATGAATATAAAGCTTTCGGAGGCTTTCGGGGCAAAAGCCCGAAAAATTCAAGCCCGAGGGAACGATATATACATTCCCCGGCCGTACCGTAACCTTTTCGTTTCCGAAGGTAAGGATGCCCTCTCCCTCCAGCGGAAAATAGATACGCGTAAAGGAGGCCCTCATGTTTTTAAGATCCCATTCCGGGTCAAGCCATGCCTCGCGTATTTCCTCGATAAAAAGCTCCACACGCTTACCGAGATATAAGAGCTCCTCGTTCCGAACCAATTCCATAATATACAAATCTCCATATTTTATAGACAAATGTCAATGGTATTGTATTTTATTATATGTTAAAAAGAAAGCAAAGTCAAGCATTTTAGGAAAACGAAAACACATAAAAAACGAGGTGACGATATGAAGAAGAGATACGTAGGCGCTTATCCCGCCATCGGGATCCGCCCCACCATTGACGGGCGGCGCGGCCCCCTGAAGGTGCGTGAATCCTTAGAGGATCAAACGATGAACATGGCCAAGGCCGCTGCCGAGCTATTCCGTGAAAACATAAAATATTCAGACGGAACGCCGGTACGTGTCGTGATCGCCGACACGACCATCGGTCGGGTGGGGGAAGCCGCCGCCTGCGCCGATAAATTCCGCCGTGAGGGGGTGGATATCACCCTTACCGTCACCCCCTGCTGGTGCTACGGTGCCGAAACCATGGATATGGATCCACATACGGTCAAGGCGGTTTGGGGCTTTAACGGAACCGAGCGTCCCGGCGCCGTTTATCTTGCCTCGGTGCTGGCAACGCATGCCCAAAAAGGACTTCCTGCCTTTGGCATTTACGGACACGAGGTACAGGACCGCGACGACACCGAGATCCCTACGGACGTAAAGGAAAAGCTTTTGCGCTTTGGCCGCGCCGCTGTGGCCGTTTCCACGATGCGCGGAAAATCCTATCTCCAGATCGGCTCGGCCTGTATGGGGATCGGCGGCTCCATGATCAGCACGGATTTCATCGAGGACTACCTCGGTATGCGGGTCGAATCGGTGGATGAGGTGGAGATCCTTCGCCGTATGAGCGAGGGGATCTACGACAAAGAGGAATACGAAAGAGCGCTCGCCTTTGCCAAGGACTATTGCGTCGAGGGCTTTGATAAAAACGAGAAGGCGATGCAGCGCACCCGAGAGGAAAAGGATTCCGATTGGGAATTTGTTGTGAAAATGGCGGTGATCATCAAGGATCTGATGAGCGGAAACGACCGCCTTCCCGCGGGGTGCGAGGAGGAGGCCTGCGGCCATAACGCCATTGCCGCGGGCTTCCAGGGGCAGCGCCAATGGACCGACTTTTATCCGAACGGCGACTTTGCCGAGGCCATGCTTAACACCTCCTTTGACTGGAACGGGGCGCGTGAGCCCTATATCCTGGCCACCGAAAACGACGTGCTCAACGGTCTTGGTATGCTGTTTATGAAGCTTTTGACCAACCGCGCCCAGATGTTTGCCGACGTTCGCACCTATTGGAGCCTGGATGCCGTAAAACGCTGCACCGGTCATACGCTTACCGGAAAGGCAGCGGAAGCCGACGGGATCATTCACCTGATCAACTCGGGCGCCTGCTGTCTTGACGCCAACGCCGAAGCTCGTGACGAGATGGGCAACGCCCTGATCAAGCCCTGGTACGAGATCAACGAAGCCGACAAAAAGGCCATTATGGAAAACACCACCTGGAACTATGCCGATCTCGGCTATTTCCGCGGAGGCGGCTATTCCTCCCGCTTCGTGACCCGCGCCGAAATGCCGGTGACCATGATCCGCCTGAACCTTGTTAAGGGGCTGGGGCCCACGATGCAGATCGTAGAGGGCTATACCGTTTCCCTGCCCGATGAGGTGACCGATACGCTCTGGAAGCGCACCGACTATACCTGGCCCTGCACCTGGTTTGCCCCCCGCTGTGACAAAAGGGAGGGGAGCCCCTTTAAGACTGCCTATGAGGTAATGAACAGCTGGGGCGCCAATCACGGGGCCATCAGCTACGGCCATATCGGGGCCGATCTGATCACGCTCTGCGCGATGCTTCGCATTCCCGTAAGCCTGCATAACGTCCCCGAGGAGAAGATCTTCCGCCCTGCCGCGTGGGGAGCCTTCGGCATGGATAAGGAGGGGCAGGATTACCGCGCGTGCGCCAATTTCGGCCCGCTGTACAAAAAGAATTAACGCACAAAAAAAGAGACCTTTCTTTATCGGTAAATTTCTGTTTACAAAAGAAGGGTCTTTTTCTTTTTTATGGGCACAAAAAGAAAGGCGAGCCCCGGGGTGCGGTAAGTCTTTTTTGCTTTTTGCTCTCCCGCATTCCGCCTCCCGCTTTTTTGGACGGAAAACGGCGTTTTCACGTCCTTTTTTTCTTCGGTTTTTGAGGGAGATTTTTTTGTCAAGTGGACAAAGTGCAGAAAAAGGAAAAAAGCCGAGAAAAAGTTTTCCACCGAAAAAATGTGGAAAATGTGCGTAACTTATGCTTTACATTCCCCGCTTTTATCGAATTTTCGCCGATTTTGCTTGCTCTCTTTCCGAAAGCCCGCGAGTTTTCCACCGACAAGCTGTGGAAATCGTGGAAAATGATTTTTCGTCATTTTGCACAAAAAGAGAAGAAAACGCTTCGTTTTGAAGGCGTTTTTGGTATAACTTAAATTTATATCAAATATAAAAAATTTCTTCTTTACTTATTGCTAAAATAGGTGTATAATAAAGATGCGCGACAGGTGACGGGCGTCGGCGTTTTTTATTTTTCCGTCTGTGAGGATTCGTTATGGAAAGATTATTCGGTACGGTTTCCCGTGGGGTTCGTGCCCCCATTATCCGAAACGGTGACGATATTGCCGCGATCGTTGTTGACAGCGTTCTGGCGGCCGCTGAAAGCGAGGGGCTTTCGCTCCGTGACCGTGACGTTATCGCGATGACCGAGGCGGTTGTGGCACGCGCGCAGGGCAACTACGCCACGATCGACCAGATCGCCGCCGACGTGACGGCCAAGTTCCCGAAGGGACATATCGGAGTGATCTTCCCCATTTTAAGCCGTAACCGTTTTTCGATCTGCTTGAAGGGCATCGCCAAAAGCGCCAAAAAGATCACCCTTATGTTAAGCTACCCTTCCGATGAGGTGGGCAACCATCTCGTCTCGCTTGACGATATTGACGAGGCGGGCATCAACCCTTATTCCGATGTTTTGACCGAAGCGCGCTACCGCGAGCTTTTCGGCTACAAGACCCACCCCTTCACCGGTGTCGATTACGTTTCCTATTATAAAGAGCTGATCGAAAAGGAAGGGTGCGAGGCCGAGATCATTCTGGCGAACGATTGCCGCGCCATTCTTCCCTACACCAAGGACGTTCTTTGCTGCGATATCCACTCGCGCTTCCGTACCAAGCGCCTCCTGAAGGCGGCCGGGGCCGAGACGGTGCTGGGGCTTGACGATATTTTAAGCGAATCGGTCAACGGCAGCGGCTACAACGCCGATTACGGTCTGCTGGGCAGCAACAAGGCCACCGAGGAGACCGTAAAGCTCTTCCCGCGTGACGCGCAGCCGATCGTAGAGCGTATCGCGAAGGAGATCTATGATAAGACCGGTAAGCGTGTTGAGGTCATGGTATACGGAGACGGCGCCTTTAAGGACCCTGTCGGGAAGATCTGGGAGCTGGCAGACCCTGTGGTCTCCCCCTTCCATACCGCGGGGCTTGCGGGCCAGCCGAACGAGGTCAAGCTGAAGTATCTGGCCGATAACAACTTCGCCCACCTTTCGGGAAAGGAATTGAAGGAAGCCATCTCGGATTATATCCGTAAAAAGGACAGTGACCTTGTGGGGCAGATGATATCGCAGGGCACGACCCCCCGCCGCCTGACCGATCTGATCGGCTCGCTGTGCGACCTGACCTCGGGTAGCGGCGACAAGGGTACGCCGATCATCTGGATCCAGGGGTATTTCGACAACTACACGAATGACTAAAAAAGAAAAAGGCGAGATAACTCGCCTTTTTCTTTTTTAGCCGTTGATAAGGCAGGAGAACAAAAGCTCGCCCGCGTCGTTTTTCCCATAGATGAAATGCCCGGTTTCGACCGCATCCTCGCCCATATGCAATAAAACATCGGGCAGGACCTCGCGGTGAAATTCGATCTGTAGGGTGCGAACGGGGGTACCTTCATCGGGATGCCAGATCTGCATTGCGTAATCGGTATAGCGGATGTTGTTCACATGCCCGTTTACGTCAAGATCGGCAAAACGAGGCAGGAAGGAAAGCGTTCCGCCCTCCCCCGCGGGGCGGGGCAGGCGCAAAAATCCCTCGGGGAAGCTTTGATCCTCGCAGAACGAGGAAAGCGGATACGGATTTTCCATACGGACAAGGCGGCGCCGAACGAGATCGATCAGCACCCATTCGGAGCTGCCCTTGCAGAGAAGCCGCCCATCCTCGCCACAGATGGTGTAATCACGGATAAAGCCGATGCGGGCCGGGGGATGCGGCCAGGTCCTGACCGTGATCTTTTCAAACATTCGCGGCTCGCCAACGCTTTCGTAGCGGATCTTGGTGAGGACCCAGGCAATATCCTGCTTCAGCATTTTCTCTCGCCCGATGCCGAGATGCTCGGCATGCTCCCCCGCTACGTCCTGAAAGAAATCAAGGATCGAGGAGGGGCGCAGGCGATTGTAGCGGTCAAAATCCGAGGTCCGCACGTAAAACTTTTTTTCAAAGGTATTTTGCATCGTAGAATTCCTTTCTTTTAAGTCAAAAGGACGGTAATTACGCAAAAAGAAGCAAAAGCAGCTCCACGGCAAGGGCCCCGAGGCAAGAGGCTACCGCCACGACTGTAAGCCCCTTTTCTTTATACGCGAAGATCGCGCCGATCAAAAGGCCGACGCCTCCCGAAAGAGGGTTCTTGGTCGCGTAGACGGCGGCGGGCAGGGTCATGGCCGCCAAGACCGAATAGGGAATGTAATACAAAAAGGAGCGAAGGTAAATATTGCTGATCTTGTGGGTAAGCGTCGCGAAGGGGATCGCGCGGATCAGATACGTAGAGCCCGCGAGAATGGCAAGATAGATCCAGAAATCAGGCATGCTCTTCCACCTCCCCCTTCTCTTCCCCGATCGGGAAAAGGAACGCCCCGAAAAGCGCCGCGACGATCGCGCAGATGCTTATGGAGATGCCCGAGGAAATATCCCGCAGATAGGGGAGATAATAGAAGGCGGTATGCAACCCACCCGCCAACAAAACGACCAGAAGGACCGAACGTGACTTTCGCGCGGGGGGGACCACGATGGCCAGAAACATACCGTAAATAGCGAGGCAAAGGGCGTTCATGATAAGCGGGGGCAGCACGTTCCCGACGAGGGCCCCTGTAAGCGTCCCCGCCGCCCAGCCGAAATAGGGCAGGACCGAAAGGCCAAAAAAGAATTTGGGATCCACCGACTCCTCGGAAGAAGCGATCGCGAAGATCTCGTCGGTCATGAAAAAGCCAAGCAGCCAGCGCTTGATCCGCCCGAACCGACCGTTTACCTTCTGGGAAAGCGACATCGACATAAAGGAATACCGCAGATTGATCGTGATCTGCGACACAAGCATAGCCGTATACTGCCCCGGCACCAGCATGGCGTTAAGCCCCGCGAGCTGCCCTGCCGAGGTGACGGTGGTCATGGAAATTACGACCGCCTGCCACCAGGGAAAGCCCAAGGAGACCGCCATGATGCCAAAGGTAAAGGAGACCGAAAAATAACCGAGGGCGACCGGAAATCCGCGGCGCAGCCCCCATAAAAATAGCTTCATTGTACCGTTCCATTCAAAATTTTATCGATTTATTATAGCACAACAAAGCCGCCTTTTCAATACAAGCCCGTTTATTTCTTTCATGAAAAAGAGGGCCGCAAGCTTTCCTTGCGGTCCTCTTTCCCTACTCAAAAGGGCTTCTTGTTTTATTTTTTCTTTTTGAATTCCTTCTGGCCGCGGGTGCTTCCCCCGTCACAAAGGATATCGACACCGGCGAGGTAGCCGTTCCGCTCATCCGCAACGGTCGCGATCGCGAATCCGAGCTCCTCGGGCGTGCCCATGCGGCCTTCGCAGGAGAAGCCGATCAGATATCCGCCGTGCTCCTCTTCCTTCTTGCCCATATCGGTCGCGATAAGCCCGGGGCTCAAGGAAACAACGCGGATCCCGCGGGGCCCGAGATCAAAGGCGCTTTTCGCCGCATACCAGCAAACGAAATTCTTGGAAAGGCCGTAGGCAAAGCCGTTCTTCTCGTAATCGCTTCTGGCCATATTCGAACGCTTGATCAGCTTGGCAAGGAATGCCTTCTCATCGGTCTCGGCCAAGGGGTACGCCTTCTTGGGAAGGATAAAGCCGGGGAGGGCATACGCCGAATTCGAGGAGATATCGCAGATAACGCTTCCCGCGTTCATCTTCTTCGCGAATTCCTGGTTGACGTAAACCGTGCCGAGGGCGTTGATGCGCAGGATCTTCTCCTGGTCACCCGCCTTCCCCATCGCGGGGGAAATGCCGGCAGCGTTAATCACGTTTTTGATCTCACCGAGAGATGCCGCGTATTCCGCCAGGGCCTTTACGCTTTCCCGGTCGGAGGTATCGCAGGCAAAGGCATAGGCCTCGTATCCCAGCGCCTTCAGCTCCTCAACCGCTTTTTGCAGCTTTTCAACCGTTCTTCCCGAAATAACAACGATCTTTTCCTTGGGCATACATTTGGCGGCAGCCAAGCCCATACCGCTTCCGCCACCGGTGATAACACATACGTTTTTCATGCTTTTTCTCCTATTTTCATATAAAGAACTTCTTACGGAAAGAGGGGGTTACAGAGTCGAGCCGAAATCGGTCACGATGATCTGCCCCGTGATGGCGCGCGATTCATCCGACGCGAAGAAAAGAAGCATGTTTGCCACATCGTCGGGCATGCAGGGCTGGACCTTCAGGTCGTTGTGCTTCATCATCTGCCCGAAGATGTTCATATCAAGATTGGCGGGGTTCATGTCCGCGACCATCGGGGTCACGATCGTCCCGGGGCAAAGGGCATTGCAACGGACGTTGGTTCCCGCGAAGCGAAGGGCGGTATGGCGGGTAAGCCCGATGACCGCGGCCTTCGAGGCAACGTAAGCGGCACCGCCGCAGCCCATAGCGCCGGCAACCGACGCCACGTTTACGATCGAGCCGTAGCCGGTCTTGGCCATTTCAGCCGTGATCTCACGCATCATGCACATCGTGCCCTTGGTGTTGATGTCGATCACGCGGTTCATATCCTCGTCGGAAAAGCTGTCGATCGCCTTCAGGCCCCCATCCAGCACGCCCGCGTTGTTGATAAGGATATCGACCTTACCGAAGGCCTTCAGCGTCTCGGCAAGGACCCTCTTCGCGTCCTCGGCCTTGGAAATATCGCTGACAACGGGAAGGACCTCTCCCCCCGCCGCGCGGATCTTCTCCGCTACCTCAAGAAGCTGGGCCTCACGGCGCGCGGTGATGACCACCTTGGCCCCCTCCTTGGCAAATTTAACGGCGGTTGCCGCCCCGACGCCCGAGTTTCCCCCGGTGATAATGGCTACCTTGTCCTGTAAACGGTTCATATCGTTCTCCTCGTTTTGTTTTGACCCGCTCGGGTCCTTTTTAATCTTTTCTATTATAACATAATATGGAAATGATTACAAGAGGTTTGCGTAAAAACACCCTTTAAACAGATTTCATCTTATCTCTCTTGACTTTTGCTTTATCTTTGCATATAATAGTTATACCGACTATTTAAAAGAACAGGAGAAAAAGCCTTATGCAAATGCTTGAAATGTTATACGATGAGATCCAAGACGCCGTAGATCGGAAGGTTCCCTTTATCATCCCGATCGGTACTCTTGAATACCACGCCCGCCACGCCTCCTGCGGGACCGATACGCTCGTTATCACCGGGTGCCTGCGTGAGCTGGAAAAGGAAAAGGAGATCGTTGTTTGCCCGCCGCTTTGGTACGGCGTTGCCTCCTATGCCGTATGTGAGCCGAAGCCCAGCCACTTCCACGTAGACGAGGATGCTTACGTAAATTATCTGTACCACATTCTGAAGTCGATGATCTACGCGGGTCATAAGAACATCTATCTTATCGCCCATCATCAGACCGAGGGCGCGGGCCTTATGCCTATGACGATCGCCTGCCACAAGGCCGCCAAGAAGGTCACCATGGAATACATGGAAGAAAAGCTTGGTAAGGGCTGGTGGGGCAGCGATGCCTACGCCTCCTACTACGAGGATATGGGCAGTGCGGACGATCCCTTCTCCTACATCAAGGTCATTCCCCTGATCGGGGCGGACGCGCAGATCAAGTGCGGCGGCTTCGACCACGCGGGGAAATGGGAGACCAGCCTTATGATGGGTACCTATCCCGAGCTGGTTGATCTCAGTCGCTGCGAAAGAAACACCGAATGGTTTGCCGAAAGCGCCAAGGAAGCCAGCGTCGAAACCGGCAAGCACATGGTCAACTGCACGCTGGAATGGCTCCGCAAGACCATTGTGTAAAGAAAAGCTTATAAAGAAAACCCCGCTTCATCCTTTTGGTGAAGCGGGGTTTTTGCTTTTCGATACGGATCAGGCTTATTCCCATTCGATCGTGCCGATCGGCTTCGGGGTAAGGTCGTAGAGGACGCGGTTGATGCCCTCGACCTCCTTGGTGATGCGGTCGGTGATGCGGTGAAGGATCTTATAGGGGATCTCCTCGATCGTGGCACTCATCGCGTCGGTCGTATTGACGGCGCGGATGATGGCAGGCCAGCCCTCGTAGCGCTTATCGTTGCGGACGCCGACGCTCTTCATATCGGGCACGGCGATGAAATACTGCCAAACGTGCGTAGAAAGGCCGCATTTATCAAATTCCTCACGCAGGATCGCGTCGGCCTCACGAAGGGCGGCCAAACGGTCACGCGTGATGGCGCCAAGGCAGCGAACGCCAAGGCCGGGGCCGGGGAACGGCTGACGGTAGACCATCGCGCGAGGAAGCCCCAGGGCCTCGCCGACCACACGGACCTCATCCTTATACAGAAGCTTTACAGGCTCCACCAGCTCAAACTTCATATCCTCGGGAAGGCCGCCGACGTTGTGATGCGCCTTCACGCCCTTGCTTTCCAGAATATCGGGATAGATCGTACCCTGCGCCAAAAATTCGATGCCTTCGAGCTTTCGGGCCTCCTCATCAAAGACCTTGATGAACTCACCGCCGATGATCTTGCGCTTGCGCTCGGGCTCCTCCACCCCTGCCAAAAGGTCAAGAAAACGGTCCGTAGCGTCCACGTAGATAAGGTTGGCGTTCAGCTGGTTTCGGAACACCTCGATGACCGCCTCGCTCTCGCCCTTTCTCATCAGACCGTGATTGACATGCACGCTGACGAGCTGACGGCCGACCGCCTTGATAAGCAGCGCGGCAACGACCGAGGAATCAACGCCCCCCGAAAGGGCCAAAAGGACCTTTTTATCGCCGATCTGCGCGCGAAGGGCGGCTACCTGCTCCTCAATAAACGCATCAGCCAGGGCCTTGGTCGTAATTCTTACCATGCTGTCGGGTCTTTTATTGCTGTCCATATATGTTTTTCCTCCCAAAATAAAATATGTATTAAGGCTTTTCGGCAAGCGCCCTTTGCCGATCTTCGGCGTTTGCCTTATCGAGAAAGCTTACCCATTTCACGGCCATACGCCGATCGGGCAGGGGCTGCATGCAATACAGCCGATTTTCATAATAAACGTCAAAATGATGCGAGACCGTGATCGGGAATCCGCCAAGCCCCGAACGCTTGACCGTAAAGGAAAGGGGCTTCCCGAATACCTCGCCCGAAAAGGAAAAGCTTTCCCTTGTTAAAACCGCTTTCCCTTGTCCCGCGTCGTCCTTCATATCCCCCTTTTCGTCGGGGCTTCCCACCATAACGGGGGAAATGAGCGGGGTATTCAGGTCAAGGCAGTCCTCCTGCCAGCGGTACCAGCCGTCGATCGACGGGAAGGGGGCGCCCGAAAGGGTGTAATCCTTATGAAGCGTGGCCGTAAAGCCGCAGGAGCAGCCGATCTTGCCGCCCTTGGCAAAGGTCTCGCCCTCCTTGTGGCAGACGGGACAGCGGTAAAGGATCCCCTCCAGCCCTGCGGAGATATCACGGCAACGGTAGGTCTGCCCCGCCATTGCCTGCCCGTCGTTATGATACAGCTCCCTTTCCAGGCGCTCACGGATCTCTTCGACCGAAAGGCCCTTCAGCTCGTCCTTATCAAAAAGAAGGCTCGTCTCCACCGAGATCTTACCGACGCGGGTATATTTTCCCCACTTCGGGAAGGTGAGATAGGCACCCTTATTCACGATCTTATAAACGGGAACCCCAAGGCGGGCGACCATATCGGCCGTCCCCTCCACAAGCGGAAGCGATTGCCCCCAGCAGGAAAGGCGCCCTTCGGGAAAAAGCACGACGACATTCCCCTCGCGCATCGCGCGGCGGATATTCAGGACCGTGCTGATATCCTTGGTGAACATGCGCTTGGGAATGATATGCACAAACGATAAAAGGCGGCGAAAAAGCGGCTTTGCGAGGACGTGGGCACTGGCGACGTAGTTCGGCCGCGTGGGGTACAGCGCGACCCCGATGATAAACGGATCGCAGACCGCGGTATGCGGGCAAAGCACAAGGGCGGGGCCCTTGATCGCCTTGACCCCCTTTTTCACGAAAACCGCCCGATACCGCAAGCGGTACCAAGGGTAAAGGACCAGGAAGGCGAAGAACCAAAGAAGGCGGGAGGGCTTCCCTATTTTCTTTTCTTCTTTTTTCTTCATAAATGCCCACTCCCGATGACACGCTTTAATAAAAACAGTATAGCATTGTTACGCGTTTATTTCAAGGGGAAAAACGAAGTTTTTCTTCAGGATCCGCGAAAAATCTTTGCTTCTTTCGGGAGAAACGATTGACATTTTTGATCTTGGGGGTTAAAATGAAGTATGAAATTCAAAAATCGAAGCAAGGAGAGCCTTTATGAACCTTTTCTTTCTGGGAGATTCAACGGTAGACGCCAAGTACCCCGCTATGTACTATCCGCAAATGGGATGTGCCTACCGATTCGGAGAGCATTTTACCCCCGACGTCAAGATCGGGGATTTCGCGGTCGGCGGCTTCAGCCTTCGGGCGCTTATCTGCGGCACAACGCCCGATTTTACCCGTGAAAGCTTTGATACAACGGTGGGAGAGGATACCCGATTTGCCCGTATGCTGCCTCTCGTCGAAAAGGACGACTGGGTGATCATCGGCTCTACCTCCCCGAACGATTCGGGCCAATGGCATTACGACGTCTATTACATCAAAGAGGCGGACGGCACGGTAAGGACGGTGGAAAAGGATACCCCCGGTGCCCTGCTCTACACGGTGAAGGCCACGGTCGAGGAATACATCGCGCTGGTCAAATACGTATGTCGCCTTCTCAAGGAAAAGGGTGCCCATATCATTCTTATAACCAACGAGGCCCTCACCGATTTTGACGCGGAAAGCGGCCGCTATATCCCCTGCGAGCGGTATCAGGAATACGAGAATACGAAGAAGAGGATCGCCGAGGAGGAGGGTCTTTATTATCTGGACGTCGGCCAATACGTGCGGGATGTCATCTACCCACAAATGACGCTTGAGGAAATGCGAGAGCGCTATCACATGAACAAGACCTCGCTTTCCCGCTTCTATCGGGAGGAGGGGATCCTTGGCAAGGCGCAGGCCGATCACGTCAAGGAAACACCGAAGCCCGCCGATAACGTGCATCTGAATACCGACGGCGCGCTGATGCTCGGGAACGCGATCATTGATTGCCTGCTGGCCTCGGACTGCCCCCTGAAGGAAAAGGTGGTGGCAAGGTCCCTGGTCCGTGTGCCGAAGAACGGGAACTTCGTTTTCTACCGCAAGGCGGACGAAAACGAGGTCATTACCGCCGAAAGCCGCGTTGGCTCCGCTACCCTCTTCACCGAGCTTTCAGCCAAGGCGGGTGATTCGCTTTCGCTTCGTGTGCTGACCGATGAAAGGCTTACCGAAAAAACGCCCTTTACCCTGCGTGTCGAGGGGGCGAACGGCCTGACGGTGACCCCCTATCAGTTAGAGGAAAAGGACGGCGCTTCGCTTTTCGTGAAGGCTACCGAGGGGTGCCTGAAGCCGGGCGCCGCGCATTTCTCCTTCGCGCTGAAGATCGACGGGGACGCCCCGAAGGGCCTTCAGGAGATCTCGGTGATCCTTGCAAGCGAAGCCTTCTCGCTTCGCGTCAATTTTGCCCTTACCGTCGAATAAAGTAAACAAAACATAGCAAAAGGCGAACTCGTTCGAGTTCGCCTTTTGCTATGCTCACGGGGATCTCTTCGGTCAGGAAAGACGGAAGGCGTTTGGCAAAAGAGAGGAAAGCGATTGCTCGATGATCTCCTCCCCGCGCATCGTCAACACGGCAAAATCATCGCCGCAAAATTCGCAAAGCACCTGGCGGCAGACCCCGCAGGGGAAGCAGGGGACCTTTTCGTCCCCACCCACGATCGCGATCGCCGCGAATTCGCGCTTTCCGTCGGCCACCGCCGAAAAAAGGGCCGTACGCTCGGCACAAACGGTGGCGGAATAGGCGCTGTTTTCAATATTGACACCGGTATAGACCGAGCCGTCCCGACACAATAGGGCCGCCCCCACCGCAAAGCGAGAATAAGGGGCATAGGCCTTTTTCCTTGCCTCGGTCGCCGCCCTCAAGAGCTGCTTTTTCGTTTCTTCATTCATCCTCTTCATCCTCCGTCGGCTTTTCGCGCTTGGCGCGCTCGATCTGCTCCTTAAGCACCGAAAGAAAGCCCTCATCCGCCTCGATCCGCACGGCAAAGGGCTGCCCCCCTTCCGTGCCGTAAAGGACCTGTAAGGATCGGGGAAACACGGTCGCCATATACGAATATTTGGCGGTGGCTGTCTTGAAGCGGGCGCCGGCCCTCTTCCCTTCCTCACTTTCAGCATCCGCTATAATGTCGATATCCGAGATCCGATAAAGCTCTACACGGCAAAGGGTGGAGATGCGCTTTCCCTGTACCCCCGTAACGATCAGCATCGGCGTGCCGTACGCATCGGTCACGGTATAGATATATTTGGTGGAAAAATAGCGAAGCCAGAAAAACATCGAGAGACTGACGAGGATCAGAAAGGCGGATTGCCAAAGCGACTGCGGGCCGAGCCCCGCCATCGATCCGACGATCGAAAGGAGCGCAAGGGAAAAAAGAAGCGAAACAAGAATGGCTGCCTTTTTATTTTGCGGCGTAGGGGTAAAGCGATATTCCATCACGGCAGCTCCGATCTCTTTACGGAATAAGGCGTAAAGGCGTTATATTCCGCATGGTTTTCATAAACGAGAAGCGTACAGATCGCCTTTTCCTCCCCGGGCAGATACACCTCGATCCGCATCCAGGGAAGGTCATCAAAATCAATGCCCTCAAAGCAAAGCCGCTCGTAATTATACATCAGAAAGCGCGAGGGCTTGCTTTCGATCGGGGAATACGCGGGGCCATTTGCCCCTTCCTCGGGCGGGGCGCCGACCAGGCGGAAGCTGAAGGGGATCTCCCCCTCCCCCGAAAAGCTTTCGGGATATTTTTCACGAAGGGCGGAAAGCGTGCTGTCGTTATAACGGAGACTGATCTGCAAAGCCCCCGCCTCGGGCACGACGATCAGCTCTCCCGCGAAGAAATACCCCTCCTTCGAATCGTCATAATTAAAGCGAAGCTGCTGGGTCTTGGCGTCTACTTCCCCGTTTTCTTCATAGTATTCCAGCAAGCCGTCGGTAAAGATCAGGCCCCCGGCTTCCTTTGGATAATAGGAAGAGAGCCAGATGCGAAAGATAAGAAAAGCCACGATCGAAAAGATCAGAAGCAGAATAAGTCCCTTGATTATTTTCTCGGCGATCTTCATAGCGTCCCCTTTGGTTTCGTTTTCTTCATTGTACCACAATTGTTTCTCCCTGTCAAACGGAAAATACGTAAGCCCCGTAAGAGGAGGAAAAGCCGTTTCGGTTGAAAAACTTTGCTTTTCGCGAATTATTTTTTTGTTTTTTCTATTGACTTTTAAAAGATAATTCGGTATAATGATTTGTACGCTCTCTTAAGTAGCTTAAAATTCGCTTGGGAGGGCACGGAGATAGCATGAAAATTGACCTTCGTTCGCTTCTCGCGGGTGAGATCCGCACGCTTCCCCTTTCCCTTGATCCCGAAAGAAAGAAGGAAGAAGAGAATTCGTTAAGCCCCCTCTATGGGGTCGACTTTCCCGCCCCACTCTCCTTGCAGGGAGAGATCGTGAATAATGCGGGCTATATCCGCCTCACTCTTACTCTTTCGGCAAGCTACAGCGCCCCCTGCGCCCGTTGCCTTTCCGAGGTAAACGGCACGCTCTCCTTCACGGTCGAGCGTACGGTCGTTACCCCCAAGGAGGCGGCCGATATTGACGAAGAGGCGTTGGACGAATATCTTGTGACCGAGGACGGCTTTCTGGATATTTACGAATTGATCGAGGATACGCTGGAATTGAATTTCCCCTCCAAGATCCTGTGCCGCGCCGATTGCAAGGGCCTTTGCCCCCGTTGCGGAAAGAACCTGAACGACGGCCCCTGCGCGTGCAAGACCAATACCCCCGACCCCCGTTTGGCCGGTCCCCTTGCCAAGCTGCTTGAGCAGCTGAAAAAAGAGGAAGAGGAAAACCCCTGATCGCTTGCAAAAGAAATTTAAATAAATAATACAGTGCTTTTATAACCAAGGAGGTGTAGAACAATGGCAGTTCCGAAGAGAAGACAATCGAAGGCTCGCAGAGACAAAAGACGTTCCAGCACGTGGAAGCTTTCCCTGCCCACCCTTACGAAATGCTCGAAGTGCGGTGCCCTGATCCTTTCCCATCACGTTTGCAAGAAGTGCGGCGCGTATGACGGAGAGATCATCGTCGATAAGGACGCGACCCCCGCAAAATGAGTCAAAAAAAGCAGCCAGTCGGCTGCTTTTTTTATTCTTTTCGGTACCTTGCGCGGTAATCCTTGGGGGTGACCCCCGTGTAGCGCTTGAAGGTCTTGCAGAAGTAATTGGAGGAATCAAAGTGCAAAAGCTCCGCGATCTCGGAAAAGGTAAGCTTGTTCTCGCGGATCAGGCGGCGCGCGTATTCGATCTTCATACGGTTATAGCAATCGATGATGGTCTTTCCGGTGGAGGCCTTGAATTGCTTGAAGATATAAGAACGGCTGTAAGCGATCCCCTCGCAGATCTCCTCGACCGTCAGCCCGCGGGTAAGGTTTTCCTCCAGCACCGAAAGAATGCGGGAGGCGATCGAATCCCCGACCTCGTCAAAGCGGAGGAAGCGGGCCTCGGTATCCTTCCCGCTTTCGCTTCGCATCAGGGAAATAAGAAGCATTTCAAGCTGATTCTTCAGCATCTGCTTTCCGCCAAGGGCGGGGCTTGGCAAAAGCTCCATCTTCTTGGAGGAGGGATCGCTTAAGGGGATCTGAAAGGTGGCGCTTGCCTCCTCATAGATCCCATAAATATACTTCCGAAGCTCCTTCGGGATCTTCATCCGCCGCTTTTCAAAAAAGCGCATCGCCTCCGACGTGCATTCAAACGAAGCAACGAATACGTTGGGGGCGGATCGGCCGTTGGAGGAGAGACGGTGAAATTCCCCCGGGCGGTGAAAGATCGCTTCCCCTTCCTTTAATACGACCGTCTTATCGTCCGCAAGGCAGATGACCTCTCCGCTGTCGGCATACACCATTTCCCAGAAATTATGTGTTTCCCCCTCCGAGGAAAAGTTCTTATCGAATTCAAAATAGTGAATGGTGACGATCTTGGAGATGCGCAGAAGATTTTCGATCTTGTGTCGGTAATATTTTACGGTTTTTTTCGTTTCCATGGCAACAGTATACACCAAAAGTCCGACAAGTGCAATATAATCTTTGTAAATTTAAAAAAGATTTTTTTACTCTAAAACAGGACAATTGTCGCTTGCTTTCCCTTTTATAACATTGTATAATAAATAATGAAGTATAATAAAAGGAGATTTCGTATGAATATTCTTGCTGTTGGCGCCCATCCCGACGATATCGAGATCGCCTGCGCCGGAACCCTTATCAAATATACCCAACGCGGGGACAAGGTCTTCGTTTGCCACGCCAGTGACGGAAACCTTGGGCACGTGATTATTCCGCCCGACGAGCTTGGTGAAATGCGGAAGGAAGAGGCCAAGGCCGCGGGAAGGCTGGCGGGCTACCACGAGGTCCTTTGGGGCGGCTTTCACGACCTTGAGATCTTTGAGAACAACCGCCGTGCCCGCGATATGATGGTCGATATCATCCGCTACGCGCAGCCCGACCTGATCATCACCCACGCGCCCGATGACTATATGCCCGACCACACCTCGCTTTCCCAGCTTGTGTTCGACGCTGCCTTTGCCGCCACCGTTCCCTCCTACAAATCGGGGATCGACAAAGCGGCAAACCTTGTGCCCATTTATTATATGGACACGCTGGCGGGCGTCAACTTCAACCCGACCGAGTACGTGGATATCAGCGAGACCATTGATAAAAAGCTGGAGATGCTGGAATGCCACGTCTCGCAGATCAAATGGATGCGTGACCACGACCATATCGATTTTCCCGACATGGTCAGGACCTGCTCCCGCTATCGCGGATACCAGTGCGGCGCCGAATACGCCGAGGGCTTCCGCCCCTGCCAGGTCTACTTAAAGGGAACCACAAAGCGGCTGCTGCCGTAATATTTTACATACAAGGAGAACGAATATGGATTTTAATTCTACCGTAAAAGGAAGCCTTCTGGAGAACTTTTATCCCAAGGGTTGGGATATGGAAAAGATCGACGAGTGCTGCAGCCACAAGCCCGAGGAGGTGCTTGACCGCCAGGCCTTCTGGAACGAAGGCTTCTCCCCAATCATGTGCAACGATCTCGAGGAATTCAACGTAAAGATGGGCCACGAGATCGCCAACGAGATCAAGAAAGCGGGCGATGCCGGCAAAAAGATCGTCTTTATCCTGCCCGTCGGCCCTATGGGCATGTACAAATGGGCGGTTTATTTCCTGAAGGAATGGAAGCAGGATTGCAAGCACGTCTACTGCTTCAACATGGATGAATGGGCCGATAGCGAAGGAAACACCATCACGGGTGAGGCCTCCTTCCAGAGCGCCATGGAAAACGCCTTCTACAACCCCCTTGGCGAGCTGACGGTCCCCGTTAACCAGCGCAATTTTGCCACCAAGGATAACCTGCCTACCTACCCCGAAAAGATCGCTGCCCTGCGCGCTGAGGGAGCCAAGCTCGTCCTGGTATACGGCATCGGCCGTGCCTGCCACATCGCCTTCTGGGAGCCGACGATCGGAGCCGAGTTTGAGAGCGACGAGGAATGGAAGAAGCAGCCCTACCGCATCGGTGTCAAGCTGCATCCCCTGACCATCGAGCAGAACGCCATCACCTCCTTCCGCAGCCGCACCACGATGATCCCCTGCTTTGCAAACACCATCGGCCCTGCCCTTATGTTCTCGGCCGATTACGCGATCGGCGGGGCGGACGGTGTCCTTTCCCGCGGTATGCAGTGGCAGGGCATGAGCTTCTGGATGACGCTGCGCTACACCCCCACCCGCTACATCACCTCCAGCTACATCCCCACCATTCCCGGTAAGCTCTTCTTTATGAAGGAGCTGGCGGGTCCCCTTACCTCCGACACCAACTGATCGCCATATCACGCCGTTTATCACTACGTATGAAAAAGCTTGTGATCGCAGGCACGATTCTCGTCGATGCCATTAAGACCATTCCGCTCTATCCCGAGGTCGGAAAGCTGGTACAGATCTCGTCGGTCTCCCGCAGTGTGGGGGGCGCCGTTCCCAATACCGCCATTGATATAGCAAAGCTTGATAAGGATTTCAAGGTCACCGTCTTTGGCAAGGTCGGAAGTGACGATTACGGCTCCTTCGTGACCGCCGAGATGGAAAAAGCGGGGCTTGACGTTTCCCACCTTCTTGTGAGCGACAGCGCCCCGACGAGCTTTACCGACGCGATGAGCATTCTCGGGGGGGAGCGCACCTTCTTTACCCTGCCCGGCGCCAATGCCGAGCTGGATGTGGACGATTTCGATTTTGAGACTCTTTCCCCCACGCATCTGCACCTTGGATACCTTCTCCTTCTGGATGCGCTGGACAAAAAGGACGAAGTCTACGGAAGCCGTGCCGCCCGCCTGCTTGCTATGGCCAAGGAGCGCGGCATCACCACCTCGATCGACCTGATCAGCGAGCCGAGTGACCGTTATAAAAGCGTTGTAGCCCCCGCCCTTCCGTACGTTGACTATCTGATCATCAACGAAGTGGAGGCCGCAAAAATCGCAGACGTTTCGCTTAAAGACGGTTCTGTTGATAAAGAAACTTTACAAGATATATCTGCTCGTCTTTTGGATATGGGGGTACAAAAAAAGGTCATTCTGCACTGTCCGATGCTTGGCAGCTGTCTTGACAAGAGCGGAAGCTTTACCGCCGTTCCCTCGCTTGATCTGCCGAAGGGATACATCGTGGGAGCAACCGGGGCGGGAGACGCCTTCTGCGCCGGCGCCCTTTACGGGCTTTTGCACGATTATACCGACGAAGAGATCCTTTCGCTCGGGTCGCTTTGCGCGGCCGCCAATCTGTCCGCCGCCGATTCGGTAAGCGGTATGCGCCCGCTTTCTGAGCTTTTGGAGCTTGAAAAACTTTATAAAAGGAAGAAAAACGTATGTTAGTAAATCTTAACGATGTCTTAAAGGATGCCCAGAAGAAGGGCTACGCCGTCGGGCTTTTCAACACCACCGACTCGGATATGTTAGAGGCCGCGATCGCCGCCGCGGAGGAGGAGCGCTCTCCGATCGTTATCGGTACGGCCGAGGTCCTTCTTCCTTACGGAGATCTTTCACTGATCGCCCCGGGGCTTGTTGCCGCCGCCAAGCGCGCGACGGTTCCCGTCGTTATCCACTTTGACCACGGCCTTACCTTCGACCGCTGCATGGAAGCCCTGAAGCTTGGCTTTTCCAGCGTTATGTTCGACGGAAGCGCCGGAGATCCCGCCAAGAATATCGCCGACACGCGCGAGGTCGTTCGCATTGCCCACGCCATGGGCGCCTCGGTAGAGGCGGAGATCGGCCACGTCGGTCAGGCCTCCAGCAACGATAACGCGGCGACCGACCGCTACACCACGGTCGAGGAGGCCACCTCCTTCATCGAGGCCACAGGGGTCGATGCCCTGGCGATCGCCATCGGTACCGCCCACGGCGCTTACAAGACCAAGCCGAAGCTTGACCTTCAGCGCCTGCGCGAGATCCGCGCCGCCACCGACGTGCCGCTCGTTCTTCACGGCGGCTCCGGCCTCAGTGACGACGATTTCCGTGACGTGATCAAGAACGGGATCGCCAAGGTCAACATTTTCACCGACCTGCTTCTGGCCGGCTCCCGCGCGATGGCGGACGGATTTGACGCGGGTGAAGACTATCTGACCATCCGCAACCGCAAGATGGAAATGATCAAGAATGAGGTCATCCGCAAGCTTCGCTTGTTTGGCTCCTGCGGAAAGGCTTAAAGCAAAAAACGGGAATGAAAATTCCCGTTTTTTCTTATTTATCAAAGGCTTTTATAACGTCCTCTGCCGAAATACCGCAATACGGGTAAAGATCGGTGGGCGTTGGCGGAGACGCAAAATGATCGCGAATAGCCAGGATCCTCATGGGCCCGCGGTAGCCCTGTGAGCGAAGCCTGTCGCAAAGGATCATGCCGGCGCCGCCGTCATAGATCCCCTCCTCCAGAAAGACGAGCGGCGCCTCCCTGCCGATAAGAGCCAGAAGCCTTTGAGCCGTTTCTTCATAGGGCTTCAGCTCCTCAAGGAGGACCGTTCCGATCGCCCTTCCCTTCTCTTGAAGCCGCTCTTCGGCCAAAAGGGCGACCTTCGCGATCGCGCCGTAGGTAACGATCACGCCCTCGCGGCAAGCGTCGGGATCCTTGAAATCGGCACGCACGCCGTAGGCCCTGTAATCGCCGTTTTTGTAAAAGGCGTTTACGATGCTCTCGTCCTCCCCGCGATTTTCATAGCGGATCGCGGTGGGGCCGGTAAAGGAGAGAGAGTCACGCATCATGGCCGTAAGGCTGCCAAGAGTCGCGGGAGCCAGAATACGGAAATGCGGGATATGCGAAAGGAAGGCCACGTCGAAAATGCCGTGGTGGGTGGGGCCGTCTCCCCCCGAAAGGCCCGCTCGGTCGACAAGAAGCCGCACGGGCAATTTTTGCAAGGCGATGTCGTGCAAGAGATTGTCATAGCCCCTTTGCAAAAAGGTGGAATAAAGCGCGATGTATGGCTTTTTCCCCGCGGCGGCAAGCCCCGCCGTAAAGGTAAGAGCATGCTCCTCGGCGATGCCGACGTCAAAGGCCCTTTGCGGAAAGCACGCAAAGAAGGTCGAAAGCCCGCACCCCTCACGCATGGCGGCCGAGACCGCCGTCACGGCATCATCCGCCTCGGCTATCGAGCAAAGCGTTCTTCCCATGGTCTCCGAAAAGGTGACGCCGCCCCGCGCCTTGGTGTAGACGCTGTGATAGTCGGAGGGGTTCTCCTCGGCAGGGGGATATCCCTTTCCCTTTTTCGTGCGCAGATGCAGCAGCACGCTGCACCCCTCCTCCTTTGCCTGGCGCAGAAGGAAGGCGACCTTTTTGTAGTCGTTCCCGTCGGCGGGGCCAAGGTAATAAAGGCCGAGATGCTCAAAGTAGTTGGCGGTATAAAGGATGCGCTTGATAAAGCGCTTTATCTTGCCCAAAAGCGCATAGATCGGACGCCCGATAAGCGGAAGCCTTTCCAGAAAGCGCGCGGTCAGGCGCTTGGTTCGCCGATAGCGCCTTGAGGTACGGATCCTGGCCATGTAGCGGGCAAAGGCGCCTGTGTTTTTGGAGATCGACATTTCGTTCTCATTAAGGACCACCACAAGCCGAAGCGAGCGGCAAACGTTATTCAGCGCCTCGTGGATCATGCCGCCCGTATACGCCCCGTCCCCGATCACGGCGACGGTATAGCTTTTCTTTCCCTCCAGCTTATCGGCGCGGGCAAAGCCGAGGGCCGCCGAAAGAGAGGTCGAGGAATGGCCGGCGCCAAAGGCGTCGTACTCGCTTTCCTCCCGCTTGGTAAAGCCCGAAAGCCCGCCGGGGGTACGCAGGGTATCGAACTCCGCGCGGCGCCCGGTCAGAAGCTTATGGATATAGCACTGATGCCCGACGTCGAAAATGAGATGATCGCTCGGCACGTCAAATACGCGGTGAAGCGCGACCGACAGCTCCACAACGCCGAGGTTAGAAGCGAGATGCCCGCCGGTTTTCGGTACCTTTTCCAATAAAAAGGCGCGGATCTCCCGGCAAAGCGCCTCCATGTCCTCTTCCGGCATGCGCCGAAGGTCAGAGGGGTCGTTTATCTTAGAAAGAAGAGGATATTTATTGATTTCTTTCATAAGAGCTTCCTTTTTTTCTTGTGTTTTTATCCGAGGTCGGGGCACGGCCGAAGGATTTACGGTAAGCCCGATAGAAGGTCGAATAATCCGAAAAGCCGACCTTCTCGGCGGCCGCGACCGCCGTTTCGCCGCTTTCGATCATTTGCTTGGCCAGCATCACGCGCTTGCTGTTGAGATAGCCAAGGATCGAGATCCCGTTATGCTCCTTAAAGGCGCGACAAAGGTAATATTTGCTGACGTAAAAATTGTTGCAGAGGATATCCAGGGAAAGCGGCTCTGAAAGATGCGCGTTGAGATAACGGATGACGCGCGCGCCGATCGGCTCATCCTTCTTCTTTTCCCGCGCGACGGGGTCCGCCGCCGCCAGCAAAAGGACAAGCTCGGTCAGCATCAGGGGGGCCAAACGCTCCGCATCCTTTTTCGGAAGCGTGGAAAGACGGGAAAAACGCTCGAAGATCGGGGCGACCGAGATCGAAAAATCCCTTGCCTCGAAGAAATTCCCCTCCCCCGGAGGGACCCGCGAAAGCTTTTCAATGGCCTCCTTGGCCCCATGCAGCGCACCGGCCTTGAAATGAAACACGCATCGCTCGTAACGGCAGCTTTCCTGCACATCGACGTAATGAAATTCGCCGGGGCGGAAGAGCATCAGGGTATCCGGCCGAAGCTCGTAGCATTCGCCCTCCACCACATATTTACCCGTGCCGCTTACCACGTAAATAATTTCATAGTTGTTGTGGCAATGGCGGGCAAAATTCCCGGGAACAGGCCGCTCATCCTCTGACCGATAAAAGCGGATCTTTCCATATTCTTCAACGATATATTTTCCCATAGTCGCTCTCCCGTTCGTATTACCCATATTATACCACGCAAGAGCAATATTTGCAATACCCTTATCAATATAAACAATGGAATTCTTAATTTTCGTAATATATAATTAAATAAAATAGGCATATAATAGCGCCTATTGGCAAATTATTTAAGGAAATGAGGCATTTTTATGAAGCTTGGCGCCCAATTCTATTCTATCCGCAATTTATGCACAACGCCCGAGGGGCTGCGGAATGCCTTTTGCGGCATCAAGGAGATCGGCTACGATATGGTGCAGATCTCGGGCATCGGCCCCACCGTCAAGGCTACCGATATTGCCGCCTGTGTAAAGGAATTTGACCTCCCCGTCTGCTCGACCCACACCCCCTACGCCCGTATCGTCGGTGAGACCGAAACGGTGATCGCCGAGCATAAGCTCTTCGGCTGTCCCGAGATCGGGATCGGCGGTCTTGGTATGCCCGAAAGCCTGCAGACCGTCCGAGAGAAGCTGGCGGCCCTGCACGAGGCAGCCAAAAGGATCAACGACGCAGGTCTTCGCTTTGCGTTCCATAACCACAATTTTGAATATAAGGATCTCGGCGGGATCACGATGTTTGATATCATGATCAACGAGTACCCCGAATTCTGCTTTATCCCCGACGTGTATTGGATCACCTTTGCGGGTCACGATCCCATTGAATTCATTCACACCCACGCAAAGCGGATCCATACCCTTCACTTCAAGGATATGGCCGACAACGAAGCCCGAAGCATCTGCGCCTGCGGCACCGGCACCATCGACTTCAAGCCGATCTACGAGGCCTGCCAAAGCGAAGGGATCAAAAACATCCTGATCGAGCAGGATAACGCCCCCGATTCGGGGGATTCACTTGGACAGATGGCCATCGGCTATCGCAATATTGCCCCCCTGTTTGGAAAAAAGTAAAGGAGAATCGTTATGGCAAAATTTGTTTTGACCGCCTTTGCTGACGAGGCCGCCACCGACGCGGCCGGCCAGATCAAGGCATTAAAGAAAAACGGCATCAAGTTTATTGAGCCCCGCCTTTTAGACGGCGCCCCCCTTATCGATAAGACTGAAGCGGAGATCAAAGAATACCGCCTGGCGCTGGATAAAGCGGGCATCAAGGTCTCTTCCTTCGGCTCCCCCATCGGCAAATACGAGATCGAAAAGGATTTTGAGCCGCATTTTGAGCGCTTTAAGTGGGCGGTCGAGGTCGCGAAGCTTCTCGGCACCGACAGAATGCGCATCTTCAGCTTCTTCGTTCCCGCCGACAAGCTGGACGAATACCGCGACGAGGTCATCGCCCGTCTTACCAAAATGGTGGCGTACGCCAAGGAAAACGGCATCACGCTTTGCCATGAGAACGAGGAAAAGATCTACGGCGAGTGCCCTTCGCGCGTAGCCGATCTTCTGGCGGCGGTTCCGGGGCTTGCCTCGATCTGGGATGCCGCCAACTATATCCTGACCGATAATGACCCCAAAAAGGGCTACGACGCCTCAAAGAGCACGCTTTCCTACATCCATATCAAGGATGCCCTCGGCTATGAAAGGATCGTGACCCCCGCCGGTGAAGGCGAGGGCTGCATCAAGGAGATCCTTCAGCAGCACGGGGACAGCACCGAGAGCGTCGTTTATCTGACGCTGGAGCCCCACCTTTCGGATTTTGCGGGCTACGGCAGCTTTGATGACCGCGGGCTGGCCGGCAAGGTCGCCCGTTATAAGGACAACGCCGAGGCCTTCGGGGCCGCCGTTACCGCCCTGAAAAAGGTGCTGAAGGCCGCCGGCTATGAGGAAAGCGCCCCCGGCGAATTCACCCCCCGCGATCTCAAGAAGATCCGCTTCGGTATCCTCGGTGTCGGTACGCAGGGCTCTCACTACACCAAGCTTCTCTCCGAAGGCAAGGTCCGCAACGGCGTAGTCGGCGCGGTGGCCGACTGCGACAAAAAGGCCCAGACCGCCTTTATCGAAAAATTCGGCGAGGTCTGCCCGATCTACGATTCGCTGGACGAGATGCTGGATTCCGGGAAGATCGACTGTCTTCTGGTCGAGATCCCCCACTACGGTCATACCGACGCGGCCATCGCCGCTATGAAAAAGGGGATCCCGGTCATCGTGGATAAGCCCGCCGGGGTCTACACCAAGCAGGTAGAGGAGATGTTCGAGGTCGCGAAGAAGACCAAGGTCATGCTGGGCATCATGTTCAACCAGCGCACCAACCCGCTGTTTGCCAAGGCCCGCGAGATCGTACAGAGCGGCCAGCTGGGCGAGCTCAAGCGCTCTGTGTGGATCATCACCAACTGGTACCGCAGCCAGCATTATTATGACTCCGGCAGCTGGCGCGCCACGTGGGCCGGCGAGGGCGGCGGCGTTCTGCTCAACCAGGCTCCCCACAATCT
>JAZNDS010000023.1:0-1683 GCA_045588145.1 Eubacteriales bacterium | reverse complement strand
ATGGTCTTGGCCTCCATGGAGGTGGCCTCCGACATCCGCTTGGCCGCCCGTCCCGTGGGAGCGGCGAGGACGATGCCCAGGCCCATCCGTTGAAAGACGGTGATAACGGCGCGGATAACGGTGGTCTTACCGGTTCCGGGGCCTCCCGTCAGGATCATAACGCCGTTACCAAGGGCATCTACGATGGCCTTTTTCTGCAGGGCCGCGTAGGTAATATCCAGCTCGGCCTCGATCTGCTGAATGAAGCGATCGGCATCCCGCACCGAGATCCGCTCACAGAGACGGTCGAGCTGATCCAGCTTAGCCGCCGCGTAGCGCTCGGCCTCAAAATAGTCCTTTAAGTAATAGACCTCGCGGCCACCATACTTGACCGAGACGATGCGCCCCTCGTTTAACAGGGTATTCACCACCGCGGTGATTTCTGTCTCGGAAGCGCCCAAAAATTGTGATGCCGCGGGGATCAGCTTATCGGCGGGAACGAAGGTATGGCCGTTTTGGGTACCGTTATAGCTCAAAAACCAGAGAATACCCGCCCGCAGACGGTCGGGGGAGCTTTTATCGGTGCCGAGAGCCTCGGCGATGCGGTCGGCGGTCTCGAAGCCGATACCGTGGATCGACTCGCACAAGGCGTAGGGGTTGGCCTTGATAACATCCACGGCGCCGCCGCCCCATTTTTTATAGACCTTGACAGCCGTGGCGGGGCCGAAAAAGTCGCGGCAGAACATCATAACCGAGCGGACGCCGAAGGCCTCGCGGAAGCGCTCGGCGATCTTTTGGGCCTTGCGCTTGGTGATGCCGTCCACGTCGGCCAGCCATTCGGGGTTATGCTCCATGACCTCGAAGGTGTCCTCTCCGAATTTGTCGATGATCCGTCGGGCCAGCACCGGCCCGATGCCCTTGATAGCGCCGGAGGAGAGGTATTTCAGCATGGCCCCCTCGTCGGAGGGAAGCTGCTTCTCGAAATACTCCACCTTGAACTGCCGTCCGAAGGAGGCGTGAAGCTCCCAGCGGCCCAGGGCTCGGATGGTCTCACCCTCCGCCAAAAAGGGCATGATCCCCACCAGGGTGACGTAGTCCTCGTCGGAGACCGCCAGCTCGCAGACGGTGTAGCCGTTATCGTCGTTTTTGTATATGATGTTTTCGATACTGCCGGTCAGCTCGAGAAGGTCCTCCTTCCCGGGGAGGTTTGCATTCATTTTGTGTTTCCTTTTTTGGATTGGTGATGGAGGGGTGTTTTCTATTGATCGTTAGGGAAAGATAGAACAAGAAAGAGTTGTTTTTTCGTTCTTTGCGTGCGGAGAGGATGATTCTTTGAATTGGGGTTCTTCTGCATTTCTTTGCTCGTGGAGATGATAATTCTTCGAATCGGAGTTTTTCTCTAACTTTCTTTGCACGCGCAAAGAAAGTTACAAAGAAAGCGCGCTAAAACTTTTTCTTCTTCTTTGAAGAAAAAGTTTTAGAAACAAAAAGAAGAAGCCCCCCGCCTCGCCTGTGCGCGTTTAGCGCCCGGTCGGCTCGGCGGTTTGACAGGGGGGTTGCGGGGAGAAATAAGGGAAGCGGTTCAACGGCGTTAGCCAAAACGCCAAAAGCAGTCAACGCCTTCGCGGCTCGCGGTTTGTTGGGGGCTTGTTTATCCTGTTAAGGAAGTCGGATCGTAGCCATGTCGTTCTGTGAGCCAAGGAG
>JAZNDS010000022.1:0-25198 GCA_045588145.1 Eubacteriales bacterium | reverse complement strand
ATCCGACTTCAACTGGTGGATCGGTGATCAAGACACCCACGTGAAAGCCGAGGGTGTTGACGGCACAAACGGTACAGATGGTAAAGATGGTGCAGATGGAAAAGATGGCACAAACGGTACAGATGGTAAAGATGGTGCAGATGGAAAAGATGGCACAAACGGAGCCGACGGTCTGACTCCTTACATAGGCGAAAATGGCAACTGGTGGATTGGCGACCAAGACACCCACGTGAAAGCCGAGGGCGTTGACGGCACGAACGGCACCGATGGCAAAGACGGAACCAACGGCAAGGATGGTATCGACGGCGAGGACGGTGCCGACGGTCTAACCCCCTACATAGGTGAAAATGGCAACTGGTGGATTGGCGACCAAGATACCAAGGTCAAAGCCAAGGGCGTTGACGGCACGAACGGTACCGACGGTAAAGACGGAAAAGATGGTACAAACGGTGCTGATGGTCTGACTCCTTACATAGGTGAAAATGGCAACTGGTGGATTGGCGACCAAGACACGAATGTCAAAGCCGAGGGTGTTGACGGCACAAACGGTACCGACGGTAAAGACGGAAAAGATGGTACAAACGGTGCTGATGGTCTGACTCCTTACATAGGTGAAAACGGCAACTGGTGGATCGGCGACCAAGATACCAAGGTCAAAGCCAAGGGCGTTGACGGCACGAACGGTACCGACGGTAAGGACGGTATCGACGGTGCTGACGGTCTGACTCCCTATATAGGTGAAAACGGCAACTGGTGGATCGGTACACAGGATACCGGTGTAAAAGCTTCAATTTGCGAACACAATTATGCTGACACTTGGACTATTGAAATTGAGGCAACCTGTGATACTGTTGGCGTGCTATCAAACACCTGCTCGCTTTGCGGAAATATGAAGTATCGCTTTGCTGAAAAAAGTGAGCATTTGTGGTCGGATATACATACGATAGATGCAGATTGCCTTAATCCTAAAATTTTGCAAATGTGTTCTGTTTGCATGCAAAGCAGAATATCAAGAGAGCCTTTAGCAGAAAAACATACGTATCCTAGTGTCTACGCTGATGGCAATACTTGTTTAATTTGCGGCGAGTATCAGCCGTCGGAAGGATTGAAATACGGATTGCTTAATAATGGAACATATTCTGTATACGGAATAGGAAGCTTCTCCGGAAAAACATTGGTAATTCCTTCTGAATATAACGGAATCAAAGTGACTGAAATAAACGGTAATCTCATAGATGGCAGTGCATTAATAGAGAGCGTTTATATTCCGGAAACGATTGATACGATTTGGAATGGTTCTCTGTTTGAAGGATGGATAAATTTACGAAAAATTTATGTTGATGAGGATAACCAATCATTTAAGGACATAAACGGAGACGGTATTTATAGTAAGGATGGCACGATATTAAGAAAGCTTGCTCCGGCTTTGGAAGGCGTATTTGTAATTCCGGAATGTGTCACAACATTAGTGGGAGGCGGCATATTCGATAGCTGTAGAGTCGAATCCATTATTTTCAGTGATAATGTACAGGAATGGGATGGCGTTTGGTTTGGGAATTGCAGAGCTTTGAAGTCAATTCATCTAGGTGCATCTTTTTCGTCGCGCATAGTCGGAACCCAATTCCGAGAATATGACGGTGTCGCGCTATGTAACATCACGGTGAGCGAGCAAAATCCGTACTATACTTCAATTGATGGTGTTCTGTTTAATAAAGACAAAACAATGATAATGTGTTACCCTATGGGAAGAACAGATAGCGAGTATATCGTGCCAAATTCGGTAACTTCAATAGAAATAGGCGCATTTTATAACGCGAAAAATCTTTACACCGTAAAGTTGTCTGAAAATATTGCTACAATCGGATATGAGGCGTTTCAGCGTTGCACAAATTTGGAAAGCATCATCATCCCGAATAGCGTAAATGAAATCGGTGCTTCTGCATTTGACTGGTGTCGGAATCTAAAAACTGTTGTAATAGGAAGCTCAATAACTAAGATTGGCTATTCCGCTTTTGACTATACTGGAATTGAACAGGTCTTCTATTCGGGAACCCCCACAGAATGGAATTCGATTGAGATAGGAGATTCTAACGATTCCTTCCAAGCCGTAACTCGTTATTATTATAGCGAAGAAAAGCCCACGGCAGCAGGCAATTACTGGCATTATGTAGAGGGTATTCCAACCATTTGGCAATAAAACAACTAAGGCGAGCCGTAAAAAGCTCGCCTTTGTCTATGTAAAAATAAAAAGCGCAAGTCAAAACCTTTCGGTTCAACTTACGCTCATAGTGGCGCACCATGAAAAAGCACTTCATACGAAGTGCTTTTTTCAATGATATCCGTTCCTTGCGGAACGGATGATATAGCTTCGCTATGATGTATGCTTCGCAGATGATGTATGCCTTCGGCATATGAAGGAACGGATATTATATCATGCTTGCATAGCAAGCATATCATACGGCGCAAGCCGTATATCATATCGCCAACGGCGATATATCATTAAAACTCGAATTCTCCTCGCCTTTTCGTCGTTGCCCTGCGACCAAGTCCTTTAAGGCGCATGAAAAAGGAAGCGGGGCTTCGTCTTCTTACTCTTTTTCTTGTTTTTTATCCGTAACAAGTTGAACCGCAGTGCATTTCGTGCTAAAATAGAGGGGAAAATATACACGGAGGCCGAAAATGCCATACCTTATTATTCCCCTTTCGATCCTTCTCGGCGCGGCGGTTCTTATAGCGGCGATCAGCGTCGGTTGCTTTTTTAAGGTCTTTTATTCCTTCCGCGGGAGGAAGAAAAGCACCGAGGAATATCCCATCCCCCCGGGAAGGATCTATCTCCCCTACCGCGAGCAGATGATCGAATGGATGAAAGAGACCCGCGCAAGGGCGTATACCGAGCTTTCGGTCACCTCCTTTGACGGGCTTCGCCTTTACGGAAAGTATTTCGAATGCCAAAAGGGCGCAACGGTCGAGATCCTGTTTCACGGATACCGCGGCAGTGCTGAGCGGGATCTGTGCGGCGGGGTAGCCCGCTGCTTCGCGCTGGGGCATAACGCCCTGATCGTGGATCAGAGGGCGAGCGGGAAAAGCGAGGGGCGGGTCATCACCTTCGGTGCCAAGGAAAGCCGCGACTGCCTTGCCTGGATCGAGCTGGTGCGTACGGTCATCGATAAGGACGCGCGGATCATTCTGACGGGTATCTCCATGGGGGCCGCCACGGTCATGGCCGCCACGGCCCTGCCGCTGCCCGAGAATGTGATCGGGGTGTTAGCCGATTGCGGCTATACCTCCACAAAAGATATCATCAAAAAGGTGGCAAGGGATATGAAGCTTCCCCCCTCCCTGCTTTATCCCTTCGTAAGGCTGGGGGCCCGTGTTCTGGGTGGCTTTGATCCCGACAAGGAATCGCCCCTGCGGGCCATGCGGGACTGCCGCCTGCCCGTGATCTTTTTCCACGGGGATACCGACGATTTCGTCCCCGCTTCCATGAGCGAGGAGAATTACGCCGCCTGCGCCGCCGCGCGTAAGCGTCTGGTCCTTGTCAAGGGCGCGGGACACGGGCTTTGCTTTCCCGCAGATCAGGCGCTCTATCTTGCCGAGCTTCGCGCCTTTTTCCCCGAGGAGGGGTAAACGGCAAAAAAGAAAAAGCACTTCCCGCGGGAAGTGCTTTTTCTTATATACCTACGGCTTTTGGGTCAGGGTGCCCAGCTGCTTTTCGGCGTAAGAAAGATCGGTGGCGCGGTCGACCCGCTCAAAGCTTAAGCGGATATCCTCGCTCCGCATGCTCTTTTCGGTGAAGGGCTGGGTAAAATCAAAGGCAGGCTTGCTGTATCCGAGGTGGTCCCTTGTGACCCCCAGCCTATCGGTGCCCGTGCTTTGATCGGCCAGCGTGACGCCCCCATAGATAACGTAGGTGACCTTGGATCCCTCTTCCTCATATTCGTAGGAAAGCGGGATCTCCTTGTAATAAGCGGCGGTGCTTGCATCCTTATACACGTAATAACCGGTAGCCTCCCCGGTCACAACGAGATATACCTCGTAGCGGTATTCCTCATCCTCAATATAATTATAGGTGCGTGGGGTATACCCCTCTCTTCTTTCGTACTGGGGGGTATAGGTATAAACGGTCAGCTTATAGGTGCCCTTCACACGCCACATCCGCTGGGCCGAGATCACGTAACAGCCCGAGGCGGTCAGCACAAGGGTGACGAGAAGAAACAGGGCAAGCAAGCGTTTGAAAATTCTCATAAACAAACCTCCTTTTCATTGATCGCTGCGAAGAAGCGCTTGCCATATACAAGGCTTCTACGCTTATTATAGCATAAAACAGGAGAATGCGCAAGGGGACAAAAAAGTCCCCGGGCACACAAGAAAAAGGAAAAAGGCGGACCTTCCGCCTTTTTTCTTTTTTAAGATCAGAAATCGACCTCGGTGTCGTAATAGCAGCACTTCAAGAGCTTTTCCATTTGCTCGGCGTCGATCGAACGGGGGTTGGAGCCGGTGCAGGCATCGGCGACCGCGTTCTTCGCGATCTCGGGCAGTCTTTCAAGGAAGATCTTCTCGGGAATAAAGCCCTCCTCGCAGGGCAGGCTGTCAAGGCCGTAGTGCTTGATGCACTGGGGAATATTCAGGGCATCGTTCATCGAGCGCAGATACGCAATAAGGTTTTTGACCTTCTCGTTATCGTCAGCTCCGCCAAGGCCCATATAATCGGCGATCACGCCGTAGCGCTTCTTCGCGGTCTCGTCCTTCGCGTTGAAGGCAATGACCTTCGGCAGGTACATCGCGTTCGCGGCGCCGTGGATGATGTGGGCCCCGAGATCCTCAAAGATCGCGCCGGTCTTATGCGCCATCGAGTGGACGATACCGAGCAGGGCGTTCGAGAAGGCCATGCCGGCCAGGCACTGGGCGTTATGCATCGAGGCGCGCTTATCCATATCGCCGTTGTAGGAGGCAACCAGGTTATCCTTTATCATCTTGATGGCGAAGATGGCAAGCGGATCGGTAAACTCGCAATTGGCGGTCGAAACGTAGGCCTCGATCGCGTGGGTCATAGCGTCCATACCCGTATGGGCGGTAAGCTTCTTCGGCATGGTCTCGGCAAGCTCGGGATCAACGATCGCGACATCGGGCGTGATCTCAAAGTCAGCCAGCGGATACTTGATTCCCTTCTTATAGTCGGTGATGACCGAGAAGGCGGTCACCTCGGTCGCCGTGCCCGAGGTAGAGGGGATGGCGCAGAAGCGAGCCTTCTTGCGCAGCTCGGGAATCCCGAAAACGACGCACATTTCTTCGAAGGTGATATCGGGATATTCATACTTGATCCACATCGCCTTCGCGGCGTCGATCGGAGAGCCGCCGCCGATCGCGACGATCCAGTCGGGGCGGAACTTTGCCATTGCCTCGGCGCCCTTCATGACCGTATCGACCGAAGGATCGGGCTCGATGCCCTCAAAGAGCTCGACCTCCATACCGGCTTCCTTGAGGTAAGCGACTACCTTATCGAGAAAACCGAATTTTTTCATTGAGCCGCCGCCGACGCAGACCATCGCGCGGTTGCCGCGGAGATTTTTCAGCGCCTCAAGAGCGCCCTTTCCATGATAAATATCGCGGGGGAGAGTAAAGCGTGCCATAGTTTTGTCTCCTTATATTTATTTTTCGTATAAAGTATACCATAACAAAAGGCCTTTTGCAAGAGAAAAAGGGGCCTTTCCCCTTTTTCTTTTGGGAAAGGCCCCTTTCCTTTTAAAGGAAGGTACGGTAGACCCGCATATAACCTTCAAGCATCGTTTCCTTGGAATAGCGCGCGATGTTCTCTTCGGCGTTGACCCCCTTTTCCCGCTTGAAGGGAAGCCATTTTCGGATCGCTTCGCAAAGCGCGTCAACATTCCCGTATTCGACAAATTCGGAATACGAGGGAGCAGCGAAGCTTTCGGGCCCGCCCGCGAAAAAGCCAACAACGGGGGTACCGACACAAAGGCTTTCTGCAATCGGCATACAAAATGTCTCACGCTTACTGACAATAACAGTAAGATCAGCAGCCGCATAATATTCGGCCAGTTCCTCTACCGAAGAAATTTTTCCCACAAACAAAAGGTTTTCGGGAGGAGCGTCAATCTTGCCGTGATTGGCAGCCACAACGATCTTTATTGGTTCTCCTTTGAGCTTTTCAGCCAGCTGCAAAATATATTTTCCGCCCTTTACAGAATCTTTGTATGGATCAAAGGATGCCGTAGCATGAAAGATTATTTTTTCATCCTTGGCAAGCGAGAGCTTTTGACGTATAGCCTGTCCGTCAACAGGATGGAACGCTTGAGTATTCACCCCATTTAAAACCGAACAAATGGAAAATCTTCCGATAAGAGGAGATTCGCAGGCGCGGGATACAACCCAAGGAGAAACCGCGGTAAAGCGAAGATATTTCTCATCGAACAAATCATAACTTTCTTTCCATTTTCGGTAGTTTCTTTTCGTCCGATCAAGGAAAACCGATTGCGTAGCTTCCTTTAAATTGGGGCAGCGACCGCATCCTGTTTTCCAACCGAGACAGTCATAGGCATAACCGCAGCTACCGGTATACGGAAACTCAGAATGCAGAGTAAAGACCGTCTTTACTTTGTTTTTTGCCAAAAAATGCAAGAGCTTATAAATGTTAATATTGTTTCCATTGATGCAATGCAGATGAACAACATCGGGCTTTTCTTTTTTTAAAATACGTATAATGCGCCCGGTTTGAATATGAGCTCCGTCATATTTCATGCCAAAAACTCGACGATAGATAGCCGACAAACGATCCTGTAAATAGCAAGAAACGGTATACACTCCATCTTCCTTGGTATACCGGTTGGCAAGCGGCACGATTATGATGGATTCATCTCCCCTTGCAAGAATGGTCTTGTGTAAATCTTTAACAATGCGCCCCGTGCTCCCTTCGCCGTATACACAGTTAATTTGACAAATCTTCATTTTTGTTCTCCTCTATTTATTATTTGGGAAAGTACGATTCTCATTCTTTCACAGTTCTTTTTCGCGTTATGATTCATTTCGCCGACGGCCAGCGCCTTTTCGACGTATTGATCGCGCAAAGCCTCGCTTTCGGTGATCTCTTTCAGGCGAGAAACGAGGGTGCTTTTATCGGTGATCACGTGGGCGCACCCGTTCTTCAAAAGATACTGCGTACAGGCAAGGCTTTCGTGGGCATAGATCACCAAGGGGCGGCCCGACAGAAGCGAATCGGATATTTTCGTGGAAAAGGCGGCAGAAAGGTCCTTGATATAAAATTCATCGGCGGTCTCGGCGTGGAAAAGCAGGTCGCTTTCCTCCATTCTTTCCTTGACCCTGCTATAAGGGATAAGGCCGTGAAAGCGAATGCCCCGCCCCTCGCGAAGCTGCTTTTCGACCGCGGGGCTCGGTGCCCTGCCATATACGTCGAGGAAATAATCGGGGGAGATCGCCTGCAAGGCTTCCCCGATATCCATAAGCGCACGGTGCCGACCGACCCCGAGGTTTCCCATATAGGAGAATTTTCCCTCGAACGAGGGCTTTTTGGGGTAAGGGGTAAGCGATGTCGCCTGGTAAATAAACTCGCTTGGCTTTTTGAATTCCTTTTGGTAAAGATCTCGTAAATATTCGCTGTTGTAGATCTCAAGGGCGCTCTTCTTCATCAGCTTACGGAAGGTGCGCTTAAAGCCCTTACGGAAAAGCCAGGAGAAAAAGGGATGCCCCTTTGCCTTCATGTAATTATAATTCTTGAAATAATAATTCTCGGTATTGAAAATAACGAGGGGGATGCTTCTTTTTTTGGCAAGCTTCATCGCGATCCGCGGGATAAAGGTGGAATCGCCCCCCATCATCACGATCACCTCGGGTGAAAATTCGTCTACCCACCGATAAAAGGCGGGGCTTTGCCAGCGCCCGCTGTTCCAGATCACATTACGCAAATACCGCGTTAAGGGGTTCTTGGAAACCGGCTTTCCCGCCTTCGCCGAGGCAGAACGGTTCTCTTCTTTTTCCTCTCCCGTCAAGGGGCGACCATAGGTCTTTTTCCCCAAAAAGGCGTTTTTGGCCTCGTTATCGGTCAGTCGATAATACCGACGGCAGACCGAAAAGCTTGGCAATTCGTTGCTGACATAAAACTGCGCGAGCGCATCGGTGGGCCAATCGCAAAACAGCTCACTGAAAACCTTACCGTTGGAGCCGCCCGCCGCAAAGGGATTGCAGCTGATGGCCAGAACGCGCGGATATCCTTTTTCGGTCATTTTTTCTTCCTTCATTTCTTGTTGGATTTGTATTTCTTTATACCCTTGAAATAGGCGCGGACGATGCCGAAGCAGCTTAGCTTCGTTTCGGTTCTCCTTTTCATACGGAAGCCCTGCAGAAAAGGCAAAAGATAAGCCAAAACCGGATGGTTAACGTAGGTAACCATGCCATTCAGAATAAAATATTCCTCGTTATGCCCCGAGAACCAGGTGGAGCCGACGGTGCAAAGCTCCGGTAACGGCCAAGGTCCTCATCGTGCATCGTCGTTACCAGAACCTGTAAAGTGGGCATTTTCCTTCTCCTTATCGCTTTCGGTATTCGGCTTCAGTCCTTTTTGAGAGAAAGATCAGGAGACTCATAAGGGCGTGTCTCCTGACGGACATCCGCACGGTACAGCCGCGGCGACCTGCGGTAGCGAAGCGAAAAGCGCCGCGTAAAATAAAACTGATCGCAAAAGCCCAGTTGAGCGGCGATCTCGGCGATCGTCAGGTTCGTATTTCGCAAAAGGGTCTCTGCCTTCCAGAGTGCCAGATCCTCAATATAAGCACGGGGGGTAAGACCGATCTCCTTTTTAAAATGCTTACGAAGCGTACCCTCCGCCACAAAAAGGGAGGCTGCCACTTCGGCAATCGAAAGTCTGACCGAAAGATTTTCCTGAATATATTTGACCGCGCGACCGATCAGAGGGGAGTAGCTTCGACTCTCGATCTTATCCTCGGGATAGGTGGCAAGAACACGCGCGAACAGCCTGTATATAACGCTTCGGAAGGCGTATGCGTCGCTGATCGAGGATTCTTGATAATACGAGACCAGCTCTTCTATCTCTCCCTCTTTCAAGGGAACCGAATGGATCTCCTGCAAATTCCGAAGGATATCAAACCCTTCGCTTCCCACAACGTTGATATGGAAGAAAAGCTTACGGAGAAAGCTGCTGCAGCCGAAGGAAAAAGGAGTAGAAGCGGGTATCAGATAGGCATACCCCGGCTTCAGATCGATCTTTTTACCGTCATGGACCAAAAATCCGTCTCCGTCCTCAACAATATAAAAGCAGGAATGCGGATTGCTCAAAAGGCCGTGACGCCACCGACTGTCAAGCTCAACATATCCGTTCTCGTGGATATGGACCGACGGCGGATTCACAAACTTTTCTTTCTTGTTTTGGGACATTTCAAATCCTCCATATTTTTTTCCAAAAAATCCATTTTATAAAGAATAGATATAAAGTAAAATAAAAGTGCAAAACAGATTTATCCATATTTTATTATACCACGTTTTTGAGAAAAAGCAACAAAAAAAGCAAAAAAAAGAAATCGAAAGGAAAACATCATGTTTATCGACATCCATACCCATTGCTTTCAGGACAGACCGCCCATTGGTCCGGCCTTCCCCCATCCCGAGGAGCTGATCGCTTTTTTTGATGCCTTGGGGATCGAAAAGGGCTTTCTTCTGCCGATCGTAAGCCCTGAGATCTATCTGCCCCAAAGCAACGAGGAGATCCTGCGGATCGCCGAGAAATATCCCGATCGCTTCGTTCCCTTCTGTAATATCGACCCGCGGGCGATGTCCAATTCCCCCCTCGCGCATTTGGAGCGCCCCCTGCAATACTACAAGGATATGGGATGCCGCGGCATCGGCGAGGTGATGCCCGGGTTGGATATGCTTGATTTCCGTGTGCAGAACCTGTTTGCCTGCGCCGAAAAGGTCGGGCTTCCCGTTATCTACGAGGCAGCTATGGTGAGGGATAACACCTTCGGTATGTATGACGAGCCGGGGCTGCCGGGGCTTGAGATCACCCTGCAGCGCTATCCCGAGCTGAAGCTGTTCGGCCACGGGCCGACCTTCTGGGCCGAGCTTTCGGTTCTCGGCACCCCGGCCGAGCGTGGGGTCGCCCACCGCATTTACGGCGGGCAGTGCGGCCGTCTGCCCCAGGGTCCTATCCCCGGGGAGGGGGTCGTCCCGAAGCTGATGCGCCGTTACCCGAACCTTTACGCCGACCTTTCGGACGACACCGCCATGAATATGTTCCTGCGGGACGAAGACTTCGCCCTTTCGTTTATAAACGAATTCCAGGATAGGATCTTCTTCGGCACCGACTATTGCAACATCAAGATCGGCACCCGAAACGATACCGTCGTCCACCTCAAGCGCTGGCGGGAGAGTGGGAAGATCAGCGAAGAGGTCTTCCAAAAGATCGCACGGGAAAACGCGATCCGTATCTTCAATCTGTAAAAAAGAGCGCCCTTTGGGGCACCTACCGTAAAGCCGTTTTATAGGAAGTCAAAAAGGACGAGAATCTTCTCGTCCTTTTTGCATACGAGCTTGCCCGCCGGGGCAAACGTCGTTTGGCTGACCTGCTTTATGGCAGGTCGCCGCTCGGGCGCTTTTTTGTATTTGTCGGAGAAAAATAAGCTTCTTCTCTTTTATTTCTTCGCTACGTATTTACAAAAAGGAAAAAATACAGTATAATGAGGGCTGAAGTAAATTCAGTAAGGAGAAAAAAATGATTTACCTGGTTATCATTGCCGCCGTTCTGGCGCTTTCCTTCGCGGCGTTTAACTTTATCACGGTTAAGCGTATGCCCGAGGGGAACGAGAGAATGAGCGAGATCGCCTCGGCCATCCGCATCGGGGCCGGCGCGTTCATCAACTACGAGTATAAGATCCTTTACACCGTCGTCGCCGTCGTTGCGGTGCTTTTGGCGGTCGTCACCACCTGGCACGCCGCCGTTGCTCTTATCGTCGGCTCGGTCATGTCGGGATGCGCCGGCTTTGTCGGCATGAAGATCGCGACCTACGCGAACGTACGCGTAGCCAACCGTGCCAACGAAACGCGCGATATCGGTAAGACGGTCAAGGTCGCCTTCCGCGGCGGCTCGGTCATGGGGCTTTGCGTGGGTGGCTTTGCCCTTTTCGGTCTGTTCCTCGTTTACGTGATCTTCGGCCTTGCCATGGGGCAGTTAGAGGTGACCGAGGCCTCTTACGTCAACCTGATCGGCCTTTCCTTCTGTCCCTTTACGATGACGCTTTCGGGCTATGCCCTCGGCTGCTCGCTGGTGGCGATGTTCAACCGCGTGGGCGGCGGCATCTACACGAAGGCCGCCGATATGGGCGCCGACCTTGTCGGTAAGACCGAGGCGCATATTCCCGAGGACGATCCCCGCAACCCCGCTACCATCGCCGATAACGTCGGGGATAACGTCGGGGACGTTGCCGGCCTTGGCTCCGACCTTCTTGAAAGCTTTGTCGGCGCGATCTCGTCGGGTATCATTCTTGCCTATCATATGTTCTCGAAGTCGATCGCCGAGGGGACCGGGATGTCGAAGGAGCTGCTTTCGCGCCTGATCACCTTCCCGCTCGTGTTCGTTTCGATCGGTATGATCGCCTGCTGTCTCGGCATTGCCTTCCTTCTTTTCAAGAAGAATATGTCGAAGGATCCGCACAAGGATCTCAATGGCGCGACCTACGTTGCCTCGGGCACGACGATCGTGCTCGGCCTGCTCGTTTCCTTCCTCAGCTTCCGTGATTACACCTCGGCGGATCTTTCCAAGATCCTCGGCTTCTCGGCCGGCTGGCTCTCCCCCTGGATCGCGGCGGCCATCGGCGTTATCGCGGGGGTTGTCATCGGTATGATCGCCGAGCGGTATACCTCGGCCGACTATAAGCCGACAAGAAACTTGGCGCGCGCCTCGCTTGAAGGCCCTGCCCTCACGATTACGCAGGGGCTGGCGCTTGGTATGAAATCCTGCATGGCCCCCTGTATCATTCTCGGCGGCGGCATCATCATTGCCTATTACGTTTCGGGCATGTACGGCGTGGCCATGGCCGCTATGGGTATGCTTTCCTTCGTAACGGCCACCGTCTCGGTCGATACCTACGGTCCCATTTCGGATAACGCCGGCGGCATTGCCGAAATGTCGGGGCTTGATCCCGAGGTCAGAAAGATCACCGATACGCTGGATTCGGTCGGTAACACCACCGCCGCGATCGGAAAGGGCTTCGCGATCGGCTCGGGTGCCTTGGCCGCGCTTGCCCTGATGATCTCCTACCTCTACTCCTACAACGATTTTAACACCGATCTGATCCTCAATATGATCGAACCGATGACGCTTGCGGGCGCCATCATCGGCGGCGCTCTTCCCTTCCTTTTCTCGGGCATGCTGATCGAGGCGGTTGCCAAGGCGGCCCGTAAGATGGTCGACGAGGTCCGCCGTCAGTTTAAGCTCTATCCCGGCATTCTTTCGGGAACCGAAAAGCCCGACTACAAGACCTGCATTGAGATCTCCTCCAAGGGCGCGATCGGCGAAATGAAGATCCCCAGCCTTCTGGCGGTCGTGGTTCCCGTGGCCGCGGGCTTCATCTTCGGGCCCGAGTTCGTTGGCGGACTGATCATCGGCTCTACCCTTTGCGCCATTATGATTGCGATCTTTACCGGAAACGCGGGCGGCGCCTGGGATAACGGAAAGAAGTATATTGAGACCGGCGCCATCGAAGGCTCCGGCAAGGGTACCCCCGCGCATGACGCCTCGGTCGTCGGCGATACGGTCGGTGACCCTCTGAAGGATACCGTCGGCCCCTGCCTCGATATCTTCATCAAGATCATGTCTACCGTTTCGCTGGTTGCGGTTGCGGTCTTCGCCAACAACAACCTCGTTGATCTGATCACTCGCCTCTTTTAAGTAAGAAAAGGACGCCGCTTCACGCGGTGTCCTTTTTCTTCTTCCTTTGCAAGAAAAAACGCGAAAAAGAGGGAGAAAGCATTGACTTTTTTGCTTTCGTATAGTAAAATTGATACGAAAAACAAAGGGGCGCTGACCGTTCGGGCGTTGCTTCGGGGGTCGGCGTTCTTTCTTTTTGACGATAAGGAGAAATTATGGAACCTACGCAAAAGAAAAACGGCTTTGCCAGCGGGATCGGCTTTGTTCTGGCGTCGGCAGGCTCGGCTGTGGGGCTTGGGAACCTTTGGGCCTTTCCCTTCAAGGCCAGCGCCAACGGGGGCGCCGCCTTCGTATTCGTCTATCTTGGGTGCGTGCTGCTCGTTGGGATCGCCACGATGATCACCGAGATCTATCTTGGCAAGCGCGTTGCCGCCAACCCCGTCACCGCCTTTAAGAGCGCCCATCCGAAAATGGGCTTCTTCGGGCTTCTTGTCGTGATGGTCCCCTTTCTTATTTCCTGCTACTATTCGGTCCTTGGCGGCTATACCTTAAAATATACCGTCCATTCCTTCAGCGGCAACAGCGGGATCCTGGCAAGCTTTTCGACCAATACGCTTGAGGTGGTGCTGTTCACCTCGCTCTTCTTCCTTTTGACCCTGCTTATCATTATGGGGGGCGTTAAAGGGGGGATCGAGCGTGCCTCCAAGATCTTAATGCCTGCCCTCTTTCTGATCCTTGTGTTTATCGCGATCTTCTGCCTTTGCCTTGGCGAGGGGGTCAGCGATGGGGTCAACCGCTTCCTGAACCCCGATTTCTACGCCTTCTTCCACGACGCGGAGGGGAAGGTCAGCTTCAACGGCCTTTTGGCGGCCATGGGGCAATCCTTCTTCTCGCTTTCCCTCGGTATGGGCGCTATGGTCTGCTACGGCTCCTACACCGGCAAGGAGATCAAGATCGGCAAATCGGTTCTGATGATCTGCCTTTTCGATTCGATCGTTGCCCTGCTTGCGGGCCTTGCGATGTTCTCGGCCATCGGCGCCCTTCTGCCCGAGCAGCTGAATTCAAGCGGCGGCATCGGCCTTATGTTCAACGTGCTTCCCGAGGTCTTTGACAAAATGGGAGCCGTCGGTCACCTTATCTCCTTCCTTTTCTTTGCGATGGTGTCGATCGCCGCCATCACCTCGGTCATCTCGCTTGCCGAGGTCGCAACACAGTTTATCGTACAAAAATGGAAGGTCTCCCGCAAAAAGGCGGCCGCCGCCGTGGTGCTTTCGGCTTTCCTTCTTTCGATCCCCGTTGGGATCTCCTTGGGGCGGGTCGGCATTTGCGGCGAAGAGGGGATCTCACTTTTCGGCTTTGATCTTTTAACCTTCCTGGACGAAGCGACCAACGCCGTCTTAATGCCCTTCTGTGCCTGCGCCGCCTGCGTGACGCTTGGCTGGATGATGGGAGGAAGGAAGAGCCTGAAGGATCATTTCAACCCCCGCTATACCGCCGATATGCTGCAAAGGGATGGCCTTGCCCTTGGGCGTCTTACCCCCCTTTACGCCGTGGCGGTCAAATACATCGCCCCGCTTCTGATCCTTTTCCTGGATATATCGGGGATCGTTACCAACGTGACGAAGAACCCAAATTATTGGTTCGTTATCGGCTTTGCGCTGCTGCTTGTCGCCCTTGCCGCCCTGCTGTATTTTCTGCTGCTGTATAAAAAGGAGACGGGAAGCAACGCCGACGAGGTGGCGCTTGAAAAGAGTAAATAAAAAGAAAAAGAGGAACCGAGGTTCCTCTTTTTCTTTATTCCTTTTCGGTGATCGTAACCGAATCCTCCCCGTCGATCTCGCGGACCCTGACGCTGACGCGTTCACGGTGCGAGGTGGGGATATTCTTTCCGACGTGATCGGGCTTGATCGGCAGTTCCCGAAGGCCACGGTCGATCAGCACCGCCAACGTGATGGCGGCGGGGCGCCCCTTTTCGAAAAGCGCGTCGAAGGCCGCGCGGATGCTGCGGCCCGTGTAGATCACGTCATCGACCAGCACCACGGTCTTGCCCGTGATGTCAAAGGGGATATCGGTATGGCTGACGACCGGCTCGCAAAGTGGGCCCTTGCGGTCATCCCGATGGTGGCGGATATCCAGCTCCCCGACAGGGACCCTTACCCCCTCGATCTTCTCGATATGCGCGGAAAGGCGGCGGGCCAACGTTACCCCGCGGCGGATCAGCCCCACGAGAACGAGGTCATCGGCCCCCTGTCTTCTTTCAATGATCTCGTGCGAAAGGCGAATGAGGGTGCGGTTCATCGCCGCCTCATCCATGATCTTCGCCTTGACCCTTTCACGTATTTCCATCGTCAAATCCCTTTACCTTGGCGTCGCAGTACGCGCAGCGGTAGATCCCCTTATCCGAAAGGCGCACGGCGTAGCGAAGCCCCTGCTCACAGGTCGTGATGCAGCGGTTGTTCTGGCAGTAGCGCTTTTTGGTGTAAAGGGGCGGCACCTCGTGGGTGCCGTTCTTCTCGCGGCGATCGGCGTCAAAGAGCAGCTTCAGAATAAGGGCCATACGAATGTATTTTCCGTTCTTGGCCTGGCGGAAATAGGCGGCGCGCGGATCGGCATCGACCGCCGTTTCGATCTCGTTGACACGCGGCAGGGGATGCAGAACGATCATATCCTTTTTGGCCTTCTTCATTTTGTCGGCGGTAAGGATATAGCTGTCCTTCAAGCGCTCGTAATCCTCGGCATTCGGAAAGCGCTCCTTCTGGATACGCGTCATATAAAGGACGTCCAGCTTCGGCAGCGCCTCATCCAGCGTTTCGGCGTATTCATAGGGGATGCCCTTTTCCTTGACGTAGGTATCCTTTACATAGCTCGGCAGCTTTAATTCCTCGGGCGCGATGATCACGAAACGGATCCCCGTATAGCGGGAAAGCGCGGCCAGGAGGGAATGCACGGTACGGCCGTATTTCAGGTCGCCGCAAAGCCCGATGGTCAGATCGGCAAGCCTTCCCTTTTCACGGTAAATCGTGAAAAGGTCGGTCAGCGTCTGGGTGGGGTGGTGATGTCCGCCGTCTCCCGCGTTGATGACCGGGACCCCGCTTTTCATCGAGGCGACGAGCGGCGCGCCCTCCTTCGGGTGGCGCATGGCGATGATATCGGCATAGCCCGATACGATGATCGCCGTATCGCTGATGCTCTCGCCCTTGGTGGCGGAGGAGGAGCCGGCGTCCGAAAAGCCGAGGACCTGCCCCCCAAGCTCCAGCATCGCGGCCTCAAAGGAAAGGCGGGTACGGGTCGAGGGCTCGTAAAAGAGGGTGGCCAGCTTTTTGTAGCGGCAGCGCTCACGGTAATCCTCGGGATGCTCGATGATGTCGGCGGCGACCTCGATCAGGGAACCGATCTCCTCCACCGACAGATCCATAATATCGACGAGGCGGCGCATCGTCAGTTGCCTCCGCCCATCCAGGACTCGTCCGAGGGGTTGTTGCGGAAGGCGATCAGGCGCTTGACGTCCTCGGGCTTGATATAATTTTCTTCGGCGGCAATTTCCGCGATGCAGTCGAAGTTGGTAAGGCTGACGTTTTTGACGTTGGCGGCGGCCAGGCGGTCAAGCCCCTTCTGCATGCCGTAGGTAAAGATGCTGACGATACCCAGCACCTCGGCCCCTGCCTCACGCAGAACGTTCACGACCTCAATAACGCTTCCGCCGGTGGAGATCAGATCCTCAACGACAACGACCTTCTGCCCCTTTTCCAGCTTTCCCTCGATCTGGTTGCCGCGGCCGTGATCCTTCGCGCCCGAGCGGACGTATCCCATCGGCAGGCCGAGGATATGGCCGGTAATGGCGGCGTGCGCGATGCCCGCCGTCGAGGTTCCCATCAGAACCTCGGCCTCGGGATATTCACGCTTGATGGTTTCAGCCAGCGCCTCCTCGACGTCGGTACGGACGGCGGGGGCGGTAAGCGTTAAGCGGTTATCGCAGTATACGGGGCTTTTGATGCCGCTGGCCCAGGTAAAGGGCTCATCGGGGCGGAAGAAAACAGCCTTAATAGACAGAAGATCCTTGGCGATCTTTTTTTCAATAGCGTTCATTTTTATTCTCCTCTCAATCGACAAATTCACGGACACAGCGGCGATAGGCGGCTACGGGATCGGCAGCCGCGGTGATCGGGCGGCCGACAACGATGTAATCCGAGCCGATCTCACGGGCCCTTTCGGGGGTGGTCACACGGACCTGGTCGCCGATCTCCCCGTCGGCAAAGCGGACGCCGGGGGTAACGGTCAGGAACTGCTTGCCGCAGCTTTCGTGCACCTTCCCCGCCTCAAGCGGCGAGCAGACGACTCCGTCAAGCCCCGCGCTCTTGGCGCAGGAGGCATAGTGCATAACCACCTTATCCAGCGGCTCCTTGATCAGAAGGTCGCTCTCCATTCTTTCCTGGCTGGTCGAGGTCAGCTGGGTAACGGCGATGAGCAGCGGGCGGGTACCGTCCTCACGGGTCAGCCCCTCGATCGCCGCCTCCATCATCGCGACGGTGCCCGAGGCGTGCAGGTTGCACATGTCAACGTCCAGCGACGAAAGAACACGCATCGCCTTTTTCACGGTATTGGGGATATCGTGCAGCTTCAAATCGAGAAAGATCTTATGCCCTCTCCTCTTGATCTCCTTGACGATCTCGGGACCCGCGCCGTAAAACAGCTCCATCCCGATCTTTACATACGGCTTTTCCTCGGTGAAACGGTCAAGGAAGGAAAAGACCTCCTCCTTGCTCGCGAAATCGCAAGCGATAATAACGTCCTTACCCACAGTGCGCACCTCCTATAATGCTTTGTAATGATTCGATGTTGTATTCCTTCATAACGAGCGGAAGCTCATCAACGATCCTTTTGCCCGCAAAGGGATCGACCAGATTGATGGCGCCGATCTCAACGGCGGTAGCGCCCGCCAGCATCATTTCAATGACATCACGCGCGGAGCTGACGCCGCCCATCCCGATGATCGGGATCCTGACCGCCTCATAGACCTGGTAGACCATACGAAGCGCGACGGGGAAAATGGCAGGGCCCGAAAAGCCACCCATTTTGTTGGCGATCACGGGGCGCCGTCTTTTGAGATCGATCCGCATGCCGAGCAGGGTGTTGATGAGGCTGATGCCGTCTGCCCCCGCCTCCTCGCACGCCTTGGCGATCGAAACGATATCGGTAACGTTCGGGCTTAATTTGACATAGACCGGCTTTTTGGTGACAGCCTTGACACGGCGCGTGACCTCGGCGGCGCTTTCGGGCGAGGTCCCGAAGCCCATCCCGCCCCCGTGAACGTTGGGACAGCTGATGTTGACCTCCAGGATCCCGACCTCGGGGCATGCGTCAAAGCGAGCGGCGACCTCAGCGTATTCGTCAAAGGAAAAGCCGCCGATATTGGCAAGGATCGGCTTTTGAAAGACCTCCCTCATTTTGGGGAACTCCTCGGCGATGACCTTATCGATACCGGGGTTCTGAAGCCCCACGCTGTTGATCATCCCGTCGGGACACTCGGCGATGCGGGGGGTGGGGTTGCCGAAGCGCGCTTCCTTGGTCGTCCCCTTGCAGGAGAAGCTGCCAAGGCAGTTGATGTCGTAAAGCGCGGCGAACTCGTAGCCGTAGCCAAAGGTGCCGCTGGCGGGGATCAGGGGATTATCGAGCGTAAGCCCGCTTAAAGTAACCTTCGTGCTTACCATAAGATCTCCTCCTTCGTAAGGACGGGCCCCTCCTTGCAGATGCGCTTATAGCCGGTCACGGTCTTGCAGGAGCAGCCCATGCAGGCGCCGAAGCCGCAGCCCATCCGCTCCTCAAAGCTAAACTGGCCCGAGGTATTTGTCTTGGCGAAGACAGCCTTCAGCATCGGCTCGGGTCCGCAGGTATAAAAATAGGTGTAGGAAAGATCCTTCATCGCGTCGGTCACGAAGCCGCGGATGCCGTAGCTGCCGTCGGCGGTGGTGACCAGCACGCGGGCACCGAGGGCGCGGAACTCTTCCTCAAAAAAGACGTCATCGCACCCGTTAAAGCCAAGGATCACGGTCGGCCTTTTGCCTTCGGCGACAAGCTCCCGACAAAGACCAAAGAGCGGCGGCACCCCGACGCCCCCGCCGAGAAGCAGCGGCTCATCGCCCGAGGGGGCGGTATCATAGCCATTGCCAAGCCCGACGAGAATGTCAAGTTTTGTTTTCGAACCGCAGACAGAAAGGCGCTTCGTTCCCTCTCCTACCACCTTGTAGATAAGCGTAAGCCTGCCTTCCTCGCAGTCGCAAACCGAGATCGGGCGGCGCAGGAACAGCCCGTCAAGCTTGATGTTGACGAACTGTCCTCTTTTGGTAATGGCCGAGGTATCCCCAAGAAGCGTCATCAAATAAACGTCCTTGGCGATCCTTCGGTTTTCTTCGATCGCAAAAATTTCCTGCTTCATGTTACGCGTCAATGGTCGAGATGCAGAGGGTGGTCTCCTCGAGAACATCCAAAAGGGTCCGTACGGTATCGAGCGAGGTGAAGATGTTCACGTTGTTTTCGGTAGCCAGGCGGCGGATCTGGTGCCCGTCATGCTCGGTCTTGGCGGAGCCGCCGATCTCACTCGTATTGATAATATAAGCGATATGCCCTTGGCGGATAGCGTTCGGAACCTCTTCGTTGCCCTCACTGATCTTGCCGAGGATATGGGTGCGGATGCCGTTTGCCTTCAGGAATTGGCCGGTGCCCTTCGTGGCCTGGATATTGAAGCCGAGGTTATAGAAGCGACGCACGAGCGGCAGCGCCTCCTCCTTATCGCTGTCGGCCACCGTAACAAAGACGGTGCCGTAGTTCTGCAGCTTCATGCCCGAGGCCTGCAGGGCCTTGTACATCGCGCGGTTAAGGCGGTCGTCGTAGCCGATGGCCTCCCCCGTCGATTTCATTTCGGGCGAAAGGTAGGCGTCCAGCCCGCGGATCTTATTGAAGGAGAAGACGGGGACCTTGACGTACCAACGCTTCTTTTCGTCGGGATAGATGCCGAAGATGCCCAGCTCACGCAAACTCTTGCCGAGGATGACCTCGGTCGCGATATCGGCAAGGCTATAGCCCGTGGCCTTCGAAAGGAAGGGGACCGTACGCGAGGAGCGCGGGTTTACCTCGATGATATAGACGTTTTCGTTCTTATCGACGATGAACTGAATGTTGTAAAGACCGACGATGCCGATCCCAAGCCCCAGCTTTTTGGCGTATTGGAGGATCGTGCCCTTGACCTTATCCGAGATGCTGAAGGGGGGATAGACGCTGATCGAGTCACCCGAGTGGATACCCGTACGCTCAACAAGCTCCATAATACCGGGGACGAAGACGTTGATGCCGTCGCAGATCGCGTCGACCTCGACCTCCTTCCCGATGATGTATTTATCGACAAGCACGGGCTTATCCTCGTCGATCTCAACGGCGGTCTTTAAGTAGTGGCGCAGCTGCTCCTCCCCGCCGACGATCTGCATCGCGCGCCCGCCAAGCACGAAGCTGGGGCGAACGAGGACGGGATAGCCGATCCGCTCGGCCGCGCGTACACCGTCCTCAATGTTGGTAACGGCGCATCCCTCGGGCTGGGGAATGTTGAGATCCTTCAGGATCTTTTCAAAGGAATCGCGGTTCTCGGCCCGCTCGATCGCCGCGCAATCGGTGCCGATGATCTCAACGCCCCTCTTCATAAGCGGCTCCGCGAGGTTAATGGCGGTCTGCCCGCCGAGCGAGGCAACGACCCCAAGCGGCTTTTCGTAATCGATGATATTCATCACGTCCTCGGTGGTAAGCGGCTCAAAGTACAGCTTGTCCGAGGTGGTGTAATCGGTCGATACGGTTTCGGGATTGTTGTTGATGATGATCGCCTCGTACCCCGCCTTGCGGATGGTGCCGACGGCGTGGACCGTCGAGTAGTCGAACTCGACCCCCTGTCCGATACGGATGGGACCCGCGCCAAGAACGACGATCTTCTTTTTGTCCGAAAGGCGCGACTCGGTCTTTCCGATGTAGGAGGAATAGAAGTAGGGGATATAGGCGTTCGTGTGGCAGGTATCGACCATGCGGTAGGCGGGATACATACCCTTTTCCTTACGAAGCCCGTAGACCTGCAGCTCGCTTACCCCCCAAAGCTTGGCGATATAAGCATCCGAGAAGCCAAGGGTCTTGGCGGCCAGAAGGCACTTTTCGTCACCCTTCTTTTCGGAAAGCAGCTTCTCCATCTTTACAATGCGGGAGAGAGCCTCCAAAAAGAGCTCGGTGATCTTGGTGATACCGTGCAGCTCCCCGATCGATACGCCGCGACGAAGCAGCTCGGTCACCGCGAAGAGGGTATCGTCGCGGTATTCGGTGATATAGGAAAGCAGCTTTTCGGTGTCCATCTCGGCGAACTTCTTCATAAAGAGGTGGCAAACGCCGATCTCAAGCGAGCGGACCGATTTAAGCATACATTCTTCCAGGGTAGAGCCGATGCCCATGACCTCGCCCGTCGCCTTCATCTGGGTACCGAGCTTGTTGGTAGCCGAGGTGAACTTATCGAAGGGGAAGCGGGGGAACTTGGCAACGACGTAATCTAGCTTCGGCTCAAAGGCGGCGTTGGTGTTGGCGATCCCGATCTCCTCAAGCGCCATACCGACCGCGATCTTGGCCGTGACACGCGCGATCGGGTAGCCGCTGGCCTTAGACGCCAAGGCCGACGAGCGCGAAACGCGGGGGTTTACTTCAATAAGATAATATTCCGAGGTCTCGGGATGCAGGGCGAACTGCACGTTGCACCCGCCCGCGATCTTCAGCTCACGGATCAGCTTGATGGCGCTGTCGTTCAGCATTTTGCGATCCTTTTCGGAGAGCGAAAGGATGGGCGCGACGACCGCCGAGTCACCCGTGTGAACGCCGACAGGGTCGATATTCTCCATGCCGCAGATGGTGATGGCGTGATCGTAGGAGTCACGCATGACCTCGAATTCGATCTCCTTATAGCCCTTTACGCTCTTCTCGATAAGGACCTGATGCACAGGGGAAAGCTTGAAGGCGTTGATGCCGATCTCGACGAGCTCCTCCTCGTTATCGGCAAAGCCGCCGCCCGTGCCGCCGAGGGTGAAGGCGGGGCGAAGCACGACGGGGTACCCAATGCGCGCGGCCGCGGCCTTGGCCTCCTCCAGCGAGTAGGTGATCTCGGAGGGAATGACCGGCTCGCCGATCGATTCGCAAAGCTCCTTAAAGAGCTCGCGGTCCTCGGCTCGCTCGATGCTCTCGCTCCCGGTGCCGAGAAGCTCGACGTTGCACTCGGCCAAAACACCCTTCTTTTCCAGCTGCATGGCAAGATTAAGGCCGGTCTGGCCGCCGATGCCGGGCAGAATGGCGTCGGGCCGCTCGTAGCGCAGGATCTTGGCGATATATTCCAGCGTCAGGGGCTCCATATACACCTTATCGGCGATCGTCGTATCGGTCATGATGGTGGCGGGATTGGAGTTGACGAGGACGACCTCGTACCCCTCCTCCTTCAAGGCAAGGCACGCCTGCGTGCCCGCGTAGTCGAATTCCGCGGCCTGGCCGATGATGATCGGGCCCGAGCCAATGATCAGAATTTTTTTAAGGTCGGTTCTCTTTGCCATATCTATATCCTCCGAAATTATAAATCTGTAAACACAACTTTACCGTTTTTAACGGTAAGCACACACTTGCCAAAAACCCTTTCGCCCGCGAAGGGGGTGGATCTTCCCATGGAAAGGAAGGCGGTGGGGTCGATCGTATATTCCGCCGAAAGATCCCAAAGCGAGAAGCTGTCGTCCTCGGGTATCCCGAAGCGGCGGCGGGGGTTGTGGCAGAGCAGCTCGCAAAGCTTTCTCTCGCTCATCACGCCGGTTTTAACGAAATGCGTGTAAAGCAATGGGAAGGCGGTCTCAAGGCCGACGATACCCATTACGCTCTTTTCCAGTCCACGGCCCTTTTCCTCCTCGCTGTGGGGGGCGTGGTCGGTGGCGATCATATCGATCGTGCCATCTAAAACCCCCTCGATCAGGGCTTGCCTGTCCGCTTCGGCGCGGAGCGGCGGGTTCATTTTAAAGCGCCCGTCCTCTTGCAGATCCGCATCGGTCAGGAGCAGGTAGTGCGGCGCCGTTTCGGCGGTAATATCCAGCCCCTCGGCCTTGGCTTGCCGAATAAGCGCTACGCTTTCCTTGGTGGAAACGTGGCAAACGTGATAGGCGCACCCGGTTTCCTTTATCAGCGCGATATCCCGCTTGATGGGGCCCCACTCACTTTCCGAGCAGATGCCGCGGTGGCCGTGCGCCCTTGCGTACTCCCCATCGTGGATATAGCCGCCGTGAAGCAACGAATTATCCTCGCAATGGGCAACGATCGGCTTGCCGAGCGCCTTGGCGATCTGCATCGCGCGCTTCATCAGCTCTTCGCTTTGCACGCCTCTGCCATCGTCGGAAAAGCCCGCAACGTAAGGGGCCATCGCCTCCATATCCGAAAGCTCTTCGCCGTTTTGCCCCTTGGTGATCGAGCCGTAGGGGTGGACGCCGATAAGCGCGTCCTTCTTGATCGCGGCAAGCTGGACCGAAAGGCTTTTCAGCGTGTCGGGCACGGGGGAAAGGTTCGGCATACTGCATAGCTCGGTATACCCCCCGCGGGCGGCCGAGGCCGTACCGCTTTTTACGGTCTCCTTATAAGAAAAACCCGGCTCGCGAAGATGCACGTGCACATCGCAAAAGCCGGGAAATACCGAACAGCTTTCCAAATACGAAAGAAGGGTGGGGTCCTTTTTCCCCGCCGACATCAAAAGAGAAGCCACATAGCCTCCCAGTCCGCTTTCCTTCACCGTCATTTTCCTTCTCCTTTTTACAAAAAAGCCCGCCAAAGATGGCGGGCAAAAAAGCTATAGAAAATCCGGTTATCCCCATAGAATAACCCCTTTATTGCTATCTTGCCGACATCTCTGTATCGAATTAAAGATATTTTCCTTACTATAATAGCACGCAAAGTCGGTTTTGTCAAGGGGGAAGGGGGACTTTTTTTATTTTTAGAAGAGACCCGAGATCCTGCCGTTTTCATCGACGTCGATCCGCTCGGCGGCGGGGGATTTCGGGAGCCCCGGCATCGTCATGATATCGCCGGTCAAAACAACGGCAAAGCCGGCACCTGCCGAGATCTTCACGTTTTTCACGGTCACGGTGAACCCTTCGGGCGCACCGAGCTTTAGGGGATCGTCCGAGAAGCTGTACTGGGTCTTGGCCATACAAACGGGGCAGGTACCAAAGCCCATTTCGGTCAGCTTATCGAGCTGCTTTTTGGCCGAGGGAAGGATATTGACCCCGACACCCCCGTAGATCTTGGTGACGATCGCGCGGATCTTTTCCTCGAGCGAAAGGTCGCTTTCGTAGGCGAAGGTGAAATCGCCCTTCTCCTCCTCGCAAAGCCTGACGACCTCGCGGGCCAGGGCCTCGCCGCCGCGGCCGCCCTCGGCCCAGACCGTCGAAAGCACGGTGTTGACCGAAAGAGCGCGGCATTTCTCGATGATGAAATCGATCTCGCGGTCGGTATCGGTCGGGAAGCGATTGACCGCTACGACGCAAGGCAAGCGATAGACGTTTTTGATGTTGGAAACATGGCGAAGAAGGTTGGGGATCCCCGCCTCCAGCGCGGCAAGATCCTCACGCGCCAGCTCGCTTTTGGCAAGGCCGCCGTGCATTTTAAGGGCGCGCACCGTGGCGACTACCACGACCGCCGAGGGGGTAAGCCCCGCCATACGGCACTTGATGTCAAGGAACTTCTCCGCCCCGAGATCGGCGCCGAAGCCCGCCTCGGTGACGGTATAGTCGCCCATCTTCAGGGCCATTTTGGTCGCGATGACCGAGTTACAGCCGTGGGCGATATTGGCAAAGGGGCCACCGTGCACGAAGGCGGGCGTTCCCTCTAAGGTCTGAACAAGGTTCGGCTTTAAGGCGTCCTTTAAAAGCGCGGTCATCGCGCCGGCCGCTTTCAGCTCCCCGGCGGTCACCGGCTTTTCATCGTAGGTATAGCCGACGATGATGCGTGAGAGACGTTCCTTCAGATCGGTAATCGAAGATGCAAGGCAGAGAACTGCCATGATCTCGGATGCCACCGTGATGTCAAAGCCATCCTCGCGAGGCACACCGTTTGCTTTTCCGCCAAGACCGTCGATTACGTTTCTGAGCTGTCTGTCATTCATGTCCACACAGCGCTTCCATGTGATCTTTCTGACGTCAATATTCAGAGAGTTGCCTTGCTGAATGTGGTTATCAAGCATAGCGGCAAGAAGATTGT
>JAZNDS010000021.1:0-14271 GCA_045588145.1 Eubacteriales bacterium | reverse complement strand
AATTGACCGATGGCTTGAACTGCTTTGCAGTTCGTCTCGATTTTGAGTCCGTTAACCTTCCACTTATTCGGTTTTCAATGGCTGTTTGCCTTTTTTGTTTCCCTTTTTACGCCGCTTTCGCGGCTTTTTTCATTTTGGGGAAAGGCGCTTTGAGGGGAGAACCGTATTTTCTTTTACTTGCTCTTCCAAAAAAGAGAAAAAACCTTTTTCTTTCGTCATTATTATGAATTTTGACGAAAAAAATTAAGCAAAACGATGAATTTTGTGCAAGGTGTGGGTGCTTTTTTGTCTTTCTCTTGACAAGAACGGGGACGTTTAGTATAATTATAATGAAATACTATAAAGGAGAACCCTTATGAAAAAGAGAGTTTTACTTCTTGCGACGATTCTTTTGGTGTTCGTATGCTTTGCGTTCTGCTCTTGTAACTTTGCGATCCCGGGCCTTACCCCCGGCACGCAGAGCGGCGGCCAAAGCTCTGACATCAAATTTGAAAATGCTACCGTTACTTACGACGGCACGCCGAAAAGTCTGGTTGCTACCAATATGCCCCAGGGTACGGTCGTTACCTACACGGGGAACGAGCAGACCGACGCGGGTGTTTATACCGTAACGGCCACCTTCACGATGCCTGCCGGCTATGCGCCCGTGGATCCGAAGGTCGCCACGCTGACGATCGAGAAGGCGGCGTATACGCTTCCCAATATCACCTTCGCGGATGCAAGCCGCCCCTACAACAAGGCTTATCAGCAGCTGACGACGGCGGATATTGTCGGCACGCTGCCTGCCGGTGTTACGGCCATCGTTACCGGTACGCCCATCAAGGACGTCGGTAGCAGTGAATTCACGCTTAGCTTCCTGCTTAGCGACGAGCTGGCGAAGAACTATACGCTTACCGCCACCAAGAAAGCGACCCTGACCGTTACCAAGGCCGACATCGATATGAGCGGTATCAGCTTTGCCGATAAGACCGTCAAGTATTCGGGCTCCAGCAACAGCATCACGGTCACCGGTAAGCTTCCCGACGGGGTCAGCGTTTCTTACGTAGACAACATGCTGCAGGGCGTTGGCTCGGTCGAGGCGACGGCTGTCTTCTCGATTGCCGGCAGCGCGGCCGCAAACTACAACGTTCCCGAACCGATGACGGCGACCCTGACCGTTACCAAGGGCACGATCGACGTTTCCTCCATCAAGTTTGAAAACAAGGTTGCCGTTTACAACGGTCGCCCCGTAACGCTTGAGATCGGCGGCAACGTTTCGCTTATTAACCTCGGTATCCAGAGCCTTCGTTATGAGAACAACACGCTGAGCGAGGCCGGTGAGATCACCGCGACGGTTCACTTCGTTGTCAACACCGCGCTTTACGAGCAGCCCGCCCCGAAGACCGCGAAGCTGAAGGTGGTCGATTGCTCGAATGTCGAGTGGGATTATTGGAACGCGATCCTTTACAACGGCACCGAGAAGGAGGTCCTTCTGAAGGGCCTGCCCGAGGGGGTCACCGCCGTTTACAGCAACAACAAGAAGACCGAAAAGGGCATTTACACCGCCACGGCCACTCTTACCACTGTGTTTGAGGGAAAGACGGTTACGCTTGGTTATTCGGTTCCCCAGCTGCAGTGGCAGATCTCGGCCCAGATTGCCAACGTTTCCGGCCTCTCCTTTACGGATGCCAGCGCCGTCTATAACGGCCTTGCCCAGAAGATCGAGGTTCTCGGTGGGCTGCCCGAGGGCATTGCCGCGATCCAATACACGGTTAAGCTGAACGGCATGACCTTCTCCGCCGGGATCGATGCGATGGTGAACGTCGGTACGTACACGATCACCGCCAGCTTTGTGATGGAGGATGAATACGCACAGGTTCCCCCGATGGTCGCCACCTTCACGATCACGCCCTTCGTTATCGATATGAGCGAGGTCGCCTGGAACACCGACTTGGCGGATATCATCGGCATTGCCGGGGAGACCTACACCGTAACCGTTCTCAACCTGCCCGAGCATGTAACCGCTTCCTATGAAGGAAACGAGATCGTCTTCGGCACGGAGGACGTAGTCACCTCGGTCGCGAAGGTCACCTTCACGGCAGACGAGAACTATGCGCTTCCCGAGGGCTTTGCGTTGCCCGACTTTGAGTGGAGCGTATCCAAGGATCCCTGGACGCCTTCGATCAAATAAAGATTCCAAGAGCATCCGTTGCAAAACGGATGCTCTTTTTTTGCTTTTTTGCGATATGCGGATAGGCCAAAGAGCGGGGGCGCCGTCGGCGAAAAACAAAAAATTTGACAAATCGGCAAAAAAGGTGTATACTATAGCGGTACGGTCGCTTACGCGACGGAAAGGAACGCCTATGGTTACTATCAAGGAAGTCAAGACGAAGCGCCAGCTTCGTGCCTTCGTCTTATATCCTCAAAAGCTATATAAGGATTGCAAGCAGTTCGTCCCTTCGATGTACGGAGACGATATGGCAAACTGGGATCCCCAAAAGAACCCCGCCTTCTCCTACTGTGACGCCAAGTGCTTTTTAGCCTATCGGGACGGTAAGATCGTTGGCCGTATCGGCGCGATCTACAGCCGCAAGGCAAATGAAAAATGGGGACACCGCCGTATGCGGTTCACCCAGGTCGATTTCATCGACGATTACGAGGTATCAAGGGCACTCTTTGATACGGTCGAGGCGTACGCGCGCCAAAAGGATTGCGACGAGATCCACGGCCCGCTCGGCTTTTGCGATCTGGATCCCGAGGGGATGCTGGTCGAGGGGTTTGAGCATCGCAATATGTTCATTACTTACTATAACCATCCCTACTACCTTACGCATATGGAAAAGCTGGGGTACGTCAAGTCGATCGACTGGATGGAATATAAGGTCTACGCGCCCGATCCCGACAGCCGCCAGTGCGCGATGCTGGAGCGGGTCTCCAATCACGTCCTGAAGGCCAATCATCTGCAGGTGGCCAACATCAAGCGCCGCCGCCAGCTGCTGCCCTTTATCCCGAAGGTGTTTGAGCTGGTGAACGTTGCCTATTCGCACCTTTACGGGGTCGTGGATCTCAACGACGAGCAGATCAAGCGCTACGCCAACAAGTTTCTGCCGCTTATCAACCCGAAGTACGCCTGCTTTATTTCGGATAAAAACGGAAAGCTGGTGGCCTTTGGTATCAGCGCTCCCTCCATGGCTGATGCGTTGAAGAAGAGCGGCGGCCGCCTCTTTCCCTTTGGGTGGATCGGGGTCCTGCGCGCCCTGCATAAGAACGACGCGCTTGACATGTTCCTCATTGCCGTGCATCCCGACCTGCAATCGATCGGCGTGAACGCGATCATTCTCAATCACGTGGCGAAGAACGCCTTTAAGGGCGGCATCCGCTATGCCGAGACCGGCCCGCAGCTGGAGACCAACGCCAAGATCCTTTCTCAATGGAACATCTTTGAGAAGGAGCAGCATAAGCGCCGCCGCTGCTACATAAAGGAATTAGACAAGGAATAAAAAGAAGCCGAGGCTGTGCCTCGGCTTTTTTACGGCTTTTTTACGACTTTTCCGCTTGCCGCTTCTTCATCTCCCGCAGGGCGTCAAGCGCGCGATCAAGCCCCCCGACCTCGTCGATAAGCCCGCATTCGACGGCCTCCCGCCCCTCTAATACCGAGCCGATGTCGTTGGCCAGGATATCGGTGCGCAGCATCATCTGCCGCAGGGCCTCCTCCTCGATATGCGAATGGTTGACGATAAAGCGCAAAATGCGGTTCTGCATCTTCTCCAGATAGTCAAAGCTCTGATAGACCCCCAGCACAAGGCCGCTGGTGCGGACGGGGTGGATGGTCATCGTGGCGCTTTCCACGATAAAGCTCCGCTTGGCGGCGACCGCCAGCGGCACCCCGATCGAATGCCCCCCGCCCAGAACCACCGAAACCGTGGGCTTTTTAAGCGAGGCGATGACCTCCGCGATCGCAAGCCCTGCCTCCACGTCCCCCCCAAGGGTGTTGAGCAGGATCAGGATCCCGTCGATCCCGTCGCTTTCCTCCAAGGAAAACAGCAGGGGGATCAGATGGTCGTATTTCGTGGCCTTCTGGCTGCCGTCGAGGAGGTTATGCCCCTCGATCTGGCCGATGATATTGATGCAGAAAAAGCGTTCCTCGGCGTTCTCGCCGATCGCGCTGCCGAAATCCTTGATGGTGTTTTGAAAGTGTGCGTTTGCTTCGCTCACGGTGCGCTCCTTTTCCTCGTTTTTTTCCATAGTTTTTCCGAAAATCTTGTTTTTACTCATTTACAAATCAAACATTCTGTGATACAATAAATTAGATAATTGCGGCTTTTGTCGTTTCTTTCGATTTTTTATGCTAAAGGAGATATAGAAGATGAAGATTTTAGTTGAGACCTCGGCCCGCCACGTCCATCTGACGCAGGCCGACTGCGAGACCCTGTTCGGTGCCGGCCATCAGCTGACCAACAAGAAGGACCTCAGCCAGCCCGGTCAGTTCGCTTGCGAGGAAAAGGTAAAGATCGTGGGCGAAAAGGGCGCGATCACCGCCAGCGTGCTTGGCCCTGTGCGTCCCGCCACGCAGGTGGAGCTTTCGCTTACCGATGCCCGTACCGTCGGCGTAAAGGCCGCCATTCGCGAGAGCGGAGATATCGCGGGTACCGTCGGCATCAAGCTTGTCGGTCCTTGCGGAGAGGTCGAGATCAAGGAGGGTGTTATCGCCGCGAAGCGCCATATCCATATGACTCCCGCCGATGCGGCCGAGGCCGGTGTTTCGGATAAGGATATCGTTTGCGTCCGCCTGGATACCGAGCGTCCCTTGACCTTTGACGGGGTCGTCGTTCGTGTCAGCGAAAAGTTCGCGCTTGCCATGCACATCGATACCGACGAATCGAACGCCGCCTGCGCCGTTGGCACCGTGTACGGTGAGATCGTAAAATAAGTTTCTCTTGCGACTTGCGGGCAAGGCCCCCGTTAGCCATATTCTACTGTTAATCTAAAAAAGGAGATAAACATAATGAGCAATGTAAGTGAAGCCCCTTACGCAATGAGCACCGAAGTGCAGCACATGTGCGTGGTTCAAAAGGGCCCCCATCACGGTCCCGCTCCCATTCCCGAGGAGGGTAAATGGATCGAGGCCAAGCAGATCACCGATATTTCCGCGTACACCCACGGTGTGGGCTGGTGCGCCCCCCAGCAGGGTGCCTGCAAGCTCTCGCTGAATGTAAAGAACGGTATCATCGAGGAAGCCCTCGTGGAGACCATCGGCTGCTCGGGTATGACCCACTCGGCCGCTATGGCCGCCGAGATCCTTCCCGGCAAGACCCTGCTTGAGGCGCTCAATACCGACCTTGTGTGTGACGCGATCAACACCGCGATGCGTGAATTGTTCCTGCAGATCGTATACGGCCGCAGCCAGTCCGCTTTCTCGGAGGGCGGCCTTGTTATCGGCGCCGGTATGGAGGACCTCGGTAAAGGGGAGCGCTCCATGGTCGGTACCATGTACGGCACCAAGGAAAAGGGCGTGCGGTACCTGGAGATGACCGAGGGCTACTGCACCCGCATGGCGCTTGACGAGAACAACGAGGTGATCGGCTACGAGTTCGTTTCTCTTGGCAAGATGACCGACTTCATCAAGAAGGGCATGGAGCCTAACGAAGCCTACGAGAAGGCCAAGGGTACTTACGGCAGATTTGCAGAGGCCGCCAAGTACATTGACCCCCGCAAAGAGTAAGAAGGAGGGAAACGAACATGGCAAAGTTTGAAGGTTACGAAAGACGCGAGGCGAAGATCCTCGCCGCATTAAAGGAATACGGCATTCAGTCGATCGACGAATGTAAGGATATCTGCGCCGCCAAGGGCATCGATCCTTATAAGATCGTTGAGGAGACCCAGCCCATCTGCTTCGAGAACGCGAAGTGGGCCTACACGGTCGGCGCCGCTATCGCCATTAAGAAGGGCTGCACCAAGGCAGCAGACGCTGCCGCCGCGATCGGTATCGGTCTGCAGGCGTTCTGCATCCCCGGCTCGGTCGCCGAGAACCGCAAGGTCGGTCTTGGCCACGGAAACCTCGGCAAGATGCTTCTCTCGGATGAGACCGATTGCTTCTGCTTCCTGGCGGGGCACGAGTCCTTTGCCGCCGCCGAGGGCGCTATCAAGATCGCCCTTAACGCCAACAAGGTCCGTAAGAACCCCCTGCGCGTTATCCTGAACGGTCTTGGCAAGGATGCCGCCTACATCATCTCCCGCATCAACGGCTTCACGTATGTGGAGACCAAGTTTGACCCCTACACCGAAGAGGTCAAGGTCCTCTCCGAGAAGGCCTTCTCGAACGGCCCCCGTGCCGACGTAAAGTGCTACGGCTCGGACAGTGTTCCCGAGGGCGTCGCCATTATGAGACTGGAGAACGTCGGTGTTTCGATCACCGGTAACTCCACCAACCCCACGCGCTTCCAGCATCCCGTCGCCGGCACCTACAAGAAGTGGTGCCAGGAAAACGGCAAGAGCTATTTCTCGGTCGCTTCGGGCGGCGGTACCGGCCGTACCCTGCATCCCGATAATATGGCCGCGGGTCCTGCCTCCTACGGTATGACCGATACGCTCGGCCGTATGCATTCCGACGCGCAGTTCGCGGGCTCTTCCTCGGTTCCCGCCCACGTTGAGATGATGGGTCTCATCGGCGCCGGTAACAACCCCATGGTCGGTATGACCGTTGCGGTTGCCGTTGCTGTCGAAGAGGCGAGCAAGTAATTTAGTCGATTTTCCCTTGATTTCATTGGCTTTTTAACAAGTTTTAACCAACTTTATATCAAGTCAAAATCAAGCATAAATCATCTTAATAACAACTTTTAACTGAAAATTAAGTTAGACACATCATTTTCGGATTTTCCGCGATGATGTGTCTAACTGTTTTTAGGAGAAAAAGATATCGTTGCTTCACACAAGCTCGACTTAATCCTATGTCCAATGCCTTTATTCAGATGTCCGGCGTGTTCGCAGAGCTTGAACTTGGGATGATACGCGAGCGCGTGAGGTCGGGAATGGCGAACGCCAAAGCAAAGGGGATACGCCTTGGAAGACCCAACCTCACCAAAGACGATATACCGCCCATCTTCTACCGACACTTCCCTTCTTATGTCAACGGCAAGCTTAACGTATCAGAGCTTGCGAGGGTATGCGATATGAGTAGAACGACGGTTTATAAGTATATTGGGATTTTGAAATAAGAAAAGCGAGCCGCAAATGCGGCTCGCTGATTTCTCGAGAAAATTAATTAATAATAATGTTTTTGTCTGTACATTTTATTGAAAGTCTTTGATTTTCAAAGCTAATGTATGACCAACTTTCGGTAATGATAGTATTCCATTCGGCGGCAGTTCCGTTAAATATAATTGTTGTTAGCTTCCTACAATATCTAAATGCGTTATAACCAATATACTTAAGTCCGTTACCCACTTGTAGATCTACCAAATTCGAGCATTCCCAAAACGCAAATTCGCTTATTGATATAACGCTATCGGGAAGCGTAAGCAACATTCTATTACTGCATTCTTTGAACGCCGCCCCTGCAATTCCAAGTGTTCCATTGCGCAAAGTGATTTCACCTTGCGGGTTGGTGTACCCTACCACCCAGTTGTCAACATATTGTATTCCATCTTGATATTCATAAATACTATCACTACAACCATAAAAGGCTCTGCTTCCAATTTCAATTACGCTTGCAGGAATAGTAACACTTTGTATGCTTTTGCATCCGTAAAAAGCACCCGCCGCAATCTTTTCAACACCTTGAGGTATAATTAGGTCGACAACAAGTCTTCCGTTTAAATAAAGATTTCCGGCATGACATAATGGGTTTGCTTGTTTTCCATACATATCAAAGTAATTATTAAATGTAATATTACACCATTGTTCAATATCGCAAATATAAACCCCCTTAAGACTTCTACAATTGTAAAAAGCATCCCTACCAATTTCTTTCAATCCACTACCTATGTGCACGGTCTCCATGTTGGTGCAGTTTTTGAATGCTTCATAATCGATATTAGTAATAGTGTTAGGAATTATTATTCCAGTAATTCGATTTTCGACACCCGCAAAAACTTCTCTACCTATCGAGGTTACTGTCAAGCCGTTGATTGTGGAAGGAAATACGACAAAAGTGTCAGTACATGTTCCTATATCCGTTATTGTACATGTATCGCCTTGAACTGTGTATTTAAAACCTTGTGACAATGTTATAAAGTCGCTATTATAGGTATCCCCACAATCAGTACAAGTGTATCTGTTATATCCTTGCTCGGATTGGGTGGGATAAACAAGCTCCACTAAATAGTTGTGCAAAAGTTTATTACATACCATACAATACCCATCTGCGTTGGAAAGATGCTCTGCCTTATCTATAACAGATTCACAGTGCGAACATTTGCGCCAATGGTGCGTATTGCTACTTGTAAAGGCATTTTCATAAGTATGATTGGCTATCGAAGTCTCGTTACAAACTTCAACCTTGCCACAAGTATTGCAGGTTTTTGTGTCATATCCTTTGGCTTGGCATGTCGCAGGAGTTGTTACAGTTGCAAAATCATGATCTTCGTATCGCCCCTCTTTCCATTCGATAGTGGAGCAGTCAAGGCAAGTGCGATAATAAAGTTTCTTTTCGCAATTGGTTTCATCTTCGTTGTAAAGCTTCCAATCGTTGAAAGAGTGATTTTTGTTTTTCACTTCGTGCTCGGTCTTCACACCATTTACAACAACAAAGCCATCTTCGATGGTGATAACATCTTCTTTGTCAACCTTATATTCCGTTTTTACTCCGTTAACGACAACGTAGCCGTCTTCGCTGATCTCGATGGTGGGGGCATCCTCACCACACGATGCAAGCACAAGGGTGAGCGAAAGCACGAGGGCAAACGCAATGATACATAAAAGCTTTTTCATGATTTTTCTCCTTTCAAAATAAAAAGGTGCGTAGCCGAAACCACGCACCGAAAAACGCAGTTTCGCTTCTGTTGCTACACAGTTCACATCGGTTCAAGACATGACAAGCAAAGCCTACGTTTTTACCAAACATAGACTTGAACCGACTATTCAACTGTGTAGCAAGCTCATTTTACCATATAATCCCCCTTTTGTAAAGAGAAACGCCGAAAAAACTTGCCTTGCCGCCGAAAACATGATACAATCATTCTGAGGTGATGATATGGCCAAAGGAAAGAAAGCCGACCAACGGATGAAACCATATCTGATTTACGAATATTTGATGCGTAATTCAGATGTGAATCACGTTGTTAGAGCGAAAGAGTTAAAGGCATATTTAGAAGAATTCGGAATTTCCGCAGAACGCCGTTCCATTTACAAAGATATTGATGAGATGAACAAGGTTCTCTTGTTTGTTCAACGAGATGGATATGGAATCGCAAAAGTCGAAACACTTGAAGAAGCGGAAGAACTTCTTCAAGATGATAAAGAAAAGACCATAATTTATGACGAACACCGCAAGGGTTATTATGTACGCAAACGGCATTATAAGGTTGACGACATCCGCATGCTTGCAGAGTGTGTTTATGCCGCCAAATTCATTGACGAAAAGCGTGCCAAACGTCTTGCCAACGTGGTTTGCGAGCTTGTCAGCGAACACTATGCAGAGGACATCAAGCGCGAAGCGTTTCTCGTTGACCGTGTAAAGACCGATAACACCGAGATTTACGAAATCGTCAGCAAGATCAATGCCGCCATGAGTCGCACACGCAACAAAAAGCCGCACACACCCGAAAAGATCAAATTCAAGTATTTGAAATGCACAATTCAAAACGGCGTGAAGCGCGTAGAGCGCCGCCGTGGAGAGTGGTATATTGTAAGCCCTTATAAGCTTTTGATCAGCGATGGCAATTATTATCTTGTGGGGTATGATGCCAAATACAAAAAGATCATGAACTATCGCGTAGACCGCATGAGAGATGTCGAGCTTATGGGCGAAGAGCGCGATGGTGCGGAAGCTTTCAAGGCATTGGATATGGAAGCATATCTGAATGAGCACTTCTCCATGTACCACGGTTATCGGGAACACGTAACCATCCGCGCTCTTAATATGTTACTTGACACCTTTGTCGATCGCTTCGGAACGCGCGATGCGATCTATACAAGTGATGGTGATGAGTATTTCAAGGCGCGTGTCACCGTTTCAGTCAGCGATCAGTTTTTCGGTTGGCTTTGCGGTCTTGGGAGCAAGGTTAAGATAGAATCTCCAGAATTAGTAGTTGACAAATTCAAAGAGCACTTGGACAAGATGCGAAGGTTGTATGATTATCTTTGAATTTCCATGCTGTTTTCCAAAAAGAAAAAGAAGTGATAATCGAACTACAGATTATCGCTTCTTTTTCAAGTCAATGTATGTTCTGAATAATATATTTCACACCATCAAGCAGAGAACGCACTTGTTCTTCTGTGGGTTCTATTTTCTTGTCATGGCAACAAATGTTTCTAAGATCACCCAAATACTGTATCCTTCTCCAATCGGGGACTTCGTATATACCGTCCTCTTTGAATTTTTCGTTAAAATCTGAAATAGTAGGATTCTTTTTTGAGATAACAATTTGGTGTTCTTTTGCTATATCTCCCAAATGTTTTTCCAAAACAACCCCAGCTATTGCACCCGCGGCACGGAAGAATCTCTTGCTCAACAATTCATATGCAGTATCAATTTCCGAATCATAAACGTCGCTACGTATCTCAAGTTCAAGCCTATAAAAATAGTTTTCGGTCAACTCTTTGACCGATCCTAAAATTGAAAGTTGTTGCTCCATTTTACCCAATGCTGTAAACGGGCTTACTACAACCTTTCCGCCTCTTGTAAGTTGCACCCCCAATAATGCATCCGAGATACAATACGTATCAAGAGTTGGTTCTTTTCCTTTTTTCTTTTTATACAATTCTTCAAAATCAGTCAATCGATGCGGCGCAACCAGCTTTATTAGATAATAGCTTTTAGTATACCAATGTTGATACTCCAAATTAAAATTTGGAAGCGTTTCAATTTGGACACCACTCTCTATCAGCGCCGCCTTTCCCTCTTCATCAAACAAATACATACTTTGATACAAGCGTTTGCCTTGCTTGATTAACGTTTGAAACTCTTTCTCCACCGAAGCCTTCGTTATCATAAAATCCTCACCTTCCCCTTTTTTACATTATAGCAGAAACTCACATATTTTTCAACTGTCCTGTCGTGCAAAGTTAATTCACATTTGATAGAGACTTGTTCTTTACTTGATTCAAAGATGATGCGAAGATGATAGGGAGATGATACGGAGTTAGTAGAAAGCACTTGACTTTTCTCACAAAAAGCACTATAATGTGTGCAAGAACACATCCATTTGATGTGTCTATCCCCTTAATTTGTAAGGAAAAAGTTGTACATCAGGCTACTTTACGTTGAGATGATGGGTCTCATCGGCGCCGGTAACAACCCCATGGTCGGTATGACCGTCGCGGTTGCGGTAGCCGTTGAAGAGGCCAGCAAATAATTTTTGATGGGCATCTTTTGACGATATTCCCCGAATTAGGGTCTTGACGTAGATAACTACGCCCGGCGACCCGAATTCAAGTAATCTCGCCTAAAATCTGCTCCCTCAAAAACCACTTTGAGCAAGCCCTTTGGGTAAATGAAATTCGCAAAGTAAAGAAAAGAGGTCAAGCAAGGCTTGACCTCTTTTCTGTTTTGATGAAACAGGGATTAAAAAAGCTACCCGTGGGTAGCGTTTTTCTATGCTTTTTTAGGCGGGTTATTGCTTTTCCCGCTCGGGGATAAAAGCCCATCGGGATCTTCACGATATATTCGAAGGTGATCCCGAGCCCCAAATACAGCGCGACGAATACGCCGATCGGCAGAAGGGCCCAAGCGCTGCTTTTCTTCATAGCGTCTATCCTTTCCAAGAGATGCTTTTTGCTCGCTTATCGCGGCAAGAATGCGTAAATATGCCTGTCTTTCATAAGGAAAGGGCAAAGAATGTAAAAAATTCTTTGCCCTTTTTGCTGTTTAATTAAAGGGTCTTGTCGCCGACGAGGTGCAGGACCACCTCAAGGCGGGCTTCGGGGTCAAGGGTTCCGGGATCGACCGAAACGACGGTTTTTCCGGCGGGAAGCGCGGGAAGGTCGATCTGCGGCAGCTCCCGGATCAAGGTGCCGCGGGCGTCGGTCAGCACGCAGCGGCCCGAGGGGTCGCATTCAATGACCTGCTGGCTTTCCAGCGTGCAGGGGAAGGTAACGGTCCTGCCGCCATAGGTCAGCGTGGGGTTCACGTATTGGATCTTACGGGGCTTCAGGAGGCGCACCTCGCCAAGGCGGATATCGGTGTAGGCCCCCTCGATATCAAGCGTGAGGGTGTCGATCGCTTCAAAGACCTTGTGATTGCGGTAGTTGGTATAGAACTCGCTGACGTCCTTGAAGACACGGTATTGCAGACGGTAGGGCGGGAAGGCGCCGTTCGGGTCATCGGTGTTTTCGGTCTCGTAGAAGGCGAAATAACGCTCACCGACGAAGTCGACCTTGATGTGGAAGTCGGCCTGGCCCTCGGGGATCCTGTGCGTATAGCGGCGCAGGCGCAGGCGAAGGACCGCCCCTGAGCCGTCACCGACAAGGCGGAAGCAGACCGCGGTGTTTTCCCCCGCGTTGATCGGGGCGAACTCGATCTCGCTGTGGCGGGGAAGCGGACCCTCGGGCAGCCCCGGAAGCGTAATAGCTCCCTCGGCCCCAAAGTCCTCGGCACCGGTCTTCGGGAAGAGGCGGACGGTCGGCTTCTTTTCACCGCAGGGGTTTTGAACCGTGATATCCTTGTGGTGCGCGTCCTCGTGGAGGCGAAGCGTCTTGCTCTCTACGAAATAGGGCGTTTCCTTGTCTGTACGTAACGAATACTCGTTGCCGGGGGTACGCAGCAGGCGGCACTGCTCGGGCGAAAGCGAGATCTTCGCCCGAGCGTCGTCGTAGCGCTTGTAGACCGAAAGCACACGGTCCATCATGGGATTTTTGCCGAATTCGCGGAATTCGTTGCCGTTATAGGAGAAGCAGGCATCGTTCGCTACGATACGGTTGCAAAGGTACTCGACGTCCTCCTCACGCATATAGCGGCTTTGCCAGCCGGGGGTATACCAGGGAGAATTAAAGGCGAACCATCCAAGCTCGGACGGCAGGTACATACGCTCGGCGGTGGTGTCATTGTAATAGACGTGCGAGTCAATATAGTTGCGAAGCGCCTTGGAGCCGTGATCGAGCGCGCCGTAGCGGCTGCGGATATACCAGGAGGCGGTGTACTGCGGGTTGTAGCAGCAGTCGAAGATCGGGTCGGAATGAAGGTTGTTGTAGACCTCGGTAATGAATTCCATCGCGTAGTACCAGGCGTACTCGTTTCCTTCCAGGGCGAAGACCCCGTCGATCGCGTCCATATAAAAGCCATCAAAGCCGTATTTGTTATAGAAATCGGCGGTGTTCTTGGCTACCTCGTAGAAGAGAGGCGAATCGGCCTTCGGCAGGTAATGCGCGAAGTATTCCTTGATCTGGGCGATATCCTCGCCGGCCTTGTGGGAAACGGCTACGGTATCGTGGTAAGCGCGTTTGCAGTCAAGTAGGGCATAGGGCGGGGTGCGGCGTACGTCGTTGAAATGCACCAGCTCGTTCCCGATCTTCACGAATTCGGCGCTGACCTTCTCGCCCTCAAAAAGCGCCGAAAGCGCCGTCGGCTCCTCAAGGAAGGGGATCTCGGTGGCATTTTCGTCGATATCGCTTGCCAGCGTCAGGTGACAGGTGACATCCAGATCCTCGTGCGGGGTGCCGCTGACGTAGCGGGAGAGCGAGGAAACGAAGAAGGTGTAGCTGTGTAAAAGGACCTTAAGGCCCGCTTGGTGCAGCCCGTCCATCATTCGCCGGAAATCCTCCTCGCCGTTTGGGAAGAGCCATTTGTTCAGCGCGAAATCACCCTGTGTATAGCCGCTTCCCTGGTGGTAGGAGATCTGGCGGATACCCAGCGTTTTGCATTTTTCGACCACCGAGGGAACGTCCTCGGCCTTAAAGTTAGAAGAAAGCGTGATGTAGGTCTCGCGCCCTTCACCGCAGTCAATGGCGTAGGGGCCGCCCTTCTTGCTCTTCGGCAGCTCGCCGTCGGGGATCTCGTCGATCACGCGCTTCATAATATCGCGGATACAGCCGTCGGGCGCGCCGAACACGGCGGCACGGACCGGGCGGTCGCTATGGCCGCGGGTGCCCCAAAGCCCGATCCGGGGGTACCCCTCCGCGCGAAGGGTAAGGTTCCGC
>JAZNDS010000020.1:0-28143 GCA_045588145.1 Eubacteriales bacterium | reverse complement strand
CCCTAAAACACTTTTGCGGAATCTGGCATTGATCAATGCCAGACCCCGCAAATGCTTGAATTATATTTCTGCACAGGATTCTTGGAACGCAGAATGGCAAAAGTTTTTTTAATTGTGTTGCACTTCTATTGACAATTCACTTAATCATAAAATTCAAATTCAAAATCGTAGATATTAACGATCTCGCCCTCATCGATCCCCTTTTCACGCAGGCGATCGATGATGCCCTCCTTCAAGAGGATGCGCTGGAAGAAGGCGATCGACTCCCGATCCTCGAAATTGACCTGACCGAGAAGATTGCGCAGCCACTCGCCCTCGACGAAGAAGACGCGGTTCTCCTGACGGATGACGGTCTCCTTCTGTCCCGCGCCGCGGGTCGTACGCTCCTCCACCGTGACCTCGGGCTCGTACACCGTGATACCGGGCAGATCAAGAAGCGCCTCCTCGGTAGCCCTGACCAGCTCCCGAAGCCCCTCTCCCGTAGCGGCCGAAACGAAGATCAGCCGTCTGCCGAGCGAGGAAACGTATTCCTCAAATTCCTTGACCGCGGGATCCTCGCGGTCGACAGCGTCGCTCTTATTGGCGATCACGATCTGGGGGCGGGTAGCCAGCTCCTCGCTGTACAGCATAAGCTCACGGTCGATCTTTAAAAGATCCTCCTTGGGGTCACGTCCCTCGGTGCCCGCGATATCCACGACGTGCAGCAGCAGGCGGCAGCGGTCGATATGGCGAAGAAAATCATGCCCAAGCCCCGCGCCGTCGGCCGCGCCCTCGATCAGCCCCGGAATATCGGCGATCACAAAGCCGTGGCCGCCGTCCCCCGCGGGAACGACGCCAAGGTTCGGTGAAAGCGTGGTGAAATGATAATCGGCCACCTTGGGTCTTGCGGCGGAAAGGCGGGAAAGGAGCGAGGATTTTCCCACGTTCGGGAAGCCGACCAGCCCCACGTCCGCGATCATCTTCAGCTCTAACAGCACTTCTCTTTCTTCCCCGCGGGTGCCGCTTTTGGCAAAGCGCGGGATCTGGCGCGTGGGGGTCGCGAAATGGCGGTTGCCCCAGCCGCCGCGGCCGCCGCGGCAAACGATGAAGTCCTCCCCGTCCGACATATCGTGAATGATCCTGCCGGTCTCCGCTTCTCGAATAAGCGTGCCCTGCGGAACAGGGATATAAAGCGATTCCCCGCTTTTGCCGTGGAACTTATCGCCGCGGCCGCCCTCACCGCTCTCGGCGATGAACTTGCGCTTATAGCGGAAGGCAAGCAGGGTATTGGCTCCCTTGTCGACGCGGAAGATAACGTGGCCGCCGTTGCCGCCGTCCCCGCCGTCGGGCCCGCCTGCCGCGACGTATTTTTCGCGGTGGAAGGTCACGGCGCCGTTACCGCCGTCCCCCGCCTTCAAATAAATTTTAATGGAATCAATAAACATAGATACTCCTAAAAATAAAACCGAAGCGGTTTCCCCTTACAGATTGTCGGGGAGCTCCTCGCCCTTCTGGCGAATAACGATCTTAATGGGCGTTCCGAGGAAGCCGAAGCTATCCCGCAGACAGTTCTCAAGGTACCGCTGATAAGAAAAATGGAAGAGCGCCGCGCTGTTGCAGAAGATAACGAAGGTCGGCGGGGATACCGCGGGTTGGGTCATATAATAGATCTTCAGGCGGCGCCCCTTGTCCGAGGGCGGCTGGACCCTTATGATCGCGTCATTCAATAGATCATTCAGCATACCCGTGGTCACACGGCGCTTGGCCGACTCATAGACCTCGACGATCTTTTCAAACAAGAGATGCGTTCGCTGCCCGGTCTTGGCCGAAACAAAGAGGATCGGCGCGTAGGTCATATAGGCCAAGGCCAGGCGGATCTTATCGGTAAACTCCTTGACGGTTCCGTTATCCTTCTCCACAAGATCCCATTTATTGACAACGATGATGGTGGCCTTGCCCGCCTCGTGCGCGATGCCGGCGATCTTCTCGTCCTGCTCGGTGATGCCTTGGGTGGCATCGATCATCAAAAGACAAACGTCAGCCCGCTCGACCGCGGTCTTGGCCCGCAGCACGCTGACCTTTTCAATGCGGTCCTCCACCTTGCTATGACGGCGAATACCCGCCGTATCGATCAGGTTAAAGGTGCCGTGCTCATTCGTAAACGCGGTGTCGACCGCATCGCGCGTCGTACCGGGGATATCCGAAACGATATGCTTCTCTTCCCCGATAAGGCGGTTAACGATCGAGGATTTACCGGCATTCGGCTTTCCGATCACGGCAACCCCGATCACTCCCTCGGCTTCCTCTTCCTCCTCCTCGGGCGGAAGCAGAGAAACGATCTCGTCCAACAGATCGCCGCTCCCCGTACCGTGAAGCGAGGAGATCGCGATCGGATCATTCTCCAGCCCCAGCTCGTAGAACTCGTAAAACTCCAGCGGCAGGGCCCCGACCTTATCGACCTTGTTGACGGCCAGAAGGATCGGCTTCCCGCTTTTTTTCAGATACACCGCGATATCACGGTCATCGGCCGTCACCCCCGCGTGGATATCGCAAAGGAAAACGATGACGTCGGCGGTCGAGACCGCGATCTCGGCCTGCAGGCGCATCTGCTTCAGGATCACGTCGTCGGTCTTCGGCTCGATACCGCCGGTATCGACGAGAAGAAAACGGCGGCCGTTCCACTCGGCGTCGGCATAAATACGGTCACGCGTGACCCCCGGGGTATCCTCGACAATCGAGCGCCTTTCCCCGATGATCTTATTAAACAGGGTGCTTTTCCCCACGTTCGGCCGCCCGACGACGGCCACGATCGGCTTTCCCATTCTTTACTCCTCTCCCCCAAAAAGGGCCTCGATGAGGGCCGCCCCGTCCTCTTCCACAAAAACGATCGGAACCGAGAGCTGCTCTGAAAGCTCCTCGGGGCTCATCCCGCACAAAAACAGATCTCCGTCGGCGCGCAGGGTGTTCCGCGGGAGGATCAGGCATTCGCCAAGCTCCTTGCCGCTTAGCTGCTCGCCGATGTCGTGGCCGGTCAAAAGGCCCGATACGGTGATATTCTTTCCAAACCACCTGTTCTCTATCGTATAGACAGAACAGGACAAATTCTCTTCTTTTTCGCACGCTTTGTCAACGATACTTTGCATAAGGCGGGTCGATGCAACACCCGTCGCCAACGAGATACGACGCTTTTTTGCAAGGTGTGGCAGATCTTGCGCAAGGCCGATCATCGCTTCCTCATAAAACGAGCGGGTCATCCCCACCCCGTTTTCGATCTGGGGGTATTCCTCGTACGCTTCCTCGGGCGGCATGTCCTTTCCCGCCAGAAGATAAAATTCATCGGCAAGATAGACAAGGCGGCTTCCCTTCTCTTTCAAGTGTCCCTCGGCAAAGGCCTCAACCGCTTGAATGACCTCCTCGGCGCTCTCCTTATCAAAGGGGGTAAGCGGCGCAAGGCCGTCTCGGTGATCGGTGAGCCCCGCGGGCACGACCGATACGCTGTCAAGCGCGGGATAAAGCCCCGCAAGATCGGATAGGCTCCGCATAAGCTCCTCCCCATCGTTGATCCCACGGCACAGAACGATCTGGCCGCGAAGCGTGATGCCGCCTTCTGCCAAGCGGTCAAGATAGGAAAGCACCTCCCCGGCACGCGGGTTCTTCATCATTTCGACCCGAAGGGCAGGGTTGGTGGTATGCACAGACACGTTGATCGGGGAGATATGCATCGCAAGGATACGGTCGATATCCTCATCCTTCAGATTGGTAAGGGTGATGTAATTGCCGTGAAGGAAGGAAAGGCGCGCGTCATCATCCTTAAAATACAGGCTTTCACGCATGCCCTTTGGCAGCTGATCGATAAAGCAGAAGACGCAATGATTTTTGCAGGACTGCTTCTTATCCATCAGGGCGCTTTCAAAGCAAAGGCCGATATCGTCGTAGGTATCCTTTTTGATCTTCTTTTTTATCAGCTTTTCGCCGCGGTGAAGCAAAAGCTCTACCTCCCGCTCGGACAGATAAAAGCGATAGTCGAGAACGTCACGGATCTCGTGGCCGTTGATCGAAAGGAGAATATCGCCGACACGGATCCGCGCGCGGGCGGCGCGAGAGCGCTTCTCAACACCGGTTACCGTAACCATACTCTTCTCCTTTCCTAAAATTGCTTATCTTATATAGTATAACACAGGAATTTTCCTTTTGCAAGGGGCAAGGGACCGTCTCATTAAGAATTCAAGAAAAAGCGAGAAAAAACTAAATCTCCTAAAAAGCTGATTCTTAATGAGTGGGGGATCCCGGAGCATACGGATTTAGAGCAGAAATTGCCGTTCTTCGTTTTGACAGGCGTACGGAGGGTACGTCGAAAAACGAAAACGGCAATAGCAAACAAAATACGATCCGTTGGCAGAAAAGCCTTGGTTTTTCAACCTTAAACGCATCAGAATTACGAAGATGCTAAAAGGAGATATACTGCAAAAACAGCATATCTCCTTTTTGTTTGCGTTTATGCCTAAATAGATAGCCCTTTTTCAACGCTCCTCTCGGAAGTACGGCAAGCCGAGCGAGGCGGGCGCCTGACTGTTCTTGCTTCCCTTGATGCTGGTGAAGATCAGAACGACGATCGTCATCACGTAAGGGATCAAGTTGAAAAGCTCCTTTTGCGTGCTGTTTCCATTGAGATATTCGGCTACGATATACAAAGCGGCAAAAACAAACGAGCCGAGGATACTGAGGTTCGGCTTCCACAGTGTGAAGATAACCAATGCGATCGAAAGCCACCCAAGCCCTTCGATGGTAGCGGCGTTTTCCCAGCAGCCTTTGTTAAGGTCCATAATATAAAAGACACCGCCAAGGCCCGCAATACCGCTGCCGACAAGGATCGCGCCGTATTTATAGGCGGTCACGTTAATGCCCGCGGCGTCTGCCGTTGCGGGATTTTCCCCGACGGCGCGCAGATACAGCCCCGCCCGTGTTTTCTTTAAGAACCAAGCGGCAAGAATAGCCACCGCAATGGCTAAATACACATAAGCACCATGAGAAAGAAAAATTTTTCCAATAGCGCCGAGTGAATCGGCAAAGGGCACGTGCTCTGAAACGATCTTACCCGCAATCTGTAAATTGGCTTGATCAACATCTCCGTTTGCGACAAAGGTTTCCATAAAAAATTGGGTAAAGCCGTTTCCAAAGATCGTAATGGCTAGGCCCGTGATATTCTGATTACAGCGAAGCGATACGGTCAAAATCCCGTAAATGCCGCCAAGAGCCGCCGCAAACAAAAAGCCAAGCACGACGGAGAAAAGAATAAGGAGAAGCCACGAGGCCTCACGGGGATCGGAAAGCGTGCGCATATATAACGTAATGGCATAGCAGCCGCCTGCCGTTCCTGCGCACATAATGCCGGGGATACCGAGGTTTAAGTGCCCCGCCTTTTCGGTAAGGATCTCACCGACACACCCGAAAAGGAATACCGTCGAAAGCGCGATCGCGCCAACCAAAAAGGAAATCATGCGTCGCCCTCCTTTCCCTCTTTGCTTCCTTTACCGAAAAATCTTTTTATGCCGTCAAAGGCACCGTCACGGAAAACGATACGATAGGTGATGAAGAAAGACACACTGATAACCGCGAAATACACAACACCGACAACGATGTTTGAGATCGCGCCGCTGGTAAAGCCAAATTCACTTCTGACCTTAACCATTCCTTTGGAGATAAAGGAGATAAAGAAGCAGGAGGCGATCATGACCAGCGGATTAAAATTGGCGAGCCAAGCCGTCATAATGGCGGTAAAGCCCATGTTTTTGGCGGTATCAGCGGCAACCGTGTGCTCGATAGCGCCGCCAAGAACAGCTCCGACAAGACCCGCGATCGCACCCGAAAGGATCAGGGTGCGGATGATGACCTTTTTGACGTTAATGCCGATATAGCGTGCGGTCTTGGTGCTTTCACCAACGACCGAGATCTCATATCCTTGCTTACTGTATTTAAGGTATACATACATCGCAACAGCAAGCAGAAAGAAGATGATAATGGGCAAAAGATATTTGTTTCCAAGCTCCGGAATATTCCCCTTTTCAATGGGCCTGAGCATGGTTTCCCCGTTTTTGAGCCATATCGTAAGGAACATCCAAATAAGACCTGAGGCGATATAGTTCATCATCAGGGTAAAAAGAGATTCGTTAGTATCGAAGAAGGCCTTAAAGATCGCGGGGATCAGCGCCCAGATGGCACCGGCCAAAACGCCCGCAATAAGACCGAGGAGCACCACGACGATATCCGAAACCTTTCCGCCGAGATAAAACATACAGGCAACATAGGCAAGGCAACCCATTAAGATCTGCCCGTTTCCGCCAAGGTTCCAGAACTTCATCTTAAAGGCGGGAACCAAGGCCAGCGAAACACCGAGAAGCAGGGCCGTATCCTGCAAAAGCACCCATATACGGCGCGACGAGCCTAAGGAGCCTTCAAAAAGGAAGACGAAGAAGTCGATCGTGTTTTTCTTAGAAAGGAGAGAGCAAATGAACCCCCCCACCAAAAGGCCGAGGAAAATGGTAAGAGCGTACAGAAGCACCTTCTTTTTCGGGGTCAGACTATCCCGCTTTACAATATGAAAAAACGGTTCTTTTTTGATATGCTCGTTTTCTTTCATGCTTTTGCCTCCTCCTTCTTTTCGGATTTTACCATCAGAAGGCCGATCTCGTCCTTCTTGGCGGTACGGGCATCCACGATCCCCGTGATCCGCCCGCCACTGATGACCATGATGCGGTCGCAAAGCGCCAACAATACGTCAAGGTCTTCGCCAACGAAAAGAACGGCAACGCCCTTTTCCTTCTGCTTGGTGAGAAGATTATAAATGGTATAGGACGAATTGATATCCAAGCCCCGTACGGGGTAGGCCGCCATCAGGACGGCGGGCGCCGCCGCGATCTCGCGCCCGACAAGAACCTTTTGTACGTTTCCGCCCGAAAGCTTACGGACGGCGGTGTGGCTGTCGGGAGTCGAGACCTGCAGGTCCTTGATGATGGTATCGGCAAGCTCCGAGGGCTTATGGCGGTCAACAAAAACCGATTTGCCGCGGCGGTAGCTGCGAAGCATCATGTTGTCAACGATATCCATATTGCCGACAAGGCCCATACCAAGGCGGTCCTCGGGAACAAAGGAAAGGCGAACGCCGACCTCACGGATCTGAAGCGGTGTTTTGTCACGCAGGCTCATCACGTCATCCTCGTTGAAAAGAACCTTCCCTTCATTAACGAGGCTGCGGATCTCCTTATTGCTCTTTCCCTCAAAGCTGACAAGCGAGCCGTCCTCGTAATGGAACTTCCCTTCGGCGGCAAGCGCCTTGACCTCGGCCAGCGTTTTGTGATAGAAGGATACGGGAAGGCCTTTTTTGGGGCGGGTAAAAATGATCTCGCCCGAAGCAAGCTGCTTCAGCCCCGCGATCGACTCCAAAAGCTCTCGCTGGCCGCTTCCCGCGATACCCGCAATACCGAGAATTTCGCCCGAGCGCGCCGTAAAGTTGATATCGTGAAGGACCTCGATCCCTTCCGCGTTCACGAGCGAAAGGTTCTTTATTTCAAGCCTGTCCGCTACGTTTTTGGGTAAGGGGCGGTCGATATTCAGCTCGATCTTCTGGCCGACCATCATCTCGGTCAGCGCCTGCTCGTTCGTTTCGGCGGTATTGACCGTGGCGATATGCTCACCCTTGCGAAGAATGGCCACACGGTCGGAGATCTCCATGACCTCGTTCAGCTTATGCGTAATGATAACGATCGATTTTCCGTCCTCACGCATGGCGCGCAGAACCGAAAAAAGCGTACGGATCTCCTGGGGGGTGAGAACCGCCGTCGGCTCATCCAGGATCAGGATACCCGCGCCGCGGTAAAGCACCTTGATGATCTCTACCGTCTGCTTTTCGGAAACCGACATTTCGTGGATCTTTTTGTCGGGATCTATATGAAAACCGTATTTTTCGCTCATCGAAAGAATACGGGCTTTTGCCTCTTTCAGGTTGTATTTGCCATCCGCAACACCCAAAACGATGTTTTCGGTGGCCGAAAAAACGTCGATCAGCTTAAAGTGCTGATGGATCATACCGATCTTATAGGAAAAGGCATCGCGGGGAGAGGTGATCTTCGCCTCCTCGCCGTTGATAAGGATCCTACCCGCATCGGGATAATAGATCCCCGCGATCATATTCATCAGGGTGGTTTTTCCACATCCGTTTTCACCAAGGACCGAAAGGATCTCTCCCTTGCGAATATCCATGGTGACATTGTGATTGGCAAGCACCTTACCAAATCTTTTGGTAATGCCCTGCAGCTCGATAATGGATTGTTTTTCCACGTTTTTTTCCTCCGTAAAGGGAAATAGGTCGGGGGCTAAAAGACGGCATAAGGCGGAGCCAAGGCTCCGCCATTATGCTTACAGCGTTATGCTTTTTTATTCGAACTCGGGGATGTTATCAACATTGGAGCCGATGGTGATACCGTCGATGTCAATGTCGAAGTAAGGAGCCGAGCGGAAGAAGCTTTCGGCAAAGTAGGTGACGCCGCCCTCGGTCTTAATGACCTCGGTCTCGGGAATGAAATCTCCGGCATCGTCAACGTCAGCCTTGTAGGTGGTGAGGTGCTGGCCGTTTACGGTGAACTTCGAGCAATCGAAGACCTTGAGGGTACCGTTCTGAAGCGCGGCCTTGACCTCGTTCAGCTTAGCCTGGGTGCCGTCGGCAGCAGCGTCGCCGAGAACCGTGATCTCGACCGAGCCGGTCGCGATGGTGCCGGTGTAGTCGGTCATGATGTCCTCGCCGTTAATGACGCAGTCAAGCATATATTCGAAGTAGGGGATCCAGTTGATCTTCGAAGCGATGATGAAGGTGTTTTCCTTACCGGTAGTACCGTTGTAAGCCACGTTGGGAACACCGGCGGTCTCACAGGCATTGGGGGCACCCATCGAGTCGGCGTGCTGCGAGATGAGCTTGCAGCCGGAGGCGATCAGAGCCTCGGCAGCGGTCTTTTCTCTCAGCGGGCTGTACCAGGAGTTGGTGAAGCGAACTTCCATCGTGGCATTGGGAACGATGGACTGAACACCCAGGAAGAAGGAGGTGTAACCCGATTTAACCTCGGCATAGGGGAAGGCGCCGACGTAGCCGATCTTGGCGTTGGCATCGCTGACGTTGCCCTCGGCATCACCGTAAAGCTCAACAAGCTTCATACCGGCGGCAACACCCGCAAGGTAACGGCCCTCGTAGATCGAGGCAAAGGCGTTCTGGAAGTTGGCAAGGTTCTCGGTGTGAGCACGCGTACCGGTGGCGTGGCAGAACTGAACCTCGGGGAATTCCTTGGCAGCCTGGATCATAAACGACTCATGGCCAAAGGAATCGGCGAAGACGATGTCAAAGCCTTCATCGGCGAAGTTCGCAGCCTCGTTGTAGCACTCGGTGCCTTCGGGGATGTTGACAATGACCTTGTAGTTGCCCTCTTTCAGGCCCTTGTTTTGGCAAGCCTGATTGAAAGCATCAATAAAGTTCTTGTCATAGGTGGAGTCGGTTCCGTGAAGGGCGATCAAAGCAGCCTTAACTTCGCCGGGGTTCTTACCGCCGCAAGATGCAAACATCAGCATCCCGGTAGCAAGCATGGCAACGACCATGATCAAAGAAAGAATTCTTTTCATTTTGGGTTTCCTCCGTTTTTTTTGTTTTTTATTTACAGGGTGTTTCCCCTTGTAAACGCTATGGGCCGATCAGTCGGCAAAGGTGATGCCCTCTCGGGGGCTCATTTTCGTGATCTTGGCAAGCGATTCGATACGCAAGCCCTCGGCACGGAGCTTGTCCCCACCGCCCTGGTATTGCTTTTCGATCACGATCGCGGCGCCAACGGCCGTGGCACCTGCCTGCTTGATAATATCGCAAAGGCCGACAAGAGCCGCCCCGCGGGCCAAAAAATCGTCAACGATCAGAACGCGCTCTCCCGCCTTTAGGTACTCGGCGCCAACCGTGGCGAAATACGTATTTCCGTGGGTAAACGAGGTCACCTTCGAAGCGTAGGTCTTCCCCGTCTGGGTCGAGGCGGCGCTTTTCTTGGCGATAAGAAGCGGAACGCCGAGCGCGGCGGCCGCCGGCACCGACATGATGATGCCCGAGGACTCCAGCGTTAGGATCTTATCGACCTTATCCTCACGGAAAAGGCGGGCGATCTCCTGCCCGATCTCCATCATAAAGGCGGCATCGACCTGTTGGTTCAAAAAGCTGCCGACCTTCAGGATATCTTCGCTGAGAACGATACCCTCTTTTCTAATCTTCTCCTCAAGCGCTTTCATAGCTCCCCCAAAAATCAAAAAAGCAGACACCCGTCTGCCTCGCACAACCGCCAAAAAGCCCCCAAAAAAGGAAAAAACGCAAAAGGGAACCAATAGTCGCAGCTTTGGCGTGCGGTAGAAACGTTCGGGCCGATATTCCGAATTTATATTGGAATTCTTCTGTTGCTGTTAACTTGTTTTTAATTGTACACGATTTGTTCCGAAAAAGCAAGCCCTTTTTCGGGAAATATCGCCTCTTTTTTTCACTCTTTTTTCTAAAAAAGTGACAAAAAGCCGATAAAACAACGAATTCACGCGCTTTTTCTGTTTTTATTTTTCTACTTATTATTTTATAAAAGGCGCTTTTTCAAAGCTCCAAGGGCTCATCGGGAACGCTTTTCGCGAGCGAAAGGTTCTTGTAGGCGAGCTCCCCACTCACCTCGCGGATCACGCGAAGGAAGGGCGGTAAAGAAATGGCCGTCTTTTCGGTGGGAAGCTCGACCTCCAGGATCGCGCTTCTTTGCCAGAAGGGATAGATATCCACCTCAAGCAGGCGCCCGCAAAAGGGGATGACGTACCGCTTCTTTTCGATTGGGGTAAGCGAGGGATCGGCATCGCGCAAAAGCGCCTCGTATTCCTCTTTCCCGATCTCTCTTTCCTCTTCTATGCAGCGAAGCGCGGTAACGGGGATCTTCTTGGTCTCGGTATAGGAGACCGCCCCCTCGTGGATGCGGCGGCGTACCCGATGAGAGATCCCCGCCTCACACAGGAGATAGGTCTGCGTGATCTCGTCGCAGAAAGCGCCCTTCACCGAAAGAAGCTCCGCTTCTCTTGGCCTTTCGATCAGGAATTTCCGTTCGATCTCAAAAGGGGTATTTTCCTTCATCGCCTATCCCTCCCCAACGCTTTTTATTCATTGTACTACAACCCATACGAAAAAGCAAGAAGAAAAGCCCGAAACCGCCCCTTGCCCCCCCGTTTTCTTTTCCCCGAAAACGAAAAATAATTCGAAAAGGTGATTGACAGAAGCAGAAAAGTATGATATACTTTCGGCGTTATTGGGATATAGCCAAGCGGTTAAGGCACCAGACTTTGACTCTGGCATTTCGTTGGTTCAAATCCAACTATCCCAGCCAACCAAAAGGGGCTGCCTCGCGCAGTCCCTTTTGGTTGGTTGGGATAGTTCCAACTTTTGAAGCAAGCCTTTGCCGTTGGCAAAGGCGTTGGTTCACATTTGAGCCGAAAGAACATCGCCCGCTTGCGAGGCGATTTCTCGGCGAAAAATCTTCGCCAACGGCGAATACCCAACTATCCTCCTTCATTTTTTGCAAAAGTTAAAGGGACTGCTTCGGCAGTCCTTTTTTGCTGGCTGGGATAGTTCCAACTTTTGAAGCAAGCCTTTGCCGTCGGCAAAGGCGTTGGTTCACATTCTCGGCGCAGAGCGACGATAGCTTGCTGATCGGCGGCAAGCCGACTTGTATCAAGACAAGCACACGCCACGGTGCCAATGGGGGAGTTTATAGTGTGAAAGCAAATTTTATAGTGATGCTTGAAATGTCTATCAATGTGTGCTAAAATATAATATAAAGCATACTTTGAGTAAATACAAATCCGTTACATAGGAGAAAACTTATGGGACTTATTCGGCAATTTTTACATCAGATTACTTTGGGGATTATTTCTAGCGACGAAGATATTGCAAGAGCAGAAGAAGCGCGAATGAGGGAATACCATCGTCAACACACTCCTGTTATCTTTACGGAAAAATTGACCGAAGAAGATTTTTGTGAAATTGTAAATCGAGTGGCACAGCCCTTCAAACGCCTTTCTGTTTCAACAAACGAACAGTTTGTAACAGGTACAGTGAGAACAGTAAGTGGAATTGACACATGGTCTTTTAAACTGGATTTTAACGATTTTGGAAGTATTACCGGGAATTATTGGTGGGTTCACTGCCAAAACGATGATTCGAAAATTCCAGATAATTTTGCGGACGAGCTTTCTGCCGCAATTCGGGCACATCTTTCTTAATCAATAAATTTAGCCTTTCTGCTACTGCATTGAAGGATTGCTTTTCAAATACATATTTTTAGGGAAAGGATCGATCATGGGTAAAGGTTTGGATTTTGTTAGAGAAATTGTCGGAGGTGTAATTGATGAAAGGATGGTAACCTACGGCGTATGCAAAACGGTAGATATTTTATTGGATTTGAAAACTGAAGATGAGAAGATTAAACAAATGCTGGTTAAGCACTTTGATATACGTTATAGTGAAGCGGAGAATGTACTTATAGAAGCAAAAGAATATCGAAAAAATAATATTTTCATTTCAACTTCAATAATACAAATTTTAACGCAAAACTATAAGGCGAGCTTTTCACGGCTCGCCTTTGCCAAAAAAGGTCTTTTAAAAACAGACAGCAACCTTGACTTAATATGTCGAATATGGTATAATAATTATGGTACCTCATGTACCCGAAGAGCACCATACGGTGGCGGTTGCTTCCCTTCTGTGAAGGGAGCGAAAGTTTCTTTTTCTCCCTTCAATAAAATGGAGGGAGGTGGTAACCATGTACATCACATTGGTAGAATTACTGATGTTTCTGTCCTTGCTTATCGCTCTCGCCGAGTATTTCGATAATCGACGTGACAAATAAAAAAGAAATAACCCCCCCTGCTTCCAACATCAGGCGGTTATCTCTTTAACTTACTTGAAGGAGGCGACCGTCATCGGTGCTCTCCGTTATTATTATAACCGATTCTCGGATCCTTGTCAATACCCTCATAAAAATCTTTGGGGCGGCGGTTCAATTCACGTCCACCACGCTCAGCCAACCAAAAGGGGCTGCCTCGCGCAGCCCCTTTTGGTTGGTTGGGATAGTTCCAACTTTTGAAGCAAGCCTTTGCCGTCGGCAAAGGCGTTGGTTCACATTTGAGCCGAAAGAACATCGCCCGCTCGCGAGGCGATTTCTCGGCGAAAAATCTTCGCCAACGGCGAATACCCAACTATCCCGCGGTGAAATGCGGAAGGTGGGCACGGTTGACAAAACGGGGACTGATATGATATAATTTATTAAACAAAAGCAATACAGAAAGGCGGTACCCGTATGAAAAAGGTTCTTTCTCTGGCTCTCGCGCTCGTTTGCCTGTTTTCCTTATCCTCTTGCTCTCTTTTGAAGCTGATCTTCGGGCCCGAAAGCATTAATACGGCGCCCTCTATTTACGTGGACGAATATCTTCCCTTTACCGATGAAAGCAAGATCGTAAAATACGACAGTAAAACACTGAAGCTTACCGACGATCTGCCGATCATCGACGGGGCAACGGCGGCCTTCCCGGTGTATTCCGCCTTTGTTAACGCGGTCTATCCGAATACGACTACACTCTACGATGGGGTATTTGAATACAACAACACGGTCGGCGGCTACGAAAAGCTGGCCGAAAAGAAAACCGATATTTTCATCGGCGCCGCCCCCTCCGCGGAGCAGGTAGCCTACGCCGAGGAATGCGGCACGACCTTCAAATATACCCAGCTTGGCTGGGAAGCGTTCGTCTTCTTCGTACATAAGGATAACCCCGTCACCTCGCTGACCGCCGAGCAGATCCGAAGGATCTATGCGGGAGAGATCACCAATTGGAGCGAGGTCGGCGGGAACGACGAGGAGATCGTTCCTTTTCAGCGGAACGAGGGGAGCGGAAGCCAAAGCATGATGCTTCGCTTTATGGGCGACACCCCCATGCTTGAGCCCGACACAGAAGAGGTCATCGGGTTTATGGGTGGCATTATCGAGCAAGTGGCAACCTACAAAAACCAAACCAGCTCGATCGGCTACTCCTTCCGTTATTACGTAGAGGGCATCGTCAAGCACCCCGATATCAAGATGATCGCGGTCAACGGCGTGGCGCCAAGCGTCGCAAGCATACGGCACAACGTCTACCCGCTTATTGCCCCTGTTTACGCCGTCACCTACGAGGGGAACGAAAACCCCAACGTAGAGGTGCTGATCAACTGGATGCTTTCGGACGAAGGACAGTATATCATCGAGGAAAGCGGCTACGTCGGTATGAGATAAAAGCGGCACCCTCTCTTTAAATAAAAACGCCCCTCGCTTTCACAGGAAGCGAGGGGCGTTTTTTCGCTTATTTCGAAGAATTAAGGATCCCAAGGGCGAATTCTTTCACTTCCGCGATATCCTTCTCGTTCGGTCTGTCGCGGTGGATCCTTCCGAAACGACCTCGGCAATGAAACTCCTCGTCGGCCACGGCGACCCCGACCTTGGAAGCGACCCTGGCGATCGGCTTTCTCATGGATCGCAGCATAGCGGAGGTGCCGATGCAAACGATCTTCCCGATATACTCCCTGTTCTCGGTGATGAAGCGTTTTACCGCGTCGTCCGCGTCGAAGCCGTAATAGGAAGCGCCGAGAAACAGAATATCGACCCTTTCGGTCAAGGGGTGACTTACGTCCTTGGCCTCGACAGAGAGCGCTTCGGCCACCGCCTCCGCCAATTTTTGGGTATTGCCCGAGCGGGTATAATAACGAATCGCGATCTTCATATTTTTCTCCTTATTTCATATTATTTTAAATTCACAGATCCCGATCGCCTCTTTGCAGGATCTCTTTCACCTTATCCTTCTGCTCAAACAAGACACAGCCGCCCGTATGCTCACCCGTCAGAATGCTTTCGCTTTGCAGGGCGCGGAAGAGCTTGGACCCCAAGGCTTCCCGAAGAGAGGTGTCGCGCACGTTGATGTCGGAATAGGGCGAGAAGGGACAGGGCTCTGCCCCGCCGTGCGAATTGATATGGAAGAAGCCGCGCCCCGCGGCCAGGCACCCGCCCGAGCCCTTCTCGTCTCCCGGGAAGGCGATAAAGATCATATCGGGGAAGGCCGCGCGAAGATCGGCCATTTTTTTCTCCATAAGGGCTCGTTCCTCATCGGTGGGGGCGAGCGCGGATGTCGAAGCACTGACGGGAACGTACTCCACGTAGAACACCACCTTGCCGCCGCGCCTATACAGATCCTTCACAAAATCGGGGGAGAATACCTCTTCGAGGTTTTCTCGGGTAACCGTTACCGAGGCACCGAAGATCAAGCGCTTTTCCCGCATCCGCTCCATCCCCTCGGTAAGCCTTGCGTATACCCCCTCGCCCCGTCGGGAATCGGTCTTTTCCCGATGCCCCTCGATGCTGAAGATGGGGACAAGATTGCGATGCTTTTCAAAAAGCGAAAGGTATGCATCGTCTATCATCGTTCCGTTGGTGAAGATCGGAAAAAGGATCTCGGGAACAAGCCCCGCCGCCGCGATCACATCACGGCGCATCATCGGCTCCCCACCCGCGAGAAGGATAAAGCTGATGCCAAGCGCCTTCGCCTCGGTAAATATCTTCAGCCATTCCCCATCGCTTAATTGCCCAACGGGGGAAGAATCGCAGCAGGCATGATTATGGCGGGCATAGCAGCCCGCGCAATGAAGATTGCAGCTGCCGGTGATGCTTGCGATCAGGAAAGGGGGAATATGCTCTCCCTTCTCCTCAAGCCTTGCGCGTATCGCGGCCGCTTCCTTTACGCTGCGGCTGTATTTCAGCATAAACGCGCTCTCCTTCGGGTCCTTAAGGGTAGAAAGAAGAATGCTCTTCATCAAGCCTTCCACCCCTTTGGTCAAATATTCCGCCAGATTAAAGGTGCTCAAAGAAAAAACCTCCCAAAATCAAAAATTGTTCTTTACTTTACATTTCTTACCTGCTATAATTATATTATTGATAGAGCGGCGTGTCAATTACGCAGTTTATCTTGAGTAGGTAAGAAAAAAATGATCACCGGAGGAAATCAATATGGCCACCAGTCATAATTGCCCCTGCACCGAGGCGTGCCCGCTTCAGCACGCGATGGAAATGATCGGCGGGAAGTGGAAGCTTTCGATCCTTTGCTCGCTGAGCGTCGATGGGGCGGTCCGCTACAACGAGCTTTTACGTAAGATCAAGGGCATCTCCAACACCATGCTTGCAAGGTCCCTGCAGGAGCTGGAGCATGACGGTCTTGTCCGCCGCTCGGAATACTTACAGGTCCCGATCCGCGTGGAATACGAGATCACCGATAAAACAAAGAGCCTTACCCCCATTCTCACCCAGCTTGCGCTGTGGGCAGCAAAGGGCTGATTTGTATAGTATTTTTTGCATTTTTGACAAATTTAAGGCAAAAAGAAAAAAAGTTCACATTCGATAGGAGCATAAAAAATGAAGGAAAAGCTTATTCTGCAGGCAAAGGCGGTCATGACAGAGCTTTGCGAGGCGGCCGCCCTTAAAGCGGGGGATACCGTGGTGATCGGCTGCTCCACCAGCGAGATCGTGGGGGCAAGGATCGGCACCGACTCAAGCCCCGCGGTCGCCGAAGCCGTATTTGAGGCCCTTTACGAGGTGGCCGCGGGCAAGAGGATCCATCTGGCTGTTCAATGCTGTGAGCATCTCAACCGCGCGATCGTTATAGAAAAAGAAGCGCTGCCCACGGCGGAGGAGGTCAACGTCATCCCGCAGCCGAAGGCGGGCGGCTCGATGGCCACGGCGGCCTATGCCCGCTTCCGTCATCCCATCATCGTGGAGGAGATCCGCGCCGACGCGGGGATCGACATCGGCTTCACCCTAATCGGTATGCATCTGAAAAGGGTCGCGGTGCCGCTTCGCCTTATGAACAACCGAATCGGCGAGGCAACCGTTCTTGCCGCCCGCACCCGCCCGAAATTTATCGGCGGCGCACGGGCGGTCTATAACGAAAAGCGGCTTTGACCGCTTCCCCAAGCGCTTTTTATGCCACCCAAAACGGTTTTTGATCAAAAAACATCCTTGCGTTCCCCCGCCTTTTGTGCTATAGTAAAGCTTGGAAACCAACCGTTTTAAAGGAGAAAGCTATGAAAAACGTGTTGCTCGTCGGCGACTCGATCCGCGCGGGCTACGATAAATCGGTCAAAAAGACCTTAGAGGGGCACGCAAACGTCATTCTGACGGCGGACAGCGCCCGTTTTTCCTCCTACCTTTTGCGTGTTTTTCACGAGTATTTGAAGGACATTAAGGGAGAGGAGATCGACCTTGTCCATTGGAACGCGGGGCTTTGGGATTGCTTGCGCCTGTTCGAGGAGGACGTGCATACCCCCCTTGAGATGTATGCCTATTACATCGACCGCATCTGCGTGCGCATAAAAAAGCTTTGCCCGAACGCGACGGTCGTTTTCGCTACCTCAACAAGCGTGCAATCCGAAAAGATGCACCGCAATTTTATGCGCTATAACGAGGATATTGAAAAATATAACGCCGTAGCGACAGAGATCGCCAAGAAGCACGGCTTTCTGATCAACGATCTGTATTCGTTTTCAAAAGCGCTTCCCGACGAGGCGCATTCCGACCCCGTGCACTACTATACCCCCCGGGGGACCGAGGCCTTTACCAACCGCGTGCTTTCCTGCCTTTTGCCCCTCCTTGGGATCGAAGAGCCGCTCACCTACCGCGAGGACCTTTATACCGATAAGCCCCACGGCATCTGATCGGCGGCCAAAAATGATAAACAGAAGAGGAAAACCGCATTTTGAAGGCAATCTTTTTGGATATTGACAATACGCTTTTAAGCTTTGACGAGTATGTAAAGGACGCGATGAGAAGCGGCTTCCCGCAATTCGGGATCGGCCGCTATGAAGACCGCATGTTCGACGTGTTCACCCAAATCAACAGCGGCTTATGGCAAGCGCTGGAGCGGGGCGAGATCGATTTTGCGGAATTAAAAAGGACCCGCTGGAGCAAGATCTTCGCAAATCTTGGGATAAAGGCAGACGGCGAGGCCTTTGAAAAATACTTTCGGGACCGCTTATATGACAGCGCCATTCCCGAAAAGGGCGCCATCGATCTTTTGCGCTATCTTAACCGAAAATACATTCTTTGCGCCGCCAGCAACGGCCCGTATCACCAGCAGGTGAATCGCCTGAAAATAAGCGGGATGCTCCCCTTTTTCTCTCATCTGTTCATCTCCGAGGAGATCGGCTTTCAAAAGCCGAGTGAGGATTTCTTCCGCGTTTGTATGCAGCGCCTGAATGAAGGGGCCGCGCAAGCGCTTCTGCCCTCCGAGGTCACGGTGATCGGCGACTCGCTTTCCTCGGATATGGCGGGAGGGATCCGCTTCGGGATGCGGACCTGCTTCTATAACCCCGCGGGAAAGCCGATCCCCGCCGATATGCGCATCACCTACACCGTCCGATCGTTGGAGGAGATCACGCGCATTCTTTAAGCTTAAAGACCAAAAAACACAGGACCGAAAGAAGGAAACGATATGGCTATCAAGATCTATGACGTACGAAGCGTGGAGGGCGACAGCGCCTTTCTGCTGGACGACGGAAAAGTAAGCATTCTGCACGACGTGGGCTTCGGCTTTTCGGGCCACGGTGTTGCCGAAAGGATCAAGGCGGTCCTCGGTGAGAGGCCGCTGGATTTTATTTTCCTTTCGCACTCACACTACGACCACGCCCTCGGCTGTGCCGCCGTTTTACGGCATTACCCGAATGCCACGGTGGTCGCCGGCGAATACGCGGCGGGCATCTTCAAGCGGGACGGCGCCAAGAGAGTCATGCGGGAGCTGGACTCGAAGCACGCCGAAAAATGCGGCATCACCGATTATGAATTTTTGGGGGACGAGCTGCGGGTCGATATTCCCGTAAACGACGGGGACGTCGTGAAGGCGGGCGGGCTCTCCTTCCGCGTGCTGGCACTTCCCGGGCACACGCGCTGCTCGGTCGGCTTCTTCTCGGAGGAGGAGGGGCTCCTTCTCTCCAGCGAAACGCTGGGGGTGTATGACGGAGAAAAGACCATCGTTCCCTCCTTCCTCGTCAGCTACGCCGATTCGCTTGCTTCGATCGAAAAGGTGGAAAAGCTGCCGATCAAGCGCATGGTATCCCCCCACTACGGCCCGCTTGACGAGGAGCAAACAAGCTTTTTCCTTTCGCATATGAAGGAAGCGGCCAAAAAGACCGCCGAGGCGATCCAAAAGGCCCTCTCGGCCGGCAAAACGGTTGAAGAGATCACCGAGGAATTCAAGAAGGAATACTGGCACGGCTATATCAAAACCGTCTACCCCGAGGACGCCATCAACCTCAACACCTCGATCATGATCAACCTTATCAATAAGGAATTGCTCGGGGCGCAGTAAGCAAGTCCACAAGGAAAACTCATTTTTGATAAAAAGGACAGAGCTTTCGGTTCTCTGTCCTTAATACTTTGGTAAAAAGTGTTTTCTCTCTTTTCTCTTTCCGTTATTGGGGAGCAATTCGTGTGGCAACAATTGAAGGGGGAAGCATTTTTTCGGTGCGTTCCTTTGGGGGCGCACTTTTTATATGCTATAACATGAATGCATGGGTAAAGATATTCCTAAAACGGTGATCGATATTACCGGCATAGAGATCACGCCCGGAAAGGCGACTGTTTGTCTTGGCAACGGAGCACACGGCTATGAATGCTGTTGCGACGAGTGTGACTACTATTTGCTTTGTTTTCCCGAATTTGATGTAAAAAACAACGAGGAAGTAAGCACAGCGTTTCCGTGATTCCTTTCAACGCCCGAGGGCGTTGATGCCATATAAAGCCCCTTTCGTCGGCTTGGATAAAAAAATAACGGCTTGCTAATGAAGCATCGGCCAAGGCCAATATGAAGCACTCGCTGCGCTCGTATTCAATCCGCAACTCGTTGCGGTATGGAATCGCTTGCGAAGCGAGCGTATGGAATCCGTCGAAGACGGTATGGAATCAAGCCGACGAAAGTATACGGCCTATGGCCGATGCCATACACGGCGTTGCCGTGATTCCATTCAACGCCCGTGGGCGTTGATGCCATACCAAGCCTCCTTCGTCGGCTTGGATAAAAAAATAACGGCTTCATTATGAAGCCGTTATTTTTTGGTGGAGACAATAGGAGTTGAACCTATGACCTCATGCATGTCAAGCATGCGCTCTAACCAACTGAGCTATGCCTCCGAACAGATGATAGTATAGCACACTTTTTCGGAATATGCAAGGGGTTTTTGAAAATTTTTCATTTTTCTTTTTCGAGGGGTGTCAAAAGGGCGAAAGGGTTGACATTTCAACAAGAATGTAGTATAATAAATTGGTTTTATCCCCTTTGAAATCCAAATTTGTAAAAGGATCTTTTGTTATGAAACAAAAAAATTATCCGCTGTACGAGACCACGGTCTTCCGTGATTTCCGTATCATGACCGAAAATGTTGCCAAGAAATTCCCGAATAAGCCCGCGGTATCCTACAAGAAGGATCCCCACGACAAGGAGTGGGCCACGAAGACCTACGAGGAAGCCAAGTGCGACCAGCGTGACCTGGGCACCGCCCTTCTGGCGATGGGGCTGACCGACAAGCGCGTAGCTATCATCGGCGCGGCCTCTTATTCCTGGATGATCTCCTATTACGCTTTAATGTCGATCGGCGCCGTCACCGTCCCGATCGATAAGGAGCTTCCGCCCGAGGATATGGCCTATATCCTTAAAAGCGCCGAATGCTCCTACGCCTTTGTGGGTGAAGAAAGCTTGGAAAAGGCCCAGAAGGCGATCGAAGGGCTGGATATCACCCTGCTCTCGCTTTCGGAGGATAATATGACCGAGGAGGGCTTTGGCGGGCTTATCAAGCGCGGCGGCGCCCTGTTCGCGGGCGGTGACAACGCCTATTACGATTATGAAATCGATCCCGACCGTCTTGCCACCATCGTCTTTACCTCGGGCACGACGGGCTCCGGTAAGGGGGTCATGCTTTCGCAGACCAATATCGTTTCGGATATGACACAGGGCATGTACAACTTTGCCATTACCCCCCGCACGATGTGCGTGCTTCCCCCGCATCACACCTTCTGCTCGACGGTTAACTTCGTCGGTCACTTCGCGCAGGGATCGGAGATCTGCATCTCCAGCGGCCTTCGCTATCTCTTGGGAGAGCTGAAGGAGGTCCAGCCGACGCACCTGATTCTGGTTCCCCTGTTCGTGGAGACCTTCTATAAGCGCATCTGGGCCACCGCCGAAAAGGAGGGCAAGGCCAAATTGCTTCGCAAAATGATGAAGATCTCGAACGGGCTTCGCAAGGTCGGCATCGACCTTCGCCGCAAGCTTTTTGCCAGCGTGCTTTCGGCCTTTGGCGGTAAGCTCGAGATGGTCATTTGCGGCGGCGCGGCCCTGAATCAGGATATCATCGATACCTTTGACGCGATCGGCCTTACCATTCTGAACGGCTACGGCATCACCGAATGCGCGCCGCTGATCTCCTGTAACCGAAACAAGTTCCAAAAGGCAGGCAGCGTCGGCACCCCGATCATCGGGGAGCAGGTCCGCATCGACAACCCCGACGAAAACGGCGAGGGTGAGATCTGCGTCAAGGGCCCGAACGTTATGATGGGCTACTATAACAACCCCGAGGCGACCGCCGCGGTCTTTGACGAGGAGGGCTGGTTCCACACCGGCGACTACGGGCGCCTGGATGAGGAGGGCTGGATCTATATTACCGGCCGTTTGAAGAACCTGATCATCTTCTCGAACGGAAAGAACGTATACCCCGAGGAGATCGAATGCGAGCTTTCGCGTGTACGCGGGGTCAACGAAGCCGTCGTTTACGCCGGGGAAAGCAAGAGTCGCCCCGAGCTTGAGGTGATCGTGGCTGAGATCTATCCCGATTTTGAGATGCTTACGGCCGATGGGGTCACCGACGTGCAGAAGTATTTTGAGGAAGAGGTCCGCAAGATCAATGCCCGCACGGTTTCCTACAAGGCGATCGGTAAGGTCAAGATCCGCCAGGAGGAGTTCGAAAAGAACACCTCGAAGAAGATCAAGCGCTTTGTGCTTGACAAATCGATCGACTGATCGTTTTCGCTAACATAAGGAGAGATTTTTATGAAATTCGCGTTATATACCTTCGGCAGCGGCGCCAAGACTTATATGGAGCAGGTCGATCACGCCATCCGCTTCGGCTGCACGGCGGTCGAGCCGCTTATTAACCTTGATTTCAAGGATATGAACCTTGATAACGCCAAACGCGTTCGTGAATATATGGACGCCACCAATATGCAGATCCCCTGTTTTTCCTTCTTCGTCCAGTTTCAGGAGGATCCGAAGGCGGGGATCGAGCGTATCAAAAAGGCCATGGATATGGCCAAGGTCCTCGGCTCGCCTTATTTCCACCATACGGTCGGGAAGCGCGCGTACGAGGGGCAGCCCTTCCGCGAATATCTGAAGATCGCGGTCGACGTCATTCGCGAGACCTCGGCCTATGCCGAGCAGAACGGAATGCAGCTGCTGATCGAGCCGCAGGGCTACGTGATGAACGGCGTGCGTAACCTTTCCGCTCTCTTTGATTCGGTCAAGGCCCCGATCGGCGCTTTGCTTGACACGGGGAACATCCTCCAAAGCGGCGACTCGGTGGAAAAATACATCAAGGCCTTTGGACCCCTGATCCGCCACGTCCATATCAAGGATATGCTGATCCGCAAAAAGCCCCCTATCTGCCCTGACCGTTATTGGTTACAGGTTGGGAACACCAAGGGCATGGTCCGTCAGACCGTGGTTGGGACCGGTGACATTGATTTTATCCGTGTTTTGAAGATGCTGAAGGCCCTTGGCTATAACGGCTGGTATTCCTTGGAATACGACACGCCCGAGGCCTTTGATATCTACTACCCCCGCAGCATGAAGAACTTCGCCGCCATGCACGCAGAGGTCTTCGGCTCGGACAAAAATTAATGCAAAGAGCGCTTTTTATTCGACAGTCCATTGACTGATAACAAACCTTAAGGAGATATGCTTATGAAATTTTCATTGTACACATCCGGCACCGGCGCGAAAACCTATCTGGAGCGGGTCGATCACGCCATCCGCTACGGCTGCACGGCGATCGAGCCGGCCATCAACCTTGATTTCTCGAGTATGAACCTTGATAACGCCAAGCGCGTCCGTGAATATATGGACGCGACCAATATGCAGATCCCCTGCTTTTCTTTCTTCATTCAATTGCAGGAGGATCCAAAAGCGGGCATCGAGCGTATCAAAAAGGCCATCGATATGGCCAAGGTCCTCAAATCGCCTTATTTCCACCATACGATCGGCAAGAGCGCGTACGAGGGGCAGTCCTTCCGCGATTACTTAAAGATTGCCGTGGATGTCACCCGCGAGACCTCGGCTTATGCCGAACAAAACGGTATGCAGCTGCTGATCGAGCCGCAGGGATACATGATGAACGGCGTGCGGAATCTTTCCGCCTTCTATGAAGCGGTCAAGGCCCCGATCGGTGCTTTGCTTGACACGGGGAACATCCTCCAAAGCGGCGACTCGGTGGAAAAATACATCAAGGCCTTTGGGCCCCTTATCCGCCACGTTCATATCAAGGATATGCTGATCCGTAAAAAGCCGCCGCTCTTCACCGACAGGTATTGGTACAAGATCGGCAACACCAAGGGTATGGTCCGCCAGACCGCTGTCGGCATGGGCGATATTGATTTTATCCGCGTATTGAAAATGTTAAAGGCCATCGACTATAACGGGTGGTATTCGGTGGAATACGACGCGCCCGAAAACTTCGACGTCTACTATCCCCGCAGCTTAGAGAACTTCGCCGCCATGCACGCAGAGGTCTTCGGCTCGGACAAAAATTGATGCAAAGTATGGTTTACTTTTCTCCCTGCCCCGATTATGGTCAAGGGCATATCGACGAGGCTTTTCGCTCGTTACTGATCGAGACCGACGCGCTCTCTTGGGTGGAGGCGGGGATGAAGATCGCCGTCAAGGTCAATCTCGTTGCCCCGATGAAGCCCGAAAGCGCGGGGGTCACGCACCCCGCGCTTGTTCGGGCCCTGTGCGCCTTGCTGATCGAACGGGGAGCCGAGGTCACGGTGGGGGATAGCCCCGGCGGGCCCTTTACGGCAGCCTGGCTTTCGCAGGTCTACCGTACGTCGGGCATGCACGCGGTCGAGGAGGTCGGCGCCAAGCTGAACGACGATTTTTCGATCGAGGAGGTTCCGTTTGAAGCGGGTCGGGAGATCCGCCGCATCTCGGTGGCCGCCTGGCTTTTGCGGGCCGATGCCGTCATCAATTTCGCCAAGCTGAAGACCCACGGGATGATGGGCTATTCGGGCGCGGTGAAAAATATGTTCGGTATCATTCCCGGCACGATGAAGCTGGAGTACCATTTTACCCACGCGGATGAAGGGCGCTTCGCCAACATGCTTCTTGACCTTAACGAATTTCTCCCCTGCCGTCTTTCCCTGATCGACGCTGTCGTCGGCATGGAGGGCAACGGCCCAACGGCAGGTTCCCCCCGCCCGGTCGGCGTGCTGCTGGCTTCGCCCTCCCCCCACGCCCTGGATCTTGCCGCCCTTTCGCTGATCGGGCTTTCGGGTGACGAGGTGCCTACCGTAAAAAACGCCATCGAGCACGGACTGCTGGACAAAGAGCAAGCGCCCCCCGAGGGGCTGTCAGCCTTCCGCGTCGACAATTATCAGCTGATCACCGAGCGGCACAGCCTGCAATTCGCCAATCAATTACCCGGCATTCTCGGGAAATGGCTTGGAAAATTCGCCAAAAAGGCGCTGGCCTCCCGCCCGCAGCCCGAAAAGGATAGCTGTATCGGCTGCAGAAAATGCGCCGAGGTCTGCCCGGCCAAGGCGATCGTGATGAAGGATAAGCGGCCGAGGATCGACCGCGGCCTTTGCATCCGCTGCTTCTGCTGCCAGGAGTTCTGCCCCGTTGGCGCGATGAAGGTCAAGCGCACAGCGCTTGCTAAACTTTTGACGCATCAGAAAAGAAAATAAAGAAAAAAGAGGAAACGATAAAGCGTCGTTTCCTCTTTTTGTTTACGATTGTACCCAAATCAACAAAAGGGCGCCGTGGATTTGGAGGGAAAATGGCCGTTCTTCGGGCGTGAGGCGTACAAGGGTACGTCGAGAGGGAACAAACGGTGATAGCAAATAAAAAATATGATCAAAATGAGGAAAAACGAAGGTTTTTCAACCTAAAACTCGTTAGAAAGAACGCAAAGGCAATAAAATTCTTAAAGTAAAAAAGGGAAGGCGAAGCAGAGCAATACCAATCCCTTTTTTATTTGCGATTATGCCTAAATATGAAGCCACTCAAAGATCCTTTAGGACCTTCACGGCGATCCCCTGTATCTCGCAGTCGGGCACGTAAATATCGTCCATGATCTTATTTTCGGGATGCAGACGGATACGGTGCCGCTCGGGCTCCGGGTAATAGCGCTTCAAGGTCGCCTCATCCTCCACAAGCGCGACGACGATCTCGCCGGGCTCGGCCGTTTGCTGGCGGCGGATCAGAACGTAATCGCCGTTGCTGATGCCAACGTCGATCATCGAATAGCCGTTGGCGCGCAACATATAGAAATCCCCCGTGCCGAAAAGGACCGCGGGAAGCTGCACGTATTCCTCGATATTCTCCTCGGCATAGATCGGCAGGCCGCAGGAGACCGCGCCAAGGATCGGGACCCTTATAAAATCCCGCCGCATCTGCCGCGCGTTCTCGGTGACGTAGCTGCGCCGACCGCCGCTTCTTACCCGCCCGTCGGTGATCATATCGGTGAGATACCGCTGTACGGTGGAGCGCGGGATCCCGGTGGATTCGGCGATCTCCCGCACCGTAGGGGAAAAGCCGTTGCTTTCGGTATAGCTATCGATAAAGTTCATAATGACGCAAAAAAATTGCTCGTCCTTCGTTCTCATAGCGAACCCCTTTTTTAATTTGGGACATAATGCCCACTTTGGGCTTATTATAGCACAGCGTCCCTTCTCTGTCAAGCCCCCTTTAAAATTTTTTCAAAAAAGGGCGGAAGCGATTGCTTTATCCCCTTGCATATGTTACAATAAAAGCAATACAAGGAAAAGAGGTTACCGTATGTCACTTATCAAAGGGATCCGTTACGCGCACGTCGCGATCGTGGCCAAGGATTTTGAAAAGTCGCTGGCCTTTTACAAGGCCCTCGGCTTCACCCCGTACGTCACCTGGGGCGAAGGAAAAGGGAAAATTATGCTCCTCGATATCGGGGACGGCAGCAAGCTGGAGCTGTTTGCCAAGGGCTCGGACGAATACAGCACGATGGGAAAATGGCTGCATGTGGCCTTTGCGGTCGAAAACGTGGACGAGGCTTACGCGCTGGCGCTTTCGGCGGGGGCCAAGCCCCTTATCCCCCCAAAGGATATGCCGCTTGAATCCTCCCCGAAAAGGATCACGCTGCGCCTGGCCTTTGTGGAGGGGCCCGACGGAGAGCAGATCGAATTCTGCAAGGAGAAGGCCTACGGCTTCTAAATCTTACAAAAAAGAGAAGGCGAATCGAAACGGTTCGTCTTCTCTTTTTTCTTTCGTCGTTAATCGTTATAAATTCAACAAAACAAGAGCTAAAGCGCCAACACCAAGCCCCACCCACTGCGCGCGGCGCAGCTTTTCTTTAAAGCCGAAAAAAGCGATCAGGGTAGTGATGATCAGCCCTCCAACGGCAATTCCCGGATAGATCACGCTTGTAGAGAGCCTCTCCTTTATCATAAGAAGGATGAAAAGATTGGAAGCGGCGCTGCTTAAACCGGCCAGCGCGGGACACCACCAGGATTCACAAAAGACACGGCGCCATGCCGCCTTTTTCTCTCCACATGCCCACAGCGCGCTGATCAAGGTCGCAAACGCCACACCAAAGAACATAAACGCGTTCTTATGCTGATAATCAAAGGCCATTTGCTGATAGCGCTGTACGATCGAGCAGCCCGCGTTTCCGAGAGCGACGAGCGATACGTAGAAAAGCCATTTTCCCATATGGGAAAAGCTTGCTTCTCCTTTCTTTTTAGAAAGGCAAAGAAAAAGCGAAAGAACCGTTAAAAAAATGCCGATACCCGTTAAAAGAGTAAAGGGCGTTGACCAAAAGACAAAGCCCCAAAACGAAACAGCAACGAGCGATATTTGCTTAATAAGGCCGGTGAGCGAGGTGGAGCCATGCTTCAAGGCCCCCAGCATTCCAACCGTAAAGGCGCAATAGCCAAGGCCGTAGAGCAAGGAATACGGCAGGATCCCAACGTCAAAAGAAAAGTCAAACGCCCAAAGCGCAAGCCACCCAAGAGAAGCAAAGAAAGGAACGAGTATGTTGTAAAAGCGCACTACGTCTCCCATGCCCTCACAGCGCTTGTTATATAGCCTGCCGCCAACCGTTATCATAGCCGAGAAGGTCATCGCCAAAAGCAGATAAAGAACGTTCATAGCTCCTCCGTTTTTTCCTTTATTTTCTTTTTCGATAAGCATTGTAGCACATTTTCAAAAAAATACAAGGTTAATTTCAAAAAAAGAACACGTCCCTTAATTTTTTTTTTAAAAATTTCTTGTTTTTTCTTAAAAAATACGATATACTGTAATTAATAAAGAGTAAGGAGGCATCACCATGGCAAAGAAAACCACCATCACCTCAATGTACGACGCGTTACCGAAGCTTCTGAAGGTACTTCTGCAGCTTGTGTTCGGCGTCATCATCGGCGGTATTTACCGCATCGTCCGTTTCCTGGAGAAGGGGAACGTCGTCACCCTGATCGTAGGGCTGCTCGTGACCTTCACCGGCGTTGGCAACCTTATCATCTGGATCGTTGACCTGTATACCCAGATCACGGCCGATAAGATCTCGGTTTTTGCCGATTGACCTCTAACCGAACAAAAGAAAAACCGCCTTGGCGCACCTGCGATAAAGCAGGTGCGCCAACGAAATTTGCCCATTCGGGCAAGTGAAATCGCTTCGCGGTGAAATATTTGCTTCGCAAATGTGAAATGTTCGCTGTGCGAACGTGGGCAAATTTCATTTCACATCGAACGAAGTGAGATATTTCACAA
>JAZNDS010000019.1:0-16773 GCA_045588145.1 Eubacteriales bacterium | reverse complement strand
ACTTTTGAGTAGTAAATAAACTCTTGTAATTAACGGATTCCTTCGCACTTTTCAGTGCTCGAAATTCTGTTGTTCAATTTTCAAAGACCGATGCCCGCCCGCCTCGTCTCCTCGGCGGACAGCTTTTCTATTATACCCTCTAAATTCCCGTTTGTCAACCCTTTTTCCAAACTTTTTTCAGGTTTTTTCGCATTTTTTTGTTTTTCGACAAATTCGCCAAAAAACAAGGTGAAAAAAGGAAAAAGCTTCGCAAAATCACGAAGCTTTTTTCCTATGTAAGACTGCGCCGGATGGCGCAGTCCGAAGGATCTTGAAATTAGCCGTTGTTTTTAATGTCGTTCTCGTACTTCTCGATCATCTTCTTGACCATCTGGCCACCGACCGAACCGGCCTGACGGGAGGTGATATCCCCGTTATAACCCTGCTTCAGGTTAACGCCGACCTCATTGGCAGCCTCCATCTTAAACTTGTCGAGAGCAGCCTGAGCTTCAGGAACCACAACTTTGTTCTTAGACATTTTGATTCTCCTATTTTGATATCTATATCTCATCGAGCCACGAATCTCGACCCCCGGGGCTCGACTTTCGCGTCTCTGCTATTATTGTGCGCCCCGACAAAGATTTTATAAATGGTAAAATAAACAGTAGGAGAAGCAAAAAATGTCAATTCAGTCTCTCACGGTCGTTCCCTTGCGATGGATCGGCCCAAGGCAAAGGGCTTTTGGCTCACCCTCCCCCTCAATGGCCGAAACGATAAATTCGCCAAGCGCGCGGCGGTCAAAATCCATACAGGAAAGAGTCGGGAAGCCTTCCTTTCCTTCCTCTTCTCCGCTTCCCGAAAGAAGCTCCAGCTGCTCGGGAACCTTGATGCCCCAATCGGCGAAGCGACGCAAAAGCGCACGGGCCGTTTCGGCACGCGAGGTGATGATGGCCTCGATCCCCGAAAGCTCCTCCTCGGTGAGCGCGGAAAGGTCTTGCGTTACGGGTAAAAGCCCGCCCTCCTTCATCGTATCGACGTATCCCTCACGGCGCTCACGCAGCTCCTTGGCCGCCGCCTCGGAGAATTCGTCTACATAAAGGATCCTCTTTTTCCCCGCTTCGATAAAATGGCGGACCGCCTGTGCGGAAGCTTCGTAATAATCAAAATAGACCGAGGATATCTCTGAAGATCGGACGGCCCCATTCACGATCACGAAGCGGATCCCCATCTTCTGCATTTCGCGGATATGCCCTCTTTCGTTAAAAGGAATCGAGGCGGGCGCAAAAAGAACGATACCGTCAACCGCGCGGTCGGTAACCGCCCCGATATACGAATAATCGGCCTCCCCCGTACAAAGAACGGTGGATATCCGCCCCTTCGCGGCCTCCTCGGCTATGGCACGCAACGAGGGGGCGAAGGCCGCGTTATTCGCCTCCCAGAAATTCACGATGCCGATCGCGTGCGCCTTTTGTGAGCGCATCCCGCGCGCAATGGCGTTCGGCGAATAATGCAACCGCTCGGCCGCTTTTTTTACGGCCTTTACCGTTGCCTCGGAATATTTCTTTTTATCCGAGCCGTTCAGAATATAAGAAACCGCGGAAACACTGCAGCCGGCGGCGGCCGCCACATCGCGTATGGTTACTTTCTTCATATGATCTTATCCTCTCTTCCCATTGAATTCTTTAAAGAAGGCTGTCTTTCGCAGGCGTCCCCACAAAAGGAACGCAAGATACAGCTTGATCGCATCGGGTACGATATAGGGAACAACGGTTATCAGCAGGGCGCCAAAGAAGCCGATATGGGAGCCGTTTTGCATATATACGGAAACGAAAAACATGGTGCCCGAAAGATAGCAAAGAAGAAGCCCCACGGCAAGGCCGACAAGCCTGAATATGGCCCGCCCCCGAAAAAGCCTTTCAAAAAGGAGATAGGAAAGACCGATGAGCAAAAAGCCGAGCAAAAAACCGCCGCCCGCCTCCAGAAAGCAGGAGAGCCCACCGCGAAAGCCCGCGAAAACAGGGGCACCCACGCTTCCAAGGAGGAGATATATCAAAACCGCAAGGGTCCCCTTCGCCCCACCGAGCATCAACAACGCAAGAAAGACACCAAGGGTCTGCATAGTGATATAGCCCCCGTACGGAAGCGGTATAGCCAAAAAGGAACAGATCGCGATCGCCGCCACGAAAAAGGAAACGGCGGTTATATTCTTTGTCTTCATATTCTACCCCGAATTCTATCTTTTTTGATAGTATCATATTTGGGGGAAAATGTCAAGAAAAGGCGCATTCTCGCGAATGCGCCTTGGGTTTATTGGATCTCAAGCCGATGAGATTTGGGCAAAACAGCCTCTTTTTTCGGCATGGTAAGAGAGAGAACGCCATCCTGATACGAAGCCTTCATTCTTTCGCTGTCGACCCCCGAAAGGTCAAAGGTGCGGCTGAAGGAGCCATAGCTTCTTTCGGAGCGGATATAATTATCCTTTTCCTCCTTCTTGGTTTCCTGCTTCCGCTCGGCATGAATGGTCATATAATCCCCTTCAATGTCGATCTTGATATCCTCTTTGCGGAAGCCGGGAAGATCGGCCTCCAAAACGTAGGCATCCCCCTCCTCCCGAATATCGGTCTTGAATTCAGAAAGGGCCATGGAGCCGAAAAAGCTTTTCCGCATCTCGTCAAATTCGCGGAAGGGATCGTAAGAAACGCCCAAGCGGCGCCCAAAGGGTGTAAGAGCAAACATATTTTTTCCTCCTTTTACTATATAATTATGGTTTCACGATACGGTCGGTTTATGCAGACTTACAATAAGATAAGTCTATCGCCTTCAACATCCACCGTGATCTCGGTCTCGGGTAAAATATCCCCTTCAATGATCTTATGGGCCAGAAGATTTTCGACGTTCGCCTGCAAAAAGCGCTTGATCGGGCGGGCGCCGAAGGCGGGGTCATACGCCTTTTCCGCAATATAGTGCTTGGCCTTTTCGGTAAGAGAAAGGGTCAGCTGCCGTTCGGCAAGGCGCCCCGAAAGATCCTTGATCAAAAGATCGATGATCGCAAGGATATTCTCCCTTGTCAGGGGCTTGTAGATAACGATCTCGTCCAAGCGATTTAAGAATTCGGGACGGAAGCTGCGGCGCAGAAGCGCCTCAACAGCGGCCTTGGCATCGGGGCGAAGCGCCCCTTCCCGATCGATCCCCTCCAAAATAATATCGGATCCAAGGTTGGAGGTAAGGATAAGGACGGTATTCTTAAAATCGACGGTCCGCCCCTGCGAATCGGTGATGCGCCCGTCATCCAACACCTGCAACAGCAGGTTGAATACGTCGGGATGCGCCTTTTCGATCTCATCGAAAAGGACGACCGAATACGGGTGTCGGCGAACCGCCTCGGTCAGCTGTCCCCCTTCCTCGTATCCAACGTAGCCGGGAGGGGCGCCAATCAGGCGAGAGACCGAATATTTCTCCATATATTCCGACATATCGATGCGGATAAGGCTTCTTTCGTCATCCAACAAAAGCTCAGCCAGGGCCTTTGAGAGCTCGGTCTTCCCTACCCCCGTGGGGCCAAGGAAAAGGAAGGAACCGTTCGGTCTTCTCGGATCCTTGATGCCCGCGCGGGCACGCAGGATCGCGTTCGCGACCTTTTCGACCGCCTCATCCTGCCCTACGACACGGCGGTGCAGCGCCTCGCCAAGCCCCAGAAGCTTTTCCTTTTCCCCCTGCAAAAGCTTGGATACGGGGATCCCCGTCCAGCGGGAAACGATCTTGGATATCTCCTCCTCCGAAACGCAATCCCGCAAAAGCGTTTTTCGGGTCTCCTCCTTTTCTTCGGCCTCCTCCAGCTGTTTTCTAAGCTCCGGGAGCTTGCCGTACCGCAGCTCGGCCGCCTTGGTAAGGTCGTATTCGTTTTGTGCCTTTTCGATCTGAATGTTGACCTGCTCGATCTGCTCACGTATCTTCTGGGAGCGGCCGATGGCTTCCTTTTCATTCTCCCACTTCATTTTCATTTCGGAGAAGGTATCCCGAAGATCGGAAAGCTCCTTTTTCATCTCGTCAAGGCGGGCAAGCGACAGCTTATCCTTTTCCTTACCGAGAGCCGCTTCCTCAATCTCCAGCTGCATGATCTTACGCGCGATCTCGTCCATTTCGGTGGGCATTGAATTCATTTCGGTTTTAATCAACGCGCACGCCTCATCCACAAGATCGATCGCCTTATCGGGCAGGAAGCGGTCGGTCACGTAGCGTGAGGAAAGGGTGGCGGCGGCGATCAGAGCGCGGTCATGGATCTTAACGCCGTGGAACACCTCGTAGCGCTCCTTCAATCCGCGCAGGATCGAAACCGTATCCTCCACCGTCGGCTCGTCGACCAGAACAGGCTGAAAACGGCGTTCAAGGGCCGCATCCTTTTCGATATATTTACGGTATTCGTCAAGCGTTATCGCGCCGATACAGTGAAGCTCTCCCCTCGCGAGCATCGGCTTCAGGAGATTTCCCGCGTCCATCGCGCCGTCGGTCTTCCCGGCACCGACGATGGTGTGCAGCTCATCGATAAAAAGAATGATCTTTCCGTCGCTGTTTTTGATTTCGGAAAGGACAGCCTTCAGGCGCTCCTCAAACTCCCCGCGGAATTTAGCCCCCGCGACAAGCGCCCCCATATCCAGGGAAAAAATGCTTCGGTCTTTAAGGTTATCGGGCACGTCACCGCGTACGATCCGTTGGGCCAGGCCCTCCGCGATAGCGGTCTTACCGACACCGGGCTCCCCGATAAGACAGGGGTTGTTTTTTGTTTTTCGCGAAAGGATACGAATAACGTTTCGTATCTCGTCATCCCTCCCGATCACAGGATCCAGCTTCTGCTCCTTCGCCAGCGAAACGAGGTCCTGTCCGTATTTTTCAAGAACGTTATAGGTATCCTCGGGCGAATCGCTTTGCACGCGTCGGTTCCCTCTTACCTTTTTAAGCGCCGAAAGGACAGGATCCTTCCCTATTCCATGCTTTTCAAGCAAAGAAACAAGGGCTCGACCGCCCTTTTCCAGAAGGGCCAGCAGCAGATGCTCCACCGATACGAACTCATCCTTCATTTCCTCCGCCTTTTTCTCGGCGAGAGAAAGAACCGTATTCAGCGTATTCGATACATAAATATCTCCCCCGACGACCTTCGGAAAACGGGCTACAAGGGCATCGAGCTCCGCCTCGAAGGCAGCGATCGAAGCGCCGCATGAAGAAAGGATCTCGGGCACAAGGCCGCCGTTTTGCCGTAAGAGGGCCGAAAGGAGATGCTCGCATTCGATCTGCTGGTTCCCATTTTCCTCGGCCAAGGCCTTCGCGGCCTGCAAGGCCTCCATGCTCTTTTGTGTAAACTTTTGAAGATTCATAAAATCACCTCCCGATCAAAGGATCTCACGGCTTCCTTTGATATAATCACGATACAGGGCTTCTATCTTGGCAGAAGCCATTTCAGGGCGATCGATATGGCCAAAATAAAGCTTCAGCGCGCTATCAAAAAGCCTAATATACGCGGTGATCACGTCACCGATCGCGTCCTCACCCTCGTTATTTGAAAGCGTTTGCTTTCTTGCGACAAGTTTTCTTGTCATCCTTCCCCGCTCTAAAAGATATTCACAGCTTGAAACATATTTTTCTTCTACCTGTATCCAATAGCGGAAAAAGCAGTCCATCGCATCCAGCAGCGTGCTGTTCTGGGTGCGGAATCCGATCCGAAGCTCGCCTACCTCGGGCGTTTGATTGCGGTAAAGCAGGACGGTATAACGCACGGTCGGATTATACTTATACGCCAAGGCTGAACGAAGAGTGAGCATGCTTTCCGAGGCGGCCTCCACCGCCTGCAGGGCACCGTCCGGCCCGAGAAGCATCCCGATACGGTCAAAAATACGGCGCATGCGCTGCTCGGGCGTTACGTAGGAGACGTACTCGGCCAAAATGCCGTTGATAAGCGCGGAACGGCTGGTGTTTTTCAGATAAGCCGCCCGATCGATAAGCGAGATGACCTCGTCATTCAGAACCAAAGAATATACGCTGTTTCCCATAAAATCTCCTCTTTCTCTTTCTGTTTTCAGTATAGCACTTCTTTCAAAACTTGTCAACAGTTTTATATAATTTTAATTGCAAATTATTTTTTGAATTAAAAAAATACACCTACAACCGAAGCTGTAGGTGTATTGCGAAAACGATTATTTGATCGGATATCCCTCGCCAAGGGCGTTGAGGATGGGTTCGATCAGGTTATAGCGGGCCGCGATGATACGCTTGACAAGAGCCATAACGCCGGAAAGCAGAAGCATAACGGCGAAGCAGGCAAGCGTTCCGATCGCCCCGATCATGGAGAACTCGGTAACACCGGCGCTGGGCGTGAGCAGGAACAGAACGACCAGCGAGAGAACCGAGGCCACGATACCGGCGATACCCATCGTCATATGGGATGTGGTCTTGCCTCTCGTGTAACCGATGATCTCAAAGCCAAGCGTCGTGACCGAGCGCAGGCAGAAGCCGTAGACGAACACGTAAAGCGCGATGAGGGCGCAGGCGATATAGCCGGCGATACCGGGCGTACCGACCTCGAAGAAGATGTTTCCGCTCATCTTAAGCAGTACGAAGGCGGCAACCAGGAGAACGAGACGCAGGAGGGCGCCGATACGAACGGCTCTTGCGTACTTTCTGTCACCCTTCTCGTGAACCTTAATGAGGTTAAGGATCAGATTGAAGAGAACGGCGACCGCGAAGGTGGCAAGCATGATCGTGCCGCCAAGCTTCATCTCGTAAGCGGAGCGGACCTCATTGTAGTGTACGTGCGTTCCCATTACCAGCATCGGCAGGAGAATGAAGCCGAGCATCGAGTAAGAGGCGCGCAGGTTCTTCATGATCTTCGTGATGCCAACGCTTTCGCGATTCTTCAGCATATAGAAGATGAAGCGAAGGATGGCAATGAAGAGATTGAAGAGGATGATGATGGGATTAAGAACGATGGCGATAGCGACCAAAAGGAATACGACGATACGGCCGACGTTCGCGGCAGTCCACCCTTCCTTTTCCAGCATAACGCCAAGGCGCTCGGTGATCTCACCGACACCACCCATGACCGTGCCGGCCGGGTCAGACATAAACCGATTAAGGACTGCGGTGATATACTCCATGGGAGCGGTTTCCTCGGTAAACGGAGTCGATCCGTTGCCAAGAACCGTTTCAAAGGAGAAATCAGCCTTCGAATCAACACCGTTAAGGATATTGAAGGTCGGGAAGAACAGACCCTCGGGCTTGTAGGCGGTATACATAGGAAGCATCGAGCCAACCAGCATCACAAGCATCAATACGATCGCGATGATCCCCTGAATGCGCGAGATGCGAACGTTGCGCTTCGGAACCAGGACCTCTCCGTTACGGTAGATGGTGCTGTAATACTTCTTATCGTTACGGATGCCGATCTCAACGAAGCGAAGGCGTTCCTTCTCTTCCTTCTTGCGGCGCTTATAGGCCAGATACTGGGCGCGGTTGTCCTCGTAGGAGTTGGAAAGAAGAACCTCGGGGTTCTGAAGCGAGGAGGCATTGCCCTCCATCAGGCCACCACCGGTCTGAAGCATCATAGGCGAGGCTTCACCGGTCAGCGCGGGAACGAGAGATACCGGAACACCGGAGATCTTTCCAATGCGCTTGGCGCGCTTGATCTGCTCGTTTTCATAGACCTTGGCAAGCTTCTTATTGAGAACCAGCTCTTTTTCCTTCGCGGCCATGACCTTCTCTTCGTGAGCGGTGATCGCATCCTGCTTCTTCAGCTCGAGACGGTCTTCACGGGCGGACATTCTCTGGTCGAGGCTGGTTCTGCGGCGAAGCAGCTCATCCTCGCTCTTCTGGTGACGGAGCAGACGCTTGGTCTCCTCGCTCTTCACACGCGCGTTTCTGGAATCCTCCATCATCTGCGCGGATTGCAGAAGCTTCTTGTCCTTAATGCCCTCGTTCTGGATCTTTTCGGCATCGGCGGCCTTGGTTTTGATCAGGCGCTTCTCTGCCGCGATCTTCTTTGCGTAAAGCTTATCCTCGTAATACCGCTCGTCGGTCTTCAGACGGATCTCATCCGCCTGGCGGCGGGTCTCAAGGATCTCCTCGGTCAGCCCGATCTGGAGCGATTTTCTCTCAGCCTTACCGAGCAGCTTGTTTTCCTTGGCACGGAGCGAAGCGGCGAGGTTGGCGTTCTTATCCATATCGGCGGAGCGCTGACGGATAAGCTTTTTCTCGACGCCTACACCGCGCAGGGTGCGCTTTTCATCAAGGCGTTGCTTTTGGAAATTCAGCTCGACCGCCTCGGCCTGACGGCGAGAGGCGACCGCCTCGGGAGACAGGGTCTCCTTCGCGGAGCGGATCTCGGCGTAACCGAGCTTTTTGTTTTCCTTCGCGTTCGTATACGCCGTCGCGTCGGCGGCCTTTACGATATCGGCCTGACGATGCTTCTGCAGCTTCAGGTCGGCCTTGGTCTTCTTCGCGTACAGACGGTTCTCGAAGGTTCTCTCCTGAACCGATTTTTTAAGCTCGTCGTTCTGCTGAAGAGAAGCCTTCGCCTCCTCGGCGGCCAGCTTCTTCGTCGCGTCGGTCTTGTCGGCCGCTACCTTGCGGGCAGCGCTCAGATCGCTCTTATGACGGATGCTCTGCAGCTTAAGCTCGGCCTCCGAATTCTTCTTCTGCAGCTTCTGCGCGGCGCGAACATCCTCTTCCAGCAGGCGGTTCTCGTGAGCCTTGGCAGCCAGAAGGCCATCGGCCTCACGCTGCTTGCTCTTATCAAAGCGTTGCTCCTCGCCAAGCAGGGCCAGGCTTCTCGTCCGCTCTTGCTTCGCGATCTTGCGGTTATGTGCCTTCTTGCTGGCGGCGGTGTTCTTCTCGGTCTTCAGCTCGTTCTTGTGACGGATCGCCTGAAGCTCGATCTCCGACTTCGCCTGCTCCTTCTGCAGCTTCTTGGAGGCCTCGACCTCCTTGGCGAGAAGACGGTTTTCGTGAACCTTGGCACGAACCTCGTTCTTCTTCTCGTTCTGCTTGTATTTATCGGTGCGCTCGCTTTCGTTAAGGAGAGCCATCGTCTGACTGCGCTCTTTACGGGCAAGCTTACGGTAGCTCGACAAGCGTCTTGCGACCTTGATCTTCTCTACCTTCTCGCCTTCCTTTTCCTTCTTCTTGGAAAGGGCGACATCCCCCCCCTGCTGCAGGTCGGCAATGCGGCTGTCGTAGCTTTGGGCGGCCAGCTGGATCGATTCACCGATCTTGGCACGATCGACCTCTTTTTCGGCAAGCTCACGGCGGACCTTGTCGTTAGCCTCGTCGATCTTCTTTTGCTTCTTGGTCAGGGGCAACGGCTCGGCAACCGCTTCGGCCTCGGGCGCGCCGTCCGCTGCGACCTCTTCCGTAACAGTCTCGGGCTCCTCCACCGCGACCTCGGCGGCAGCGGCCTCTAACGCAGCCAATTCTTCTTCGGTGAATTGGTTGGCAGAGATCTCCTCCGCAAGGGCGGCGGCGGCCAAAGCCTCGGCCTGCTCGTCCCTCAACCCGTAGCCGCACTTCGTGCAGAACTTGATGCCGGCACGCATCTTCGATCCGCATTGAGCGCAAATCACTACTTTTTTCATGGCGTTCTCCTATCTTAAACTTTAAAATAAAACTAAATCAACGGTACACCGAGACCCCCAAAAATCCCAGAATACACCTTGTATAGTATAATATATTATAACTTACCGTTTTTCCGATGTCAATATCTTTTTTGAAATTTCGGGGCATTTTTTTGCGTTTTTTTCTTCTTTCTTTCCAAATAGGAGAAGGGGATAAAGCAAAGCGTCGCTTCTTGAAGGAGCAACTGCCTCTATTTGACTTCAATACATACCGACCTGTGTGTTTTATTTTTGTATTCATATGTTGATATGTAATGTTTGATTTGCATTTTGAAGAAAACACCCACCCGAAGGGGTACCGTCTATAAAATAATATTGAAAGTTTTTTCTGTTCCTCTTGCCCGCTTCAAGGGAAGAAAAGCGGGTTTAAAACACACAGGGACCCCGCAATTTAGCAAGGTCCCCATGGCATTCTTAAAAGATAAGATTATCGTGAACGAGGCGAAGCTCCTTCGGGGGGTGAAGCGTAAATTTATCCCCCGGGGCCATGGCGCGCTCTTTGGCAAGCGTGATGACCTGGGTCTCGGGATCGATCCGCTCGATCACCGATTCTTCCCCATTCTCCCAAAAAGCGATCCAGCCGGCATACTGATGAGAACGGCGGCGTGGGATCGGCGGCAGGCACGCGGTGCGGTTCCGACTGACACCGCGGCGGAAGCTGCGCCCGTCCAAAACCTCTCCGACCCCGCATTCGCACCGCGTATATTCGATCGGTGTACCAACGCCGTGAATAAGATTGTCGTGTACGATCGCCCCCTCGGCATCATCGCGAAGGAGGATGGCAGTCACGTTTTCATCGGGCAAGGCCCCCACGCTGTTGGTATAGATCTGATTGTCCGAAACCGTCACACCCTCGGCCTCGATCGCAATGGCACAGCGCTTCACGGAGGGGGAGAACTCGGCCGTCATATCCAAAACGTTTCCATGGATGATCGCATTGCGGGCGGGAAGATCGCGCGGACCCGTATCCCCCCAGACACGAATGGCGTTGGAATTAAACTTAATGAAGTTGTTCCCTCGGATGATGACCTGCTCCGCCGCGGCGCTCACCCCGATCATAGCCGCCCCATACGGGCAATTCCCCTCGAAGGTATTGTCCGCGATAACGTGCTGGCCCGACCCCAGGATCTCGAAGTCCTCCTTACGGTGACGGATATTCCCGATCGCAACGGCCCCCGCGTTCTTGAAATAGCAGCCCTTCACATGTACGAAGCGGGAGGCCCCCTCCCAGCTGCAGCCGCCAACGTTTACGACGCGGCAATCGATCACATGGGCGTTCTCGCTGAAATCGTTGGTATTGAAGGCGTTGCGGGCACAATCCTCGACCGAGCAGCGGTAAAAGGTCAGGGATTTGGTATACTGCTGCGGCACCGCATGCCCCATACGGGCAGGGCTGCTGCTGAAGAAGCATTCGGCCGACATTTTGCGGGCGTGGCAGTTCTCAACATACACCCGCTCGGTCCCGTTGACGCAAAGGGCGTTCGACTTCTTGAAGTAAAAGCCCCAAGTGTGCTCCCCGTTATAAAGACGGATATAGCCTGCCATATCACGGTCCTCGTATCCCATACCGCCCCGAAGCGAAAGGTCGTAAAGATTAAACTCGGTTCCGCCGATGGGGTTCAGGCAGGCACCGCCCGGTGCCTCGATCCCGATCTCTCCGTCCCCGATATCGAGAACCGTATTTTCGGCGGTCTCGCCGCGGATGGTAAACGAGGTGGGATCCTTTATGACAAGCGTTTTGTCGATCTTATAGTATCCGTTGGGGATAAACAGATTTTTCTTTCTCGCAAGGGCTTCGTCGATCGCCCGCTGAAGCGCCTCGGTGTTGCTGTGGCAGGCAAGCCCCCCGGCCGAAGCCTGCGGCGCCCGATCAAGCGTCACCCTGTTTCCTTCGATCGCCTTGACCGTGGCGGTAAAGAAGGCACGCATAACGATCCCCAGCGAAAAGCCTCGATCCCGCTCGATCGGCTTAAAACGGATCTGCAGGCCGCCCGACAGCTCTTGCCATGCGCCGGTGATCTTGATCCCTTCGTGCCAATGGCGGCCGAGATCGTCGGTGAAGCGGAAGGCATTCGGATCGTCTTTTTCAATATCAAGGATGTACGGAACATGCGAGCCGTTCTTCCCTTCCCAGCCGCGAAGCTCAACGACCTCGTCGGCGGAATAGGCAAACTCGGTCCTCATCGTAACGTTGTTCTGCAGGATCTTCAGGCAGTCGCACCGCGGGGCTCCTTGGGAAAAGCGGATCTTATCCCCCACCTTGAAATCCCCGATATCGGCAAGCTCCACACAGGCAGAGCCCGCACATAAGGTCGCCTCGGTCTCAAAGTTGGAGCTGACGACCCCGAAATCGGCGGCGTTCAAATACCCGAGCATACTTTCGTAATTCATATATGTTCCCCCTTATAAGCTTTTTGGGTTCCTTATCATCATTATACCGAATTTTGGCAGATTTGCAAGGGTATCTGTAATATTCTTCCGATAAAAATCGGTTTTTTATTTACATTTTGATTTTAAAATGGTATAATACATTCGTAAAGAAAAAGGGGAAACCATTATTATAAAAAAGGAGATCTTGGTTATGGAAAAAGTAAGAATCGGCTTTATCGGATACGGCCGCCGCGGAAGGGGCATGCTGGTAACCGTCGCGAAGATGCCCGACGTAGAGGTTGTCGCCGTGTGCGATCTTTACGAGGACAGACAGCAAGAGGCCGCCGCCGCGGTTGCCTCCATCGCGGGGAACACCCCCGCTTGCGTGACCGATTATCGAGATCTTCTCAATATGAAGCTTGATGCGATCATAAACTGCGCCTCTTGGGCCGATCACGTCAACGTCGCCGTTGATTGCATGAACGCGGGCGTTCCGATCGGCTTTGAGGTCGGTGGGGCGTATAACGTGGACGAGTGTTGGGAGCTTGTAAAGGCATACGAGCGTACCAAGACCCCTTGCATGATGCTGACCAACTCCAAATTCGCCAAGCGCAATATGTCGGTCGTGAAAATGGCGAAGGAAGGGCTTTTTGGCCGTGTGATCCATTGCGACGGCGGCTACTGCCACTCGATGGCCAAGGGTGTTGTGGAAGAGCATTACACCAAAAAATATTATCGTCTTATCAACTACACCCTCCGCAATTCGGATAACTATCCCTTCCACGCGATGGGCTCGATCATCGATATCCTTAATCTTAACTGCGGCAACAAAATTTTAAGCGTTTCCTCGGTCGCCTCGGCATCCGCGGGGATCCAAAGCTACATTGAGGAGACCCACGGGCACGAGCATCCGTACGCCGGGGTCAATATCGCGCAGGGCGATATCGTCACTACCACCCTCAAGTGCGCCCGAGGCGAGACCATCACGCTTCGCCTCGATACCACCCTTCCCCGCCCCTATTCGCGCCGCTTTGAGGTCCACGGTACCCGTGGGTTGTTTATGGAGGACGGCAACCTCGTCTACTTAAAGGATTACCCCGAGACCTGCAAGGAAAGCGCGCAGGCTCTTTACAACAACGCCGATGAATTCGTGGAGAAATTCAAGCACGAGATCTGGGAAGAGGACAAGAGCTTTGCGATAGGCGACGTCAGCATGTCGATGGACGCGGGGCACGGTGGTACCGACTTCTTCGTCATCCGCGCCTTCCTCGACAGCCTGAAGAACGGCTGGCCGATGGTCACCGACGTGTACGAGGCGGCCCTGATGATGGCCTTAACGCCGCTTTCCGAGGAATCGATCATCAAGGGCGGCGCCCCCGTTATGGTGCCCGATTTCACGAAGGGACGTTACTTAACGAGAAAGCCCCTGACCCGTGAAGACAACTTCTGGTGCATTTGATCAATCGGAAAAGGGCTGTGCAGATCGCACAGCCCTTTTTCTTTATCGCAAAGGTGTGTTTACAAAAAGCGAAAGAATTCGATCAAGGCGCCACATTCCACCCATTTTGTTCTTTGATCCATTTCACGTCCTCATAGAGGCCATTCTCGCCCTCAAGAAAAACCACGGTTGATATATCGTAGCTTTTATCGGGATTTACCACGATTAGAAAACCAAAATCATAAACGGTTTCCGTTTTGGGAGAATATTCATGCAAAAAGCTTCTAACGTAATACAACTCGCGCCCATAATAATCGGACATAACGTAACGGGAATTAAATACAATGTTTTCGTTTTTAGGATGGATGTATCGACCGCTGTACTCGTAATATTCTCTCATCAGATTTTCAAAAAAGTCAGAGGTGAGCCCCAGTTCTCCGGGCATCGGAAACTTATCGATCTTGGTCGCCTTGCATTTTTCTTCGTTCAGTGGAAGTCCCCAATCGCTGCTTTCTTTAAGTGAGGCAATCTCACTCGTGTTTAGATCGATCGCTTCGTCGGCAGATGAACGAGTGATGTGGACATAGCAATCATCAGGATAATAATAAGCATTCGTCCCATCGGTGCGTTGCATAATCGCAATATAGCCCTTTTCATTTTCCATATCCTCGGAATAAAAGAAAAGGACACGCCCATAGCTGTCGGTTTCCAAACTCGAAGCATATGGGTCCCCGCCGGAATAAGGATACTTATACCCATCTAAGAAGGGAATTTTTGCCCACGCCACAGAACAAAGCTCCGGAAACTCCCCTTGATAACCTTCATACGGCGGCGGGGTGCATCCGGTAAAAAGCATGCTTACGGCAAGAAGAGAAAAAACAAGGATCGCCGCAACGGTTTTTTTCGAAAAAGCTTTCATGGCATCCTCCTTATTCAAGCGGCTGATTCCAGCCGTTTGCCGCTTTTAATTCGCGAAGCTGTTCTTGGTAGTTGGTTTTGTCCATAAGCTCCACCATACAGGTGTTTTCGTTAAAGCTACCGTCCGGATTGATGATAGCGATCATTTCAAGATAATGGATAATACAGTTGATATGCGGATCGTTATCCTCGACTGGATACTCGGTATATTCCCCTTCTACGTAATAAAGACGTCGTCCGTAATCGTCGGTTGCCATCCAGATTGCATAGTTGCAGTGAGATATGCACCCCTCGTAATAATGGGTAACCTCGTGTCCGTTTTTTTGCGCGACGGCAACCGTTTGTTTATCCCATTCTTCCTTCGACAAATTAACGCTGTCGGTTCTTCCGATGAATCTGAATTCTATCGGGGGGGTAATGATCGGCTCGCTGTCAAGTTTCTCTTCTTTAATTGGCTTTCCCCAATCGTTCATTGCCTTAAGCGCTTCGATCCGTTCGTTGGGAAAAAGCTCATACAAAAGGGTTAGCAATTCGGCATCGGTAAACTCATATTCGTAATACCGATCGGGAATCCAACAGGAAAGGGTCGATTCCTCGGGATAAAAATAGACCTTGTCCCCCGTTTCCTTTTGCACGATACCGATCGAAAGCAGCTCATAGGTGTTTTCAAGATAAACGTAAAGTGCGCGCCCCATATCGTCGGTATCCAAAAGAACGATTTGGGGATCAGAACACCACGAAATATCGGTTCTTACGCCCTGAATATCGGGAACCTGGCTATATATCAAGGTATAAGCCCCGGGATACGCGCCTTGGTACCCCTCATAATCGGGGCGACCTTTGCAGCCGCTTACCGAAGTTGCCAAAAGGACCGCCATACAGATGCCTGCGATAATTCTTGTTAAGCGTTTCATAAGCAACAGCTCCTTTCTTTTTGTGTTCCGGGTCTATTCGGCTTTTTCTTGAGAAAAGAATTTTTCCCAATAATTTTTAACCCAGTTATCGCCGCGGTATCTCCCCAAAAGGTTTTTCGCGGCTCCCTCGGGATCGGAAGGATCGGGTGCAGAAAAAGGGATGAAAAGATCTCTACTAATATACCACCCTTCCGGATCCTCAAAATAGACCGCGCGCAAGCCCGTACATCCGTTGAAAGCGGAATATTCTATCTCTTCAACGCTTGCGGGAATCGTGATTTCGGTAAGCAAAGCACAATCATAAAAAGCATGAGAGCTAATCATTTTCAGCGAGCTTCCGAGATGAATACGGTTCAGGTTTTCGCAACCCCAAAAAGCTCCGCGCCCCATACCTTCCACACTATCGGGAAGCACTACCTCGGTCAGACGATCAGCGCCGCCAAAAGCGTACGAATCTATCAACACAGTCCCGTCGGGAACACGGTAATAGGAGTCCTCTTTCGAGGCCGCATATTTGATAAGACGCGTGCCGTCCTTTGAAAACAAGCTTCCGTCTACCGACTTAAAATAAAGATTTTCCTCGGGTACAACGATCTCATAGAGCCGAACATATCCATATAACTCATAAAAGGGATCCGTATCAAATGATTCTAAACTTTTAGAAAGGTAAATCCTTTCCAAAGAATAGCACCCCACAAGCGCATAGCTTTCAATCGAAAGCACGTCGTCCGGGAACCGAAGCTCACGCAAGAGGGAGCATTTTTCAAAAGCATAGCTACAAATAATAACCGTATCGGGGTGAATCGTAAAGGCTTCTACTTTCTTGGAAATCACGCTTACCAACGCTATATACGGATTTTCTTCATTTCCTAAATAGTATCCGTTCTCATACTCATTATATTTTAGGTTATCACACCGATAAAAAACTAAAAACTCGATTGCGCGTATTCCGTTCCCCAAGGAAACGTGTTCCAAAGCAGCGCAACGGTCAAATGCTCTGTACTGAATTTTTTTGACGGTATCGGGGATCGTTACGGAAAGAACATATTCGTTTCCGCTAAAGGCGCATCCCCCAATCATGGCGACAGGCATTCCGTCAATGCTTGCGGGAATAACGACGTGCTCTTCGCTGCCCTGATACCCGACAACAGTCACCTCATTATTTTCGACCGTATATCTGTAATCCCCAAATTCAAGATAATCGGGGGATGATGTGCAAGAAGAAAAGGAGAGCACGCATAAGACTGCCAACAGGGAAAAAGCAAACAGTAAAGAAAGTTTTTTCATCGTATCTTCCCGTCCTTCCAAGATTTTCTATAATTATTATAGCACAACTCGCTTGTATTGTCAATTTAAGGCGAGCGTGCAGAGTGAATTGTCAATAGAAGTGCAACACTTTTAAGAAAGATTTTGCAATTCTAAATTCCAAGAATCCTGAGCAGAAATATAATTTAAGCATTTGCGGGGTCTGGCATTGATCAATGCCAGATTCCGCAAA
>JAZNDS010000018.1:0-8710 GCA_045588145.1 Eubacteriales bacterium | reverse complement strand
CTTGAAATGATTGCTTTGCAATCTTGAAATGTACTCCCTTTGGTCGTACTTGAAATGAAATAAATCCTTATGCCCGCAGGCATTTCACGCTTGGTAAGACCAAGCATTTCAAGACCGTAGGTCATTTCACAAATCCGCCTTGGCGGATTTATTTCATTGCGTGATACTCCGTTAAGAGTATCACGCTAACCGCATCTCTTTTTTTATTTTTCTTTCTTTTTCTTCTCGGTCAGGCGGCAGATAAGGGGGAAGGCAAGCGGCCAGAGGGCCCCCGCCACAAGGCAGATGAGGAAATAGCGCACGCCGTCGGCGATATGGCTGTTGCCGCCGCAAAGAAGCGTTAAGGGGGTACGCAGCCCCTCTTTCACAGCTAAGATCGGGATAAGCCCCAACACCATCTTTAAGACCTGCCCGAGAAGCGACGCCTCGGTCGTAAAGCGGATAAAGCGGCGGTCCAGCTCATAGGCCACAAGAAGCCCAAGTGTGCAGCCGAGGATCTTATAGGCATTCTTCATGCCGCTTTCAAAATTCGCGGGGTCGATATCGGCGGGGAAGCGATACAGATGCACAAAAAGGAAATAAAGGACCGAAAGGACGGTGACCCCGAGAAGGAAAAGATAGGCCCCGCGGCGGGTATCGAAGGCCCGCATCACAAGGGGGTAAACGCCAAAGACGAGCAGGATCGCGATCCCGATCGAGACCCCGACGTCAAGCGGCGTGTGTACGCCGAGATACAGGCGTGAGAAGGGGACGAGAACGCAGATCGCAAGCGAGATCCGGCGAAGCGCCCTTTCCTTCCGTGCCCGCGCGACCGAGCCGAAAACCCCGACCGAGGATTGTGTGTGGCCGCTGGGGAAGGAATAGCCGGTCGCCTCGGCACGCGCGCTCTCCACGATCGTAAAGGAGGGATCCTTCACCCATGGGCGGGGCACACGGAACAAAAGCTTTAAGAATTGGTTGATCAGCGTGCCGATAAAGCCGACCGAAAATACGTAATAGCCCTGCCGCTTATCGATGCACCAGAAAAAGACGAGGCCGACGAGGATAAACACCGTCTCCTCCCCCAGGTGCGTGATCAGCGAGAAAAAGGCGTCGAAAACGGGGTTGCGTAACCCTTCCAAAAAGCGCAGAAAGCCCATAGGCATCTCCTTTTGTCGTTTTATACCGTGATTATAGCATAAATAAGAGAGAAATGCAAGATACAGACCGAGCGGGGCGAATCTTGACAAAAACCGCCCGCGGTGCTACAATGAAGCCGTTCAAGGAAAAGGAGAAAGAAATGATCGCCGTACTCGTAAACGTGATAACCGTGCTGCTTGGGAGTGCTGTCGGGTTGCTGTTCCGCCATAAGATCAGTAAGAGGCTGGTGGGGGGCGTGATCTCGGCCTTGGCGCTGGTGACGATCCTTATCGGCATCGACAGCGCGATCGAAACCAACGATCTTCTTTGTGTGATCATCTGCATGGCGCTTGGTACCCTGATCGGGGAGCTTTGCCGTATCGACGACGGGATCGAGGGCGCGGGCGATTTCCTGAAGGCCAAGCTTCTTCGCGGCAAGGCGGGGGAGAGGGAAGGCCGCTTTACCGAGGGGTTCGTGACCGCTTGTATCGTGTTCTGTGTCGGATCGATGACGATCATGGGCTCGCTGGAGGCGGGCATCAACGGCGATTACAGCATCATCTTCGCCAAAAGCGCGTTAGACTTTGTTTCGAGCATGATGTTTGCGGCCAGTATGGGTCTCGGGGTCCCCTTTGCCGCCTTGTTCGTCCTTCTTTTTCAAGGGGGGCTGACGCTGCTCGCGGGGGCGCTTTCCTCGGTGCTTTCTCCCGCCGTCGTCACCGAAATGAGCGCCGTTGGTGGGGTCATTCTCATCGGCCTTGGGATCAATATGTTGGGGCTTAGCGAAAAGCGTATCAAGGTTGCCAATATGCTGCCCGCCATCTTTTTGCCGATCGCGTATATGCCGCTTTCGGATCTTGTCGGGACCCTTTTCCCCGTTCCGCTGTAAGGACCCCGCCGCATACATAACGAAAAAGGGATACGAGCCTTCGTACCCCTTTTTTTACACCGTTGGCTTGTTGACTTTTCAACAAAAGTATGCTATACTGTGCTTGTATATTGACGTTTCAACGATAAGGGAGGACGTATGAAGGAACGCTTTGAGACCTTTACGGTCCTGATCGCCAAGATCAGCCGTAATATCCGCAAGATCAAGAACCGCGAGATGGCCGAATACGGGCTTCGCGGCGCGCAGGTGAGCTGCCTTTACTATCTGTATTGCGAAAAGACGCTGATCGCCGCCGAGCTTTGCGAGCGGTGCGAGGAGGATAAGGCCACCATCTCCCGCGCGCTGGAATATTTGGAGGAAAACGGCTATATCGTAAGCGGCGAGCGGGGCGGCCACCGCTACAAAAGTCCCCTCTCTCTTACCGAGAAGGGGGAGGCAGTCGGTAAGCGGATCTTCGATAAGGTAAAGGCGGTGCTTAGTGAAGTCAGTGTAGGCCTTAGCGAAGAAGAGAGAGTTTCTTTTTACCGTAGTCTTGCCGTGATCAGCGAGGGGTTAGAGCGTCTCGCTACCGATAAATAATAAAAAGGCGTGATGAGGCATCACGCCTTTTCCCTTTACAAGACTTTTTTGGACAGCTTTTGCAAAAGCTCGCTGAGTGGCAGAACGAGAAGCCCCATAAAAAGGTTGCTGATTCCATGAATAAGATCAAAGGGGAAGCCTGCCGCGATCCAAGCCAGCGTTTGGCTGAAATTCAGATGAAACATCAAGGCTTGCGCGGGGGAGTATAGGATCCCAAAAAGAAGACCGTGCAGGCAACAAACGGTCGGATAAACGAAAGCGGCGATCTTTTTCGGCATTTTCTTGGGGAAAAGCATCGTGGCGCCCCACAAAAGCGTCCATATGTAAAGATAGGGGAACCACCAAAGCGAAAAGCCACCGTAAAGCCCGTTCAGAAGCACGTAGATATAGATCGGGATCAAGGCCTTTTTGCGAAACGCAAGGGTATAAGCCATGGTCAGCATGCCCAAAAGATGTATATTGGGGAGAACCTCCATGAGGATCTTCGAGCAGAACATTACCGTGCCAAGCATGGCAAAAACCGCAACCTCTGCGGTTCTTTTTCGATTAAAAGCCGAGCGTGTAGACAATTTTGAAAAGCTCCCCTCCCGAAATCGGCGTTACGTTAACACCCGAGGTGGGGACGTCGTTGGCATCCAGCACGTTCCACCACGCCTCGTTAACACTCCAAATGGCGGTGATGCCGTTTGCCGTATCAAAGAAGGAGGCGTCGTTAATAAGGCCAAGCTCGAACAAGGCATCCCCCAGATTGGCAGCGTCGGTATGAATGGTAAAGGTGATCCATTGATCTTCCCCCGAAACGATGACGCGGATCTCCTTGGCGCCCGTGCCAAGCTCGGTATCGGTTACGTAGGTGGCATTTTCCCAGATGCCGGTTCTCGTTGCACCCGATGGGGCGGTGGAAACCGACGTCGTATCGGTGGGCGAAGGCTGACAGGCAAGAAGGGAAAGGGCAAAGGTGATACAAAGAAGAAGAGAAAGAAGAGAAAGCGCGATTTTTTTCATGTTTTTTATTCCTTTCGTTTTTTCAAAAGGATAAAGGAAAAGCACCCCTTCAAGGGGTGCTTTGCGCTTTCTCGGTCCTACCGTCGAGAAAACGATCGGAAAAGGCTTCCCGACCGCGCCGCATCCCCCCATTTGCCCAAGGGACCTTGACCGTTCACAGGGCGATAAGCATTCCGACTTGTTTCACAAAAGTGAAAGATACGGTAATGGCTGTTGCTGCGGATTCCCACCGCGATTTCCTTATCCCCAAGCATACGGTCACGCCATATGCCCGACAACGGGATTTCCCCGATGCCCCGTGTTTATTCTTTTGTCTCCTCTATTATAGCACGGAGAAAAGAAAAAAGCAAGCGAAAAAACAAAAGCGCCAATTTTTTGGCGCTTTTTTTGAAAAAAGCAATTTTTGTAAACAAAACATTCCGAAAAAGATCATTCTTTTTCGACCAGGATCGTATAGATGGTTTCCAGCTGCTTGTCCGTAAGGCGGGCATACTGCTTTAAAAAGGAGCGGCATTGCTCCTGCAGGGTATCGCCCGGCAGGGCCTTCAGCAGATCTAAAAATTGGAGAAAATCGGTGTAATTGCGGGAGCGGATCCCCCAAATGGCAAGGCTGGTAAACTCGTAATCGTAGATCAGGTCCTCAAAGCTCATGCCCAAAAACGCGCCGAGGATAAAGGCATAGGTGCCCGTGCGGTCGGCCCCTCCCCAGCAATGAAAATAAAGGGGATAGTTTTTCGGATCGGCAAAGACCTTGAAAAAGCTTTTCAGTGTCGGGATCTTTTCTTTCTCAAAGACCTCGTGGTAAGAGTAGCCGGGGGCCAGAATACGCTTTATACCGATCCCCTCAAAGCTCGTCCGTAGGTTTTCTTTTCCGGCGCGCATATCAAGCTCGGTGCGCATACCCAGCCGATGAAGCTCCTCGGCCCCTTGGGGGGCAAGCTGCATATGCAATTCGGTCTCGCCACCGCGATAGACCAGACCCTGGCGGATCTTCCCACCCTTTACGGGGTAGCCGCCAAAATCGCGCACGTTGGAGATGCAGTCGATCTTTAAGCAACGGGGAAGCGTTGCTTGCGTTTGGAAGGATAGGACCTCACTTCTTACTCCGTTTTTCTGTACGCACCAGAAATACCGTGTACCGATCTTCAGGTTATAAACGTCGAGGGATGTCGCCATCGTCATATAGGTCCACGGCTGCTGCATATCCTCGCTTTCGGAGATAAGCAGATAAAAATAGGCGTTTTTCGGGACGTTTTCCTCGGTTATTTCCTCCCAGGCAAAGGATACGGGGAGGGGTGCTGTGCGGTCGACCCCCTGCATTTTCAGATCATACCAACGGAAAGTGAAGGAGCCATCCATCTTCGCGCGGATATCTTCCTCCTCAATAAAGGCCTTTTGCGCGGGCGTTTGCAGGCAAACCGACGCATCGGGAAGCGGGGCTTTTAATTCGATCATATGCTTTTTTCCCTTCTCGGATGATGCTTACATTATAGTATAACGCCAAAATAAAAGTCAATAAGGGTAAGGAAAAAACTATATTAAAGGCCGTATAACACATATCAAAAGCGAAAATCAAAACAAGGAAGGAAAAAGGAGTGCCGATAAGGCGGCACTCCCTTCAAAGGCTATAACGAAAAATATTACAGAGAAGCCACGACCGCCCGATAGATCTCCTCGGCCGACCTTTCGGCTTCCGCGACGGCCGCCTCGCCCTTTTGGCGAAGCTCCTTGGCAAGCGCCTCGTCCGCAAGGCCGCCAAGGTTGATAAGCACGTTCAGCCACGCGCCCTTCATGCCGCCGATAAGGGTAAGGGCGGAAACGCCGAGGTCGCTGGCGGCGTTTTGGTTCGAATGCCCGACGAGCGAGGCGGTAAGCGCCAGTACGTCACGGCAAAGCATCATGGTCTTGAAGGGGACCTCGGTCGCCACGAGCGTCGCGTCGGCGATCGCCTTTTTGCGGGCGGCCTTTTCTTCGTCGCTCTCCTTCGGCAGGCGGAAGGCGGCCGACACCAGGTTAAAGGCCTCGGTGTCGCGGTCTACCTGCGCAAGCAGGGCCTCGCGCAATGCGGTGGCCTTTGGAAGGACCTCCTCGCACAGCGCCTGATCGTCGGGGTATTTCTTTTTCCCGACCGTTAAGGCCGCGACCATTGCGGCAAGGGCGGCCCCCTGCGCGCCAAGAAGCGCCGAGGCACTGCCGCCGCCGGGGGCGGGCGCGTCGGACCCAAGAAGCGCAAGATAAGAAGAAAGCGTCATATCGCAAAGCTTCATAGGATGAGTTCTCCTTTTTTGATAACCGATTTCACTTGATTTGTGCCAAAGCGATAGCAAAGCATCGGAAGGCTGTCGGCGTTCCAGATCACAAGGTCGGCTTGCTTTCCGACCTCGATCGAGCCGAGCCGATCGGCCCGCCCGACGGCCGCCGCCGCGTTCAGGGTCACCGCGGTCAGGATCTCCTCGGGCAGCATGCGGTATTTGAGATAGCCGAGGTTGATGGCGAGCTGCAGATTTAGCGAGGGGCAGGACCCGGGATTGAAGTCCGAGGCGATCGCCACGGGGATCCCCGCCTCGATCATCTCTTTCGCGGGGGCAAAGGTCTTGTTGAGATAGAAGGAGGTCGCGGGCAAAAGCGCCGCGATCACCCCGCCTTTTGCCATGCTTTCGATCCCCTCGCGGTTCGTGGCGATCAGATGCTCGGCCGTTACGGCGCCGATCTCGCCCGCCAGCACCGCCCCGCCGATCGCTTCGATCTCGTCGGCGTGGATCTTGCTTTTAAGGCCGAGCGCCTGCGCCGAAAGCAGCATTTTGCGGCTTTCCTCAACCGTAAAGACCGAGTCCTCGCAGAAAACGTCGCAGAATTCGGCAAGCTCCTCCTCCTTTACGGCGGGCAGGACCTCCTCGCACAGATAGTCGATATACGCTTCGCTTCGCCCCGTGTATTCGGGGGGCACGGCGTGGGCGCCAAGGAAGGTGGAGACCACGTCAAGAGGGGTCTTTTCCCGCAGGCGGCGATTGACGCGCAGCTGCTTTAATTCATCGTCCTTCGTCAGGCCGTAGCCGCTTTTTGATTCGACCGTCGTCACCCCAAGCGAAAGCATCTCAAGAAGGAAGCCGCGGCTACGCAGAAACAGCTCGTCCTCGCTCATCTCTCTCGTATGACGGACGGTGTCGAGTATCCCGCCGCCCGCCTTGAGGATATCGAGATAGGTGGCGCCCCGCAGCTTCAGGGGAAGCTCGTGGTGTCGCCAGCCCCCGAACACAAGGTGGGTGTGGCAGTCGATAAGCCCCGGGGTCACAAGGCACCCCTCGGCATCGATGACTTGGCAATCCGCGGGAAGAGAAGCGGGAAGCGCCCCGTTTTCAAAAACCGAAGCGATCCTGTCCCCGTCGCAAAGCACGGCGGCGTTTTTACTTTCAAGGCACGCGGCCTGGTCCTTGCCCCCCCTTGCGGTGTGGCCGATCGGGGTGGACAGGAGGCCGATGTTTTTGATAAGAAGCGTACCCATCTTTACAGAATGTGGTTTTCCAGTACCTGCTTCTCAAAGTCAAAGTCTTCGATCTGCAGATAATATTCGGCCGAGTCGATAAGCGCCTGCATCGGCGTAAGACCGATGATCTCGGTGCCGATGACCTGCACGCCGTAGCGGCGGGCTTCGGCCTTCACCAGCTCCAGCACGCGATAAAGCGGGGTCTTGTGGAAGTTGGTCATATTGATCGAGACCTGCGCGGTGTTGCGCTCCTCCAGCATCACACCGAGGGCCTTTACGCAATCGAAGCCACCGCTGCTGCGGCGGATGATCTTGGCGATCTTGCTCGCGATCTCCACGTCCGAGGTCGAAAGGTTGATGTTAAAGGCCACCAGCGGCATACGCGCCCCTACCGCGACGACACCCGCCGTCGGGTGGACCGTGCGCCCGCCGAAATCGGGCTCCCATTCGGGAAGCAGGACCTTCTCGGCCATGCCCTCAAACTGGCCCTTACGGATCGAGGCAAGGTTCACGCGATGGGGCGCCGAGGCCGAATCCTCGTAAAGGAAGACCGGCATGCCCGCTTCCTTCCATACCCGCTCGGCTACCGCTTTCGAAAGGACGACGCAATCCTCGGCCGTCATTTCCTTGATCGGGATAAAGGGAATGACGTCAACCGCCCCCATTCTGGGATGCTCTCCCACATGGTGGGCAAGGTCGATCAGCTCGGCGGCCTTTTTGGCCACGCCGACAGCGGCCTCGGCCACCCCCTCGGGACAGCCGAGGAAGGTAATGACCGTGCGGTTGTGGGAGGGGTCGCTGCTGTAGTCAAGAAGCGTGACGCCCGCCGTCTTGCGGATGACGTCGATCACCGCCTCGATCACCGCCGTGTCGCGCCCCTCGCTGATATTCGGTACGCATTCAACAATTTTAGCCATGGTAAAGTCCTCTTTTCATTTTTATAGACTTAAAGCTCTTTGGTAAGCTTTTCGATCAGATCATCGGATACAAGATAGGGAACGGTCACGTGTGCCTTTCCTTCGCTTTTTTGGTTATAAAGGATCGTGGTTTCGATCGAATGCTCGTTCCTGGCCCAGTTGCGGCGGGCAACGCCGCCCATCACGTCCCACATCATCGCGCTCTTGATGATCTCGTCCACACGCTCGCTGCCGTCCAGCACGAGGCCAAAGCCGCCGTTGATCGATTTGCCGATGCCAACGCCGCCGCCGTTATGCAGGGCGCAAAGGCTCATGCCGCGCGCCGCGTTTCCGGCAAAGCACTGTACGGACATATCCGCCATGACGTTACTGCCGTCCTTGATGTTGGAGGTCTCGCGGAAGGGCGAGTCGGTGCCCGATACGTCGTGGTGGTCACGCCCCAGCATAATGGGGCCGACCTCGCCCTTGCGCACCAGCTCGTTAAAGCGAAGCGCGATACGGGTACGCCCCTCGGCATCCTGGTAAAGGATGCGGGCCTGCGTGCCAACGACCAGGCGGTTCTTTTCGGCGTCGCGGATCCAGATGTAGTTGTCACGGTCCTGGAAGCGGCGGGTGGGATCGATGCACGCCATCGCGGCGGCGTCGGTCTTACGAAGATCCTCTTCCTTCCCCGAAAGGCATACCCAGCGGAAGGGGCCGTAGCCGTAGTCAAAGAGC
>JAZNDS010000017.1:0-31138 GCA_045588145.1 Eubacteriales bacterium | reverse complement strand
GATCTATTTGGCCCCCCTTGGGGAAGAGGCGCAGCTGTACGCCGCCGCCCTTGCCGAGCGGCTTCGCCAAAGCGGCGTCAGCGTAGAGCTGGATATGATGCAACGAAGCTTGAAGGCCCAGATGAAATACGCCGGTAAGATCGGCGCTGCCTATACCCTTATTTTTGGGGAAGACGAGATCAAGGCCGGCAAGGCCCAGCTCCGCAACATGCAGGACGGCACGCAGGAAGAGGTCGAGCTTGCAACGTTTTCTTTACAGTAATGGCGATTTTTGTTGAAGAGGGCAGGCCAAAAAGCCTTGAAGGACGCACGGAGGCCGAGCTTTCGGCCTATGCGTATCTGGATGCGCTCGGCATCCCCTACACCCGCGCCGATCACGGGGCGGCCGCCACGATGGAGGATTGCGAAAGCATCGGAAGGGCGCTTTCCTGCCAGGTTTGCAAGAACCTGTTTCTGACCAATCGGCAGGGGAGTGCCTTCTATCTGCTTCTGATGCCTGCCGATAAGCCCTTTAAGACCAAGGAGCTTTCTTCGCAGATCAACTCGGCGCGCCTTTCCTTCGCCTCGCCCGAGAAAATGATGGAGCTGCTGGGGACCTATCCCGGTGCTGCCACCGTCCTTGGCCTGATGCACGATAAGGAAAAAGAGGTTTCGCTTCTTATCGACGAGGATCTTTTAAAGGAGCCCTATCTTGGGGTACACCCGCTTGTGAATACCTCAATGCTCCGTATCGAAACGAAGGCGCTTCTTTCGACCTTCCTCCAAAAAACGGGGCATGTCTACCGCACGGTGCGCCTTGTCGGTGTCGAGTGAATTTTTTGAAAACGCTTGACAAGGCCCTATAAAAATGATATAGTAAACATAATTTAATAAAGACGTTGACGAAAGAGGACGGGGTAAGGACTCGTACAGAGAGTCGGGGTAGCTGAAAACCGATCGGGAAGAGGCCCTTTGTCTATGGCTTTCCGAGTCGGGGCGGTGATAGGTAATCGTCCCCGTTATCGTGCTACGTTACGGCACGCGACTTGTTTCGGTCGGTTAAGGGCGCGCTTCGGCGCGAATTTGAGTGGTACCGCGGATCTTACAGTCCGTCTCAAAGCGAGACGGGCTTTTTGTATTTTTAGGAGGTTATTTATGCAACAACATCTTGATACCGTATGCGTGCAGGGCGGCTACCGTCCGAATAACGGCGAGCCTCGCCAGATCCCGATCGTGCAAAGCACGACCTTCCGCTACGAGACCAGCGAGGATATGGGAAAGCTTTTCGATCTGGAGGCCTCGGGCTATTTCTATTCCCGCCTGCAGAACCCCACCTGCGACACGGTCGCCGCGAAGATCTGCGCCCTTGAAGGGGGCACGGCGGCGATGCTGACCTCCTCGGGCCAGGCCGCCAACTTCTACGCCGTCTTTAACCTTGCCTCGTGCGGTGACCACGTCGTTGCCTCCTCGGCGCTCTACGGCGGCACCTATAACCTTTTCGCGGTGACGATGCGCCGTATGGGCATCGAATTTACCTTCGTTGCCCCCGATTGCAGCGAAGAAGAGCTTAACGCCGCCTTCCGCCCCAACACCAAGCTCGTGTTCGGGGAGACCATCGCCAACCCCTCGCTTGAGGTGCTGGACTTTGAAAAATTTGCCTCGGCCGCGCACGCCCACGGCGTGCCGCTTATCGTCGATAACACCTTCGCGACCCCCGTCAACTGCCGCCCCATTGATTTCGGCGTTGACATCGTTACCCACTCCACCACCAAGTATATGGATGGGCACGGCGCGGCGGTCGGCGGCTGTATCGTCGATTCGGGAAAATTCGACTGGATGAAGCACGCCGATAAATTCCCGGGGCTTACGACGCCCGATGAAAGCTACCACGGCATCGTGTACGCCGAGAAATTCGGCCTTGAGGGTGCCTTTATCACCAAGGCGACCGCCCAGCTGATGCGTGACTTCGGCTCTACCCCCGCCCCCTTCAGCGCCTTTTTGCTGAATCTCGGGCTTGAAAGCCTGCACGTCCGTATGAAAAAGCACTGCGAGAACGCGATGGCGATCGCCACCTTCCTCTCGAAGCACCCCAAGGTAAAATGGGTACGCTACCCCTCGCTCCCCGGCGATAAATTCTACGATCTGGCGCAAAAATACCTGCCGAACGGCAGCTGCGGCGTGATCAGCTTCGGGGTCGAGGGCGGCCGCGCGGCCGCCGAGCGTGTGATGAAAAAGCTGACGGTCGCCGCGATCGAGACCCACGTGGCCGACGCCAGAAGCTGCTGCCTGCATCCCGCCAGCGCCACCCACCGCCAGATGAACGATAAGGAATTGGCGGCCGCGGGCATCACGCCCGATCTCATTCGCTTCTCCTGCGGCATCGAGTCGGCCGACGATCTCATCAAGGATCTCGAGCAAGCGCTGGCCGAGGCTTAATTATCAAACAGAAAGGGCAAATCTATGCCGATCAAAATTCCCAACGACCTGCCCGCGGTCAAAACGCTTCAAAAGGAGCATATCTTCGTGATGACCGAAAAGCGGGCCGTTTCGCAGGACATCCGTCCGCTTCGCATCCTTTTGCTTAATTTAATGCCCACGAAGATCGACACCGAGACCCAGTTCTCCCGCCTTCTCGGAAATACCCCCCTGCAGGTGGAGCTGACGCTGCTCCACACCCGCACGCACAAAGCCAAGAACACCTCGCCCGAGCATCTTCTCACCTTCTATAAGTGCTTTGACGATGTGAAGGACGAGAAATTCGACGGCCTCGTCGTGACGGGGGCCCCCGTCGAGAAAATGGCCTTTGAGGAGGTCGAATATTGGGAGGAGCTGCAAGCGATCTTCGAATGGAGCCGTACCCACGTCTATAGCTCGCTCTTCATCTGCTGGGGCGCGCAGGCGGGGCTCTACCACTTCTACGGGATCAGGAAGCATCCGCTGGAGGAAAAGCTCTTCGGCGTCTTTCCCCATAAGGTAGAAAAAGAAGGGCAAGCCCTCTTCCGTGGGTTTGACGATAATTTCTTTGTCCCCCATTCCCGCCATACCGAGGTAAGGCGAGAGGAGATCGCGGCGGTGAAGGGCTTAAAGATCCTCGCCACCTCCGAAAGGGCGGGGGTGTACGCCGTCTCGGCCGATAAGGGGCGGCAGATCTTTATCACGGGTCACCCCGAATATGACCCCCGCACCTTAGAAAACGAGTATCTCCGCGATAAAAACGCGGGGCTCCCCATTAAGCCGCCCGAGAACTATTACCCGAATGACGACGACAGCAAGCCCCCCCTCGTCCTCTGGCGCGCCCACGCCAACCTCTTCTATTCCAATTGGCTCAACTACTGCGTCTACCAAACGACGCCCTACGACATTACCAAGCTTTAAAAAGAAAAAGCCTTGCCGCTCGGCAAGGCCTTTTCTTGTTCGTTTACATCCTTTTATCATCGGTGGCGGGGTTGTCGATCAGCTTACCTTCTTTCGTGAAGCGGGAGCCGTGGCAGGGGCAATCCCAGGTATGCTCGGCGCGGTTGTATTTGAGGGCGCAGCCGAGGTGGGGACACCTTGGTGCTGTGGGCGTGAGGATTCCTACCGCCGAATGAAAGACGTTGACGGCAAGCTGCGGGCGAAGCATGGTGCGAGAGGGCGAAAAGAGCGCGGCGTAGGGACTTGGCTTATCCCGAACGAGGTCGCAAAGGACCGCTGCGGCGACCATCGCGTTCGTCATACCCCATTTATTAAACCCGGTCGCCACGTATACGTCGGGTGTAGAGCTTGCGTATTGTCCGATATAGGGGATTCTGTCCAGTGTCATGCAATCCTGCGTGGCCCACTTGTCAACGATCTCGGCATTTTTATAGTATTGGCGGGCGAATTTTTCAAGCTCTTGCCAACAACCGCCCCCCTTACCCGTGCGGTGCCCGCCCCCACCGAGAAGCAAGAGATCGCCGTAATTACGAAAGGAAAGACCCGTGTCTGATTCGTCCACGTACATACCGCCAACGTTTGGCGCGCCCCGAAGAGCGATCACGTAAGAACGGTGCTGATACAGCTTGAGAGGATATAAGCCGTGTTTGTTAAGGATCGGGAAATGCGTGGCGACGATCAGTTTTTTGTAGGTGATCGTACCGTGATTTGTTTTTGCCTTGTGCGGCGTGAGCTCGGTGACCTTGGTCCTTTCATAGATCGGAAGATCCTCAGCGACCGTATATAGAAATTTCAAAGGGTTGAATTGCGCTTGATCTTTTAAGAGCACCGCGCCCGCAACCGAAAAGGGAAGCGCCGGGGCATCCGAAAGCTCGGCTTCGACGCCAAGGCGAAGAAGCGCTTTGACCTCGTTTTCGATCTTCTCGCGGTTGGAAAGGGAATAGACGTAGTTATCCCGCGTTTCATAGTCGCAGTCAAGATTTTCGCAAAGGCGGGTGTATTCCCGGATGGCGCCCTCCTGTGCCGCAAGATAAAGCCTTGCCCGGCTTTCTCCAAAGCGCTTGATCATTTTGCTGTAAAGAAGCCCGTGGCCGAGGGTGATCTTTGCTGTGGTGTTTTTCGTGATACCGCCGCAGATCTCGGCCGCTTCCACCAGCATACAGTTAACGCCCTCGCTTTTGAGTCGATGGGCGCACAGGATCCCCGCGATCCCACCGCCAATGATCAGAACATCTGTCGTTCTGTTTCCGTCAAGCGCCGAAAAATGTGGCTTTTTTGCCGTTTTCTCCCATACCGATTCCATCATGTAACCCCCGAATTTTAATACGATCAGTTTTTGCGGTTTTGGGAAGGAGTATACGCAAAGCAAGCAAAAAGAAAAGGCCTCTTTGAGGCCTTTTCTTTTTATTTTCCGCAATTCTTATCGAAGCTTGGGTTGCAGGCGTAGAAGTTTTTCGAGTCCATCGTTTCCTGGGCGTTCCGTAGGGCATCGCCAAAGCGCTGATAGTGCACGATCTCGCGCTCGCGCAAAAATTTCAGGGGATCGCGTACGTCGGGATCGTCAATGAGGCGAAGCAGGTTGTCGTAGGTGACACGCGCCTTCTGCTCAGCAGCGAGGTCCTCGTTAAGGTCGGCAAGGACGTCGCCCTTCACGCCGATATACTTGGCGTCAAACGGCACGCCCGAGGCGGCCTGGGGATAGACACCGGTCGTATGGTCGGTAAAATAGGCGTCAAAGCCCGCCTGGCGGATCTGGTCCTCGCTTAGGTTCCGCGTCAGCTGATAGATCATCGAGCTGATCATCTCCAGATGCGCCAACTCCTCGGTGCCGACGTCGGTAAGAATCCCGGCGATCTTGCGGTTGGGCATCGAAAAGCGTTGGGAAAGATAACGGGTCGAGGCGGCTAATTCTCCGTCCGGCCCACCGGCCTGGCTGATAATGAGAGAAGCGATCTTCGGGTTCGGGGTCTTGATCCTTACGGGGTATTGCAGCTTTCTTTCATAGATCCACATGGCTTAATCCTCGCTTTCCCAGGGCCATGGGGTCTCGACCCATTCCCAGCTGTCATCGGCCTTGGCGCCCATAAAGGTAAGCGGCCCGTAGGTCGCCTCGTAGGCCGCCATTTTTTCACGGCACTCGTCCCGCATTTTGCGAAAATACGCGAGTGCCTCCTTGTCATTCGGGTATCCGTCCAGATACAGGGCGGTCTCCAGCGCCGCGAAATTAAGGGCGCGGATCTCATCCAAAAGCTTTTTCTGCGCTTCTTTCATCGTCTGCCTCCCTTACCGGCCAGAAGCGGCTTATCCAGCTCCTCAAACAGCGTGCCGCGCGAAAGCGCCTCCACGGGGCTGTAAAGGCCGCGGAAGCCTTGGCGGGGGGAATAGACCATCGCCAGCGAGGGGGCGGCAAGGCATTCCCCATTGGGTGTTGGCATCGGGGAGGGCCTTTCCGGGGGCCTTTGGGGGCGGGCGGCGGTCGGCACGGTCAGCTCGCTATCCCGAAAAAAGCCCTTCTGGCTCATTTCACCGAGCAGCTCGGCCCGCTCACGCGGGGTCATAAATGCATCGTATAAATTCATAGCACTTCTTCTTTTTCGTAATAATATAAGCGATATCGGAGGAGGACTTTCCTTAATGAAGCGTCGCCACCCTTCGACAGGGCTTACACCTTCAGCATATGAAAAAAGGGACTTTGGGGCTACTTTCCCCCACTTCAAAAGAAAGGAAAAGGGTGTGTATAAAAATCCCTTTCGGGGAAAAAATAGCAGCAAGCACATAAAATGCGAGAAAGGAAGAAAAGATGAAGAAAAAAGCATGTTTAGCGATCCTTTTGTGCCTTTTGCTGCTCTTGCCCTTTGGGGTATCGGCGGCGGAAGGGGGGCTTTTAAGCGAAGCGATGCCCACGCTCAGCGAGGAATACGCCCTCATCAAAAGCGGTCTGCCCGGGAAGGAGATCCGCTTCTCGGCCACCGATTTCAAGCAAGCCCTCGGGATCAAGAATTTCAAGGAGATCAGAATAGAAACGGTTCCCCCCGCGGAGGATGGGATCCTTTACTATGGGGATAAGCCGATCAAGGCGGGGGATACCGTCCCGCGCGAATCGCTCGATCAGCTCTTCTTCTGCCCGGTAAAGGCGGGACTGGAGAAGACGTCCTTCCGCTTCTCCTGCGGGAGCTACGCGGGCGGCGCCCCTCTTACCGCCCTTATCCGCTTTGTTATGCGGATCAACGAGGCACCGACGGTTTTGCCCGTTACCGCCTCGCTTTCGGTCAGCACCTATCGGGATATGACGGTCGAGGGCACGCTTTGCGCCACCGATCCCGAGGGGGATGACCTTTGTTTTCTGGTGCTGGACTATCCCGATATGGGCACGCTCCGTGTCCTTAACAGCGAAAGCGGGGATTTCCGCTATACCCCGAAGGGCGGCTATACGGGGAGCGATAGCTTCACCTACGTCGTGCGCGACGCGTACGGCAATTACAGCAAGCCCGAGACCGTTCGCATCACCGTGAAGAAAAGCGGTACGAGCCTTTCCTACGCCGACCTTGACCTTGACAGCGCCCTTTCGCTCCCCGCCCTCGTGATGGCCGAGGAGGGGATCATGCTGGGCACGCTCTCGGGGGACGATATGCTCTTTACCCCCGAAGGGGAGGTAACGAGGGGCGAGTTCCTCGTGATGGCGATGAAGGCCGCGGGCATTTCGAAGCGTGCGGGGCTTCGTGAAACGGTCTTCGACGATAACGAGGCGATCGATGTGTCGATCCGCCCCTATGTCGCCACCGCACAGGAGAAAGGGTATGTCATCGGCGGCTTTACCGAGGAAGGCCTGCTTTTCCGCGCGGATGAGGTGATCAGCCGTGCCGAGGCCGCGGTGATCGTTGCGCGCATTTTGGAGCTTGAGACCCCCGCCGTTGCGAAGACCTATTCGGATTCCGACGCGATCCCCACCTGGGCGCGCGGGGCGGTAGAGGCGCTTTGCGTGGCAGGGATCTACGCCACCGATGGGCACGGCGGCCTTTCGGCCAATGCCCCCTTAACGAGGGCAGCCGCCGCCGAGATGCTGTACGAGACCGTTCGGTATGCCTCGTAACGGTTAAAAAAGAAAAGGGCTTGCCAAGGCAAGCCCTTTTCTTTTCACGGCTCCCCGATTTTTGCTTTAAAAAGGGGCCTTCTTTTCGGATTTTACTTGATTTTGTCAAAAAGCTATGCTATACTGTATAGGAATATACTCTGGAGGATTATTATGCAGGTTGCTATTCTCGGCTGCGGCGTTGTTGGCTGCGGCACCGCCGATCTTATCACCAAGAACAGAGAGAGATTGGTCTCCTTCGCGGGAGAAGAGGTAAAGATCAAATATATTCTCGAAAGACGAGAGCTGCCCGATTCCCCGTATGCCGCCCTTTTCGTGAAGGATTTTGACGTGATTCTTGGGGATCCCGACGTTTCGGTCGTGATCGAGGCGATGGGGGGAAGCCATCCTGCCTTTGATTTTTCGCTTGCCGCCCTGAAGGCGGGGAAGCACGTGATCACCTCCAATAAGGAGGTCGTGGCCAATTTTGGGCACGAGCTGCTGGCCGCCGCCCACGAGGCGGGCGTTCAGTACCTCTTTGAAGCCAGCGTTGGGGGCGGTATCCCCGTGATCCGTCCGCTTGCCTCGGATCTTGGCGGAAACCGCGTTGATAAGATCGCGGGCATTTTGAACGGCACCACCAACTATATTTTGACCCGTATGTTCACCGCGGGCATCGATTTTGCCGAGGCCCTTCGCGAGGCCAAGGCGAAGGGGTATGCCGAGGCCAATCCCGCCGCCGACGTGGAGGGGACCGACGCCTGCCGTAAGATCGCGATCCTTGCCGCCGTAACCGGCGGTGTGCTGGTTCCCACCGATAAGATCCATACCGAGGGCATCACCGGTATTCGCGCCGTGGACGTGGCCGAGGCGGCCGAGCACGGCTATCAGATCAAGCTTCTCGGAAGAATGGAGAAGACCGAGCGGGGTGAGATGTTCCTGATGGTCGCCCCCTTCCTCGTACCCGAGGAATCGCCCCTTGCCCGCATCAGCGATGTCTTTAACGGCGTTCTGGTACACGGCGACTTTGTGGATAACGTTCTCTTCTACGGTCGCGGCGCGGGTGCCGCTCCCACCGCCTCCAGCATGGTCGGGGATCTTGTTCACCTGCTTTCGGGCGGGGCTTCCGTTCACCGTCCCTTCGTCCGCTCGGAGGAAGGGCTTACCGATTTCTCGTATTTCGTTTCGCGCCACTATCTCGCGCTTTCGGGCGTGGAGAAAAACGCGGCCGCGGTTATTTTCGGTGACGCCGAATTCTGGGCAGAGGGGGAAGAGCTTCACCTGCTTACCGCCGAGCTCAGCGAGAGTGAGTTTACCGATAAGCTGAATCGCCTGCTTGCCTGTGGGGCCACGCAGCATTCGCACATCCGCCTTCTGTAAATAGGACAAAAAAGGGGATACGGTTCTTCCGTATCCCCTTTTTCTTTTGCGTATATTGCTCTGCCTATTGCTGTATTCGTCAAAAGCGCTTTGTGCTTTTTTGGTGAAAATGCCAATTCCTTTTTGCCCGAAAATTTGGTATAATAAATAATGTAAGATATGAAATTTTGTGCAGTTAATACAAAAGGAGGCGTATGGATGTTTTCAATCGGTGATTATATGGTGTACGGGACCAACGGCGTTTGCCGCGTTGATGCGGTATGCCCTTCACCCTTTGATAAAAAAGATACGCGCCTTTATTACGTGCTTAAGCCCCTGCGCGGGACAGGGCAGGCCCTTATCTACACCCCCGTGGAGAACGAGCGGGTCCCGATGCGCCCGATCATCGAACGGGAGGAGGCCGAGGCGCTTTTTGAAAAAATGGCGCAGATCCCCTGCCTTTCGGTATCGGTCGAGAAGGAGAGGCGGGAGATATACCGCGCCGCCCTCGGCAGCGGAAAGATCGAAGCCTATATCGCCCTGCTTAAGACCGTGCGGCACCGCCGCTGTGAGCTTTCGGGAATGCAGCGCCGCCTGCCCGATTTTGAGACCGAATACGACCTGCAGGCACGCCGCAACCTGTATACCGAGCTGTCGGTGGCCCTTGATCTTCCGCTTGAAGGCATGGAGGAGTATATCAGCCAACGGATAGAAGCGATCAAGGTCTCCACCTGACCCCTGCAAAAGAAAAGCACCGCTCAAGCGGTGCTTTTTATATTTGTCACGTTTTCTTTACATTTTTTCAAAAAAATCAGCGCCAAGCAGGGCCAATTCGTGATCCTCTTCGCCTGTTCCGCCACTGACGCCCAGCCCCCCGACAAGGGTCCCGTTCCGAAAGAGGGGAACGCCGCCCCCAAAGGTGACAAGGCCGGTCACGCTGTCCAGCCCCGCAAAGGTGCCGCCGGGGGCCACGAGCCTTGCAAGCTCGATCGTCGGCATTTTTACGGCAACCGCCGAATAGGCCTTCTTCACCGCCACCTCAAAGCTGACGAGGAAGGCCCCGTCCATCACGTTGACGGCGATGGGATTCCCTTCGGCATTGCAAACGGCGATGACCGCCGCCTTGCCGCGTTTCTTGGCTTCGGCCTCGATCGCCTCGATCAGGGCCTTGGCATCGGATAGATTCAGCATATTTCCTCCCAAACGGTGCAGGACCTCCCGTACAAGCGCGTCAGGATCGACCGACGGGGCGGGAGCCTCCTTTTTGGCGGGGGAAACCTCCTTTCCCCCGGGGGCGGCTTCGGCGGCCCCTTCTTGGCTCCCCTCGGAAAGCGCGAGAAGAAGCGAGGAAAGACGGTTCATATACGCGTCCAGCTCCTTTTTCGTGGGGTAGACCTTTTCCATATGAACGAGAGAGCGCTCGCACCGCCGCGAAAGGGTGTAGGCGTGGTAGAGCCTTGCCGAAAGCTCCCGATCGGCGGCCTGCGGCTTTGCCTTGGCCTCTTGCGCGGCTTCATCAAGAAACGCAATATCGCCATTCTGCGGCAGGTGGACCGCCATACCGCCCGAATGGATCAGCAAAACGATCCTTTCAAGGACGGCTTCGATGCGGGCAAGGGTCGAGGAAAGAGAGGGGGAGGCAAGCGGCGCGCAAAGCGAAAGAACGGCCCTGAGCTCCTCGCAGTCCCCGATCGCCTCCAGACGGATATCGTCCTTCGGCAGCGGGGTGGGGGAGGCAAGCGTCGTTTTTCCGTTATCGCCGCGGCGGTCGTAAACTGCCATTTGCCCTTTACCTTTCTTGCTTTTTCATAGAAAAGACTTCTTCTTATTTATTGTATCGTGTTTCGTTCTCGCTGTCAAGATGCATCGGCATATTTTTTTAAAAAAATAATAGCTTTTTTGGGGGCGAAAAACGAATAGCGAAAAATATTTTCAAAAAGAAGCGGCTTTTGCGAAAAGAAAAGGGGCCGTGACGGCAAAGCCGCCACAGGCCCAAAAAGGGATCAGCCCTTTTCGCTCCAAAGGGCGCGGAATTCCCTGACGGCCGCGGCAAAGTCGGCAATGGCGGCCTCGATCGGGGCCTTTTCGGTAAGGTCGATCCCCGCCAGACGCAGGCTGTCCATCGGGCTCTTCGCGTTACCGGCCTTCAGAAATTCGATATACTGCGGGATATACGCCTCTCCCTCGGCTTCGATGCGCTTGACGATGGCCGAGGCGGCCGAAATGCAGGTGGCGTACTTATACACGTAAAAGATCGAATAAAAATGCGGGATCCGCATCCATTCGTAGACAATGTCCTCGTCACACACGACGTCACGGCCGAAATACTTTTTTACAAGCGCGTAATATTTTTCGCACATCGCATCCTTTGTCAGCGGCTCTCCCGCCTCGCAAAGGGCGTGCAGCTCCTTTTCAAAGGCGGCGAACATCGTCTGGCGGTAAAGGGTGCCCTTGTAGGTCTCCATCAGCTGATTGAGAAGCGAAAGCTTTTCTTCCCGCACGGTCGATTCGCGCAGCTTCTTACGGGTGAAGAGCAGCTCGTTGACGGTCGAGGCGACCTCGGCCACGAAGATGGTGTATTGCGCGCTGTGCGGGGGATTGGCTTTGTTTGAGAAATAGGTGTGCATCGAGTGGCCCGCCTCGTGCGCGAGGGTCGAAGCATCGTCCAGCTTTCCCATAAAGTTGAGAAGGATATAGGGGCTCGTATCGTAGCAGCCCGCGCTGTAAGCGCCGCTCCGCTTTCCCTTGGTGGGGTACACGTCGACCCACCGTTCCTCGGTGAGCCCGCGCTTTAGGGTGGTGTAATACTCTTCGCCGAGGACCTTGACCGCGTCAAGGACCTCTTCTACCGCCCGCTTATAGCTGTATTCCTCGGAAAAATCAGGGAGAAGCGGGGCGTACACGTCGTACATATGCAGCTTTCCGACGCCGAGCACCTCACGCTTCAGGGCGTAGTAGTCGAAAAGCGGGGCAAGATTTTCTTCCACGGTTTCGATAAGGGTATTGTAGACCGCGGGGGTCACCTCGTCCGAGAAGGTGCTGGCGGTCAGGGAATCGGGGAAGGCCCGCAGCTTCGCGAGCGTGGTCTTTTCCTTGATCGCGCCGCCGAGCAGGGCGGAAAAGGTGTTGCCGAATTGGCGGTAGGTCTTATACAGCGTTTTGAAGGCCGAGCGGCGCACGGCGCGGCTCTTGCTCATCAGAAGCGGCACGTAGGTGGCCGAGGAAAGGGTCACCTTCTCGCCGTTCTCGTCCTTCACCGTGCCGAATTGCAGATCGGCGTTCGAAAAAATCGAATGAACCCCCTGCTCCTTATGAAGCGCGGGGGAAAGATCGGCCAAAAGCTTCTCGCCCCCCTCGTCGAGCATATGGGGGGTGTAGCGGCGTACCCGAAAGATCGGGCGGCGGTATTCGGTAAGGGCGGGGAAATCGCGGTAAAAGCCCTCAAGCGCTTCGTCGGAAAGAGAGCAAAGCGTCGGATCGATAAAATAGGTCGCCGCCGAAAAATCGTTATCGAGGTTCATCACGCGGTCAAGTCGCGCAAGCGCCCCGTTATCGCCCTTATCGAGATCCGAGGAAAGAAAGGCGTATTCGTAAAGCTTCGAGAGCTTACGCGAAAGAGCGGTATGCGTCGAAAGCACGCAAAAAAGCCCCTCGCCGCTTTGCGTCATTTTCTCGCGGAGCGACGGAAAATCGGCAAGCTCCCGCTTCAGGCTCTCCATATCGGCCGAAAAGGCCTCTTCGCTTTGGTAGATCCCCGTAAGATCCCATTTTTCAAGCTCGGTGGCGTTTTTTCTGTCAAGCTTCATATCGCTTCTCCTTTTTTTATTCAGTATGGGGAAAAAGGGCGGTTTTATTACAGCGAAAGCGCTTGGCCGTTCAGAACGGCCTTTTTCAGCGTATCGCCGACATAAGAAAGGGAAAGCTCAAAAAAGGGTGCCTTCTCCTCCATCAGCTTTAAAAAAATGCGATCTCCCTCCCACATGGGAAGCGAGAGATATTCGCTTTTTTTGACCCACATCGGCACCCCCTCGGGGCAGTCGGACAGCTCTTTTCCCGAAAAGCCCGTGGCGTGATACAGGTGCATGATCTCGGGCGGATACAGATCGCATTCAAATTCGATCCTTCCGCAGTAGCGGTAATCGGTAAGGGTAAGCCCTGTCTCCTCCCTGACCTCGCGCAGCAGGCATTCCTCGGGCGTTTCCCCCTCCTCCAGACCGCCGCCAACGCCGACCCACTTGTCCCGATTGACGTCGTTTTTCTTTTTTATGCGGTGCAGAAGAAGATAGCAATTGTCCTTTTCGATGTAGCAAAGTGTTGTTTCTCGCATTATTTTGTAAAGAAAACCTTTCCTCTTTTTTCAAGGGCACGAAGCAGGAGAAGCCCAAGCACGCCTGCCGAAAGCACCTCGCCGACCGTGACGGTGACGAGCAGGAACCAATAAGCGTCGGTTACGCCATAGGCATAGATCAGAACGAAGGGGATGATGGCGGCGTTTGAAAGAACGGTCGGCAGGGGAACCAGCAGGCGGTAGCGCCGCAGCATGCGGGCGCCGATGGCGCCGATAAGCGTCGCGAGGCTCCCGAACAGAATATCCCAAAGCGGCGCGCTGATCAGAAGATTGGAGAGCAGGCAGCCGACAAACAGGCCCCATACGGCCTCGGGGCAGAAGAAGGGAAGGACCGTGAGGGCCTCCGAAAGGCGAAGCTGGATGGGGGCGTTCCCCGCCAGCCCAAGGGCGGCGGATACGAAGGTAAGGACAACGTACAGGGCGGCAATGAGGGCGCCGCGGGTCAGGGCTCTTGCGCTTTTGATCTTCATTTCGGATCTCCTTAGTTTTGTTTTACGTGAGGATGGTTACGAACTCACGGAGTACCCTTTAATGATACCGCTTTTTTTCCTTTTGTCAAGGGGTGGGGCGAATTTGGGCACGAAAAAGGCGGGCTTCCCCGGCCTTTGATACAAAGTAAAGCGCTTTAACACTTGACAGACGGGCGCGCGTGCGTTAAAATATAAGCAATTCACGATAGGAGTTTTTTTATCTTATGTCTCGTTTTTACCGTAAGGCGGTGCTTCCCCTGGCACTCGCCCTGCTTCTTTCCGCCCTTTTCGGCTGTACGCCCCAAAGAGACGGGCGACCCGTCGTGGCGGTATCGGTTTTGCCCGAGGCGGCCCTTGCGCGCGCCGTTCTGGGAGAGGGGTATCGCATAGCGGTCATGGTCCCTCCCGGCTACAGCCCCGAATCCTATACGCCCTCGATCTCCGAGATGGCGGATTTTTCGGATGCCGTTTTGTATTTTTCGATCGGCGTGCCGATGGAAAAGACGGCGCTTTTGCCGATGCTCTCCGAAAAAACGACCCATATCCCGCTGGCCGATGCCGCGCGGGAGGCGGCACCCGATCTTTTGCTTGACGGGGGGAGAGACCCCCATATCTGGCTGTCTCTTTCGCGCGCCTCCCGTATGGTCGAGGCGATCGCCGAGGCGGCCGTTTCCTACGATCCCGAAAACGCCGCGACCTATCGGGCGAATGCCGACGCTTATTTGGAGAGGATCGGGCAGACCGACGCCGAGATCCGCACGATCCTTGCCGATATCCCTTGCCGCGAGTTCCTCGTTTATCACCCCGCCTTCGGGTATTTTGCCGATGAATACGGCCTTACGATGCATGCCCTCGAGAAGGGCGGCAAGGAGGTCACCCCCGCCGATCTTTCCGAAACCGTCGCCTACGCCGAGGAAAAGGGGATCAAAACCGTCTTTTACCAGGCCGAGACCGATAGCCGAGGGGCTGAGGTCTTAGCCGAGGAGATCGGGGGCGAAGCCGTGATGCTTTCTCCGCTTTCCGAAAATTATCTTGAAAATCTTCTCGTTATGGCGCGCGCGATCGCTTCGGGCGCCGCTACTTCACCGTAAAGGAGGAACGCTTGATGAATAAAGCCATCGCGATCGAGGGGCTCTCGGCCGGCTACGGTGGGGCCGAGGTCCTTTCCGATATCTCCTTTTCGGTTGCCGAAGGGGAGTTTTTGGGGATCATCGGGCCGAACGGCGGGGGAAAGACCACTCTGCTTCGTACCATCCTCGGGCTTGCCCCCAAAAAGGGCGGTCACATTGAGATCTTCGGAAAGCCGGCCGCCAAAAATCGGGCCTGCCTTGGGTATGTGCCGCAGTTCGCAAGCTTTGACCGACGCTTTCCCATTACCGTGGGGGAGGTGGTCTCGACCGCCCTGCTCGGCGTGGGGCTTCACCCCTTTTTCCGCCCCGGGAAGGGGCAACGGGAAAAGGTGGAGGATTACCTGGAAATGGTCGATCTCGGCGGCTTTTCGGGGCGCCCTGTCAGCGATCTTTCGGGGGGCGAATTCCAGCGCCTGCTCCTGGCGCGCGCCCTCGCGCGGGAGCCTCGCATACTGCTCTTGGACGAGCCGACCGCCAGCGTTGACCCCGGCACCCGCGCCAAGATCTATGCCCTGCTTACAGGGCTGAATAAGGGGGGGATGACCATTGTGATGGTCACGCACGACCTTTTGGCCGTTTCCTCGGCCATCAGCAGCCTTGCCTGCCTTTCGCATACGCTTGTCTACCACGGCGAGCCCGAGCTTGATGAGCGGGTCAGCACCGCCATGTACGGCTGCCCCGTGGATCTTATCGCCCACGGCGTGCCGCACCGCGTGCTTCGCTCCCACGGGGAAGGAGGATGCTGTCATGATTGAGGCGATCCTTCTGTATCCCTTTATGCGACACGCGGTCCTCGCGGCGCTGCTCTCCTCGCTTCTTTGCGGGATCATCGGCGTGATCATCGTCGAAAAAAAGATGCTGATGATGAGCGGGGGCATCGCCCACACCGCCTACGGCGGGGTAGGGCTTGGGTATTTTCTGGGCTTTTCCCCGATGCTTGGCGCCGTGCTTTTTTCGCTGGCCGCCGCCTTTTCGATCGGAACGATGCGCCGCCGCGGCGCCGCGACCGACGTGCTGATCGCGCTTTTCTGGTCGCTTGGGATGGCAATGGGGATCGGCTTTATCGCCCTTACCCCCGGCTATCCGCCCGATCTGAATTCCTATCTTTTCGGGAATATTTTAATGGTATCGTCCTTTGACCTTCTTCTGATGCTGATCCTTTCGCTCGTCGTTTTGCTCGCCCTTATCGCCCTGTTTGCCGATTTCAAGGCCTATCTTTTCGACAGCGGCTTCGCGACGCTCTCGGGCATAAGGACGACCTTCCTTGAATATCTCCTTTTTGGCCTGATCGCGCTTACGGTGGTGGTGCTTATCCGTGTCAGCGGGATCATGTTGGCGATCGCCCTGCTTTCGGCGCCCGCCGCCTGCGCCTCACATTTCTCGCGGCGCCTTTCGGGCCGTATGATCGGCGCCTGCGCCTTTTCCGCCTTCTTTACGCTTGGCGGGCTTACCCTTTCGTATTACCTGAACATCTCCTCGGGCGCTACGATCATTTTGCTTTCGGTCCTTACGTATTTTGTTCTTTATTTTGCCAAACGCCTCGGCGGGCGCGTTAAGCGCGTGTAACGATGCTTTCGGTCGTCTTTACCACGCTTTCCGCTAAATATACGCATCTCTCGCTTGCCCCCTTCTGCCTGCTTGCGGGGGTCGGGGCCTTTTCTCACGGAGAGATTCGCGGGGAGGTGGTCGAGGCCACGGTGAACGAGGACAGGGAAGCGGTCTGCGCGCGTATTCTCGCCGAGAAGCCCCGCCTTGTATGCCTTTCGGTCTATATCTGGAATAGGCGGGAAAGCGAAGCCCTGATCCGCCTTTTGAAGGGGCGCGATCCCTCGCTTACCGTTGCCGTCGGCGGCCCCGAGGTCAGCTACGCTCCCGAGGAATTCCTTTCCGAAAACGAGGGGGTCGACCTTGTTTTGCGGGGAGAAGGGGAAGGGGCGGTCGCCTGCCTTTGCGATATTCTTTCGGCAGGGGATACGCTGCGGGGCGTGCCCGGTGCCGTGCTTCGGCAGGGAGAGGGGTTCTTTTATGGGGAGCTGCCCTCGCCTTTCGCCGTGCCCCCAAGCCCCATAACACCCGAATACCTCGGGGCGGCACGTGGGCGCATTGCGTATCTTGAGACCTCGCGCGGGTGCCCCTTCCGGTGTGCCTTCTGCCTTTCGGGGCGAGAGGGCGGGGTACGCTTTTTCCCGCTTGAGCGTGTGAAGCGAGAGCTTGTCCTGCTTGCGGGAAGCGGCCCTAAGACCGTGAAGCTTGTGGACCGCACCTTTAACGCCGACCCCCGCCGTGCCCGCAAGATCTGGGACTTTCTGATCAGCGAATGGGGCAAAAGCATCCCGAAAGAGAGCCACTTTCATTTTGAGATCGCGGGGGAGCTGCTTACCGAGGAGGATCTTCTCCTTCTCGCGGGCGCGCCGCGCGGCCTTTTCCGCTTTGAGATCGGGATCCAAAGCTTTCAGGAAAAAACGCTTCGCGCGATCGATCGGCCGACCGATCTCTCCCGCCTTACCGAGAATATACGCCGCTTGAGGGCGATGGGAAATATCGAGCTTCATATCGATCTTATCGCGGGGCTCCCAAACGAGGATCTTACGCTTTTTGCCGAGGGGGTCGATAAGGCCTATGCGCTTTCCGCTGATATGCTGCAGCTTGGCTTTCTGAAGCTTTTGCACGGCGCGAAAATGAGAAGCGAGAAGGAGCGATATCCGCTTCTTTACAACGAGGAGCCCCCCTACGAGGTCAGAAGGACCCCTTGCCTTTCGGAGGGCGAGCTTTCCCACCTGCATAGGGTCGAGACGGCGATCGACCGTCTGTACAACAGCCATCGCTTTGCGCGCACGCTCTCTTATCTTACGAATGAAGCGGGCCTTCGCCCCTACGCGCTTTTTTCGGACATCGGCACCCGTATCCCCGAAGAGGGCCTTCCCCTGCAGGCGCTTTACGACCTTGTCTTTGCGGTTTTCTCCGCGCTCCCCTCGGTCGATCCCTTGATCCTGCGCGATCGCCTTCTTTATGACCGGCTGACGAAAAATGCCGACAGCACTCTCCCGAAATGCCTTTATAAAAGTGATAAAAAATTGTCATATGTAAAGAAAACATTGCAGGATAAGGCGAAAAAGGCAGGAAAAAGCGCTCATATCGGCGTGGGGATTTTGTATACCGAGGAGAAGGTCCTCGCGGTTTCTTACGACGAAAAAGACGCCTTGGGCGGCTATATGACCTCCATCTATCCGCTTTCGGATTTTTTTAGCGAGAGGGAGGAAGAATAACGCGGAATTTTCCGCGTTTTCTTTTTTGAAAAAGGGTTTACAGCGAAGGGGCTTCGTGCTATAATGAGAAAAAAGAAAGCGAAAGAGGTGAGACACGTGGATACAGGGAATAATCAAAGCGGTTCCGTTCCGATAGGTCGAAGGGGCCCTTGGCTGTATGCTTCGTGTCAGCCGCCCCTCGGGGAGATCTGATCCCCCCTTTCCGATGCGTGCAAACCGCTTCTCTTGGCAACAATAAAAGAAAGGAGAAGAACGATGTACGAAAATGAAAATGAGATCGAAGAGGTAACCGAAACGCTGGAGGAGGCGGTCGCTCGCTTGCTTGAGGGGCGCTGCTTTTCCTCGCTTCGGCAGCGCCTTTCAGAGGAAAAGCCCGCCGATATCGCGGAGCTTATCGCCGCCCTTTCGGCCGAGGAACGGTTGCCGGTCTACCGCCTTTTGTCAAAGGCAGCCGCTGCCGAGGTGCTGGTCGAGCTGGATGCCGACGCGCAAAGAGAGCTGATCGAGGCCTTCAGTGACTGGGAGCTTCGGGAGGTGCTTTCCCAGCTGTATTCCGACGATACGGCCGCCCTTACCGAGGAAATGCCCGATAACTTCGTGCGGCGTATCTTAAACAACTGCCCGCCCGAGCTTCGCCATTCGGTCAATCAGCTGCTTCAGTATCCCGAGGGGAGCGCCGGCAGCATGATGACCACCGAATATGTCCGCTTAAAGGCGGAAATGACGGTCGGCGATGCCTTTGCGCATATTCGTCGCGTAGCGCTGGATAAGGAGACCGTCTATAACTGTTACGTGACAAGCGCCGACAAAAGGCTTCTCGGGATCGTTTCGGTTAAGGCGATGCTGCTGTGTGAGCCCTCGGCCCTTATCGGCGATATCATGGAGGAAAATATCGTTTCGGTAAATACCCATGAAGAGCGCGAGCAGGTGGCCCGTCTTTTCGATAAATACGGCTATTTGGCCCTTCCTGTCGTGGATAAGGACGAGCATATCGTCGGGATCATCACGGTCGACGATGCCCTTGAGGTCATCGGGGAGGAGACCGAGGAGGACTTCTCGAAGATGGCGGCTATCACGCCGACCCCCGATATTCCCTACCTGCGCCTTTCCCCCTTTACGCTCTTTAAATCGCGCATTCCGTGGCTCCTTCTTCTGATGCTGGGGGCTACCTTCACGGGGCTTATCATCGCTTCCTTTGAAAGCGCCCTCGCCGCCTCGGTGGTATTGACCGCCTTTATCCCCATGATCATGGGTACGGGCGGGAACTCGGGCAGCCAGGCCTCGGTCACGGTCATCCGCGGGCTTTCGCTTGGGGAGATCGAGCGGGGGGATGCCCTGTGGGTCTTCTGGAAGGAGCTGCGGGTCTCGGTGCTGTGCGGGGTGTGCCTTGCCGTCTTTAATTACGGCAAAATGCTGCTGATCGACGGGCTTCTGATGCAGAACCCCGACGTAACGCCGCTGGTCGCCCTGACCGTCAGCCTGACGCTTTGCGTGACGGTCATTGCCGCCAAGCTGATCGGCTGTGCTTTGCCGATCCTTGCCAAGCGCCTGGGCTTTGACCCCGCGGTGATGGCCAGCCCCTTTATCACGACGGCGGTCGACGCGATCTCCCTGCTTGTGTATTTCGCGATCGCCAAATCGCTTTTGCATCTTCCGTAACAAAACGAAACGGGCACCCTTCATAAAGAGGGTTGCCCGTTTTCTGCTTCGATCTTTTTTACCGTGATGGAGGAAGCGTCCCGCCTTGGGATCAGCAGGCAGTAGCCGTGAAGGGCGACCACCAGCGGGTCGCCGCCGTACACCGCCCGACGCAGGGTGACGGTTTCACCGGGAAGCAGACCGAGCTCCATTAAGCGTATCCTTTTTGCGTGAGGAAGCCGTATGGCAAGAACACGGGCCGATTCAAGGGGCGCAAGCTCGCTTAAATACATACATTATCTCCCAAAGTAGCCCTTGAAAAAGGGAGGATCTTCGGGTATACTATATGTAAGACGAAAGAAAAAAATCCCACGAGGTGAGCTATGACCGAAAAGCTTTACGATACCGATCCGTATCTTTGTGAATTCTCTGCCACCGTCCTTTCCTGCGAAGCCTGCGAGGGGGGATATGCGGTGACGCTTGATAAGACCGCCTTTTTCCCCGAGGAGGGGGGGCAGGGGGCCGATCACGGCACCCTTGCCGATGCCGCCGTTTCTGACGCCCGCCTTCGTGGCGGCGTTATTTTCCATATCACCGACCGCCCGCTTCCCGTCGGTGAAACGCTTCTCGGAAGGATCGATTGGGCGCGCCGCTTCCGCCATATGCAGCACCATACGGGAGAGCATATCCTGTCGGGCACGCTCCACCGCCTTTACGGGGCCGAGAACGTCGGCTTTCATCTTTATAACGAGGTCACCCTTGACACCGATATTCCCTTGGACGAAGCGATGGTCGAGCGGGCCGAGCGGGAGGCGAACCAAGCGGTCTTTGCCGATCTTTCGGTCACGGCCGAATACCCCGAAGCATCGCTTCTTCCCACGCTTACCTACCGCGCAAAGCTTGCCCTTTCCGAAGGGGTCCGCATCGTGACGGTCGAGGGGGTCGATGCCTGTGCCTGCTGCGCCCCGCACGTAAAGAGAACGGGAGAGGTGGGGCTGATCAAGGTCGTTGATTTTATGAAATACAAGGGCGGTACGCGCCTTTTCATTCGGTGTGGGGCGGATGCCCTTGCCGATTACCGTGAAAAGCAGGCCCTCGTCGATTCGCTTTGCCGCCGCTTCTCAGCCAAGGGAGAGAAGCTTTACGCGGCGCTTGACAGCCATTTTGCGGAATGTGAGGAGAAAAAGGCGGAGATCGCGCGCTTGGAAAACGCGCTTCGGGAAGAACGCCTTTCGGCCCTTTCAGAAAGAGCGGGGATCCTGCCTCTCTTCTATCCCGATCTTTCGGCAAATCAGCTTCGCAAATACGCCGAGCAGGCGGCCGCCCTTTGCGATATCGCCGCCGTTTTCACGGGGGAAGGGGAGGGATACCGCTACTGCCTTTCCTCCCAAAGGGAGGACGTTCGCCCCTTGGATAAGCGCCTGCATGAACGCCTCGGCGGCCGCGGGGGCGGCCGAAGCGAAAGCACCGCCGGCAGTCTGCCGGCCGATGAGGAGGCGATCCGCCGTGTCCTTGCCGAAGACTGACGCCTATATCTATTGCTTGCTTTGCGCCGACGGAAGCATCTATACGGGGGTCGCCCGCGATCTGGAAAAGCGGATGCTCGTGCATTTTAAGGGCGGCACGGCTGCCGCCGCCTATACCCGTGCCCACGGCGCCCGCCGCCTGCTTATCGCCTTCGCTGCGCCAAGCCTTTCGGCCGCCCTTCGGGGGGAAGCGCGCATCAAGCGCCTTTCCCGCAAGGAAAAGGAGGCCTTGATCGCCGATCCCGCCGCTTACACCGATACGCTTTTCTCCTCGATCGAGGAGGGGCCCTTTATTCCTCTTTTATCAAGTGACGCGGAAATCAAGCGCATCAATCAAACCGTTTTCAACCTATAAAAAGAAAAAACGCCGATTCGGTGACCTGCAATAAAGCAGGTCAGCCGAACGATGTTTGCCTTTGCGGGCAAGTGATGAAGCCTTGGGCAATGATGTTTACTGCGTAAATGATGTTACGCCTGACGGTGTAGTGGGAAAACATCACATCACTCGAGACCTTCGTGAGCAACATCATTATGAGCGAAGCGAATAACATCTTTTGCGTGCGCAAAACATCACTCCTTTATCACCCGAAAAGAAAACTACGGTAAACACACTATATACTTTGTAGGCAAGATAGTGTGCAAAAAGGACGAGAAAAAATCTCGTCCTTTTTGATTTTGATAGGAGACTGCTTTATGGTAGACACCCCAACGGGCGGCTCTTTTTGTTTTTTTACAGCTCCTTACCTTGTAGGCTCTTCTACTACCATTAGCACAACCTCTATATCGAGGTCATAATAACCCCAAACCACACAAATAGACGGCCCATCACTGCTATCATAAATGTGGCAAGTCGTATTCGAAGCAACAGAAGATCCCGGGAAATCGGGCATCATACGAATTTCTTCCCTTTGCGGATTGCCAACAAGCGCAAATACTTCATCTCTTGTCATTCCCTCTTTCACGCAACTCAAAACAGAATACGGCGGCAAATCCGTTTTATTGGGTTCTAACGGCATTCTTGTCATATTTGTTGTTGTACTACTGCTTTGCCAACCCGAGGTAGTGCCACCCAAGGGGGTACCGCCCGAGGTAGTATCAGAAGGGCCGAGCGGAAAAATATTGCAGGAAGATAAACAGAAAATAATACATAACAAGAGCAATAAGCGCCTTGCACTATAAAACAGTTTCATTTTTTCAAACCTCCATCAATCCACAGAGCTGACAGCATAATAACCGACAAACTCCGAATAATTTATTGATCCATCGTTTCGGTTGCAAATTTGAGGGTCGTACATTGTGCGTCGCAGGCTTTTTATTCGTTAGTTTTTTCTTTTTTTAATAATGTAAAACGCTGCAAGCGTACCGTATCCACAGAATGCTCCGCCCAATAATGATCCCCCCGCATAGCGGGGGGTATTTCAGTTTCGGGCATAGCCCTAATACTACTGGCTGCGCACAAGTGCGCTAAAGATTGGCCTGCCAGCCATGCAAAGAATACTTGCTACCCGTCAACGGGTTGTGAAAATTTTTGCCCTTATCAAGTCAATCGCTTACTTCAACGCCTTCCTCCGAGAGGAAGGTGGCACGCGCATGCGTGACGGAAGGAGCCTGCGCAACCTTCACTTTTTCGCTTGCTTTATTACAAATGCGTTTCCCAAGTTGCGCACTCTCCCTCAGTCGCCTACGGCACCAGCTCCCTCCCGGAGGGAGCCTTTCACAAAACACATCCTGCCTCTATCCCTTTGTTTGCTTCTCTTCATCGGCAATAGCCTTTCCCCAACCACGCGACTATCGCGTGGTTTTCGTTTTACAAAAAGGCGGAAAGCGCAATGGTCTTCCGCCTTCGAGAACACTACCGATGATAATATTAATAAAATTTTGCTCATACGGTCAGACGATAGTGGAATAAAGGGATAATGTCATAAGAAACATTCGCGTTTGTGATGATGAAAGTCAGTGGTAAACAATAAAAAAATTTTCACCATCAAAACCGATGCCTTTGATATTTGTAGAACTATTTGATGATAGATGACTAATCTGTGCAACATAGTCAATACCATTAAGCCCTACGTACTCATCAGTTTGAATGTCTTTATTGGAGACACGTTCTTTTGTCAATCGAATGATTCCATCTGAATCTTTTTGTAGTACTAATTCGGCAATAAGTTTGTCTTTCTGATAAAGCAGATGTAAAACACATTCGCCTTCGCCACCAGTGTCACCCAGCAATGGTACAACTAAAAACCAATCGAAGTCAAACAAGTATTGACAAGAGTTCACATCTATACCTGAAGAATAAATATCTTCGTATCTATATTGGTTAATGTAACCATTAGGATGTAGCGCAACATTTGTCCACTCAAATATTGGTATTTGAGAAATCATATTCGCTCTAAAGTCCCAATAAATATTGAATTTTTCGCGGCCTTCCTCTAACGAAGTGAAAGAATCCACTAAACTAAATTCCAACAATTCGTAGTCGTAAAATAAAATAGTTTCATCGGCTGCATTGATCCCCACAGGATAAACCATCATATACCCACTTTCGTCATATACAATGCCTTTTATTTCAAATTCAGGATATGAGGATATACAATTAGATATAACAGAAAAACAATAAGAGTCAGCAAATGTTGTTTCCTTATATGATTCACCAAGCAATTCCTCCAATTCTGAAACCACATTGCCATTTGAATCAACCATTAGGGCTTTAGTTCCAATCAAACTACCTTGATTTTTAAATAAACAAACGTAAAGTGTGGTTTTTTCTAGATATGGTCCCAAAATCGGTACCGATAACACCTCGTCAGAATTGGAATAAAGCAACGATAAGGATGCGGAACAAGCTTCGTTGGTTATATAATATGATATTGCGGCATAAGAAACTGAATCTACTGCATCGTTAGAATAAAAATCATCAATCCTACCATTTTTTGGTTTAAAACTAACATTTGTAGGGGGCACATTCGTGTTGTTGTTTGGAATGTCTGAACTAACATGAGATTCAGAGCCATTGGGTAAGCCAGATGGAGTACATGAAACAAGTAAAATCAGCACTAAAGAAATCGACAGCAAAAAGGAAACAAGGTTTTTGTTCATCATAGCACCCCCACGTCAGTCAGTTATAAGGGTTACTTTTGATATAAAATCATTATATACCTCATTGAATGGCTGACGTATATACCCATCATTATGAGAATCGCTTAAATAAACATAACGAGTCCCGTTTACAACAGAATAGCCAACACAGACTGTCATATGTGAGCCATAAGGTGAACCATTGCCAGACGCGAACCCAAGCATAACCGGTCTGCCAGCATTAATTTCGTTAACTATTGAATTCCAATCAAATTGGTTTTTTGAAGCCCAACAGTTAACAGAATTCAACTTATATGTAAGACCATTTTCTGTATGCGAAAAAATGTTGTATCCGTACTGAATGTTTGCATTTACCGTGTAGCTACCTGCTTTGCCCATAGCAGCCTGAACTTCTTGTGCTCGATTCTCTAATTCTTGAGCTGTTTCGCAATTATATTGGGTTAGTTGTTCGGAAACGCACCAAAAAGAAGCAATATTTGTCACTGCACAAGGTATACATAGATGACTATCATTGGAACGTAAAGAAGTTGGTACTTCACCAACAAATGTTCCTCCTATTGAAACATACCAATACCAAGTCCAAGGCGCTCCCGGATAGGATGCTCTAAGCTGAATTTTTCCATATTTTTGGGCTGTTAATAATCCGGATTCAGAGTCAATTACTGCTCTGTCTGTTGCAGACCCGTCAGTATCCGCAACAGAATAATATACTGGTCCATTATGTCCAATACGAGTGCTTCTCATATATGCTTTGTACTGATGTTCTTCTCCTACTGTCAAAGAATACTTGAAATCGTCCGCCTTAATTTCCTCATACACATTGCCAGTATATTTGTTAAAACTCCATTTTGTCCCACTGTCGCTAGCATTTGTTGTAAATATGAGGTTGTCATCGTTACCGGACGAACGAGAACGAACATAATATTTTGTCCCGTTCTCGGTATAGGTTATGTAGTAATAACCACCGGTATATTCGATCTTCCATGTAGAGGCGGTTGGAAGTTGCGAATCGCTTTCACTTCTACGACAAGCAATGGGAGCGTTGTTATATACGCTCGGAAAGATGACTAAAGAACTGTCAAGCATACTTCTTATAACATAATCGTCATATTCCGGACGATACGTTATTTTGAAAAGATTCTCTAAATTAGAAGATGTAAGAGGGGGATCCGTATATGACGTTGTATCTTGAATAACCCAAGCTAACGTCTCGGGGATATAAGATTTGAAATAATAATCGGTTCCACTTCTTCCTATGGCATATACTCCCTCTGCCAAATGCGTACCGGTATAGTTAATCGTAAGTTGTGCAAACTTCTGCACTTTCTCTTTAGCAAGAAACTTTACACTAAAAGCCGTTCCACCCGAACGTTTTAATGCAAAACCATAATTCGTTGTGCCGGTATACCAAGAACGAATATACTCTGTCACAGCAAACGACGCATATAAGGGATTTGTGGAGATCGCGCCGTTAGCATAGAGGGATGCTGTATCTAAGGGGGTAGAGTTCATAGAAGGCTTTGTATTCCACGTAACAAAATCTTCATACCAGTTAGACGTAATTCGATAAAGATCAATGTTTATATATTCACCGGTGATGACATCAAAACAATATGGGAATTTTACAGTCGCCGCAGTGATATACGTTCCTTCCGGTAAATTTGGAGTCGCAAATTTATAATATGTTTCCTCCGTGGATGAAACCCACAATATAGGTGTCCTTCCAAAATTATTCGTTTGATCAATTGATGTTACATATGTATCATCGATTTGACCTATATCGACCAACGAAGGATCTATAATAATCGGAAAACTACGTTCTTTTGAATTTATCCATTGCGCATCAGCAGACAATATAAATTCATACTTACCATTGCTTGAACTCGTCAAGGTATAGTATGCATCTACAGATTCGTTGCCAGCCGCGTCATACATATAGGGAGCCGGTATGCAATAAACTACCTCTCCCGAAGATGAATCGCATAAAATAATATTGCCATTTTCAAGTTCAGCCGTAAGACCATTAAGGGCAAGAGTAAAAGTGTAGTTATAATTATCAGAAGGCTCTTTGACGATAATATTTTCTTTTATGCTGTTAGACACGACAATGTATTCTATATCTATTCCTTCCAGAATGTCACTATATATTATGCTTGAAGATATATTATCGACATTGATCAACTGTTGAAGTTTTGTAGTTTCTTCTTCCAACTCGGACGTGTTCGTAATTACACCTTCCACCTTCTTTTGGGCACCTGACAAACCTACGGTCACTTTATAATTGCCATTATGAAACGTATATATAGACTCATTACCCGTTATCTTTTTAGCAAATTTAACACGAGAGTCACCGGTTACAATCGCGCCGCTTACTTCGGTCAGCGTATTGTCAATTTCTTCCCACTCTCCGTTGGAATTCAATCTATGAACCGGTTCACCGTATACTACGGCTTGATATGTTCCGTCCGGCAACTGAAAATGTTTTACATTCTCGTCGCGCAAAGACATAATTTCATAGGTTAGGTCATCTAGCTCCTGCTGTAGTTTCACCGGATCTTTGGGTTCCTTGAAAACTTCCACAGATTCTTCAACGGTACTTTCCGGAGGAATATATTCATCCGGAATCTGTTGATCTGTTGCAGACACATTTATCGGTATCAAAAAATTAAATGCCAACATTATCGTGAGCAAAAGCGACAAAATTTTCGTACTATTCCTCTTCATAAAATATTCCTCCTATAAAATTTTGTTTTGCAACTACGTTTGTTCTTATTCGGACATTTGAAATGCTCCCTGACCAATTTTTATTTCAATTTTCGGCAGGGAAACCGATGTCAGGTTTGTGATCCCTCCTTTATAAATTCAACAAAATAGCGCACAAAGACAACGGGGGTACTCTCCCGACGTCCTTATGCGCAAAAATGAGTATTTGTAAAGCCAACTATTCCCATACGGCTTCCTCATGCCTTTGTGAGAAAAACTCGGCAACAATAACAATTTCGCTAATCGTTGTCGTCGGGTTTATTATTTCCGTCCTCGATGGCTATTCTGTTGTATTTTGATTATACCATATTTTGGATAACAAGTCAAGCGGCTTATACTATTTGGGAGAATAAAAAGGCTCCGAACCAATACAAGCACCAAATGCGTACCTGCTCTATCGTAGGTGCGCTTTGCTCGGCTCTCTTTTTCTTTACCTATTTCAAAACCGTTTCTTCGGCGGCCACATCAAAGGTGCCCGTCTCGCACATACGTCCAAGCTCGTTGCAGCGGTCGCAAAGACGCTTGGCGAGCGCCGAGGGAGGAACGAAAAAAGAAAAAACGCCGATTCGGCGTTTTTCTTTTTTTATTCGGTTTCTTCTTCCTTGGGCCCTTCCTCATCGGCTTCCTCTGCCTTCCTTGCGGCAAAAAGCGTGAAGAAGTAAAGCAGAAAGCCCTCGATAAAGACGAGCAGAAAATCCAGAAGGATCATGGCAAGCTCTCCGTCAAGAAACACCCCGAAGGTCGATTGGACGAATTTGACGGTAGAAACGATCTGCCCGATCAGCTTATAAAGCGTTAGGGCCGCCGCCGCGGTAAGCGACGCGCGCGAAAGAGGGCTGGAAAGGTCGAAAAGCCTTTCGGGCAAGGCGATCTCCTCCTTGCGGAGAAAAGGGATATAGGCTACGGCAAACAGCAAAAAGAGCGGGATCGCGACGGTGTCCAGCACCGTGCCGATAAGCTGCAGGATCCCCAAAAGCTCAAGATAGCTTTCAAACACCAGGATCTCGGCCAAAAGCCCGACAAAGCCGCCGAGAAGTCCGGCGCCCGTGGCGATAAAAAGGATCGAGAGCGCCTTCCCCCTTTCCCCCTTTACCGCCTCGTAAAGCGAGGCACCGAGGGATATCGCCAGAAAGACGGCCGAAAGCAACGAGTGCAAAAGGATAAGGGGATAGGAAAGGACGTATCCCGCAAGGCCGAGGATCTCGTAGGCGAGCGAAAGAAGCGCCAGCACAAGCTGTGAAGCGCCCGCAAAGAGAAAAAAGGAAAGCAGCTGTTTTCTGTCGGAATTCACGAATGGCTCCTTCTGCCGTAAACGGCGTTTATTGGCCCTTGGCTAAAATAAGCAAAAGACCGTCGATTTCTTGATGAACGGTATAGCCCATACGGAAATAGGCGTTTTTCCGCGTGAGCAGATCGGTTTGGGAGGTATAGCGCAGGTCAAAGGCGACGTAATCGACGTCGGCGGCGTTGCCGTGATAGTCGATCTCATACACCGTTTCCCGATCGGCCACGTGGGCAAGCAGCATGGTCGATACCGAAAGGGCGGCATCGTCGGGGAGCGCGTCGAGCGCCTCCTCCATCTTCACGTAATCCTCTCGGTTATCGCGATAGAGCCCCGCGTAGGTCCCCAGCATCGGGAAGGCCGCCGCCAGATACAGACAAAGGCAGGCCCCCGCCGCGAGGGGAAGCAGGCGGCGACAGCGCGCCCCCACCTCTTTTTCGGCAAGGCTCAATACGGTCGCGTAAAAGAGGAAGGCGGAAATGCCGAAGGAATACTGGAAGCCGATATCGTACTGATATTGGTACATCGATAAAAGGTTGATAAGCAGCGGCGAAAGCAGCAGCCAGCGCGAGGGGTGCTTCGTGCAGAAGGGCAAAAAGGCAAGCGGCAGTAAAAGCTGCAGTAAATACAGCACCTTCCCCCAGCCGCCCGAAGCATCGGTCAGAAGCTGTGAAAGCAGGTACCCGGGGTTGTAAAGCGCGGTCTTCAGGGCGCCGAGGAGCCCATCCTCCTTATTGAAGATGAGATTGTCAAAGCGGTTGATCATCGCCCCCTCGCCAAAGCGGTTGAGCAGCGTCAGCGCCAGGGCGAAATAGGCAAGCGCGAAAAGAAGCATCGAAAGCCCCGTTTTCCACCGCTTTCTGTCGGAAAGCAGGATATAAAGGGCAAAAACGCAAAGGTATACGGCCGCGTCCTCCTTCACCATCAGCACCAAAAACGCGAAGAGGAAGGTGGGGATCGGCTTTCTTCTTTCGTAAAAATAAAAGGTGAAAAGGAGAAGCGGCGTCAGAAAGCAATTCTCGTGCAGATCGTAGAAGCAGCCCGACGAAAGGGCGGGATAAAGGGCGTAAAGGAAGGAAAGCACAAGCGTTACCTTCGGGGAAAGCTTATGGTGGCGGCAAAGCAGAAGAAGCGGCAGGATGCCAAGCGCGAGAACCGCCGCCTGCCCGACCTGCAGGGTGATCGGCGAGGGAAAGATAAAGTAGAAGGGTAAGAGCAGGTAATAGATCGGGGAGATATGCACGGCAAAGTGCGAAAGCAGCCCATCCCGCTCCGAGGTCACAAGCGGAAGCCCGGTTCCCTTCATATAGTGGAACATATTGCAGAAAAGCCCGAAATCAAAATTGGGGGTCGAGAAGGAGAGATAGCGGAAGATTCCGATCAGCGCCGTGACCGTGCCGCCGAAGAGGGCAAGCAGCAAGGCGAGCAGAAGGACGGTCCGCGGGGAGAGGGAAAGCCCCTTGATCAGGTCTTTGTTCTTTCGGTACGCGTAGGTAAGGAAAAAGGCGTAGCCGACAAGGGCGGCAAGCGTGAACAGAAAGCGCGGGGAATTGGGGATCCAGAAAAGGATACAGAGTGTAGCCGCGAAAAGGAGAAGGACCGAATCGGTCTCATAGCGCGGCAAAAGCGCCGAGACGGCCGAATAAAGCAGGAAGAAGAGAAAAACGCACAAAAGAAAAAGCGGAAAGGGGACACCCTGCAAATAAGCGAGAAGGGTGAAGCGGTCGTCTATAATAAGCAGAAGCGCGCAAAAGGAGAGCCACGCCGCGAAAAGACGGCAGAAGACCCGCTCGTAACGAAAGGCGGGCCCCAAAAAGGCAAGGCAACGCTTAAAGGCTTCCATGATCCCTCCCAAAAACTGAAATACCATTTAATTGTAGCATTTAAAAGGGGGCTTGTCAATTCCTTTTTCGGGGCGGGGCGGTATCACGGGGAGGGCTTTCGCATAAAATGGATAGGGAAAACCGAGAAAAAGGAGAAAGCGATGATAAGCGCATTTGACGGTACCCCCTTTTCCCCCGAAAGGAACGAGCGCGTCTGCCAAGGCCTTTGCGATGCCTATCCCTTCCTTTCGGGCAGCTGCCTTACCACGTCTATTTTGGGGCGGGATATCCCGCTTTTAAGGCTGGGGGAGGGGAAGCGGATCCTTCTGTACGTCGGGGTCCATCACGGCACCGAATGGATGACGGGGGCCCTTTTGCTTCATTTTCTGGAGGAGCTTTGTCAGGCGGCCGCCGAGGGGCGCGGTCTTTTTGGCGTACATATTCCCTTTGCCCTCAAAAGCCGAACGCTTCTTTTTGTGCCGATGCTGAATCCCGACGGGGTCGCCATCGCCCAAGGGCTTTCGGGAGACGGCGATCTGCTTTCCGAGCGCCGCCGCCGTATGAACCCCTCGGGGGATTTTACGCATTGGCAGGCCAATGCCCGCGGGGTGGACCTGAACCATAACTATAACGCGGGCTTCCCCGAATACAAAAGGATCGAAAAGGAGCTTGGCATCGAGGGGGGCGCCCCCACCCGCTACAGCGGCGAATTTCCCGAATCCGAGCCCGAAAGCGCGGCGCTTGCCGCCCTCGTGCGTACGGTGATGCCCGCGGCCGTTTTAAGTCTTCATACGCAGGGGGAGGAGATCTATTACGCCGCCGGGGCGGGGGTTCCCGGGAGTGAAGCGATCGCCCATCGCTTTTCGAGGCTTTCGGGATACCGCGTGGCGGTGCCCGAGGGGGCGGCCGCCTATGGCGGGCTTGCCGATTACACAACGGCGGCCCTTGGGATCCCGTCCTTTACGGTCGAGT
>JAZNDS010000016.1:0-2009 GCA_045588145.1 Eubacteriales bacterium | reverse complement strand
ACCCATTTTGCGAAAATTTTTCGGAATTAAGAAGACTAAAAAATAATCTCGGAGACTAAAAATGCTCGGAACTGAATTTCTTCCCATTTCGCGCGCCGATATGGAGGCGCGCGGATGGGACAGACCCGATTTTGTATATGTTACGGGGGATGCCTACGTCGATCATCCCTCTTTTGGCGTTGCCATAATATCGCGCGTGCTTGAGGCGGCGGGTTACCGCGTCGCAATTCTGGCACAGCCGAACTGGAAGACTCTTGACGACATCAAGCGCTTCGGCAAGCCCCGACTCGGATTCCTCGTCACGGCGGGCAATGTTGACTCAATGGTTTCGCACTACTCGGTCACTCGCCACCGCAGAGGATACGACTATTATTCGCCCGGTGGAAAGACCGGCTTGCGCCCCGACCGCGCGACCATCGTTTACTCCAACCTCATCAGACAAGCCTACGGAGACGTGCCGATCATCCTTGGCGGACTCGAAGCCTCGCTTCGTCGATTCGCCCACTACGATTATTGGGAGGACCGTATGCGCCGCTCGATCCTCATCGACAGCCGCGCCGACATTCTCACCTACGGAATGGGCGAAAATATCCTTCTCCGCATTGCGGAGCTGCTCGACAAAGGAGTTCCCGTCAAAAAGATCCGCGACGTGCGCGGCTCCTGCTATCTTTGCCCCGCGGACAAGCCCGAGGTGCACTACCCCGTTGCGGCAGAGCTTGATTGGGAAAACCTGAAGGAGGGCGGACGCGCCTACGCCGATGCCTTCGGCGCGCAGTACCGCGAGCAGGACGCCATTGGCGGCAGAGCGATCACAGAACTTTACGGCGACAAGATCCTCGTTCAGAATCCCCCGATGCCTCCGCTCGAGCGCGAGGAGCTCGACCGCGTCTACGCCCTTCCCTACACCCGACGCGTCCATCCCGTCTACGACAAAGAAGGCGGCGTGCCCGCGATCGCAGAGGTCGCTTTCTCGGTCACCCACAACCGCGGATGCTTCGGCGCGTGCAATTTCTGCGCGCTCGCATTCCATCAGGGACGAAGCGTTCGCAGCCGTTCGAAGGAAAGCGTTCTCGAAGAGGCACGCGAGATCGTAAAAATGCCCGATTTCAAGGGCTACATACACGACGTCGGCGGTCCGACCGCGAATTTCCGCGCGCCCGCCTGCGAAAAACAGCTAAAACACGGCGTTTGCCCCAACCGCAAATGTCTTGCCCCGAAGCCCTGCCCCAACCTCCGCGTCGATCACGGGGAATACTACGATCTTATCGAATCGGTCGAGAAGATCCCCGGCATCAAAAAGGTCTTTATCCGCTCGGGAATCCGCTTCGACTACCTTATGGCTGACCCCGACGACTCCTTCTTCCGCAAGCTCGTCCGCGATAACGTATCGGGACAGCTCAAGGTCGCGCCCGAGCATTGCTCCGCGGGCGTCCTCGCGTATATGGGCAAGCCCGATTTCTCGGTCTACCGCCGTTTCCGCGAGAAATTCTTCGACCTTTGCCGTGAATGCGGCAAGGAGCAGTACCTTGTCCCCTATCTGATGTCAAGCCATCCCGGCTCGACCCTCCACGACGCGATCGCCCTCGCCCTCTATCTCAAGCGTGAAAACCTCTCGCCCGAGCAGGTTCAGGACTTTTATCCTACCCCCGGCACGGCTTCGACGGTTATGTTCGCGACGGGAATCGATCCGTTTACGGGCAAAAAGGTCTACGTTGCGCGCGATCCGCGCGAAAAGAGGCTTCAGCGCGCGCTTCTGCAATACGGCAAGCCCGAAAACGCGCCACTCGTCCGCGAGGCACTCATCGCCGCGCACCGCGAGGACCTTATCGGCACGGGCAAGGATTGCCTCGTCCGCCCCGAAGGCTTCAAGCCGCATAGCAAAAATCAAGGCAACAATCAGAACCGGAAAAACAACCGCAATCAAAAGCCATCAAGGCAGCAGAAGGACTCACGCACGCAGAAAAACGCGAAAGCCCCCAAGCCCTCCGCGAACGGAAGGAAGAGAAAAC
>JAZNDS010000015.1:0-15397 GCA_045588145.1 Eubacteriales bacterium | reverse complement strand
CGACGACCGCGCCCGTAACCACAACGGGACCTGTTACCACCGATCCTTCGACAACGACCGCCCCCGTCACAACGACGGCACCCGTGACCACCACAGCGCCGATCGAGATCTCGCAGAATCCGATCAAATCGGTCTCGCTTTTGGGGGACGGAGACCGTATCCAATTCAAATACGACAACAACGTTAAGCAAAACCTTGTGGTGGACGCAGGGGTACGTGAGGGCTTTAACAGCGCCACGCTCATCGCCCACGACTTTGATCCCGAGACCCGTGTCGTTTCGCTTACCTATCAGGCGGCTCTCAACCGCGCCGAGCTGATGCTCGGTAACGAAACGCCCCCCTCTATCACCCTGTACCTTCGTGAAATGAACGGACAGCTGGAATTTACTGCCGATCTCGTCTCCCCGAACTGGGTAGCCTTTGCGCCTGCCAAGAACGCGCCTGCCGTGAACGGGACCCCGATCCTTACCGCGCTTCTGAACGCGGCGGAATACGGAAAAAGCTCGTCCGATCCGCTTGGAGAGGGTATGGTGCTGACGGTAAAGCAGGAAACGGCGGGGGCCGAGCAGGATAACCTCTATATGCCCGGCAAAAACCAAGGGGCGTATCTGCGCTTCCGTGCGACCGAATGGATGAAGGAGGGATACGACCTTATCACCGACGCGCGCCGCTTCGGCTCCAAGAACTGGGCCTTCAATATGCTGGATATGCGTGAGGTCGAATCCACCCTGTCTTATGAGGACGTAAGCAGCGGTACCCACTTCAAGCACGTTGGGGACGATATCACCCCGATGCATATCAACGGCACCTATATCGGCGGTAACCACGGCTACGGCATCATCGCCGCGATCCCCAACACCACGGGCCTTGCCGAGGAGGATATAGGATCTGTCTGGAAGTGCGGCACGCAGAAATACGTCTTGGTCAAGATCTACGCCAGCAGCGATACAAAGGGCGAGGAGATGGCCTGGTTCTGCCCCTTTGACGACAACGCCATGCAGACCGGCATCTTTTCGCAGAAGCCGATCGCTGCCGGCTCTGTCTTAACGCACGTATCGGGCGCCACCAACACGGACAGCATCCGCACCGAGCAAAGCAGCGTTTACTGCCAGTTCCTTTCGGCCATCAATCATCTGGAGCAGCACGTGTTCCTCAACGGGGTGACCGAGATCAACCTTGACGAGAGCGCGGTCTACGAGGCCGATTTCATCGATTTCCATGAAAAATACGACGTGATCTACCTGCCCACGATGCTGCAATATCTGATGGATAACGTCGGGGCCAACGACAACTTCACGCACTTTGAGGAATCGTTCGAGGACGCTTACGTCACCTTTGATATCACCTACCGCTTCCATAAGAACGGCGCGTGCGTCGTATACACCGATTACACCTTCGAAAAGGCGGTCGAGTTCCACCAGATCTCGGGCATTCAGTCCTATCCGTGGGGTGGCTCCGTCACCGAGGATTATCTGTATATCCCCGGAACGACCAAATACAGCTCCCCCACCCTGCACGTAAAGGCCGACAAGCAGACCTATACCTGGGGCTATAACGATCTGGAGGATCCCAATGTCCCTACCTCCTCCTATTTCCAGCTTTCCGATGAGGTCGGGACCAAGGCCATGAACCTTGGCTATTACCCGCTGTACGGAGACGCGATCCCCGAGCGGCGCATGGCACTTACCGGGAATGATTCGCCCTTCGGAAACAGCGCCACCTCCATGAAGCTGTACCCGAATCTCGCGCGGCAAAGCAAAGGGCCGATCGCGGCGGGCACCTCTATCTCGTTCATCTCCTACCGCATTCCCTCGGTCCCCTCGCATGAGGATATGCTGGCGGTGAACCATTACTGGGTCGGGGATGACATCATTCTCTCGCTTCACACCCAAGAGGTGCTTGACGGCAAGGAGATCACCCTTCCCGACTATATGAACGGTATGACGGTCAGCGTGATCGAAAAGAGCGATAGCGCGACGGTTGAGACCGCGACCATCGAAAACGGCAAGATCACGCTTTCGACCGATGATGTCGGCTACGCGATCATCAAGCTCTCCCCCGCGAAATAAGAAAAACGACAAAAAGCAGCAAGCGTTTTTAGATAAAATGCTTGTTGCTTTTTCTTTTTCCATATGGTATACTGTATTATGATGAAATATATTTTTCAGGAGGCTTTCTGTGAAAAACGCACGCTTATTTCTATTTTTATTTCTGATCGTTTTTGCTGTGCTGTGCTTCTCTGCCTGTACCTTTGATTTCAGCACGCTGGTGCCGCCCGTCACCACCACCCCCCAGGGACCGGGAGTGACGACGGTCCCCCCCGTTACGACGACAGGGCCCGTGACCACCACCGCCCCCGTCACGACGCCTTCTCCCATCACCACCACGGCGCCGCAGGTTTCGATCAACCCGATCAAATCGGCCTCGCTTTCGAGTGACGGAGAGAAGCTTCTTTTGAAGTACGACAACGACATCTCGCAGAGCCTTGTCATAGACGTGGCGATTCGAGAGGGCTTCGGCAGCGCTTTGCTTACCGATTTCGATTTCGATACCGAGACCCGCATCGTTTCCCTGACTTATCAAGCGACCGCCGCCCTCAACCGTGCCGAGCTGATCCTTGGCAACGAGGGTGAAGGGCCGATCACCCTTTATCTGCGTGAAATGGGCGGAAAGCTCGAATTTTGCAAGGATCCAACAGACGGCGAATGGACGGCGTTCGCGCCTGCCGGCCGCTCGCCCTCGGTGAACGGTGTCCCGATCCTTACCGAGCTTCTCAATCAAGCCGAATACGGAAAACAGGAGAGCACCTCTATGGGCAACGGCGTTATTTTCACCGTCAAGCAAGAGACCGATAGCACGAAAACGACGAATTCCCAGCACCCGCATACGACGAACGGCGCGTATCTGCGCTTCCGCGCGACCGAGTGGGGGCATGAGGGCTACCATTTCGTGACCGACGCACGGCTTCACGGCTCTACGAATATGAACTTCAACATCACCACCGACTACGAGGTACCCGAAAATACCCCCACCGATACGGTGCAGGGCGGCACCCTTTTCAAGGGCTCGAGCGATGATATCACGCCGCTTCACTTCAACGGCACCTACATCGGCGCCAACCACGGCTACTTTGTCATTGCCAAGATCCCGAATACCACGGGGCTTACCGAGGAGGATATCGGCTCGGTTTGGGCGATGGGCACGAAAAAATTCGTGTTAGTCAAGATCCTTAGCGGAAAGGCCTGGTTCTGCCCGTTCGACGACAGCATGATGGAAAGCGGCTTCTTTAAGTATGTTTCGATCCCCTCGGGCGCGACACTTACCCACGTTTCGGGCGCTATGAACACAAGCGCGATCATCGTTTCGGAAAACAGCGCGCAGGAGCAATTTTACGGCTCTACCAACCACGTAACGCAGCACGCCTACCTTAACGGCACGAAGGAGATCGACCTTTCCGTTGACGGCGCTTATGACTGTGAATTCGTTGATTTCCACGAGACCTACGATATCATCTATCTGCCCGCCGTCCTTCAGTATCTGATGGAAAACGTCGGCAGCAACGATAACTACAGCCACTACGACAACGAGATCGAAAAGGCCTACGTAACGGTTGACATCACCTACCGTTTCCACAAGAACGGCGCGATGGTCGTTTACAACGATTATAGCTTTAAGACCGCCGTGTCCGCCACCTTTATGTCGGGTGTGCAGTCCTGCGCGATGCCCACCGCTACCCAGTACGTATACCTGCCCGGCACCAACATTGCCTCCTCTCCCGTGGCACAGACCAGCGGTCAGCGCGTTGAATGGACGCTTTCCAATCTTCTCTACAGCACGCAGCCTACCAGTACCTATTTCCAGATGACCTCGGCGGATGGGGCCACAGCCATGAATACGGGCTACTACCCGCTGTACGGCGACGCGGCCCCCGAAAAGCGCCTGGCTTATCCGAACGTCGGCGGTGCCTTCGGTTGGTGCCATACGAGCAAAAAAATGTACCCCCATCTCTTCCGTAACAACAGCGGCATTCCCTTTGAGGAAGGAAAGAACCTTTCCTTTATCGCTTACCGCATCCCCTCGGTCAAGACCGACGAGGACTTCATCGCGAAGAACCATTACTGGGTAGGCGATGAGATCGTGCTTTCCCTGCACGCGCAGAAGACGCTGGACGGCAAGGAGGTAACGCTTCCCGATTATATGAACGGCATGGAGCTTTCGATCGTTGAGACCAGCGACAGCTTTACCGTAAATTCGCAGAAGGTCACGAACGGAAAGATCTCGGTCTCCTGCGAGGATATGGGCTACGTGATCGTTAAGCTTTCTCCCGCGCAATAAACCGCTTCACAGCAATTAGCAAACGTAAGGCCCCAACGCATCGTTGGGGCCTTCTCTTTTCGTAAAGGGGCGAACCTACGGTGAAATAAGAACAGAACGGTCGTAGGGGCGGCCACCCACCGTCAGTTTTTCCGCGTTTTTGTAAAGCGGACGAGCGATGCTCGCCCCTACCTTAATATACCCGAAGGGTGTATATCATCAACGGACAAGGGGCGTTTTATATATGGGCAACAGAGGGATACGAAAGAAAAAGCCCGTGGAATTCCACGGGCTTTTCGCTTCGGATCGGCTGCTTACTGTGCGGCAACGTCCGAGAACTGGATGCAGTTGTAGTGAACGGGCTTCGCGCGGTTCGAATACGCCTGAATGGCGGTAACCTTCGCGTCGTAGGTCTTCCACTCGTCGCTCATAACCTTGTTGATAATGTCGGTGTACTTATCGGTCTGAGGAGCCGGGCCAAGGTCATCGGGAATATCCGAAAGGTCATTGACCTGGATGCAGACCCAACCGAATTCGCCGGCAGCAAGAGCGACACCCTCGTTCTTGAAGATGAACTCGTTACCGACCGGCTCACCGTTCTGACCGTTACGCAGGGTCTCGGTCTTGGCGGGGATAGCCATTTCGACGATGTAGGTGTAGGCGGCGCCTTCTTCAGCCGTGGTGTGCGTGGTAGCGCACAGGATCTGGTTGAAGTAAGCCGAGCGCTGGGCGGGAACGGCCGAGATGCTTGCCTGATTGATAAAGGTCAGCCCCTTATCGTTAGCGGCAAGCGCGGTATCCTGGTCACCGCGGCCGAGCGAGTCGGTCGTGAAGGCGGAGTAGGTAGGATAGATGTTGTTGCCGCTGGTTACGGGCTGCTCATATCCACCAAAGAAGTAGTAGATCTCAGCACCGTCGTTCTTCCAGGGGTCAGGCTGGGCAACATAGTCATCGCTACGGGCGAAGAAGGTAGAATCCTCAACGACCATGCAGACATAGACATAGTCACCGTCCCAGAGGTAGTAAACTTTAGCCAAAACATCGAAATCAGAGATCGAGGTGGGGCCGGTAACCTTCGAGAAGATGCAGTACTCCTCGACGTTGGCGGTCTCATCCAGCGTGGTGATGAAGTGAGCCGAATTCAGGTACTGCGGATCCAGAAAACCGTCGATAGCGGGGGTGTACTGAAGGACCTGGTTGGGGTTCTCCTTAACCGTCAGGGTGGCGGTCATATCCGGGTAGGAATCGGCAATATAGTTGCCGTTCACATCCTCAAACTCGGCGATAACCATATAAACACCCGCCTCGGTCGCGGAGGGGATACCGGTCTCCACGTCGTTCGGAACGATCTGGGGAGGCATAATGGGATTGCCTTCGGAATCGCACTTCATCATCGTGTAAGTAACATTAAGACCGACAGGCAGCTCACCGACGGCGACCTTGTAGTCGCAGCCGTCGTAGTAGTAGCCGAAGAGCTTGTTTTCGTCATCAACACCCTCAAAGGCGAAGGCCTTGACAGACTGGGCGTTGACAGCCTTAACCGTAAGGCTCGCGGTCATCGGGGCGGGAAGGAGATATTCCTCGGCATCCTCGGCGTTCTTGAACGCGAAGGTAGCAGTCATCGTGTATTCGCCGACGTTGATGGGATCCTCCACGGTTGCACCGGTGGAATCCTTGAAGGAATATTCGACCTTCAGGATCGATCTGTTCATGCCGGATACCTGGTAGACCGAAATACCGATCGCTTTACCGGTAAAGTTGGTCTCCTCGTCGCCAAAGCGGATGCTCGCGCTGAGATCGGTCTTCTCGGTGGGAGCCGTGGTGGTTACGGCGTTAGGATCGGCCGTAGTGGTGACGGGCGCAGTCGTGGTTGTTGTGGGCGCCGCAGTGGTAGTCGTAGCGGGCGTGTTCATACACGAAGCAGCCAAGGTCGCAAAAACGACCAACGCGATCGCAACAACTACGAGTTTCATGCTGGTTTTCATCTGTTTTCTCCTTATAAATATTTTTTGAATAACAAGATATCAAGGCGTACGTCACGGCATACACCTCCTGCTATGATTATAGCACGCAAAGGAGGCTTTTGTAAAGGTTTTTTACAAAAATCGGCACTATGCACAAATTAACGCATACCCTTTTGAACAAAAAGAAAAAAGCAAGAAAACAAAGGTTTTTTCCGTCTTCCCCAACCGCGTGTTTTCCCCCCGCCTTGGGAGAAAGACGGGGGTTTTTCCCGCTTTTCCGTTTTTTTCCTTTTTTGCTTTGTTCAAATTGCTTATAAAACATCCTTTATCAGCTCTTCCACCGCGTATGAGGCCAAGAGGAGCCCCGCGGTTGCCGGCACGAAGACCGAGGAAGCCAAGCGGACCGCGGAGTCGCGGCTCTTTTGCGGCGTTTCCCGACTGAAAAGCACGGGAAGACGCGTGATATTTCTTTTGCGAAGGCCCGTGCGCAACGCACGCGCCAGGGGACAGCCCGCGGTTTTGGAGATATCGGTGATCGAAAGCGCGGAGGGGTCTCGGCGGTTCGCGGTCCCAAGCGAGGAAACGGTCGGGATCCCATGGGCCGCGGCCTCCCCGATCACGGCAAGCTTGGCCCGCACGTCGTCGATCGCGTCGATGATGAAATCGAAGGGAGCGCTCTCAACAAGGGCCCTCGCATTTTCTTCGGTGATCCTTTCCTGCCAAAGGGTGATCGTAACAAGAGGATTAATGGCGAGGGCTCGCTTTTTAGCCACCTCTGCCTTTTTTTGCCCGACCGCTTCCCTGTCGGCAAGGATCTGGCGATTGATATTGGAGGAGCAGACCGTATCAAAATCGCAAAGCGTAAGACAGCCTACCCCGGTTCGGACGAGGGCCTCCAGCACATATCCGCCGACCCCACCAAGGCCGAGCAGCAGAACATTCGCCCCCCGCAGTCTTTCGACCGCCTCTTTTCCGTACAGTGCTTCGGTACGGCAAAGCATGCTTTCCATCGCTTTACGCAAAGGTCGCGTTCAGGGCGACGAAAAGAATGACCGTCGCCAGGACGACAAGAGCAAGCGACGAAAAGAAAACAGCCATGCTTTTTTTCGTAAGCTTGAAATCGGGAATGCCCGAAAGGATACGGGCACGCTTTAATGTATTGGAGATCGGCTTATACAGCATCATGGTGAGGGATGCGTTCAGCACCGCCTTGGTCAGATTAAAGGGCACGAAGAGCGGAAGCAACAAGCCGATAACGGTTTCTCGGGAAGCACCCATATAGATGGGGGTGATCAGAACATTTGCCAGCGCCATGACCGCGACCTGGGAGAGGGTGGCGACCGAAAGGCCGACAATGGCGCCCGAAAGCGTTTTTTTCTTTTTATAGATGAGAGAGCCGACGAAGGCGAAGGAGCAGCTGGAAAGGAAATTCATCAGCATTCCCCACGGACCCGTGGCGCTCGAGGTGACCATTTCAAGAAGCGGGATGATCGCCGAGATCGAAAGGGCGGCCGAGGGGCCAAAGAGCATCCCCGCCATCATGATCAGCGTATCCTTGATATCAAGGGTCAGGAACATGACCTTCGGCATCGGCAGAAGCGATACGGCGAAGGCAAGGGCGCAGAATACGGCCGTGCAGGTCATTTTCTGGACCGAAAAGGAAGATTTCTTTTGCATAGAAAACCTCACGTAGCGCAAAACACCGTCGGGGGATCGCCCCTCGGCGTTCGGAAATAAAGAACGGGTGCGTGCCTTTCGGTACGCACCCGCCGCACTAAAACGAATTAGGCGTTGATCTCGGCAACGACGCCGGAACCGACGGTTCTGCCGCCTTCACGGATAGCGAAGCGCAGACCCTTTTCAATAGCGATAGGCGTGATAAGCTCAACAGTCATATCAACGTTATCACCGGGGCGGCACATTTCGGTGCCCTCGGGCAGCTTAATGGTACCGGTAACGTCGGTGGTACGGAAATAGAACTGAGGACGGTAGCCGGAGAAGAAGGGCTTCTGACGGCCGCCTTCCTTCTCGGTAAGAACGTAGACCTGGCCTACGAACTTGGTGTGAGGATCGATAGAGCCGGGCTTGCAGAGGACCTGACCTCTTTCGATCTCGTTCTTCTGAACACCGCGGAGAAGCAGACCAACGTTATCGCCGGCCTCGGCCTCGTCGAGCAGCTTGTGGAACATTTCGATACCGGTAACAACGGTGTTGCGGCGCTCTTCGGTCAGACCGACGAGCTCAACGGTATCGTTCATGCGAATGACACCTCTCTCAACACGACCGGTAGCAACGGTACCGCGGCCGGAGATCGAGAAGACGTCCTCAACAGGCATAAGGAAGGGCATATCGTCGTTACGGGCGGGAGTCGGGATATAGTTGTCGACTTCGTTCATAAGCTCGATAATGCAAGCGTACTCGGGCGAGCTGAGATCGTTGCTGGCGCTCTCAAGGGCCTCACGGGCGGAGCCGCGGACGATCGGAATGTCATCACCCGGGAAGTCGTACTCGGAGAGGAGGTCACGAACTTCCATCTCAACGAGGTCGAGAAGCTCTTCGTCGTCAACGATATCGCACTTGTTCATGAAAACAACGATAGCGGGAACGCCAACCTGACGGGCGAGCAGAACGTGCTCGCGGGTCTGCTGGAGAGGACCGTCGGTACCGGCAACGACGAGGATCGCGCCGTCCATCTGGGCAGCACCGGTGATCATGTTTTTAACATAGTCGGCGTGTCCGGGGCAGTCAACGTGAGCATAGTGACGGTTGTCGGTCTCGTACTCAACGTGACGGGTGTTGATCGTGATACCTCTGGCTCTTTCTTCGGGAGCGTTGTCGATCTGGTCATAGGCCAGGAACTCAACGTTGCCCTGCTTCAGGGAGAGGGTCTTGGTGATCGCAGCGGTAAGGGTGGTTTTGCCGTGGTCAACGTGGCCGATAGTACCAATGTTGACATGGGGTTTGGTTCTTTCGAATTTCTGCTTTGCCATTTTGGTTTTCCTCCTAAAATGTTATTGTTTTTAATTAATTTTGATTAGACCGCGCCACCGCGGGCTTTTACGATATCATCCTGGATCGACTTCGGAACCTCGGCGAAGTGGCTGGGCTCCATAACATAGGTGCCGCGCCCCTGCGTGCGGGAACGAAGCGTCGTCGCGTATCCGAACATTTCGGAAAGCGGAACGTTAGCCTTGACCTGCTGGCCGCCGGAAACGGGATCCATGCTTTCGATCTGGCCGCGGCGGGAGTTAAGGTCTCCGATAACGTCTCCAAGATAATCATCGGGGGTCGTGACCGTGACCTTCATGATCGGCTCGGTCAAAACGGGGCTTGCCTTGCGCATGGCTTCCTTGAACGCCATAGAGCCGGCGATCTTAAAGGCCATTTCCGAGGAGTCAACCTCGTGGTAGGAGCCGTCGTACAGGTGGATCTTAACGTCTACGACGTTATAGCCGGCGACAACACCGGTCTGCATCGCGCCCTGGATACCGGCGTCAACCGCGGGAATATATTCCTTCGGGATAACACCGCCGACGATCTCGTTGAGGAATTCGTAGCCCTTGCCGGGTTCGTTCGGCTCAATACGGATCTTAACGTGACCGTACTGACCCTTACCACCGCTCTGACGGGCGTACTTGGTATCCTGCTCGGCCATCTTGCGAATGGTCTCCTTGTAGGCGACCTGAGGCTGGCCGATGTTCGCCTCTACCTTGAATTGACGCAGAAGTCTGTCTACGATGATCTCAAGGTGCAATTCACCCATACCGGCAATGATGGTCTGCCCGGTCTCCTCGTCGGTATACGCGCGGAAGGTCGGGTCCTCCTCGGCAAGCTTCGAAAGGGCGATGCCCATCTTTTCCTGCCCGGCCTTGGTCTTGGGCTCGATAGCAACACGGATAACGGGTTCGGGGAACACCATCGATTCAAGGATGATGGGATGCTTTTCGTCGCAGAAGGTATCACCCGTGGTGGTGTACTTGACACCGACGACGGCGGCGATATCACCGGCGTAAACAACATCAAGATCGCTACGGTCGTTGGCGTGCATCTGCAGGATACGGCCAAAGCGCTCTTCCTTATCCTTGGTCGAGTTGTAAACGGCGGTGCCCTTCGAGATCGAGCCCGAGTAGACGCGGAAGAAGCAAAGCTTTCCGACGAACGGGTCGGTCATGATCTTAAAGGCCAAGGCCGAGAACGGCTCGTCATCCGAGGAGTGACGGCAATCCTCTTCTTCGGTGCCGGGAATGACACCCTTGATAGCGGGAATGTCGGTCGGGGCGGGCATATAGTCGATGATGGCATCGAGCAGCTTCTGCACGCCCTTGTTACGGTACGAGGTACCGCAGCATACGGGGACGATCTGATTTTCAATGGTCGCCTTACGCAGCGCGGCCTTCAGCTCGTCTACCGAGATTTCATCGCCGTTGCAGAACTTCTCAAAAAGCTCCTCATCGGTTTCGGCGATGGATTCTATCATGTTGTTGTGGTATTCTTCCGCCAACTCCATCATATCCTCGGGAATCGGCTCGACACGCACATCCTTACCCATGTCATCGTAATAGATGTCGGCTTCCATGTTCATAAGGTCGATGATTCCGCGGAATCCCTGCTCCTTACCTACGGGAAGCTCGATCGGCACGGCATTGGCGTGCAGTCTGTCCTTCATCATCTGAACGACACGGAAGAAATCCGCACCGGTAATATCCATCTTGTTGACGTAAGCCATACGCGGGACCTTGTATTCGTCCGCCTGGCGCCATACCGTTTCGGACTGAGGCTCAACGCCGCCCTTGGCGCAAAGGACGGTGACGGCACCGTCAAGCACGCGGAGCGAACGCTCGACCTCTACGGTAAAGTCAACGTGTCCGGGGGTATCGATGATGTTGATACGGTTGCCCTTCCAATAACAGGTGGTCGCGGCGGAGGTGATGGTGATACCTCTTTCCTGCTCCTGGGCCATCCAGTCCATCGTAGCGGCACCGTCATGCGTTTCCCCAAGACGATGGGTCTTACCCGTATAAAACAGAATTCTCTCGGTGGTCGTGGTCTTACCGGCGTCGATATGCGCCATGATCCCGATGTTACGAGTGTTTTCAAGGGAATACTCTCTTGGCATTTTCTTTCTCCTTAATTATTCTGTCTTATACGATCAATATCTATAGTGAGCAAAAGCCTTGTTGGCTTCGGCCATACGGTGGGTCTCTTCTTTCTTCTTGAAAGCGCCACCCGCTTCGGCCTTCGCGTCAAGGATCTCTGCTGCAAGTCTTTCAGCCATCGTTTTCTCACCGCGCGTTCTCGCGAACATGATGAGCCAACGAAGACCGAGGGTCTGGCGACGCTCCGCCCGAACCTCCATCGGTACCTGGTAGTTAGAGCCACCGACACGGCGAGCCTTTACCTCCAGAACCGGCATAATATTTTCAAGAGCTTTGGTGAATACGTCGAACGCGTTCTCACCGGTCTTGGCTTCGATCGCAGCAAAAGCGTCGTAAACGATCTTCTGCGCAACGCCCTTCTTACCGTCGAGCATAACGTTGTTGATCAGCTTCGTAACGAGCTGCGAGTTATACATCGGATCCGGCAGAACTTCTCTCTTGGAAATCTGACCTCTTCTCGGCACTGTACTTCCCTCCTTCATAAATTTTAGATGAACTCATCGGTACTCGAAAGTTTCCTTTCGTTAGTGCGCGTCAGGCATAGGGATTAAGGTATATAAACGAGTTTATAAACAAAATCACAGTTTGCTATGACGGCACACGCTTGCCCTCATGCAAGATGAGTGGCCAGCTTACTTCTTCGGGCGCTTTGCGCCGTACTTGGAACGACTCTGGTTGCGGTTTGCAACACCCTGCGCGTCGAGCGTACCACGGATAATGTGATAACGTACACCAGGCAGGTCACGTACACGGCCGCCTCTGATAAGGACAACCGAGTGCTCCTGCAGGTTATGCCCGATACCGGGAATGTAGGTCGTTGCTTCCATCCCGTTGGTAAGACGGACTCTCGCGATCTTACGAAGAGCAGAGTTCGGCTTCTTGGGGCTGGTCGTGGTGACCTTCGTGCAAACGCCACGCTTCTGGGGCGAGCTTAAGTCGGTGGGCTTGTTGGTCAGGCTGTTGAAGCCGTGCTGCAACACAGGCGCCTTCGACTTGTACTCGGACTTCGAGCGGCCGTTCTTAATGAGCTGGTTAAAGGTTGGCATGATCTTCCTCCTTCCTGCGATTTTGTTTATATACGATGCTTTCGCACGGTATAACGGATCCTTTACGGACGGTTTTCACCGTATCCATAAAAATACAGTTTATTTTAACATAAGCCTTCCCACTTGTCAAGGATTTTTATTCTTTTTTCTTTGCTTTTTTCAAATATTATATAAAAAGCGCCGTTACCGGGCGGCAGCGGCGCTTTTTTCTTACTCGGTGACAGCGGTGCCAACGGTCGCGTATTTGCTTTCGTCGGCCTCCTCGGTCTCCTCAATGGCGATGTTGTGGTAGGCGTCAAGCCCCGTACCGGCGGGGATCAGCTTACCGATGATAACGTTTTCCTTCAGGCCGGTCAGATGGTCAACCTTACCGCGGATGGCGGCAGCCGTCAGAATACGCGTCGTTTCCTGGAAGGAAGCGGCGGAAAGGAAGGACTCGGTACGCAGCGAGGCCTTGGTGATACCAAGCAGCTCGGGCTTGCTTTCGGCAAGACGCAGGCCGATCTCCCCGGCGTCGATACGGGCCTTAATGGCCTCGTTCTCGGCGGCGAGCTCGCTTACGTCGACGATCGCGCCGTCAAGCAGATCGGTGTCACCGCGATCCAGGACGCGGACCTTGCGCGTCATCTGGCGGGCAATGACCTCAATGTGCTTATCGTTGATCTCTACGTCCTCACCGCGGTACACCTTCTGTACCTCGCGGATGATATAATCGTAGGCCGCCTGCAGGCCGTTGTTCTCCAGAATATCAACGGGATACAAGGCACCCTCGGTCATAGCCTGGCCGCGGTGGACGGGGGCCCCGTCCTCAATGATCAGGCGCATACCGAAGGGAATATCGTAGATCTTCTGCTGCGCTTCGGGGATCCCCTCCACGTCGATGCGGACGTGATGGATCTTCTTGTCGGCGATGATATGGGCGATACCGTCGGCTTCGGCAACGACGGCGGTCTTCTTCGGGCGGCGGGCTTCGAAAAGCTCAACGACACGGGGCAGACCCTGGGTAATATCCGAACCCGCAACACCACCGGTGTGGAAGGTTCTCATCGTAAGCTGGGTACCCGGCTCACCGATCGACTGGGCCGCGATAACACCGACCGCTTCCCCGATGCTGACGGGCTTACCCGAGGCAAGGTCGGCCCCATAGCAATGGGCGCAGACCCCACGGCGCGCGTGGCAGCGCAGGATCGAACGGACCTCAACGCTGATGACGCCGGCATCCTCGATCTCCTTGGCCATCGACTCGCTGATCATCTCACCCGCCTCGACCATGACCTTACCGGTTACGGGATGCAGAACGGGATCGATGGTATAGCGGCCGTTAAGACGCTCGGCAAGCGATTCCAGCGGCTTGCCGTTTTCGGTGATCGCGCTGACGGTGATCCCCTCACGCGAGCCGCAGTCCTCCTCGCGGATGATGACCTCCTGCGATACGTCTACGAGACGGCGGGTCAGATAACCCGAGTCGGCAGTACGAAGAGCGGTATCCGAAAGCGACTTACGCGAGCCCTTCGCGCCCATGAAGTATTCCAGCATGGTAAGGCCTTCACGGAAGTTCGATTTGATCGGGATCTCCAGCGTTTTACCGTCGGTCGCGAACATAAGTCCGCGCATACCGGCCAGCTGACGGAGCTGCTTGATCGAGCCACGGGCTCCCGAGGTCGCGATGATGTTGATGGAGTTGTATTTGTCAATACCCTCGGTCAGGCACTTGGTCACGGCGTCGGTGGTATCCCCCCAGACGGCGATGGTGTTCTTATAGCGCTCCTCCTCGGAAAGCTCACCGTCCTCAAAGCGCTCGCGGATATCGGCGACCTGCTGCTCGGCCTTCGCGATCAGCTCCTTCTTCTCGGGCGGGATGGTCATATCGTACACCGAGATCGAGATCGAGCCCTTGGTCGAATACTTGTAGCCCATCGTCTTGATATCGTCAAGCACGACGGCGGCCGCGGCGAAGTCGTGGGACTTGATGGTGCGGTCGACGATCTTCTTAAGGTCGGACGAGGTGGTAACGAAGTCGATCTCCAGGTCACAGACCTTTTCGGGATCGGTTCTGTCAACGTAGCCGAGATCCTGCGGGATCTTGCTGTTGAAGATAAGACGGCCGAGGGTGGCGTTGATCACACGGCTGTGGACCTCCCCGTTCACCTCACGCTCAACGCGTACCTTGATGGGCGCGTGCAGGCCGATGATGTGATTTTCGTAAGCCATAACGGCCTCGTTGAAATCGCGGAAGGTCATACCGGCCCCGGGCTCATCCTCACGAAGCATGGTAAGATAGTAAGCGCCGAGAACCATATCCTGCGAGGGCGTGGTAACGGCCTTTCCGTTCATGGGCTTCAGAAGGTTGTTGGCGGAAAGCATCAGGAAACGAGCTTCGGCCTGGGCTTCGGCGGAAAGCGGTACGTGTACCGGCATCTGGTCACCGTCGAAGTCGGCGTTAAAGGCGGTACATACTAAGGGATGAAGCTTGATGGCACGGCCTTCGACAAGGATCGGCTCGAACGCCTGGATCGAAAGACGGTGAAGCGTCGGGGCACGGTTCAGAAGGACCGGATGCTCCTTGATGACGTATTCGAGGGCGTCCCATACCTCGGGGCACACGCGCTCGACCTTCTTCTTGGCGTCCTTGATGCTGTTGGCCTTCTGGGTCTCGATCAGGCGCTTCATAACGAAGGGCTTGAAGAGCTCCAGCGCCATTTCCTTCGGCAGACCGCACTGATAGATCTTCAGCTCGGGACCGACGACGATAACCGAACGGCCCGAATAGTCGACACGCTTACCGAGCAGGTTCTGACGGAAGCGGCCCTGCTTACCGCGGAGCATTTCGGAAAGCGACTTCATGCTGCGGTTCGAGGCGCCGGTGACGGCCTTGCCGCCGCGGCCGTTGTCAATGAGGGCATCCACAAACTCCTGG
>JAZNDS010000014.1:0-20236 GCA_045588145.1 Eubacteriales bacterium | reverse complement strand
ACCGCTTGGCCTCCGACTTAGGTTGGGCTTGAGGGCATCCTTAAGAAGTGCGGTCATAGCACCGTCAGCCTTAAGGTCTCTTGCCGTGACGGGCTTCTCATCGTAAGTATATGCGACGATGATGCGTCCAAGACGCTCCTTGAGGTCGGTCATAGAGCTTGAAAGGCAAAGCACCGCCATAATCTCGGAGGCGACGGTGATATCAAAGCCGTCCTCACGCGGGGTGCCGTTGACGCGGCCGCCAAGCCCGTCTACCACAAAGCGAAGCTGACGGTCGTTCATATCAACACAGCGGCGCCAGGTGATGCGGCGCGGGTCGATGCCGAGGGCATTCCCCTGCTGGATATGATTATCGAGCATCGCGGCCAAGAGGTTGTTGGCGGCGCCGATCGCGTGAAAATCCCCCGTAAAATGAAGGTTGATATCCTCCATCGGCACGACCTGCGCGTAGCCGCCGCCCGCGGCGCCGCCCTTGACCCCGAATACCGGGCCGAGAGAGGGCTCGCGAAGCGCGACCGTCGTATCCTTACCGATGCGGCGAAGCCCATCGGCAAGACCGATCGTCGTGGTGGTCTTCCCCTCCCCCGCGGGGGTGGGGGTGATGGCGGTGACAAGGATCAGCTTTCCGTCCTTGCGGCTCTCATCGTTTAAGAGCGAAAGGTCGATCTTGGCCTTGTAGCGACCGTAAGGCTCAAGATACTCGTCCCCGACGTGGGCGCGCGCGGCAATTTCGCCAATGGGCTGCATCTTACAGCCCTGCGCGATCTCAATATCCGAAAGGTATGCCATAAAAGCTCTCCTTATTTGAAGTATTTAACGGCCGAAGCAAACAGCTTCATATCGTATTCGCCGACAACGTTGCGGTAGAGCCCGCTTCCGACACGCTCGGAGTGGCCCATCTTTCCGATCACGCGGCCGTCGGGCGAAAGGATACCCTCGATCGCGGCCATGGAGTTATTGGGATTGAAGCGGACGTCGTCGGTCGCGTTGCCCGAAAGATCGACGTACTGGGTCGCGATCTGGCCGTTTTCGGCCAGCTGACGCAAAACGCTCTCCTCGGCGAGGAACCGCCCCTCGCCGTGCGAGATCGGCACCGAGTAAATTTCGCCTACCTCGCATCCACGGAGCCAAGGCGATTTATTCGACGCGACACGCGTGCGGACGATGCGCGACTGGTGACGCGCGATGGTGTTAAAGGTAAGGGTGGGGCAATGCTCGTCGGTATCGATGATCTTCCCGTAGGGAACAAGCCCCAGCTTGATAAGAGCCTGGAAGCCGTTGCAGATCCCGCACATCAGCCCGTCACGCTTATCCAGCAGGTCACCGACCGCTTCCTTGATCGCCCCGTTGCGGAAGAAGGCGGTGATGAATTTACCCGAGCCGTCGGGCTCGTCTCCGCCCGAGAAGCCGCCGGGAATAAAGATGATCTGGGATCCCTTGATCTTTTCGGCAAAGGTCTCGACGCTCCTGGCGATACCCGAAGCGCTGAGGTTGTTGATAACGAAGATCTCGGCCTCGGCCCCCGCGTCGCATACCGCCTTGGCGGAATCGAATTCACAGTTGGTGCCGGGGAATACGGGAATAAGCACACGGGGCTTGGCCACCTTCACGGCAGGGGCCGCCACCTTATCGGTCGAATAGGCGTAATTCTCGATCTTTTTGCCCTCGGTGGGGATATTGCAGGAATAAACGCCCTCCAGCTTATCCTCGTAGATCTTCTGCAATTCGTCAAGCGTAAGCGTGTCGCTGCCGTAGGCAAAGATCGGCTCCTCGCTGACCGTACCGAGAAGAAGCGCGTCCGAAAGCTCACATTCGGCCTCCAGCACGAAGGAGGCGTAGCTATAGCCGAAGAGGGTCTTCATCGAAACGTCCCCGGCAAAGCCAAAGCCAAAGCCGTTTCCGATCGCCATCTTAAGGATCGCCTCGGCGACACCGCCCATACCGGGCGTATAGGCCGCCTTTACCTTTCCTTCCCGCATCAAGGAGGTGACGCGGTCAAAGAGGGCAAGCAGCGAATCGGTCCTCGGCAGACCGTTTTCGTCAAACGCGGGCGAAAGGAGATAGACACGGTTCCCCGCCTTTTTGAATTCGGGCGAGATAATATTCTGCACCTTATCGGTGGTGACGGCAAAGGAAACGAGAGTCGGAGGTACGTCGATATGCTCAAAGGTACCGCTCATCGAGTCCTTACCGCCGATCGCGGCGACCCCCAGCTCCTTCTGGGCGCGGAAGGCGCCGAGCAGGGCCGAAAGCGGCTGACCCCAACGGGCGGGGCACTTACCAAAACAAACAAAATATTCCTAAAAAATAAGATAAACGTCCTTGAAGTCGGCGCCCGAGGCAATCAGCTTCGCGACCGATTCGACCACCGCCAGATACGCGCCGTGATAGGGGCTCTTCTCGGTGATGAAGGGGTTGTAGCCAAAGGCCATCAGCGAAACATCGTCGGTGTGCGCGCGCTCGGCCGAGATCTTCTGGACCATGGCCTGAATGGGGGTCTGCTGGTGCTTACCGCCAAAGGGCATAAGCACCGTACCCGCGCCAATGGTAGAGTCGAACCGCTCGGAAAGTCCTCTCTTGGAGCAGACGTTGAGATCACCCGCCAGCTTCTTGTATTCGGCGGCAAAATCACCCGAAACCTCCTTGTCATGTAAAGATAACTTGGCGGCTTCGATGTTGATATGCTTTTCGGCACCGTTCGAGTTAAGGAACTCGCGGCTGATATCGACGATGGTATTACCGCACCAGGTCATCGTCAGGCGGGGCTCCTCGGTGACGGTAGCGACGGCGGTCGCCTCTAAATTTTCGGAGGAAGCCAAGGCGATGAAGGCGTCCTGATCCTCATGGGCGACGACCACCGCCATTCTCTCCTGCGACTCGGAGATGGTAAGCTCGGTCCCGTCCAGCCCGTCGTACTTCTTCGGCACGGCGTCAAGGTTGATGGAAAGCCCATCGGCCAGCTCGCCGATCGCGACCGAAACGCCGCCCGCGCCGAAGTCGTTGCAGCGCTTGATCATACGGGTGGCCTTTTCGTTGCGGAAGAGACGCTGGAGCTTACGCTCCTCGGGCGCGTTGCCCTTTTGGACCTCGGCGCCGCAGCTTTCAAGCGAGGAAAGCGTATGCGACTTCGAGGAGCCGGTGGCGCCGCCGCAGCCGTCGCGGCCGGTGCGGCCGCCGAGCAAAATAACGACGTCCCCGGGGGCGGGGCATTCACGGCGTACGTTCTTTTCGGGGGCGGCGGCAATGACCGCGCCGATCTCCATACGCTTGGCGGCGTAGCCGTCGTGATAGATCTCATCGACGATGCCCGTGGCAAGGCCGATCTGATTGCCGTAGGAGGAATAGCCCGCGGCGGCGGTCGTGACGATCTTACGCTGGGGAAGCTTTCCCTCCAGCGTTTCGCTGACCGGCCTCGTGGGATCGGCAGCGCCGGTCACACGCATCGCGCCGTAGACGTACGAGCGCCCCGAAAGCGGATCGCGGATCGCGCCGCCGATACAGGTGGCGGCCCCGCCAAAGGGCTCGATCTCGGTGGGATGGTTGTGCGTTTCATTCTTGAAAAGCAGCAGCCAAGGCTCCTTTTTCCCATCCATTTCAACCTCGATCTTAACCGTACAGGCATTGATCTCCTCGGATTCGTCGAGCTTATCGAGCTTTCCGATGCTGCGAAGATACTTGGCGGCCAAGGTGCCGATGTCCATCAGGTTAATGGGCTTCGTACGGCCGAGCGCCTTGCGGGTCGCGATATAGTCATCGTAGGCGTCCTGTAGGAGCTTGTCCTCGAACTTCACGCTGTCAATGGTGGTTAAAAAGGTGGTATGGCGGCAATGGTCCGACCAGTAGGTATCGATCATACGGATCTCGGTGATGGTGGGATCGCGCCCCTCCTTCCGGAAGTAGGCCTGGCAAAAAGCGATATCGTCGGTATCCATCGCAAGGCCGTAATCCTTTACAAAGGCCGAAAGCCCCTCGCTATCCAGCGAAAGGAAGCCCGAAAGCGTTTTGACGGTCGTGGGGATCTCGTATTCGGCCTTTAAGGTCGAAAGCGGCGCAAGGCTTGCTTCGCGGGCCTCGACCGGGTTGATCACGTATTTTTTGATCTCGGCGATCTCGCCCTCGGTAAGATCGCCGTACAGAAGATAGACCTTTGCGGTCCTGACCGTCGGGCGCTCTCCCTGCGAAAGGATCTGGATGCACTGGGCGGCTGAGTCGGCGCGCTGGTCAAACTGACCCGGCAGATATTCGACCGCGAAGGTATAAGAAGCGTCATCGGGCAAGGCGTCGCTGACCGTATCGAGCTGCGGCTCGGAAAACACGGTGGCCTTCGCATACTCAAAAAGCTCTTTCTCGATATTCTCTACGTCATAGCGGTTGAAAAGGCGAAGGGCGGTAAGGCCCTTGATGCCAAGCAGGCCCGTAAGGTCCGAAAGAAGACCGCGCGCCTCGTTTTCAAGCCCCTCTTTTTTCTCCACAAAAATGCGATATACCATTATCTTTTCTCCTTTGCCGCCAGCGCACGCTTTCCGATGTCGCGGCGATAATAGCTGTTTTCAAAATGAACCCTCGGGACCTCACGGTAGGCGTTTTCAATGGCCGAGGGCAGGTCGCTTCCGATCGAAACGACGCCGAGAACACGCCCGCCGCCGGTAAGCAGCTTCCCGTCCTCGGAAAGCTTGGCGCCCGCCACGTAAAGCTCACCCGCGAAATCGCCGTCGACCGTAATGGGAAAGCCGGTCTCATATTTTTCGGGGTATCCCTTGGATGCCATAACAACACAGCAGGCGCTTCCTTTTTTGAAGCGCACCATATCGGGAGTAAGCGTGCCGTTCGTGGTCGCCCGCATGATCGAAAGCAGATCGCTTTCAAGCAGCGGCAGGACCACCTGCGTTTCGGGATCGCCGAAGCGGCAGTTGTATTCGATCACGCGCGGGCCGTCCGCTGTCAGCATCAGGCCGAAATACAGGCAGCCGCAAAAAGGTCTTCCCTCTTTTTCCATCGCGCGGATGGTGGGCAGGAAGATCGTCTCCATGCAAAGGGCGGCGATATCCTCGGTGTAATAGGGGTTGGGGGCGATGGTGCCCATGCCGCCGGTATTCAAGCCGACGTCCCCGTCCCCGATGCGCTTATGGTCCATCGACGAAACCATGGGGACGAGCGTTTTTCCGTCGGTAAAGGCAAGCACCGAAACCTCGGGTCCCTCCAGAAATTCCTCGATCACCACACGGCTTCCGCTTTGGCCGAAGACCTTGTCCTCCATCATGGCGTGAATGGCATCGGTGGCCTCTTTTCTGGTGGTGGCGATGATAACGCCCTTGCCAAGGGCCAGCCCGTCCGCCTTGATGACGGTGGGAATGGGAGCGCTTTCAAGATAGGCAAGCGCCGCTTCGGCATTCTCGAACACCTCGTAGGCGGCGGTCGGAATACCGTATTTCTTCATAAGGTTTTTCGAAAAGACCTTGCTCCCCTCGATGATCGCGGCGTTGGCGCGCGGGCCAAAGCAGGGGATCCCCGCCTCGCTAAGCGCGTCTACAGCGCCCAGCACCAACGGATCGTCGGGCGCGACGACGGCGTAATCGATCGCGTTTTCCTTCGCGAAGGCAACGATCGCCTCGATATCCTTCGCCCCGATCGGCACGCAGGTAGCGTCCGCGGCGATCCCGCCGTTTCCGGGAAGGGCAAAGATCTCCTTTACCTCTTTATTTTCTTTCAGCTTTTTGATGATCGCATGCTCGCGACCGCCACCGCCGACAACCAATAGCTTCATTCTTTTTCTCCTTATTAATGATGGAAAAGACGCATACCGGTAAAGCAGATGACCATACCGTATTTATCCGCGGTCTCGATCACCTGATCGTCACGGATCGAGCCGCCGGGCTCGGCAATATACGAAACGCCGCTCTTCTTCGCGCGCTCGATGTTGTCGCCGAAGGGGAAGAAGGCGTCTGAGCCGAGAGAAACGCCGCTGATCCTCGAAAGGTATTCCTTGGCCTCCTCCTCGGTAAGAGGCTCGGGCTGACGGGTAAAATATTTCTGCCAGTTTCCGTCGGCGCATACATCCTCTTCATTCTTATTGATATAGCCGTCGATCACGTTGTCGCGGTCGGGGCGGCCAAGCGTCGGAAGGAAAGGAAGGGCGAGCACCTTCTCGTGCTGGCGGAGGAACCAGGTGTCGGCCTTGCTGCCCGCAAGACGGGTGCAATGGATACGCGACTGCTGCCCCGCGCCAACGCCGATGGCCTGCCCGTCGTAGGCAAAGCAGACCGAGTTCGACTGGGTGTATTTCAAGGTGATAAGGGAAATGATGAGATCGCGCTTCGCGCTCTCGGGGAGCGTTTTGTTCGCCGTAACGATATTCGAAAGCAGCTCCTCGTTGATCTTAAAATTGTTGCGCCCCTGCTCAAAGGTAATGCCGTAAACCTGCTTGCGCTCGATCTCGGCGGGAATATAATCGGGGTCGATCTTTACGATGTTATAATTCCCCTTCCGCTTGCTCTTGAGAATTTCAAGGGCCTCGTCGGTATAGCCGGGGGCGATGATCCCATCCGAAACCTCGCGCTTGATAAGCAGAGCGGTGGTCTTATCGCACACATCGGAAAGAGCGACACAGTCGCCGAAGGAGCACATACGGTCGGTGCCGCGGGCGCGGGCGTAGGCGCATGCCAAGGGCGATTCGTCAAGCCCCTCGATATCGTCTACAAAGCAAGCCTTCTTCAGGGCATAAGAAAGCGGCAAGCCGACGGCGGCCGAGGTGGGGCTTACGTGCTTGAAGGAGGTGACGGCGGGAAGACCGGTGGCTTCCTTCAGCTCCTTGACCAGCTGATACGAATTGAAGGCATCCAGAAAGTTGATGTAGCCGGGCTTGCCCGAAAGGATCTCGATCGGCAGCTCGCCCTCCTCCATAAAGATGCGCGAGGGCTTCTGGTTGGGGTTACAGCCGTATTTTAAAGCAAATTCCTTCATGCGCTTACTCCGTTCTTGTTGATGATCTTTTCTTCGATCGCGCCGCTTGAAAGGTCAATATAGCGGACGTAAAGCGCGATCTTGTTGCTGTCGTTCAGGTTTTCCCAGATATCAGCGGCGAAAACGTTGATATCACGGTGGATATAGACCCGCTCGGGCTCCCCCTGGAAGGTGGGAATGGGGTTTCCGTCGGTCACGTAGGTATGGATAAAGTGGCCGAGCCCCGCGCGCGAGGGGTAATTGAAGGTATAGCGGGCGCACTCGCTCCCCGCGGCGTCGATCGACTTCAGAATGCTCATCTCATAGGAAAAATCCCCATCGGCAAAGGTCAGCATGCCGCTGATACGGGGGGTAAGGTTGGGAGCGTCGGGCTCAAAGGCGCGGCTTGCTAGCGAAGCGCGGAAATCCTTGCCCGCAAGAAGCCCCTCGTAGACCGTATCGGTCTGGTCGCCGTTGGTGACGATCAGCTTGTTTTCGTATTCACGCAGAGCGGCGTAAATGATGAGAGACGGATCCTCGACCTTGGAGCAATCGAAGGGCTCGGTATAAAGAACGCCGTTCTTTTTGGTAAAGACACGGTTGCGGCTGTTTTCACTGCGCCCCATGATAAAATAGGCGACCACGGCGCGCTTAGCGTCCTCGGTCTTCCCGATCACGATCCCGCGACCGACGTAGGGGTTCCCGGCAATGCGCTCACCCATGCTTTTCACTTCGTAAATATTCATGTCATTTTCCCTCTTTGATTTTTTGGCAGACAAGCTCGGCAGCGCGGGGAAGCAGCTGCCATTCCGCCTCCTCCATGACACGCCGCTGCAGGATCTTTGGCGTATCTCCCTCTTTTATTTCGACCGCCTTTTGGAGAATGATCTCCCCACCGTCGGGGATCTCGTTGACGTAATGCACCGTCGCCCCCGTCACCTTCACGCCGTAAGAGAGCGCCGCCTCGTGTACACGAAGGCCGTAAAAGCCCTCTCCGCAGAAGGCGGGGATAAGCGAGGGGTGTACGTTCAGGATCCGCTTCGGATAGCGGGCGGTGAAGCTTTCGCTTAAGATGCACATAAAGCCCGCGAGAACGATCAGCTCGATGCCGTTTTCCTGAAGCGCCGAGAGGATCCTCTCCTCAAACGAGGCGCGGTCGGCAAAGTCCTTTTTCAGGACCGTCACCGTCTTGACCCCCGCGTCGGCGGCGCGCGTAAGGGCAAAGGCATCGGCCTTGTTGGAAAGCACGAGAGCGATCTCGCCGCTTGGGATCTTCCCCGCGGCCTGCGCGTCAAGCAGGGCCTGCAGATTGGTGCCGCCCCCCGACACAAGGACCGCGATCTTAACTTTTTTCATACTGTCTCCTTGCGGGGGGCGGCCGCAAAGGGCTTCCCCCCAAGAATGATTGTCAGGCAAAAACGACGCCCTCGTCGCTTTCGATGATCTCGCCCATAATATAAGCATCCTCGCCGTTCTCACGGAGAATGGCAAGGGCCGCCTCGGCCTCGTCGCGCTTGACGACAACGCTCATACCGACACCCATATTGAAGGTGTTGAACATATCTCTTTCGGGAATGTTTCCGACCTTGGCAATGAGATCAAAGATCGGCAGGATGCGAAGCGACTTGCGGTCGATCTTCGCGCCAAGCCCCTTCGGCAGGCTGCGCGGGATATTCTCGTAGAAGCCGCCGCCCGTGATATGCGAGATCGAGCGGACGGTCACCTTTTCAAGCAGCGCCATGATCGGCTTTACGTAGATCTTGGTGGGGGTAAGAAGCACCTCTCCCACGCTCTTTCCGCCAAGCTCCGCCATGGGGGTGGAAATATCCTTCTCCCCAACGCCAAAGACCTTACGCACCAGCGAAAAGCCGTTCGAATGAACGCCGCTCGACGGCAGGGCGATGATCACGTCGCCGACCTGCATGCTGTCGGGACGGAGGATCTTTTTCTTATCCACGACGCCGACGGCAAAGCCCGCAAGGTCGTATTCGTCGATGGGATAGAAGCCGGGCATTTCGGCGGTCTCCCCACCGATAAGCGCGGCGCCCGATTGGCAGCAGCCCTCGGCAACCCCCGAAACGATCGCGGCGATCTTTTCGGGAACATTCTTCCCACAGGCAATGTAGTCAAGGAAGAAGAGGGGCTTCGCGCCGCAGCAGATGACGTCGTTGACACACATGGCGACACAGTCGATACCGACGGTATCGTGCTTGTCCTGAATGAAGGCTAACTTCAGCTTGGTGCCGACACCGTCGGTCCCGCTGACGAGGACCGGCTTTTCCATGCCCGTAACGTCAAGCTCAAAAAGGCCGCCGAAGCCCCCGACGTCCGAGCAAACACCCGCTGTCATGGTTCTGGCGATGTGAGCCTTCATCAGCTCTACCGCGCGGTAGCCCGCGGTGATATCCACGCCTGCCGAGGCGTAGCTTTCCGATTTCGAATTCTTCATGATCTTATTCCTTTCCGTTCCAACAGTAGGTGCAAAGCTTTGAGGCGGGCAAGCCGATGGCCTTTATTACCCCCCCAAGCGTTTGGTATTCAAGTGAATCAAAGTGCATCTTTTCGGCGATCGCGCTTCGAAACGCGCGGCCCCTTTCGGTCGTGCCGTCACAGTATTCGGCGATATGCTTGAAGCCCTCTTCCCCCTCAAGCTCCATAATGATACGGCGCCCGATAAGATCCATATCCGAGGTGTTGCGTGAGAAGTTCAGGTATTTACAGCCGTACATGATCGGCGGACAGGCCGAGCGCATATGGACCGACTTCGCGCCGTTCTGATACAGAAAATCGACGGTTTCCCGCAGCTGCGTGCCGCGCACGATGCTGTCGTCCACAAACAGAAGATCCTTATCCTTGATCAGCTCCTCGACCGGGATCTGCTTCATCTTGGCGATCTTGTTGCGCTCCTCCTGGTTGGTGGGCGTAAAGCTCCGCGCCCAAGCGGGGGTATACTTGATGAAGGGGCGGGCAAAGGGCTTGCCGCTCCCCTGTGCGTAGCCGATGGCGTGGGGGGTACCCGAATCGGGAACGCCGCATACGTAATCAACAGCGGGCATCGTGCCGTTCTTTTCTTCCTCCTCGGCCATGATGCGCCCGTTTCGGGTCCGCATCACCTCCACGTTGATCCCCTCATAGGTCGCCGTCGGGTAGCCGTAATAGGTCCAGAGAAAGGCGCAGATCTTCATCTCGTCATAGCCGCCGAAGAGGATCCTTTCTCCTTCGGGCGAAAGCTCTACGATCTCCCCGGAGCGAAGGCCGCGGTGAGTTTCGTAATCCAGCTTTTTATACGCGAAGGATTCAAACGAGATGCAGTAGCCCCCCTCGTTTTTCCCGATAAGGACCGGCAAGCGCCCCTCCTTATCACGCGCGGCCACCAGATGCCCGTCCTCCTTCAGGATCAGGATACAGGCCGCCCCCTCGATGCTGTCCTGCGCGAAGCGGATGCCCTCCTCCATGCTGTCCTTCTCTTCAATAAGGGCCGCCAGGACCTCGGCGCAGTTGACACGGTTTCCGCTGATGCTTTGGAAAACACCCATGTTGGTCTTAAGATATTGATCAACGAGGGCCTCCGTGTTGGCGATCATACCGACCATCGCAATGGCGTATATCCCAAATTTGGAGCGAATGAGAAGTGGCTGCGGATCGGCGTCGCTGATACAGCCGATGCAGGCGTTTCCCCGCATGCGCTCGGTAATATTATCAAATTTCGTCCGAAAGGGGGAGTTTTCGATGTTATGGATCTCCCGCTGGAAGCCGTCCTTTTCGTTAACGGCCGCCATCCCCGCCCTGGACTTTCCGAGATGCGTGTGGTAATCGATACCGAAGTATACGTCCTGTACGCAATCTCTTTTTCCGGTAATTCCAAATAAACCGCCCATACTCTCCTCTTATTTTGCGAAGAAAAGCTTGGAAAGCGTCATCGGATCGACGTACTCGCCGTCCTTATAGACACGCATGTTGCCCGAGGCGATCTCATCGATCAGCATGACCTTACCGTCCTTGTCGTAGCCAAACTCGAACTTGATGTCATAAAGAACGAGACCGCGGGAGAGCAGATCGTCGGCAACGATCTTCGTGATCTTCTGGGTCATCGCCTTCACGTCGTCATACTGCGCGGCGGTCATAACGCCAAGATCGACAAGGCCGTCCTTGGTGACCAGCGGATCGCCCTTCTCGTCGTTCTTGAAGGTGGTCTCCACATAAGCGGGCAGACCGGCGCCCCCCTCGATATAATCGCTGTAACGGCGGTAGAAGCTGCCGACGGCCTTATAGCGGCAGATGACCTCCAGGCCCTTTCCGAAGGGCTTCGCGGGAAGCACCTCCATGGTGGTATCGTCAAGGTTCGCGCTGATGTAGTGGGTCTTGATGCCCGCTTCGTTGATCTTCTCGAAGAAGTAGATCGACATACGCAGGTTAACGTCGCCAACCCCTTCAATAGTCAGGCCGACCGCATTTTCGCCGGGATCGAACACCCCGTCCTTACCCGTGCAATCGTCCTTGAACTTCAGAAGATAATTGCCGTTTGAAAGGGCAAATACGTCCTTGGTTTTTCCCGTGTAGACAAGCTTCTTTTCCATTGTTTTTTCCTCACTTTTTATCTCAAAATTTTAATTACTTATTAAACTCGGCTTCAATGGCGGCGTTCTTTTCAAGAACCTTTTCGCTGTCTGCCTTTCGCTTTGCATCAAGCCTTTCGGCCAAAGAAGCATCCTCGATCGAGAGCATCTCGATCGCCAAAAGCGCGGCGTTGGCGGCGCCGTTTACGGCCACCGTTGCCACGGGGATCCCCGTCGGCATCTGGACGGTGGAAAGAAGCGCGTCCATCCCCCCAAGACCGCCCGAGGCGATCGGAATGCCGATGACAGGCAGGGTGGTGTTGGCGGCGATAGCCCCCGCAAGATGCGCGGCCATACCGGCGGCGGCTAAGATCGCGCCGAAGCCGCGGCCTCTTGCCGCCTTGGTGAACTCGGCCGCCTCAAGCGGCGTGCGGTGCGCCGAAAAAACGTGCACCTCGTAAGGCACCCCGAAGCTATCCAGCATATCGGCGGCCTTTTTGACGACGGGGAGATCACTGTCACTTCCCATAATGATCGCGATTTTTTTCATAATTCCCTCCAAAAAATAAAAAGATGCACTAAGATCCTGTGATCAGTGCACCCAGACGGTCGGCTTTCTTCTCCCTTGTTCCTCGTGGTAAGCTCCACCTATCCGTCAGTTGCAAAGGATGCTATTCAAACTACGTTAATGATTATATCATTAAGCCCCCCTTTTGTCAAGGGGTTTTCCCCTATTTAAGTCCCCTTTTCCGCCCTTTTTCGCGAAAAGGAAAAAGCGCCGAGCGGCGCTTTTTCAAAATATGTATCTTAAGGGATATTTCGGTTCTTTTTCAAGATATTCCTTATAATCCTTTTCGGTATCCCAAGCGGCGGCATGCTGCTCGTACCGAATGCGATCAAGCGAAGGTATTTTCATGTAATCCCCGAAGCGCTCACGTAAAAACGGCTCTATTCCCTGTGGGACGTTCAGGCTCACCGTTTCAAAGGGAACACGCTTCTGCTTTTCAAACCATTCGCGCTTGTAGATTCCCCCGCGATAACGGGCCTTTCCCAAGAAATTACAATAATATTCGGTCTTTTTGTTGCGGTATTTATAAACCTGCTTTAAGGCGTGCTTCACCAAAAAGAGACGCGGCAGACAGCGAAGAAGCCGAAGGACGCAACGCATTGGAAAGCTCTTTCCCGAGAAATCTCTCGCCGATTGCGATTTTGCGATCACGTATTTAGCCCATATGTACTGATGGTACCGCTGCAAGGCGTTGTTTGGACAGGTATGCAGTATAAAAATATCCACGAACACATTATGCGAAACACAGTAATCGGTCAAAGCGCTTTCAATATAGGTCGTGTTTTTGGCACGCACCTTTCCAATGGTAACCATATTATCAAAGGCACCGAAAGGCTCTAAAAAATATTTTTCCTTATCGCCTTTTTCCGCAAAGATACGCACAAATTTTTCATAGTTATCGGGAGTCATGAAAAAATCGAGATCGTCATCCCACGGGATAAAGCCGCCGTGGCGCAGGGCCCCCAAGGCCGAGCCACCCATCAGACAATACTCAATGTCGTTTTCCCGACAAAGCTTATCAAGATACACGGCAATTTCCAGAATTTTATCCTGAAGCTTTTTAATGCCCCATTCGTCGGGGATCTCCTCACGCATAAAACGGAACATACAATCACCTTATTTTTCGTAATAATCGCCGGACAAAGGGCGGTATGGCCCAATAGATACGGGTCATTATGCTTTTTCCGCCCGAGAAATATCGGGCCGCCGTTTCAGCCCATCCGTCCCGGCGGAAGGAATCCATGATCGCTTCGTATTCGGCAGGCTTTTGGGTCGTATGCGTTAAGCAATGATTGGATTCGATGCCACAGGAAAGCCCGTATTCACGGAGCACAAGGCAATCCTTGATCTTCCCAAGTGCCCCTTCTCCCCTTTCGGTGTTGGTGATCAGCATAGAGACGCCGCGGTCGGTATCACCCGGAAAGCCGTATTTTTCAATTCCCCAAAAATCGCCAAGGGTGATATCCGAAGGCCTTTCCAGCGTTGCGTACTCGCACGTATAGCAGGAGGGGCGGAATATCTTATAGCTTTTAAAGGCGTTATAAAAGGGAGAATCCGTATAAATCCCTTGCTCTCTCTTCTTTTTACCGTGATGGCAAACGGTATACGAATAGCCGTGCGAATGACGGTAACGGTTATCCTTTACACGGAAGGAAAAATCCGATATCTTTCCTCCCTTTTTCGCGGAGAGGTCCTCTATATACGCATCGAACATAGCCTGTGAGGGCACACCGTGGCAAATAATATCCGCGGTAAAAAGCCCCTCGCAAAGCGAAGGGGAAAGACTGTTTTTCAGAGCCGATACCTGGCAGGGCGTTCCGCAAAAAAAGACGCGCTCTCCTTTTTTCAAAAGAGCCCCGATCTCTCGGTAGATCCCCGCCGTATCCGATTGGATATACTTAGATTTTAAAAGAGGGCCCAGTTCTTCTTCCTTCTTTATGACGCGGTGTGAAAGTCTCATCTCCCCATCAAAAGCGGCCCCCGCGACATAATATCCCTGCTTCAAAAAAGAGATAGCCAAAAGGCGAAAAACGCCGCCCGATGAGCCCAGGCTTCGCCCCGTCGACTCTTTATCGTAAGCGGCATAAAGATGTTGCGCTTTCCGATTTTTTTCTTTTTTCATAAGCGGACAAACGGCAACGCATTTCCCGCAATGAACACAAGCCTTCTCCTCTATCTCGGTGCAGAAAAAAAGATTTTTATCAAGACATTTACGCACGCATCCCACCGGACAGGCATCAAGGCATGCCATACATCCCGTACAGCGCTCCTGCAGATCGGCTATTTCATCAATTCTCATGCTTGAAGACCTTTTCGCGAATATCGGTAGAGCTTACCCCCTCGGTATGGGGCAGGAATACCATCTCTACACCAAGCGTCTTCATCTGAGCGGAAACCTCGTTGTAAAGAGGGCTGTTCTGCCAATCGTTTCCGTGAAAAAGAGCGTCAAACCGCAGCGCATGATACGCCTCGACCTTATTCAAGCTCGTCTGCGGTACAACGCGGTCCACATACCGGATCGCCGAAACGATGGCGGCCCGTTCTTCGTATGGAATAACGGGCGCGTGCTCCTTATACGATTTTACCAGATCGTCGGTCGAGACGCCGACAATGAGATAGTCGCACATCTCCTTCGCGCGGCGAAGAATGTTGAGATGACCTACGTGAAAAAGGTCAAAAACGCCTGTTGTGTAGCCGACCTTATATTTCTTCTGCATGCCATTTCCCCTTTTTGTTCATTTTTGATAAAAAGGACTTGCACGAATTACTACAATTTATTATAGCAGAACAAAGTCTGCTTGTCAAGAAAAAAGGCGGCTGTTCTGTCATTCAACAAAACAGCCGCCATTGTTTACTTGTTTTTTACTTATTTTGCAAAGATAACTTTACTCTCCTTCGAGTAGATAACGGCAATTCAGGATCTTTTCCACCATGTCGGTCACGGTGTAGAGGTAGTGATTGGAGGACTCGTACCCGATAGTGGGGTTTCGTTGCATAAGGGCGGCCTCCCGCAGCGCGAACGCCTCATCCTCCTTGATAAGCGCGGCCATTTCGGCGCTCGTCTTGCCGCTGTCCCGCCCTTCGACGTGCAGAACGTGGTTATACGAGGAAGCGAAATGCAGATAGGTGACCTCGGCGCAATCAAGCAGCAGGCGCGCGGCGGGGGAAAGCTCTTTCCCCTCAAAGGCCCTTTCAAGAATGGGTAGCCCCTTCTTCCACTTGGCGGACAGCAGCCCCAGCTGACGCCCGTAAAGCTCTCTTGTATAATGGTTGCTGCGCCAGCCGTCAAGGTGGTCATAGGGCGGGCCGACCATACAGGTGGTCCAACCGGTTTCCTTGGGATAGAACGGCAGGGCGGGCCCCATATGCTGCGGCCCGTTATACATCGTACCGACCGAGAAGGGGTATTCGTTAAAGGCGTCGTCAAAGACGTCAAAGGCCTCCAAAAGAAGGCTTTGATCCGCCTCGGGATACAGCGCCTCGATCAGCTTCTCCTTCGGGGGGATCGGCTGTCCCTTCCGCGTCATTTCGGCGACCATACGGAAAACGGGAGACGGGAAGCCGCCGTGCGTCCAGGTCATCATCAGAATATCGGGGTCGACCGTCTCGCAAAGATCACGGATCGATTGATAGAAATGGCCGAATACGGGGATATAGGGGACCGGACAAAGCTCCCAGCTGTTGTTCAGCTGGACCTTGATGGCCGAAGCGTTTTTGTTCTCCTTGACGAACTTGTAGCGTTCCTTGGTCTCTTTGCTCGGTCCGCAAACCGAGATCGAATAGTCGCTGACCTCGACCGTCACGTTATCAAAGCTCTTCGGGGCCCCTCTTTCGCTTACGCCTAACACCGCGATCTCCCGCGGGAGCCTTTTGACCGTCTCATAAAAGCCGTTCGGCTCACGGTCCCAGGCCCAGCTGTAGGCGATCACCTGCACGTTGGGATCGGCCGCAGTCGCCCCCTCCCAAACCAGGCGGTTGGCAAGCGCGATAAGATCCGAACGGCCCTTTTCCTTGCAGCGCAGGCAGGTCGTGGAGCCGGTTGTCGCGCGGTGGCTGTAGCAGTGCGTATGATTTTCGGAGGCGGTAATGGTAAGATACCCGCCAAGGCCCGGGGCATGCTCGGTCAGAAAGCGGACGCTTTCACGCAGATAATCCTGCGCCTCGGGCACCGAAAGGCAGATCGAGGCGTAGCCGGGATTATAGACGTCACCCTTAAGATCGGGGCGCTTTTCAAAAAACTTTTCGGTCATCTCCCGCGGCTCGTTGATATAAAGATACAGCTTTAAGCCGTACTTTTTAAGGCGCGCGATCACGGCGTTAAGGCCGCGGATGCGCTGCTCCCACCCCTCGGAAAGCGAGGGATCGTAGGGATTGGGCACGAGGGTATACAGCACCGCCTGCGTCCATACGCCGCCGACCCCCATCGCCTGATAGGAGCGAAGCAGCTCATCGGGGAAGGAGGCCTCGATCAGTCTTTCCTCCAGAAACACATCGCCGTAAAGGCCGCAATAGGAGCAGCAGAAGCTGCTTTTAAAGCGGGATCCGCCCTCGATCGGCGGATTGTCCTCGGCCTTCGGGTACACCGCCTCAAAGGCAAAGGGAGGAAGCTTTCTTTCGCCGAGCGTGGCATACGTCTTTGAAACGATCTTTTTGATCGCGGCGGTTCTCTCCTTTTGCTCTTTCGAAAGAGACGTAACCGAAAGAGGGGCGCAGTTCGGCTTTTGCCGACCCAGCTTATGCTCCAAAAAATCATCCTCGTGCAGAATAAAGGCAAGCCGCTCCTCGTCCCAGTCAAGCAGGACGCACAGCTGCGAATACGGAAGAAGATGCCAGTTCTGGCGGATCAGGGTGATGTAGCCGCGGTCCAGCCACAGCCGCTCACGCGCTTCATCCGTCGCGGGGGGCAGGCCCATATCGGCGGCCATTTCGCGAACCGTCTCCTCGTCACAGGCAAGCACCCTTGCCAGGCGGGCGGGGGTCAGCATCTCCCAGTTGCGGAAAATAAAGCACTGGGCAAGCGTCGGGAAATGATCGATATGTAAAAGGGGTCTTTCGGAAAGAATCGGAAGCTCTGCCATATAAAGCTCCTCCTTAAAGAGATTTTCTTCAGTATATCAGTCTTTTTCCCGAAAGTCAATCGAAAAAAGAAAAAAGAAAAAAGAAAAAAACCGTTGCCGCGCGTTTTTCTTTTTCAAGACGCGGCAACGGATCGCTTCAAAGGAATAAGGGGCGCAGCTGCCGACCCGAAAGGGCGGCCTCCAGCGCCTCGGAAAGCTGGGTGTAATCGCACACGAGCGAATGCGGCTTTTTCTCGGGATCGTCCTGCCGCATCGGCACGAAATATACCTGCTTGCGGGCAAGAAGCGTCGCGATATTGGAAAGATTGGCCGAAAGCGAATCGTTCGAGGCAAGTGCCAGAAGCGTCGGGCGGTCGGCCCGCAGATGGGCCTTGGCCGCCATCGGCACGGTGGCGTCGGTGATGCCGTTCGCCATTTTGGCAAGCGTGTTACCGGTGCAGGGGGCGATGACGAGCGCGTCGGCCCGAATGGCGGGACCCAGCGGCTCTGCCCCCACGATGCTGTGGATCACGGGGCGGCCGCACAGCCCCTCCACGGTTTGCAAAAACTCCTGTGCCCGCCAGAAGCGGGTATCGGTTTGGTAGACTGCCTCACTCATAATGGGCAAAACCTCGAAGCCGTCCGCCAAAAGGCGCCGAAGCGCCGCCAGGGAATGCGAAAGGGTACAAAAGGAACCGCAAAATGCGTAAGCTATCATAATAACCTCAATTCATATGCCGCAGGATCACCGAGGCGACCGCCTCCCCCGCTTCCTCCCTTGCGTACCGAAGCGGAAGGGCGGGGGCGGGAAGATAGCGGATCCCCCATCGGCGGCAGGCCGCCTCGTCCACGATCCCTCCGACGGCCGCAAGCTCCAGAAGGCAAAGCCCCCTTTTTGCGTGGGATAGGACCGTCTCGGTCAAAAGCGGCGCGGGGACCGTGTTGATAAGGACCGAGCAGGCGGAAAGGTCCGTGGGAAGGGCTTGTAGCGGAAGCGGGCTTTTTCCGCCGACAAGGACCTCGGGGCGCCGCGCGTAAGCCGTAAAGCCGATGCCGCTTTCCGAAAGCGCCTCTCCAACCGCCCTCCCGAGATGTCCGTTCCCAAGCAGGGCGTAGGGGCCCCTCGGTAAGGCGCCCCCGTTCTCCTCCCGCAAAAGCGAAAGCGCCCCCTTGGCGCTAAGGACCGAGTTGCGGGCAAGAAAATCGGGGTCGGACCCGTATTCGAAAAAGGGATGATCCGTAAGATAGGGCAAAAGGGCGGGATCCGCCCGCCCGACGAGGAGCCTTGCCGATTCGCAAATATACGGAAAGACCGAGGAAAGCGAAAGAGGGGCGGGGGCATCCTTCGCGTAAAGGTGGACCCCATCCCGACTGACGGGTAGGGGCAGAACAACGGCCTCGCTTTCGAAAAGCCGCTCCTCCAGAAGCGGAAGTCCCCCGTTTGCCATACGGAAAACGGTATGTCCCGCCCCCCGAAGCGAGCGCTCGGTATACAGGAAGCGCGCGTCACCGCCGACCAAAGAAATTTTCATAGTGACCTCCTTTAAGGCTTACATCGGCAGTATATGCAAAAGGAAGAAAAAGCGCCCGCCGCGCGTTTTTGCCCCAAACGGCTTGAAAAATCCTTGTTCCTTTGCTATAATGGGCTATATTGCTTTTCGAGAGCTTTTACAAAGCAAGGAGGCCTTATGACGAAAACCAAGAATTACAAAAAAACGCTGATCGCCTGCTATCTTGGCTTTATCACGCAAGCGATCGCCTCCAACTTCGCGCCGCTCTTGTTTCTGACCTTCAAGGATACCTATGGGATCCCCCTTGAAAAGATCGCGCTGATCCCGATGGTGTTTTACCTGACGCAGCTGCTGGTGGATCTTTTAGCCGTGAAGCTCGCCGATCGGATCGGATACCGTATCTGCGTGGTGACCTCGCAGGCCGTTTCGGCCGCGGGGCTTATCCTGATGGCCTTTTTGCCGGACCTTCTTCCCGATCCCTTTGTCGGGCTTCTCCTCTCCGTGATCCTTTACGCCATCGGCAGCGGGCTCGTTGAGGTTCTGCTCAGCCCCATCGTCGAGGCCTGTCCGTTTGAAAACAAGGCGGGGGTCATGAGCCTTCTGCATTCGTTTTTCTGCTGGGGCTCGGTGGGGGTCATAGTGGGCTCGACCCTCTTTTTCGCGATATTCGGTACGGCGAAGTGGCCGATCCTTGCGCTGATCTTCGCGGCCGTGCCGTTGTGGAACGCCTTCAATTTTCTGTTCTGCCCCATCGAACGCCTGGTGGAGGACGGAGAAGGCATGCGTATCGGACAGCTGTTGAAGCTTCCCCTCTTTTTGCTTATGATCCTGCTGATGATATGCGCGGGCGCCTCCGAGGCAACGATGACGCAATGGGCCTCCGCCTTTACCGAATCGGCGCTTGGGGTCAGCAAGACGGTCGGGGACCTTGCCGGCGCGTGCATGTTCGCCTTCTTTATGGGCTTGGCGCGTATGATCTACGGAAAGAAGGGAGAGGGACGCGAACTGAGCCGGATCATGCTGGTGTGCGGCTTGCTTTGCGTTTTATGCTACCTTTTGGCGGCCCTGTCGCCGCTTCCGATCCTCGGCCTTATCAGCTGCGCCCTTTGCGGGCTGGCGGTTGGGATCATGTGGCCGGGAACCATCAGCCTCTCCTCGCAGAAATGCCCGAGGGGCGGAACCGCTATGTTCGCCTTTCTGGCCCTTGCCGGGGATCTTGGCGCGGCGATCGGCCCCACGATGGTGGGTAGGATTGCGGATGCCGCGGGCGACGATCTGAAAACAGGCCTTTTGTTTGCCACCCTGTTTCCGGCGGTTCTGGTCCTTGGTCTTATCCTGCTGACAAGGAAGGTCGGAAAGCGTAAGCCCAAGGCATAAAAGCCGCCCCGTTCGGCGGCAAAAAAGCCCCCGGCTATGCCGCGGGGCCACAAAAAAAGGATAGCTCCTTGGCGCACCTGCTTTATCGCAGGTGCGCCAACGAAATTTGCCCATTCGGGCAAGTGAAATCGCTTCGCGGTGAAATATTTGCTTCGCAAATGTGAAATGTTCGCTGTGCGAACGTGGGCAAATTTCATTTCACATCGAACGAAGTGAGATATTTCACAA
>JAZNDS010000013.1:0-28733 GCA_045588145.1 Eubacteriales bacterium | reverse complement strand
ACTTTTGAGTAGTAAATAAACTCTTGTAATTAACGGATTCCTTCGCACTTTTCAGTGCTCGAAATTCTGTTGTTCAATTTTCAAAGACCGATGCCCGCCCGCCTCGTCTCCTCGGCGGACAGCTTTTCTATTATACCCTCTTATTTCCCGTTTGTCAACCCCTTTTTTAAACTTTTTTGAGCTTTTTTCAAGGTTTTTTCAAACTTTTTTCAAAGGATATACCCCTTGTCCCTCTTTTTGGGGGGATTTTCAGTATAACACGGCATTTCGTGAATTGTCAAGGGGGTTTTTGAAATTTTTTCTTTATTTTGATAAAGTGCCCGCAAAAAGAAAAAGCCCGTGAGATCACGGGCTTTTGGGAATGCTTTGATCATTGCAACGGAGAAAGGGCCAGCAGGGCCTTGGCGATCTCGACGTTTGCGGCATGCAGCTCGGCGGCGCCGTCTTTATCGAAAAGCGAGCTCATCGTGCCGACGCGGCGGACACAGAAGACGGTATCCTCGGGCAGGTTCTTGAAGCCCTCTCTTTGATAGAGCGCGGTGTCCTTTAAGCGAACGCCGCAGTAGGTACCGTTATAGGAAACGAGCATGTCGCTTGAAAGAGCGGGGGCATACTCCGACACGGGCAGAAAGCCGCCCGCCGCGGCGACCCGCTCGAAGAGCGCGGGGGACAAAAGGCAAAGAGTTGCCTCGCCCGAGAGGATCTCCTGATCGAAAAGATCCAGCTGCTGGGCCGAGGCCTCGGCAAAGAAGCGTTGGTTGGTGGGATCCTGCTCTTCGATATCGGCGCGTTGACGGATCGTATACGCCCCGAAGGAGACCTCGATCTTTCCGTCTCGGTTGATATCCTTACCGACCGAAGCGACGGTCTGCTTCATATCCTCTTTTTCGATCCCCGAAAGCACGCACTCACCCGCGTACATGATATACGCATCGTCCCCCTTTCCTTTTGCCGTGCATTGGACAAGGCAGACGATCAGAACGATGAGGAAGAATATCCCGAGAACGGTTTGCCATTTATAGTGATACCAGAAGTTTTCCAGCTTATTCAGGAACGGTGACTTCATCCGTATGTCGCCCGAAAGCTTATCCTCGGGCCTTTTGTTTTCTTGGTTCATAGCTTCTCCTTTGGCGCCTTGCCTTTTCTTTCATTCTTATTATATAAAAGACGGGGGGCGCTGTCAAGGCGCTCTTTGTGAATATTGAAGGGCGATGCGGTGATCACACGCGTTTTTTCTCCCCTTTGACAAATGCCTTTCGTTATGCTATAATTATTTTATAAAATTTTAAGGTATACCAAAACACGACGGTCGGGGTCAAAAAGACCGGCACACCGCCGCCCAAAATCGGCGACGATGTAACCCTTTTCGCCCAGTCCTCCATCATTGGAAACATTACCGTTGGGGACGGCGTCGTGGTCGGGACACATTCCTGCCTTTTGCACGACGCGCCCGAGGCGGGCGTCTATGTCGGGGTTCCCGCGAAAAAAATTCGATAACCTGTTAGGATAGGAGAAGCGCAATGGGGTTGGAACTTCTGATCGCCACCATGCATCAAAAGGATTTTTCGTTGGTCGAAAGAATGAACGTTGGCAGCGATGCCGTCGTTATCAATCAATGCGACGAGGACGGCACGCACGAGTTTAAATTCCGCGGTCATACGGTCCGCTGGTTCAATACGACGGAAAGAGGGCTTTCCCGCAGCCGCAATATGGCACTGAAGAACGCCCGCGAAGAGATTTGCTTGCTTTGTGACGATGACGAAACGCTGATAGACGGTTATTCGCAAATCGTTGAAAACACCTTTCTTGAGTATCCCAAGGCCGACCTTATTGCTTTTGATTTTATCAAGGTACACAAAACGAAGCGATACAAAAAAAGCTTTGAGTATGGAAACAGCTCGGTCGTAAAAAAGGCCCCCCGCTTTAAAACATATTGCTCTATTCAGTTGGCGTTTCGCCGCCAACGCATTCTGGAAAACGAACTCTACTTCGACCCCCGCTTCGGTGCCGGCTCTCAACTCATTTCATCTGGCGAGGAGTCGGTGTGGCAAAACGCCGCCAAGAAAAAAGGGCTGCTTCTTCTGCACGCGCCGGAAGTGATCGCAAAGTTAAACCAACAGGAATCCACGTGGTTCTCCCAAATCAACGCAAAATACTACTACGACTTAGGGGCGTGCCTCGGTGTAAGCTATCCCTTTTTATGCCATTTGTTGAAATATTATTACGTGATCAACATTCACGGAAAAACGCTCCCCGCGCTTGAGCAGCTCAAATGGCTACGGGCGGGCATCCGCCAATTCAAAAAGAACGGATATAGCTACGAGGAATACCTTTCCCGAAAGGAGAAGAAGTAAGTTTTCGCTTTTTCTCCATGCTGCCATTGAAAAAGCCGTACCGAAGATCGGTACGGCTTTTTGTTTTTAATACAGCTTGGCGCCCGCGGGGATGCGGTTATCGACCATAAGAAGGTTCAGCTTTTCCTTTGGCTGCAACCACCTTTTTTTCTATAATAAGACGGGAGGCTATCAAAATTCGCTTTGTGTATGTCTTGCACCGCGGAGAAGAAAAGGCCCCCTCTTTCCCTTACTTAGCATCCCCTCACTCTTCTTTAAAGCGTTGAATTAATTTATATATACTTTCAACATCATTAAAATTCTCCGGAATTATTTCCGTGGCGGGAACATTCACATCATATTCTTCATCGATCATTGTTATAATTTGAATGATATCAAAAGAATCAAGAACGCTTCCTTTTACAAGATTTTTTTCTTTTTTAAAATCAACATCAACCCTAATCTCTTGCAACAGTTCAATCAATCTTTCCATTTTTTATTCCTCTTTTTTAAATATTTTATTAAGCGCACTGCTTTCTATAAAATCCCTTGCTACGACAATCCGCCCATCTTCTTTCTTGAGAAGAATCCTCGGCATCGTTCTGCTTAAAAACAAATGGATCCCTTCGGTTACGGTATAAGCGCCCGTATTTTCAAAAGCTAAATAATCGTTTGTTTCAAGCCCCTCAAAGGAGACCTTTCTAACGATCACGTCAGCCAGTGTACAAAGGCTTCCGCACAAACACCATTCTTTTTCTTCCTTGCTCACGCTTTTTTTCAAATGCTGAATATAGGGAATCTTCATTCCCATAAGTTGCCCATAATAATTAAGATGGTTCATTCCCCCGTCCAAAATGCAATAATTCGTAGTGGAAACTGTCTTTTCATCGACCGCCTTCGTTAAGTAATATCCGCACGGCGAAACAAAAAATCTTCCCATTTCGATGGTGAGGCGACACCATTCTTGTGCTTCGCGCAAAAGCAAAGCCAACTCCTTGGCCGGCTGCAGGCTGTCTTGCTCCCCCTCTCCCCTAAAATAAGAAAATGGCAAGCCGGGCCCATATTCCAATTCAATTAACCGAACCTTTCCGATTGCATTTATTTCTCTAAAAAGCTCTTTCAACATGGCGAGTTCTCCTCTATGCTCAGAACTTCTTTTGCGCTGCGTACCGGCATGATAATGAATGCCTTGCAAAACAAATCCTTCATATTCTTCCAAGCGATAAATAACACAAAAAAGATCCGCTTTAGACATTCCAAACTGGCTGCCCGCGCTTAGACGAAGAAAAAGTTTTGCTTTCTTTTTCTCTTGAATGGCGACCTTATTGATATCTTGGACTTGCTTCAAGGATTCGGCCGTAAACGCCTCGACACCATAACGAATCGCTTCCCGAATATCCTCCCGCTCCTTATTCACTCCGGAATACAAGATTTTTGAAGGGAGAACCCCCAAATCTTCGCATATACGAAGTTCTCCGGGGCTACACACCTCAAGCCGTTCACAACAGCCGTCCATTGCGGGAATTAAAAAGGGATTGGCTTTTATTGAATAGCACAACTCTATACCATCGCCGAAAATATTATGTATTTCACGCATTCTATTTCGCAAATCGACTTCATCAAAAAGAAAAGAAGGGGTGCCATATTTCTCTGCAATATTCAGCAATCTATCTTTTTTCATTTTTTGGCTCCTTTCGCTTTTTCCAGCAGCGCCCCTCTATCTATTTTCCCGTTTTTAGTAATCGGCATTTCCGAAAGGTTTGTAATGCTATTCGGTAGCATAAACTGCGGCAAATATTTTTTGATTTCACCGCCGACTTCCTCCACGCTTTTTTCCCCCGTATAAAACAGATGCAATCTTTTCTTCGTTGTGTCATATACACAGCAAGCCCGGCCGACCGATTCACATCGCATCGTCTGAGCTTCTATTTCCCCCAATTCAATTCGGTGCCCTTGATGCTTAATTTGAAAATCTTTTCGACAAACAAAATGCAAATTTTGATCCTCATCGAATTTACCAATATCCCCCGTTCGATAAATCTTCTCAATGTATTTATCGTTCGTGGGATTTTGGCAAAAAGACTTACTCGTTCTTTCGAAATCCTTATAATATCCGAGGGCCAAGGCAGTGCCACTGACGCAAATCTCCCCTTCTTCGCTCTCCTCCGTAACAAGTGTTCCATCTTCTTTCAACAAAAAGACTTTTTCGTTTGAGAAAGGCTTCCCTATCGGAATGCTTTCCCCCTCTTCATATTCTCTATCCAATATGTGGTACGTGCAATTACAAGTGATTTCGGTTGGGCCGTATAAATTAACATACTTAGCAGAAGGCAAATACTTTTTCCACTTATTGAGATGCTTGATCGGAAGAACCTCTCCGCTAAACATTATTTGGCGAATCTCTCGCGGCACTTTATATTCAAATCCCCCCATAACACTGACGAAGCACATTGCGCTTACCGCCCATATCAAGGTGGTTACCTTTTTTTCGGTCAAATAGTCCATAAGCTTTGTCGGAACACTGAAATATTCCCTTGGAATAATTTGGACCTTGGCACCCGTTTTCAATCCACTGTAAATATCTTTCACAGAAACATCGAAATCAAAAGGCGCCTGATTCCCAATGACGTCTCTTTCGCAAATACCGAAGGTCTCGACAAAGCATTCGATGAACTCTAAAACCGAACGATGAGAAACAGTTACGCCCTTCGGCGTTCCCGTGCTACCGCTGGTAAAATTTACATATAACGGGTCAATATCCTGGGCGTTAGATCTGTTTCTTTCCAAACTTTCTTCATCAATCTCCCCCTCAAGCATATCTTCTACCAAATATATTTCTCCCCCAAATCCCAATTCTTTTGCCTTTTCCTCGTTCTCCGAGTCTGTTAAAAGAACCGTAGGGCTTAGAATTTCCAAAACCGCCTTTGCCCTCGTTGCCGGTAGCCTTACATCTATAATTGAATAAAATCCGCCCGCATAAACCGCGCCCAACATTCCTTGGATCGCGATGTTGCTTTTCTCCAAGAAAAACGCAACCGGTTCACACCGTTTAATCTTGGAAGAAAGAAAAGATCCACAAGACTTGGCCCCCTTTACCAAGGAACGATAAGAAAGGTCTCCCTTTACATCGCCAAAAGCGTTTTTTTCAGGCGTTTTTCGCGCGGTCTCTTCCAAAAACTCCAAAACGTTCTTTTTCATAAGGCACCTCTTTCTTCAATGGCCCATTCCATGTATCTCAAATCGTTTTTCGCTCGCTTAACCGAGCTCAGATATTCTTGGGGAGAATAAAAATGTTCCTCCATATCCTCTCCGGAATTCCTCCTTCGAATGAATTCACAAAAAGAACGGCTGAAAGCATCCCCCCCAGCGGCATTCAAATGCTCAAAATCAAAAAAATAGTCCTCTTTTGCATCGAAAAATTCGTCTTTGATCAAAGAATAGTTATAATATTCCACCCCTTGCTCATTCAGTACATTTTTCACCAAAGCATGCGTTTCAAAATAGTCCTCGCCCGACTCGAGAATATCGAAGTCCGGATATGGAGTAGTAATTACTATTAGGTCTACGTTTTGGCGTTTACAATAAACACATATCTCACGTAATTCCTGTATCCTTTCTTCATTAATTTCTCCAGAGTATTTGTTTTTTGAAAAATCAGTTATATTATCATAATCTATGATCCCCCATAGTTCGCCATATCCCTTCCCGATATAATGCCGATATTCATTGTTCACCATCACATCTTCCAACGCTGTTTTCCCATTGATTTTATCCTTGATGTTTTCCAAAATCGCCTGTGGGCGAAACGCAACATGGCTTATCGTCCAAGGGAAAAAAGCGGAAACCGACCTTGCGTTTTCAAAGTTTTCTTCAGAGGCGGAAAATTGAAAAATGGTTTTTCCTATATTATCGTTTTTTGCCTTCAAAAAAGCGAATTCCGCTTGAGGAACGCCTTCGTCATATAAAGAAAAATATCCTAGTGTCAAAACGATCTGCTTTGCTTGATGGTCTTCAATTGCTGCTTTTATTGCTATCAAAGAAGAGCTTAGCGATTGGCTGGGGGTCCCCATATTAAACGATTTTGTCCCCATAATTTCATCTATTATATACGGATTAAAACTGCGTTGGCACAAAGAAGAGCCAACATAAACAATGTCCAACTCTTCTTCTTTTTTCAATTCATCCCACATTAATTCACTTGGGCCGGGGCAAGGCAACATGGCTACGCAAAGAACGGCATTCAAAAAGAGAAAGCCAACAATTACTAACGCCATGCCTACTGCTCTTTTAAAAATTAGCATACATAAACCCTCCTGAAACATTTTCTGAAAAGGCCAGTGAGATCAAGATCAACATGGCCGCAAAATAATAAAACGATACACGCACTACCGCCTTTGTAGAAGAAATTTCAAAAGAACTGTCTTTTTCTTTTTTTGCACTATTGAGAAAAACAAGGGAACACGCAACCGTCACGATTAAAATCGCATAAGCAGAAACTTCGCCATGAATATACGAAAAAAGACCTCCTATATCAAAATTAAAGAACGTGTTTTTAAAACAAAGGATGATATCCTTAACTTGACATATTCTATCAAAATACCACCCTACGTTAACAACAACGAAGGTTCTTATCATTCTAAAAATCCGAAACAGTTTCGCTTCAACGTTTATATGAAGAAATAAGGTTATTCTTTCGAAGGTCGGCGCCAAAAGATCGGAGGTGGCAATAACGATTCCATTATACAACCCCCAAAGAATATAATGTAGCTCTGCCCCGTGCCATAAACCTACTAAAAAGAAAACAAAAATGTTAGCAATGCATGCAGGCAATGTGCGCCCTATATGCTTTCCCCAACGTCGACCTGCCCGTTTTCCAAGCTTTTTCATAGGCTTTGTCAGCGCGATCGGATAAAACACATAGTCCCTCATCCACGCACCAAGAGAAATATGCCACCGCCGCCAAAAATCAGCAAGCGATGTAGAAAAATAGGGCTGCATAAAGTTCGGCATCATTTGAATATCAAACAAACGCGCAACCCCCATTACCATATCTATTCCGCCCGAAAAATCGGCGTATTGCTGTATGGAATAAAGAAGAATGGCAAATATGATCAAAGCGCCAGATGTTTTTTCATTCGGTGCATCAAGTATATTGGAAATGTGCTCAGACAGTACGTTTGCGATCGCATACTTTTTTAACGCCCCAAACAAAAATAGACAAAAGAATTCTTTTACATTTTGATACCGCACCTTATGGCTTGCGTAAAGCTGTATCGACATTTGATCGAATCGATTAATTGGTCCTTGAATGAGTTGAGGAAAAAAAGAAATGAAAAGTAAGTAACGAAAAAAGTTTTTCTCGGCACGTGATTTCCCTCCATACACATCTATCATATAGCCGATTGATTGAAACGTATAAAAGGATATTCCCAAAGGTAACAAAATACCCATAACTTGATTTTCGCTATTAAAAAAGGCGTTGCTTATAGCATTATATAAAACATCCCAGTATTTTACATATCCCAACACCCCTAAATTCAACAAAAGCGTTCCATAAAGAACTAAACGTTTTCTTTTTAAGTTTTTTTCCTTTAGCTTCTTTCTCTCCTCTGGGAGTATATCCGTCTCTTTAACAGCCTCAAATTGATCGGACATCCTTGTCATCAGTATTCCGGCAACATAAGTAGTGGCAGAGGTAAAAAGTATAAAAAGAGCATTCTGATATCCCGTCCAAACATAAAAGACTATGCTAACAATTAAAAGACAAATCCATTGTTTTTGGCGAAAAACCGTATAATATAAAAATATAGATATAAGCAAAAAAACAAGAAATGCTACCGAAAAAAGTTCCATCTCTTTCCTCCTTTCATATAAAACGCATCCCTTTTGAAAATATCACCGTATATCCTTCGATACAACGCTTTTAGGCACTATGTTCTATATATTTATATTTATAGTATACCATTTTGTAAAACAAATATCAATAGTATATGGAAAAAAGAGAAGAATATTTATAAACTGTATCTTGGAGGGTTTTCTATGAGTGATCTATTAAAATTTGTTGGTCTCCGCATTCGAAATTACCGAATCAACCAAAATCTTAGTCAAGAAAAGCTGGCAGAACTATCAAATTGCCACCCAACCTATATTGGGCAAATCGAGCGGGGTGAAAAGAACGCCACGCTCGAAAGCATATGGAAAATAACCTCCGCCTTATCGGTTTCTCTTTCTTCTCTTTTTGAAAAAATAGAGTGTCACAACGAAGTCAACGATATTCCTTTGCAATGCTATGAATTTTTGTTGAACAAATCAAAAAAGGAACAAGAGAAACTGTTTCTTATTCTGCAAGAAATAAGCGCGTATAAAAACCAATAAAAACTAATATGATTTTTTGATAGCAATTTGGTGATTAATCGGCGGAAGCATTATGTTTTATAAATTAACTTTTTGATGTTTTCCCCCATAACCAAGTTTCAACAAAAAAAGAGAACTAAACGAAATCCGTTTGTTCTCTTTTTTGTTTTTAATACAGCTTGGCGCCGGCGGGAATGCGGTTATCGACCACGAGAAGGTTCAGCTTTTCCTCACCCTCCTCGCTGTGGATGGCGGAAAGGAGCATGCCGTTCGATTCGACCCCCATCATGGCACGGGGCGGCAGGTTGGTAATGGCGACGAGCGTCTTTCCGACGAGCTCCTCGGGCTCGTAGAAGGCGTGGATGCCGCTAAGGATGGTGCGGTCCTTGCCGGTACCGTCATCCAGCGTGAATTGCAGAAGCTTTTTGCTCTTCGGTACGGCAACGCATTCCTTGACCTTTACGGCGCGGAAGTCGGACTTGCTGAAGGTCTCAAAGTCGACGAAGTCCTCGAACAGCGGCTCGATCTCCACCTTCGAAAAATCGATGGCGGCAGGCGCTTCGACCGCGGCGGCGGGGGCCGCTTCGGCAGGGGCCTCCTCACGCTTCGGGGCGGCGCCCTCGGGCTTCATTGTGGGGAACAGCAGTACGTCGCGGATCGACGCGCTGTCGGTCAGCAGCATGACAAGACGGTCAATGCCGAAGCCAAGGCCGCCCGTCGGGGGCATGCCGTATTCCAGCGCGGTGACGTAGTCGTAATCGACCTCGGCGCGGCTGTTCGGCTCCTCCTTGAGCTTCTCGGCGACCTGACGCTCAAAGCGACCCTTCTGGTCGATGGGGTCGTTCAGCTCGCTGAACGCGTTACCGAACTCGGTCGCGTTGATGAAGTATTCAAAGCGCTCGGTAAAGAGCGGCATATCGGGCTTGCGCTTGGCAAGCGGGCTGTTTTCGACCGGGTAATCGTAGATAAAGGTCGGCTGGATGAGCTGCTCCTCGACGTAGGCGTCGAAGAATTCAAGCAGAACGCGCCCCTTCGTCGCATCCTCGGCCACCTCGACCTTATGGGCCTTCGCGCAGGCGCGGGCGTCCTCGTCGGTCGCCCAGTCGTTATAATCGACGCCGGCGTACTTTTTGACCGCCTCGACCATGGTGAGACGCTCCCAGTTGCCCATATCGATCTCTTTGCCCTGATAGGTGATCTTTAAGCTGCCGCAGACCTCCTTGGCCAGCATCTTATACAGCTCTTCAACCAGATCCATCATGCCCTTATAATCGGTAAAGGCCTGATAAAGCTCGATCGTGGTGAACTCGGGGTTGTGCTTGGTATCCATTCCCTCGTTACGGAAGATGCGGCCGACCTCGTATACACGGTGAAGGCCCCCAACAATGAGACGCTTCAAGTAAAGCTCGGTCTCGATACGCAGGTACATATCCATATCCAGCGTATTGTGGTGGGTAACGAAGGGGCGGGCCGAGGCGCCGATCTCCAGCGGCACGAGAATGGGGGTATCGACCTCCAGAAAGCCCTTGCCGTCCAGATACGAGCGGATGAGAGAGAGAATGCGCGAGCGCTTTAAGAAGGTGTCACGCACCTCGGGGTTCACGATAAGATCCACGTAGCGCTGGCGGTAACGAAGGTCGGTGTTGGTAAGCCCGTGGAACTTTTCGGGCAGCGGCAGAAGCGACTTGGCAAGCAGCGTCAAGGCCGTGGCGTGCACCGAGATCTCCCCGGTCTGCGTGCGGAAGATGGTCCCCTCAATGCCGAGGATATCGCCGATATCCCACTTTTTGAAGGCGGCGTAAGCGTCTTCCCCAACGTCATCGCGCTTGACATAGACCTGGATCTTCCCGCCGTTATCGAGGATATGCATAAACGAGGCCTTGCCCATCACGCGGCGGCTGACCATACGGCCACCGAGGGTGACGGTCTTTCCCTCGTATCTTTCATAATCGGCGAAGATCTCGCCGCTTAAGGTATCGACGGGGAATTTGGTTAACTGAAAGGGGTCGTTTCCCGCGGCCTGCAGGGCCGAGAGCTTTTCGCGGCGGATCTGCAGCTCATTGCCGAGGGTCTTTCCCTGGTTGTTGTTCTCTTGCATGATCTTCTCCTTACGCGCGATAAACGTCCTTGACGAGCAGGGTAACGGTGTTGCCGTTCGGCAGGGTCGCCTCGGTCTTCTCCCCCGCGCGCTTACCGATCAGGGCTTGACCAATGGGCGACTGGTCCGAGATCTTGCCGTCAAAGGGATTGGCCTCGTACGAGCCGACGATATGATAGGTCTGCTCCTTGTTCTTCGTCAGGTTCTCGACCTTGACGAAGGAGCCGATGCCAACGACCGAGGCGTCGGTCTCGTCGGTATCGACGATCACGGCGTTCTTGATCATCTCGTCCAGCTCTGCCTTACGGTAGGCAAGCTTGGTCTGCTCCTCCTTCGCCTCGGTGTATTCGCTGTTTTCCGAAAGGTCGCCGAAGCTGCGGGCGGTGGAAATATCCTTTTTATTTTTTTCGATCAATACGTCAAGCGCTTCTCTTTCCTTTAAGAGGGCGTCATAGCCCGCTTGCGTATAGGTTCTTTCTTTCGACATGATCTTCTCCTTTATGTGTTATGCTTTTTGCATATATTAAGGGATCGCGATCCCTTTAAGATACGAAAGGGCTGCTTGCAGCTGGGCATCCTCCTCGGGCGAAAGAAGCGAAAGGTTCTTCTTGGCCGCCTCGGGCGAAAGCGCGACCGCTTGGTCGGGGGTGATCCCCACCCCATTGTAGTTACCGCTTGTCGGCGGGTCGTAATAGAAATAGGTCAGCATGACGAAGGAGCCGTCACTCGTGACGTTCCCCCCGCTCTGCCCGACCCCCTTGCCGTAGGTCTTGGCCCCGATGATCTCGGCTCCGAGCCGATCGCGAAGGGTGGAGGTGAAAAGCTCCCCTGCCGAGGCGGTGTTTTCGTTGGCCAGCACCGTCATCGGAAGGTCGATCTTGTGGTTCTCGTAATACACGCGCCCGTCTCTTCCCATATAGGTGGGGTCGACATCGGCGATCCCTTTAATGGTCTTGTTCTGGCTCGTGTTCTTATAGCGCATATGGCAGATATCGCCGCCCGGCAGGATATATTCGAGGATCGCGACCACCGAATTCAGGGCGCCGCCGGGATTGTTTCGCACGTCAAAGACGAAGGACTCGGCCCCCGCCTGCTCCAGCGCGCGGTGGGCGCTGACGAACTGGGCGTAGGTCGTATCGTCAAACGAGGTGATCTTGATATATCCGATATTCCCTTCCAGCATCTTGCCGGAGGCGGTCACCTCAACGACCTCCTCGCGCGTGACCGAGACCGTATAGGGCTCGCCCTCGCGGCGAAGGGTGACGGTGACCGAGGTCCCGATCTCGCCCCGTATGCGGTTGATGGTGGCCTGATAGCCGATCTCGGCGATATCCTCGCCCTCGACCGCGACCAGAACGTCCCCGGGCAGAATGCCCGCACGCTCGGCGGGAGAGCCCGAAAAGACGGTGAGAATATCAATATAATTCTCCTCGTTCAGCGAGACCTGCACGCCGATGCCCGAGTATTTGCCTTGCATATCGGCCGTGTAGTCATCGGCCTCCGAGGGGCCGTAATAATAGCCGTATTTATCCCCCAGAACGTCGATATAGCTGTTGATGAAGATGGCGGTCGCCTCTTCCTTATCGGTCACCCGCTCGATATAATAGTTCGCCACGAGATAATAAAAGAGCTCGGGGCAGCATTCATCGATGGTCTTCGGGGTCTCGATGACGTAATTATAATAATAGTAGCTTTCCACGATCTCGGCCTTTTCCCGATCCACAAGGGCCAGAAAGTCCGAAAGCTCCTTGGCGCTGACGGTATGCTCTCCGCCTTCCTGCGGGTCGCTCGTGGTGGTGGCGGGGGTGGTGTATTCGTTCAGCTTATCCTGTAAGCGATCGGCAAGCGTGCCGCCCTTGCCGAAAAGGCCGCAGGAGGCAAGCGCCCCCACAAGCAGGCAGAGCAGCAGACAAAGCGAGAGAGCGCGAAGGATACGGTTCTTCTTTTGCATAATACCTCTATCAGAATTTCGCGGGCTTGCTGGCGAGGTACTTACGTACCATCAGGGCCACCTTCAGGGTCACCGCGTGATCGAATTCACGCAGATCAAGCCCCGTCAGCTTACGGATCTTTTCCAGACGGTAAACGAGGGTGTTACGGTGCACATACAGGCTTTCGGCGGTCTTCGACACGTTAAGGTCGTTATCGAAGAAGGCGCGGACCGTCTTCATCTGCGTATCATCGTCACGCGACTCCAGCGATTCGAGCGACCCCTTCTTGAAGACCTCCTGCAAAAAGGCCTCGCAAAGCGTGGTGGGCAGCTGATAGATAAGACGGCCGATGCCGAGGTTATTGTAGCTGATGACGTTGCGTTCGGTGTCAAAGACCTTCCCGACCTCCAGGGCGATGCGCGCCTCCTTATAGGCCTTGGCCAGGTCCTTCAGGCTTTCGACGATCGTGCTGATGCCGACATACACGCGCTTCGGATAGGATTCGGTCGTCAGGGTCTCCACGATCGCGCCCGCCAGGGCCTCCAGCTCGCGGGCGTCGGTGGTGGGCTCGACCTCCTTGACGAGGACGATATCCTGCTCCCCGATGTTGATGACGTAATCGCGGGTCTTATCGGGGAACATGCCCTGAATGATCTCATAGGGCATCATATCCACCTTATCGGAGAATTTGATCACAAGGACCGCGTGATGCTCCTCGGTCGAAAAATGCAGCTCCTTGCTCTTGATGTAGATATCGCTGGGCAGGATGTTATCCAGCATGATGTTTTTGATGAAGCTGCCCTTATCGTACTTTTCGTCGTACAGGTTCTTGATGTTCGAAAGCGAAACGGCCAGCATGATCGCGGCCTTTTCGGATGCCTCGTCATCCCCCTCCACAAAAACAACAGCGCCGCTTTTGACGCCCTGATTCATATAACGGTAGGTCACGCCCTCCACGATCACGAAGTCGGAGGCAAAGGCCAGCTCTTCCCGAATGCCGCCGCGAAGCTCCCCGATGCGGGAGGGATCGCTGCAGGCGGAAACAACGCCGCTTTCATCCAGGACGCCGAAGGTGCGGTCAATGGCGGCCTTCATTTGCTGCATGACGGTTTGAAACAGACGATTGGACATAAAGAGTTCCTTTCACTTGTTAATTCTGTCACATATTTTACCGCATCTTTCAGCAATTTGCAATAGAAAATTTAAAAATTCACAATTTCTTTTCCTGTTTTTTATTCATTTTTACCCATTTTGTCCAATTCGTACCGATAGACAAGGCAGGAAAGCGCGAAAAGCGGGGCGGTCTCGCAGCGCAAAATGCGGCGGCCGAGCCCCGTGGGAAGAAGCCCCGCCGAGACCGCCTCCTCGGCCTCCTTCTCGGAAAAGCCCCCCTCACTCCCCACAACGATCGCGCAGGAGGCGGGCGCTTCCCCCGCCAAAAGAGCGGGAAGCGGACGGGTGCCGCCCCCCTCGTAGCAAAAGAGCGGAAGCGCCGCCCCGCTCGCCCTCTTCAGCATTTCGGGGAAGCAAACAGGCGCGTTTACGGCAGGAACGCGGCAGCGCCCGCATTGCGAGGCCGCCTCCCTGGCTATTTTATTATACCGCTCGGTCAGGCGATTATTCTTTTCTTCGGCGGGGCGGCGGATACAGCGCGAGGAAAGGAACGGGGTGATCGAGCTGACCCCGAGCTCGGTCGCCTTTTGAATGACCGTCTCCATTTTGTCGCCCTTCGGGTACCCCATATATAAATGGATGGGAAAGGGGGGCTCCCCCTCGCCGCGCTTTACCGAAAGGATGGCGCATTCGACAAGGGCGGGGGTGATCGAAGACAGCGCGCACTCGTAGACCGAAGCCTCCCCGTCCGAAACCGAAAGGGTCTCCCCCACCGCCATACGAAGCGAAAGGGCGATGTGGCGGGCGCTGTCACCCGCGAGAAAAAGCTTCCCCTCCTCAAAGGAAAGGCGGCTGTCTCCGTCTAAAAAGAAATGCGGCATATCAATCTCTCCTGAACAGCATCGCGCGCCAATCGTTTTGGCGCTTCTCTTGAATAAATGTAAAGTTGTTTTTACAGAAACAAAATCTTACCTCGTCGGCTCGATCCGAAAGGATCCCCGAGACCGCGATAAGGCCGCCCTTCTTCAGCACGCTGCCCGCATCGGGCGCAAGGCGGAGCAAAATATCCGAAACGATGTTGGCGCAAAGAAAATCGTAAGGGGCGCTTTTGTCGACCGCCTGCAAAAGGTTCGACACCCCCGCGATCATATTTCCCTCTCCGCTCTCCTCCATATTCTTCTTCGTGACCCTGACCGCCTCGGGGTCAAGATCGTAGGCGGCGCAGAAGGCGGCGCCCAGCTTTTTGGCGGCCAGAGAAAGAATGCCGCTGCCACACCCAAGGTCCAACACGCGCTCCCCGCCCCCGATCTTTTCGCAAAGGAATTCGATCATCATATAGGTGCTTTCGTGGGTGGCGGTTCCAAAGGCGGTGCCGGGGTCGATGCGAAGCACCCTCTCCCCCTCGCTTTCCCTGTAATCCTCCCAGGCGGGAACGACGGTAAGCCGCCCGAAGGGAATGGGGTGATAGTATTTCTTCCAATTCTCGGCAAAATCCTCCTCGCGAAGCCCCTCGACCGAGAGCTCGGCCGAAAGAGAGGCGCTTTGCAGGCGCTCCCGTAAAAAGGCGACCGTCTCGGTGACCGAGCGCTCGGCAGGCAGAAAGACCGATACGCGGGTGCTTTCCCGATCAAACTCCTTCAGCTCCTCATCCAGAAATTCGCCGTAGCTCTCGTTGACGGCAAGCTCCTCATAGCTTTCGATCATAAGCGACCCGTCGATCAGCGAAAGAACGGCGCAAAGCGCCTCCTCGTCCTCTCTTTTCCCGATAAGCGTCAGCTTATTCCATTCAAAGCCTTCCATCCTCTTGCTTCCTCCTCGTCCTTTTGCAGGCGGGCGATCAGCGCCGCCCGCGTTTCAAATTTTTCCTCATTCCGTATAAAACGGCAAAAGCATACCGAGAGATCCTTTCCGTACAGATCTCCCCGAAAATCAAGCAAATGGGTCTCCACCCGCGGCTCCTCCCCCGAAAAGGTCGGGCGGGTGCCAACGTCGGTGATCCCCAGGTATTCCTTCTCCTCTCCCCCGATGCGGCAGCGGGTGATATAGACACCCGTCTTCGGAAGGAAGCGCCCCGCTTCCGCCCTTTGGTTGGCGGTCGGGAAGGAAAGACCCGCGCCCCGCCCATCCCCGTGTAAGACGGGGAGCGTAAGCGTATAGGGGTGGCCCAGCATCGCTTCGGCTTTTTCGCAATCCCCCGCGGCAAGCGCCGCCTTGATCGAGGCCGAGGCGATCGGCGCCTCCTCAAAGGTAAGCGTGGGGATGGCAAAGGCCTCCTTTCCCCGCTCGGTCATCAGACAGGCAAGCAGCGAAGCATCGCCCGAGGCCCCCTTGCCAAAGCGGAAGCTCTCCCCCGTAAAAACGGCTTCGGCGTGACAACGCCCAAGAAGGATCTCTTGAAAAAACGTGCGGGGGGAAAGATCGCGAAGCGCGGAAAACGCCGAAAAAGCAACTATATCCGCCCCCGCGCCGTACAGCGCGTCCGCCCGCTCCCTGTCGCTTTGCAGGCGCGCCCCTTGCTTGGGGCCGCCCTCGCCCAAAAAGGAAAAAACGAGAAGGGGAAGGCCCTTTTCGGCGGCGTATTGCTTCGCAAGCGACAAAAGATGACGGTGGCCGCGATGCACACCGTCAAAAAAGCCGATCGCCGTGACCGATGCCCTCGGTGCCGAAAACGCCCTTTCGGTTCGCATATCGATCAATGTCTCCGCCCTCTCTTTCCTTCTTTTTTCTTTTCATCTTATTATACGCTTCTTCCGCGGATAAGTCAACAGAAGAGGAAGAGAAAAACGAAAAGAGAGACCGACGGTCTCTCTTTTCGTTTCCCGATTTACAGGGTCTTTTCAATTTCACGCAGCATATCCCGTGCCATGCAGATATCCTTGATCTGCTGCTCGCCCGAGATCTCGCGCTCGATGATCCAGGGACCCCGATATCCGACAGCCTCCAGCTTCTTCATACAGGCGGGAATGTTGGCCTTTCCCTGTCCCAGCGGGACCTCCTTGCCAAGCGTCATCCCGTCGGTCGGGAAGTTGGTGTCCTTGATATGCAGGTTGCGGACATACGGCCCCAGCAGCTCCAGGGCGTCGACCGAATTGGCCTTCCCGTAGCAGATAAGGTTAGCGGTATCGAAGTTGACACCGACATTCTTGTATTCGATCCGCTCGATGGCGCGAAGCATGGTCATCGGGGTCTCCTGTCCCGTTTCAAACAGGAAATACTGCCCGCGCGGTTCAAGATAACGGCAAAGGTCACGAAGTGCCTCAACCGTGGCCATGAAGTTCGGGTCACAGGGCACCTCGGGCAAAAAGCCGACGTGGGTGATGATATCGCTGACCCCGATCTTTGCGGCAAAATCCGAAGCGTTCTTCAGCTCCTTCAAGCGCATGGCGCGGTATTCGGGGGGAACGAGCCCCAGGGTCTGCGGGCCGTGCAGGACGTTCCATTCCTTCGGGCCACTCCAGCCTGCCCACAGGGCCGTGACCGTGACCCCCGTAGCCGCGGCCGCCTCGCGGATCTCCTTGGCACGCGCGTCGGTATAATCGTCGGGTTGCCAGCAGCAGACCTGACAGCAATCCAGCTCCAGCTCGCGAAGCTGCTCGAACTTCGCGCGAAAGTCCTTTTCCCAGCCAACCAAAACACCAATATGATGCATATCTGTTCCTCTTTTCTTTTTTGTGCGAGGGGCGATCGCCCTTCCCCTTTAGCATACCACAACCCCCAAAAAGGCGCAAGCACAAAACCGAAAAAAGATAGCACGATCCTGCAAAGGAAGAGTGAAGAGCAAAAAGAGAAGAACGCCCGTGGGTTTGCAAAAACAAAACGCCTGCGGCTATGATCAAAGCCCCCGGTGCCAAGAAAAAGGGGAGACTTTGTCTCCCCTTCCATTTCCTTTTATAACGTTTTTTCGATCTCACGCAGCATATCTCTGCCCGCGCAGATATCCTTGATCTGCTGCTCGCCCGAGATCTCGCGCTCCATGATCCAGGGCCCCCGATATCCGACCTCCTCCAGCTTCTTCATACAAGCGGGGATATTGGCACGCCCTTCTCCAAGCGGCCTCTGCTTACCGAGCGTCATCCCATCGACCGGGAAATCGGCATCCTTGATATGCAGGTTACGGACATACGGCCCAAGCAGCTCCAGGGCATCGACCGAGTTGGCCTTGCCGTAGATGATAAGGTTCGCCGTATCGAAGTTAACGCCAACATTCTTATGCCCGATCCGCTCAATGGTGCGAAGCAGGGTCATCGGCGTTTCCTGCCCGGTTTCAAAGAGGAAATACTGCCCGCGGGGCTCGATGTAGTCGCACAGCTCCTGCAAGGTCTTTACCACCTCGTCAAAGGTCGGGTCACAGGGCACCTCGGGCAAAAAGCCGACGTGAGTAATAATATCGCTGACCCCGATCTTCACGGCAAAATCCGAAGCGTTCTTCAGATCCTGCAAGCGGCTTGCGCGGTATTCGGCGGGAACGAGGCCGAGCGTTTGCGGCCCACGGGTGATATTCCATTCGCGCGGACCGCCCCAGCCTGCCCACAAAGCGGTCACAACCACCCCCGTCTCGGCAACGGCCTCTTGGATCTCCTTGGCCTTTTCATCGGTATAGCCGTCCGCCTTCCCGCAGCAGATCTGGCAGCAATCCAGCTCCAGCTCGCGCAGCTGACGGAACTTGGCGCGAAAATCGCCTTCCCAGTTAACCAGAACCCCAATATGATGCATGTTTCTTTCTCTCCTTGCTTTTTCTTTTAAAAGCCGACCCCTCTTTGAAAAGCGGGTGAATTCTCCCGAAGGGGAATTGACTTTTTTTCGGCTTTCTGTTATAATGGTATCACACCGAAAAATAAATGTAAAGCGTTTTTTGTCCACACTTTTTTAAAAAGTGAAAAATAATCTACAAACGGTTTTGGAGGGTATTTCTTTACCGAAAAAACCGAAAGGAGCCGTATGACCGCAAAAAAGATCCTCTCTCTTCTTCTTTTCGCCCTTTTGCTGCTCGGCACGCTGGTCGGCTGCACGCCAAGCCTCGATAAGCTGGAGGAAAAATTCGAGGAAGAGGGATACGCCGTCCGCTACAACGTCAACTATAACGACATCGCGAAGGTATACGAGGAGGCGGGCGAAAGCTTTGAAAGATCCGCTATCTCCCGTGTTTTGTTCGTGCAGGATCCCGATAATTCGCTTCGCTGGCTGAAGATCGTGGAATTCTACCGCCGTGGCGATGCCGACCTTTTCTTCCGTCTGCACGAGCGGGAATACAGCCGTCCGCAGGCGGGTACGACCATCAAGCAAAAGGGGAAGGTCATCTTTTACGGCACCCCTTCGGTCTATGCCGTTGTGGACTGACCCCCGATACGCCCCCTTATAAAATCTTCGGAAAGGAGCCGCCAACATGGAACAGGATCTTCGAGAGATCATTGCCAAGAATATCGCCACCCTGCGCGCCGGCCGCCATATGACGCAGTTTGAGCTAAGCGAAAAGCTTCGCTATTCCGATAAGGCGGTCTCCAAATGGGAGCGGGCGGCCGCCGTGCCCGACGTATTCGTCTTAAAGCAGCTGAGCGAGATCTTCGAGGTCAGCGTTGACTATCTTCTGGAGCCGCACGAGGGAGAGCCCCTCCCCGCCCCGCCGCCGAAGGCCGAAAAAAACCGCTCGGCCATTACGATGCTTTCCTTTTTCGCGGTGTGGACGCTGGCGGTCGTGCTGTTTCTTGTGACCTGGATCTTCTTTCCCCCCGCGCATTGGCAGATCTTTATCTACGCCCTGCCGGTTTCGCTGATCACGCTGCTGGTATTCAGCGGCCTTTGGGGAAACCGAAGGACCACCTTCCTGATCCTCTTTGCCCTGCTTCCCTCGCTTCTTTTAACGCTGTATATCATCTTTTTACCCTACCGCCTCTGGCTTCTTTTCATCCTTGCCCTCCCCGCGGAGATCATTCTGACGCTTTGCTTTAACGTGACCAAAAAGAAAAAGCAAGCCCCCCAACCCCCGAAGGAGCCGTAAAAAAGAGCAGAAAATTCTTCTGCTCTTTTTTCTGTTTTTTCGTTTAGAGTTATGAGGCTCGCTTCGCTCTCCGTTATGAGCTTGCGAAGCAAGCGTTATGATATGATCGCCCTTGTAATCTAAAACTTGGGCGTTGCCCAATCATAACAATGCGTAGCATTTCATAACTCATAGCTTGCCGCAGGGCAATCATAGTTGTAGCGTGAATACCCGACTCGGAGTATCACGCTACCTCTTCTGCTCTTTTTCTTTTGCGGGGCGGTATAACCCCGCGCCCTTTACGCATACTAATCAAAAAAAGGAAGGAAGGAACAGAAAATGGAAAACGATACCGTTAAGCTTCTGCGCGAATGCGACGCGGGCATTAAAATGGGGGTCGCCTCGATCGACGAGGTCTACGACCGCGTGAAGAGCGAGGAAATGAAAAACATTCTCAACGCCTCAAAGGATCGGCACGAGGTGCTGCGCGAGGAGATGGGGCACCGCCTTTCGGAGCTTCACGACGACGGCAAGGAGCCGAACCCCATCGCCAAGGGCATGTCCTATATCAAGACCAACATGAAGATGATGGCCGACCCCTCGGACGCGACGGTCGCGGATCTTATGACCGACGGCTGCCACATGGGCATCAAGTCGCTTTGCCGCTATATGAACCAATACGCCGCGGCCGACGAGGGCTCGAAGGATCTTTGCCGCCGTTTGGTCAAGGTAGAGGAAGACCTGGCCGAAAACCTGCGCGTTTATTTGTAAAAGGCAAAGAACGCCGCCGCAAAAAGAAAACCCCGACAACGCTTTACGGTCGGGGTTTTTCGTTTTTTATTTTTTACCCGCTTGCATGCGGGCGCATTTGTTTTTTATGACGAGCAAAAGAAGCCCGCTGCCGATCGCGTAAAGGACGACCGAGATCATAATACCGACGAAGGGAATCCCGTAGGTATCCTTAAAGGTCAAGAATAAAAGCGGCGCAAAGCTTGAGGATATCGCTTGCGTGATAAAGCCGAATATCCTTTTGTCGAAAAGCCATATAACGGCTTCTTTTTGTAAAAACAACTTTACGACATAAGCACTTCGACGATGGTGTCAAGCTCCTTCATCTCGTCGCTGCTCGGCTCGATCTTGGCCCTTATCTCCTCGGCCATTTCAAGAAGCAGGGGAAGATTTCCCTCCTTCGGCTCGCCGTAAAGGCGGTAGGCGCTGTCGTGGTAGATGTTTTGAAGCGTCGCTTCCGAAAGCTTGATGCTTCGGTAGGGATGGCCGACGTAATCGTGCTCTCCCTCTTCTTCAAAAAAGTTATGTAGCACCGTCGGGCGGATGCAATCCCCCTCCACGTCAAAATCGTCCGACCCGTAGAGGATACGGTCGCCGTATTTTTCGAAGATCGGCAGCCACATGTCAAGATGCTCGCATATATGTATGATCTCCATACAGGCAGGGGTGGTATCAAGACGGGCGTTGGGATAGCGGGTAAAGAAGGCCTCGACCCGTTCGGGGCGGTAGCTGAAAAAGCCAAAGTGCGCCAGCACCAGCTTCATATTCGGGTGCTTATCCATCATATCGAATACCGCCTTGTGGTATTCGTCGAATTTCGGCTTGTCAGGCCCTTGAAACCAGCCGTGCGCCAAAGCGTAGGGATCTATCTTGCTCTTGTCCCACATCTCCTCGGGGGCGCCCATATGCAAAAGAACCGGGAAGCCGCTCTCCTCCAAATAATCAAAGAGCGGGTCGTACACAGGATGGCTTGGGAAACGCCCCATTTCAAAAACGGTTCCCGTGATCCCCTCTAACATTTTCAACCCGTCAAAGCCCGCCTCACGAAAGCGCTTGGCTTGCCTGACGTAGGATGCCGCCTGTTCACTTTCGGAAAGCGACAGATCGTGGGTAAGGCAAGCATAGGCGTAAGAGGGGATACGGAGAAGCTTTTTAAGCGCCATACCCGTCAAATTCTGCAAGCGAGGATAAAGAGTCCTTCCCTCGTAGGCAAGCGAGGGGTTGCCTATTCGAACGATATTCCATTCGTCGGCCTCAGCCTGCAAAATGCGGGCGCTTTCAATAAGTCCGTTTTTTTTCCCGAAATGGAAGTGGTTATCCCATTTCGGGCGCATCGCTTTAAAGTTTGTCTTCATCTTTTTTCTCCTTTTATTCGTCCGCCGCCAAAAGCTCTTTTTCCATAAAGGAAAATTCCTCTTTTTCAAGCCCGCTGCCGTCCTTTATCATCTCCTCGACCTCGGCGATATAGGCGATGAGCGGCTCTTTGTTAAAGGGCCTCGGCTTGCCGAGCAGACGGTAGGCGTTATCGTTTAAGATCATGCGGCGCTTTTCCTCGGGCAGCGCAAGTCCCCGATAGGGATAGCCGACGTAATCGAAGATCTCATCGGTCGGACCGAAGAAATTGCGCAAGAGCGTCGGACGCAGATAATCGGTCTTCCCGTTATACGAGTCGGTGCCGAAGATAATGCGGTCGGCATGCGCGTGAATGAATTCGCGCCACTCGTCATAATTTTGCCCGATGTGATACAGCTCGTGCGGGCCGGGGGTGACGTCCAGCATCGTGTTGGGGTAGGAGAGGAAGCGGCGCGCGTCCTCGATATGGGTCGACATAAAGCCCCAGTGCGCGATCCAAAGCGGCAGGCGGGGATGGCGCTCAAGCAGATCGAAAAGAGCCTCGTAAAACGCGGCAAGCGGGGGGAAGCCGTCTTCCTCGGTCAAAAGCATGCCCTTGTGCGAGGGAAGCAGCTTTTCCTCGTCCCAAAGATCGTTGGGGTTGGCAAGGTGCATCACAAGCGGGAACTGCTTTTCCTCAAGAAACGAATAGACCTTATCGTATACGGGGTGATTCGGCAGGCGCCCGTGCCGCCGCACGATCTTGGGGATCCCCTCCAGCATCTTCAGCCCATCGTACCCGCAATCGTAATAAAGCTGCAGCTGGCGCAGAAATTCGTCCGCCTGCTCGCTTTCGGGGATCGAAGGGTCATGCCAAAGCCCCGCCATCGCATAGGTCGGCAGGTGCTTCGAAAGCATTACCTTGAAGGCGGCGCCCTCTATATTTTGCAGGCGGCGAAGCGGCTCGTTCCCTACATACTTCGCGTCCCCGCCCGAGGTCGGCAGCGAGAGCAGCCCGATCCGCTCAAGGTCAAGATCGTGGCAGCTTTGCAGCAGATACTCGTACGAAGGATAAAAGCGCTCGGTCCTCGTGTAGTGGAAGTGCGTATCAAACGCCTTCTCTCCGAATCTTCCCATTCTCTTTTCTCCTTATGTATAGTTTTATTTACAAAATCAAATAGTTATAGCCTTTGATTGCAGGAGCGCGTCATTCCCGAGCGCGGCCTCGGCCTGCGCGCTGACAAGATCGTAATAGATCCCGCGCTTTTCCAGCAGCTCCTTGTGCGTACCGACCTCCCGTATTTTTCCTCCCTCCAAAACGATCAGCCGATCGGCGTTGCGAAGGGTGGACAGGCGGTGGGCGATGGCGATGGTGGTGCGCCCCACGGTCAAGCGGTCGAGGGCGTCCTGGATCTTCTTCTCGGTCTCGGTGTCAAGGGCAGCGGTCGCCTCGTCCAGGATCAATATCCTCGGATCGTGCAGAAGCGCGCGGGCGATCGCCACGCGCTGCCTCTCTCCCCCCGAAAGCGAGTAGCCGCGGTCCCCGACGCGGGTGTTATACCCCTCGGGCAACGCCATAATAAAATCGTGCGCCCCCGCGACCCGTGCCGCCTCGATGACCTCCCCTAAGGAGGCGTTCGGCTTACTGTACAAAATGTTTTCGCGCACGGTCCCGTCAAAAAGCTGGGTCTCCTGCGGCACAACGCCGATATTCGTGCGTAGGTACCGCTGGGGAATGTCCTTGATATTCACCCCGTCAAAAAGGATCTCTCCCGCCCCGGCCTCGTAAAGCCGCATAAGGAGGTTAACGAGCGTGGTCTTTCCGCATCCCGAATGCCCAACGATGCCGATCATCTCGCCCGCTTTTATCGAAAAGGAGATATCCTTCAAGACGGTCTCGTCGGGGGTATAGCCGAAGGTAAGGCTCTTTACCTCGATATTCCCCCGTATCGGCGGGGTCACGGGGCTTTCGCTGTCGCGGATCTCGGGCTCCTCGTCCAGGATCTCGGTCAGCTGTCCTAAGGAGGTGGTAAAGGCGGTGATCTCATCGGGCAGGTCGGTAAGCTCCTTCAAGGGCTCGTAAAAGAGAACCGAGTAGGCGGTAAACTGGTTGATCGTACCCACGTCTACCTGTCCCCAGAAGAGCCATAGGTTTCCAAAGAAAAGCAAAAGATAGCTGCCGATCTCGTAAAGCTGCAACGTGATCAGCGAAATAAGATGCGCGCGCCGATGCCGCTTATCCTCCACATCGACAAGCGTATCCAGCCTCTTTCGATAAGCCTCTTTAATATTTTTTTCCTTTCCGTACGCCTTAACGACGCGCGCGCCCCATATATAGTCAAAAAGGCTAATGTAGTATCGGCGATTCGAAAACTGCCAACGCCTTGTCCAGCGCTGTAAATACTTGCGCCCCACCAGTAAAAAGGCTACGACGAGTGGCAGGGGCGAAAAGACCAAAAGGCTCATCTTGGGGCTGATCGAAAGGATCAGCACGGTTCCCACAACAAGCCCCATCAGCTGCGAAAGAAGCCGCGGCAAGCGGTTTACGATAAAGCTCCCCACCGTTTGTACGTCGCCGTTGATGCGCTGCGAAAGATGACCGATCGAATGGCGGCCGATCGAGGAAAGCGAAAGCGATTCGACCTTTTCGAACATCAGTCGCCGAAGCCTGACCGAATAGCGCGTACCCGAAACACCCGAAAGATAGGATTGAAGCAACGAAAGCAGGCGGCTGATCAGCTCTAAAAGCACGAGTGAAAGAACGAGAACGAGGAACTGCTCGCCCCCTCCCTTTGCCACGCCGCCCACGGGATAGATATAGCCGTTGATGGCCTCCTTTTGGATGATCGGCGTCAGAAAGCGGATCACGAGCGAGACCACCATAAAGAGCAGCGGCACAAAAAGGAGAAAACGAAGCCCCTTGGTCGATTCCCAAAGGCAGCGGGTGTTGCTCTTGCTGTCGGCGCAGAAGAGGCAACGCTTGCCTCCCTTTCCATAGGGCTGCCCACACCTTTTACAGATCTCCTCGTCCCCGTCGTCCTCCTCGTTTTCTCCCGCAAGAAGCAGCGTTAAGCGGCGCAAAAGGGCGGCATAGCGCCGCTCGTTTCCGCTTTTTATATACGAGCACAGCGCGATCTGCTCCCCGTCCGATATCCCGATCAGCGTCACGCTGTTGAGATATTCCTCCATACGAAAGGAGGAAAAGGCGAAAAGGGGATAGGCGCTGTCCAATTCCCCGTCAAAAAGGCGATATACCGCCTTATCGGTAACGGCGAAAAAGCCGTTGGCGGCCCGCCCCTCCCACAGATCGAAGGATAGGGCAATCGATAGCTTCTCTCCCTTGGAAAGGAACGGCGAAAGCGCCCTCTCTTCCTTTTCGGGAAGCGCGTACAAAAGCTTCATAAGCCCCCCTTATAAAAAGACCTCAATGCGGCGGTAGCTGGCCTTATCCAGCTTCTTCGGATCCTCGATCTCGTAAAGACAGCCGTTGATCTCGCTGAGCAACACGCGCCCGCCCTCCAAGATACGCACCGAGGTCGCCTCGTCGCGCATCGTTAAGCTTCTTTTCCCAAGATCGCTCTCGACCGTCAGGCGCAAAAGCCCCCCGCGGCGGCGAAGGGCCAAGATCTTTTTGATCTTCGGGATCATATATCTTCTCCGAAGCTCCTCCTCCACCAAGGCGCGGCTTTCCCCCGAAAGGTCGGAAAGCCTTTCGATCATCCCGATCTCGTTTTGCATATCGCTCGGTAAGCGAACCGACAAAAATTCGTTTGGCGCCGTTAAGGGAAAGGCGCGAAGCACCGCCACGCGGTCGTAGGTGATGCTTTCCTCCCCCCTCTTCAACCTAAGCGAAAGAAGCCCGCCCCGCGAAAGAGAAAAAACGGCGTTTTCGTCATGCAGAACGTTTTTCGTGACCTCTTGGTTCATAGCGTTTCCTCCTCTCCCGTCATAACCCGTTGCATCTGCTCGTTTTGCAGGGTATACAGCTTATAAAAGATGCCCTTTTGGGCTAAAAGCTCCTCCTTGGTCCCCATCTCGCGAAGCTCCCCGTCCTCCATCGACATGATGCGGTCGCAGTCGCGAAGGGTGGAAAGGCGGTGGGCGATCGAAAGCGTCGTTTTCCCTTTGATCAGCACAGCAAGCGCGTCGCTGATCATACGCTCGGTCCGATTGTCCATAGCGGCGGTCGCCTCATCTAAGATCAGGATACGGGGCTCCGCAAGGATCGCCCGCGCGATCGAAATACGCTGCCTTTCTCCCCCCGAAAGCAGGCGGCTTCCGTTGCCGATCTTGGTATCGTATCCAAGGGGCATCGCCATGATAAAATCGTGGGCGCCCGCCATCTTGGCGGCGGCAACCACCTCCTCATAGGTGGCATCCTCTCTCCCGAAGCAAAGGTTTTCCCACACGGTGCCTTGGAAAAGAAATATCTCCTGCGAGACGATCGAAAGGTTTTTCCGTATGGTATCAAGGGAAAGCTCGCGTACGTCCACTCCGTCGATCAGGATCTTTCCGCCAACGACGTCGTACATACGGCCGATCAGATTGGCAAGCGTCGATTTGCCACAGCCGGTTCTTCCCACAAGGCCGATATGCTCCCCCGCCTTGATATCAAAGGAGAGGTTCTTCAAGATGGGACGGTTCTCGGTATAATGAAAGGAAACGTTTCGAAAGCTTATATCGCCCCGAAGGGCGGGAAGAGAGATCGGCGCTTCCGCCTCGCGCACATCGGGCACAGCGTCAAGCAGGGCGATCATGCGACGGGCGCTTTCCGCCGTCGCGCCGACAAGGCTCGTGTAGGTCGAAAAGAACTGCAGGGGGGCAAAGACCATCCCGATATACCCAAGGTAGGTCGAAAACTGACCGTAGGTAAGCGTGCCGCCCATAACCAGATTTCCGCCCAGACCGAAAACCGTCTCCCGCGCCAGATAGATCAGGAGCGTGACCAGCATCGGCACCACCGCCGTCAGAAGGTTGGAGCGAAGCGTCACGCGGTAAAGCTTCTCCATGCGCAAGGAAAGCAAGCGCCCCTCCTCCTCTTCCTTCGCGAAAGCCTTGACGACGCGGATCCCGTCCAAGGAATTGTTGATATGCGCCGACACCGCGCGGTTTTCGCGGAAGGAGGCGTTATTCATGCGTTGCATCAAGGGGAATGCGCGCCGATAAACGAGCATGATCAGGGGGATCGGCACCAAAACAAGCAGACTTAACTGCCAATTCAAAAAGAACAGCAGCACACCAACGACCAAAAATTCGATCACGTAAATAAAGAGCGACATGGTCTGCGAGCCAAAAAACTGTTGGATCCGCGAAACGTCATAGCCGACAAGATGCGAGATCTGGCTCCCCGATTGCCGCCCGAAATAGGCGTACGACTGATCCATCACCGAATCAAAGAGCTCCCCGCGGATCTTTTGGGTGACACGCAGAGACATATGCGTAGCGATCAGGTTTTTCGCGATGATCGCCCCATAGCGAAGAAAGCCGAGCGCAATGATCGTGCCCAAGCAAAGAAGAAGGGCGCCAAGCTCGTGATTTTCCCCGTCGGCGGCAATGATGCGGTCAAAAAGGATCTGCCCCGAAAGATAGGGGCGCACAAGGTCGATCACGACCTCGATGACTAAAAAAAGAAGGATCAAAAAAACCGACGCCCCATGCGGCTTGAAATAGGAAAAGACGCGCGCCAGAATGCCAAGCGTTTGCGGTGGCTCCTTTTTCGGGGGCGCCTTATGAAGGATCGCCTCCTCCCCGTTTAGCGGCTCCCCCCGAAGCAGGGCCTCCCAAGCCGAAACGAAAAGAAAAAGCTGCCCCCTGCAAGCGTTGGTGCAAAACCCAAACGAAACCGCAAAGGGGGAGCCCCCCTCCTCTTCCCGATTCGCCAAAAGGCGATTGCAGGAAAGATAGGATTCACTTCGCGGCTGCTTGTAGTGTGACAGCGTAAAGCTTTCGATCTTTTCTCCGATGCGATAGAGAAGCCCCCTCTCGGCATCGATCGCGAGATACCGCTCGCCCGCCTCGCCCTTTTCGTCTTGATCCAGAAAAAGAACGGCGTAAAAGGCGGCGGGGTCAATTCCCGCCTCTGTGCAAAGCGCCTTCGCCTTATCCGACAAAGCATCGATCGTGACCATACCAAAAACCTCCGTAAAAACGGCAAAACACAAGGGTTTTTCGGGTTTTTTCTCTTCGCCCCCAGTATACCATAAAGCGGGAAAAAGTCAACCCAAAATATCCTTTTCTCACAAAAAAATAGGGGAATTACACAAATTCACGCCCCCCTTTTTTTCGCTTTCTTCCACAACTCCACCACGCCCTCCGTCATTTTGCACAAAAGAGAAGAGATTTCTTATATAAATAAGAAAAGGACCCCTTCTTTTTTTGCAAACCGCCCTTTTGGCGGTTGACACCGAAAAGGGGGTGTGTTATAATAGGGAGGATAATAAAAATTCAGGAGAAAAAATATGTTTTTCGACAAGCTTGCATCCTTTGACAGCGAGGTTTTTGAGGCCTCGAACCGCGAGCTGCTTCGCCAGCAGCACAACATCGAGCTGATCGCCTCCGAGAACATCGTTTCCGAGGCGGTGCTTCTCGCCGCGGGCGGCGTTCTCACCAATAAATACGCCGAGGGGTATCCCGGCAAGCGGTATTACGGTGGTTGCCAGTGCGTGGACGTGGTGGAGGATATTGCCCGCGACCGCGCCAAGCAATTGTTCGGTGCAGAGCACGCCAACGTGCAACCGCACAGCGGTGCCAACGCAAACTTGGCGGTGTTTTTTGCGTTGTTGCAACCGGGTGATACCGTGATGGGTATG
>JAZNDS010000012.1:0-47132 GCA_045588145.1 Eubacteriales bacterium | reverse complement strand
GGCGGTCATTCTGGCGATGGGCTGTCGGGAAAGAAGCCGCGGCGCCCTGAATATCGCGGGCAGCCGCCCGGCGGGCATCTATTCGGCGGGCACCGCCCAGCGCTACGTGAACGAAAAGGGCTATATGCCGGGAAAAAGCGTTGTGTTCCTCGGTTCCGGCGATATCGGGCTTATCATGGCGCGGCGTATGACGCTTGAGGGCGCGAAGGTGCATGCCGTTTGTGAGATCATGCCCTACTCAAGCGGGCTTCGCCGCAACATCGTGCAGTGCCTTGACGATTTTGGGATCCCTTTGTATCTCAATCATACGATCGTTGGGATCGAGGGTAAAGAGAGAGTCACGGGCGTGTATATCGCCGAGGTCGACGAAAACCGCCGCCCGAAGCCCGATACCCGCCGCTATATCGCGTGCGACACGGTGCTCTTCTCGGTGGGGCTGATCCCCGAGAACGAGCTGACGAAGGGGGCGGATATCCCGCTTTCGGAGAAAACGCGCGGCGCCCTCGTATACCAGACGCGTGAGACGATGAAGGAGGGTATCTTCGCCTGCGGCAACGTTTTGCAGGTGCATGACCTTGTCGACTTCGTTTCCGAGGAGGCCGAGCTTTGCGGCCGCTTTGCCGCTTCGTATATCCAAAACGGCAAGAAGCCGACCGACCCGCTTTCGGTCACGGCGGGCGAGGGGATCGGCTACGTCGTACCCCAGCGCATCGACAAAAGCGTTGCGGGGCATGTGAAATGCTTCTTCCGTGTGAAGGGCATCTATGAAGGCTGTCGCATCGTGGCAAAAAGCGGGGATGCCGTTCTTGCCGAAGCGAAAAGGGCGACGGTTGCCCCGGGAGAAATGGAGACCCTGCTCCTTAAAGAAAGCGCGATCGCCTCGGCCACCTCGCCGATCACGGTCAGTCTGGAGGTTTTGTGATGGAGAAAAAAGAGCTGATCTGCATAGAATGCCCGAAGGGCTGCCGCATCACGGTGACCCACGAGGGGGAAAGCATCCTTTCGATCGAGGGCAACGACTGCAAGCGGGGGGCGGCCTACGCATCGGATGAGGCGATCTGCCCCCGCCGTGTGCTGACAACGACGGTCCGCGCGACCGACGGGCGCATGGTCCCCGTCAAGACCGCCGCCCCCATCAAAAAGGAAGCGCTTCTTTCGGTGATGGAGAAAATTAAGACGCTTCGCGTTTCCTGCCCCGTTTCGATCGGGCAGGTCGTTTGCCCCGCTATCAGCGAGGATATTGATCTTGTCGCTACGAGGAATATGAAATGAAGGACCGTCTCGGAAAAGAGCTGGCCCCCCTGCGGGAGAAGAAGCTGTATTTGTTTGATATGGATGGGACCATCTACTGCGAGAACACGCTTTTTGAGGGGGTCCTTCCGATGCTCGCCTCCATCAAGGAGAGGGGCGGCCGCTACGTTTTTATCACCAACAACCCGACAAGGTCGGTCAGCGATTACCGCAAGAAGCTCACGGGAATGGGGGTATCGGGGCTCACCGATGAAAGCTTCTTTACCTCGGCGCAGGCGGCGATCCTTCTGATGAAGGAAAAGCACGCAAAGGACCTGATCTACGCGCAGGGAACGGCCTCGTTCCTTGCCGAGCTGCGGGCGGCGGGGCTTTCGGTCACCACCGCCTACCAAGAGGGGATCGGGGCGATCCTTGTGGCCTTTGATACCGAGCTGACCGCCGAGAAGCTTCGCACCACCTCCTACGTGCTTACCGTGTGTGATGTTCCCTATTACGCCACCAATCCCGACTGGGTGTGTCCCGTTGATTTCGGGTATATCCCCGACTGCGGCTCGATGTGCTTCGGCCTTGAAAAGGCGACGGGAAAGGCCCCCTTCTACATCGGCAAGCCGAAGCCCACGATGGTAGAGGTCGCGATGGCACGCTTCGGCGCGAGACGGGAGGAGACCCTCGTTCTCGGAGACCGCCTGTATACCGACATCGCGGCCGGGCAGGCGGCGGGGGTGGATACCGCCCTCGTGCTTTCGGGGGAGGCCACGCTTTGTGAAGCCATGGCCGCCGAAAACAAGCCGACCTATCTTCTCGATTGGGCGACCGATATCTTCAAAGAGTAACGTTTTGTTTGCAGGGAAAAGAATATGTGGGCATTATACGCATTTTTAGGCGCGGTCTGTACCGCTTTAACGGCCATTCTGGCCAAGATCGGCATTCGGGATGTAAAAAGCAATTTCGCCACCCTCTACCGCACGGCGGTGGTGATCCTTTGCTCGTTGCTCGTGTGTCTTGTCAGCGGCAATCTTGCTTCCTTTTCAGCGGTTACCCCCGAAAACTATCTCTTTCTGATCCTTTCGGGTCTTTCGACCGGCGGCTCCTGGCTTTGCTACTATCGGGCGCTGTCCCTGGGGGACGTCAGCCGAGTGACCCCCATTGATAAATCCAGCTTTATCCTTACCAGCCTCCTTTTCCTCGTTTTCTTTTTTGACGATACCACAAAGGGAGGAGACCCGCTGACCATCGGCATGCTGGCCCTTGCCATGGGGCTGATGCTTCTCGGCACGCTGCTTATGATCCCCAAGCGGGAAGGGGAAGCGGGGACGACCAAGCGGAGCTTTCTGCTGTACGCCGTGCTTTCGGCGGTCTTTGCTTCGCTTGTCTCGCTTTTTGTCAAGCTGGGGCTTGCGGGGATCCCAAGCGATGTGGGGACCTTGCTTCGCACGGTGGTCGTTTTCTTCTTCGCGGGCGGGATCGTGCTTGCCAGAGGGGAGCATCGCGGCGCCGCGCGCATCAGCCGCCGCTCTTATCTCTTTCTGACGCTTTCGGGTATGGCGACCGGCGGGGCGTGGCTGTTTGAGTATACCGCCCTGAATACCGAGGGGGTCAACCCCGTGGCGGTCAATTCCTTTGGCAAGCTTTCGATCCTTCTGACGATGCTTTTTTCCTTGCTCGTCCTCAAGGAACGGTTTTCAAAAAGATCGCTTGCGGGGCTTGCGGTCCTGACGGCGGGCATCGGCCTTACCATCGCTTTCAGCCTCTGAAGCGGCGGCCGCATAGCAAGCGGCCGACCTTCGGGAAAAGAAAATCTTTTTAACCGGAAAAAGCAACCTATAATTGCATATAAAAGGGGAGAAAAGGGTCCAAAAACCGACCTTTTTCTCCTTTTCGCAACCCAAGGTTGCAAAAAAGTTCAAATCCCTCTTGCTTGCATAAAATAAAAAATGGTGTATAATAGTAAAAGAGAATAATTTTTTATAAAAGGGGATACTTATGACAATCGGTGAAAAAATTACCCATCTTCGCACCTCCGCGGGCATCTCGCAGGAGAAGCTGGGGGAAAAGCTGGGCGTTTCGCGCCAATCGGTCTCCAAATGGGAGATGGATCAGGTCGTGCCGCAGCTGGATAAGATCCTGCAGCTTTGCGATATCTTTTCGATCTCGTGCGATGAATTGCTTCGGGACAAGGTGACCGTGAACCGCGATTCCCGCAAGAAGAACAAATACTTTGGCACCGACGGCTTCCGCGGTGAAGCCAACCTGTCGCTTACCTCGATGCAGGCCTATAAGGTCGGGCGCTTCCTCGGGTGGTATTATTCCTCGCCGCTTTCGGGCTGCCAAAGCCACGGCTACCGCCCCCGCATCGTGATCGGGAAGGATACGCGCCGCTCGAGCTACATGCTTGAATATTCGATCGTGGCGGGCATCACCGCCTCGGGCGCCGACGCCTATATGCTGCACGTTACCACGACCCCCAGCGTTTCCTACGTCACGCGGCTGGAGGAGTTTGATTGCGGCATTATGATCACCGCCTCGCACAATCCCTTCTACGACAACGGCATCAAGGTCATCAACCGCTACGGCGAGAAGCTGGACGATGAGGTGACCGCCCTTATTGAAAGCTATATCGACGGGGATATGGCCGCCCTTGGGATCCTTGACGAGGATCTGCCGCTTGCCAAGCGGGAGCGTATCGGCGCGATCCTTGACTACGTATCGGGCCGTAACCGCTACGTCGGGTATCTCATTTCCCTGGCCTCGAATTCCTATAAGAAGCTTCGCATCGGGATCGACAGCGCCAACGGTGCCTCCTGGATGATCGCCAAGGCGGTCTTTGACGCCCTTGGGGCCCAGACGGTCGTCATCGGGGCGGAGCCCGACGGCTTCAACGTCAACGAGAATATCGGCTCCACCCACCCCGAAAAGCTTTGCGCCCTGGTCAAGGAAAAGCATCTTGACCTCGGGTTCGCCTTCGACGGAGACGCCGACCGCTGTATCGCGGTGGACGAAAATGGGAATATTGTGGATGGGGACGCCATTATGTATATATTGGCGCGCCGCTTGCAGGATCGCAATATGCTGAACGGGAATGTTCTCGTCAGCACCATCATGTCGAACAGCGGCCTTGTCAGCGCCCTGAAAAAGATCGGGGTCGACACGGTGCAGACGACGGTCGGTGACCGCTTTGTGTACGAATGCATGCAGCAGAACGATTACAGCCTCGGCGGCGAGCAGTCGGGTCATATCATCCTGAAGAAGTACGCGACGACGGGAGACGGGATCCTGACCGCTATCATGCTGTGCGAGGAGGTCTGTGACCGCAAGAGCAGCCTTGCGAAGCTTTCCGAGCCCTGCGTGCTGTACCCGCAGAAGACGGTAAACGTGCGGGTCAAGGATAAGGACGCCGTGATCGCCGACGAAGCGGTCAAGGCCGCCTGCAAAAGGGCCGAGGAGATCATCAATGGGAACGGGCGTGTGCTGCTTCGCAAAAGCGGGACCGAGCCCTGCGTGCGCGTGATGATCGAAAGCGAAAGCGAGGCGCTTTGCGATGAGCTTTGCGAAAGCATCGCCTCGGTGATGAGAAAGGGTCCCTACGCCTGCGAGGGCTGATAATAATTGTAGCTTGGGAGGAAACGCGATGAATTTTATCGAGGTACCAACCTATCGGGAAATGAGTGAGCGTGCCGCCAATATCATTATGCAGGGCATCTGCGATAAGCCCGACTTCGTGCTGGGGCTGGCCACCGGCTCGACCCCCGTCGGCACCTATCAGTGGCTGATCGACGGCAACCGCACGGGAAGGGTCGATTTTCGGCAGGTGCGGACGGTGAACCTGGACGAGTATGTCGGGCTCCCCGAGGAAAACGAGCATAGCTATCGCTACTTTATGAACGATAAGCTCTTCCATCATATCAACATTCAAAAAGAAAACACCCATATCCCCAACGGCATGGCCAAGAACCTGTCTAAGGAGGGGGAGCGCTACGATAAGCTGATCGAATCGCTCGGTGGGATCGACCTGCAGCTTCTCGGCATCGGGAATGACGGGCATATCGGCTTTAACGAGCCCGATACCGTTTTTATCAAGGAGACCCACGAGGTGATCCTGGATGAATCGACGGTCCGCGCCAACGCCCGCTTCTTCGCCAACAAGGACGAGGTGCCGAAAAGGGCGATCACCATGGGGATCCTCTCCATTATGCGGGCCAAAAAGATCCTTTTGGTGGTGAACGGTGTCGCCAAAAAGGCGATCCTCGATCAGGCCCTCTCGGGTGAGATCGACCCCCACGTGCCCGCCTCGATTTTGCAGCTGCATCCCGATTTGACGGTCATCTACAGCCCACAGTAAATCGGGAGCGGCATATTTCGGCATAACCGCAAACAAAAGGGATTGTAATGATTTGCATTGCAAATCCCTTTTTCTTTTTCGTCCTCCTGCCGTATTATTCCCCCTTCCTTCGCGTATTTTAAAGGTTGGAAAACTGCGTTTTCCTTCCCGAAGAAATATATTTGTTTGCTATAGCCGTCCGCTTCCTCTCGACGTACCCTTGTACGCCTTCGGGGCGCGAACGGCTATTTCTGCACCAAATCTGCTCGCTCCCGGAGCGGCATATTTCGGCATAACCGAAAAGGAAAAGGGATTATATGGTTTTTACCTATAGTCCCTTTTTTACGTCTTCATAATTTTTTTGAGTTTAACGGCTATTTCCGCGCCAAATCTGCTCGCTCCCGGAGCGGCATCTTTAGTCATAACCGAAAAAACAAAAAATGCGATATATCCCACACGATATATCGTGTTTTTTATTAAAATAAAAATATAAAGAGGAAAGGGGGCTTCCGATGAACACAAAAGAAGCGATCGCCAAACGGATCCTTGAGCTTTGTGAAGAAAGGAATATGGCGGTCAACGCGCTTGCCAACGCTTCGGGTGTTTCGCCCTCGACCGTTTACAGCATGCTGAACGAAAAAAGCCAAAACCCCGGCGCTGTTTCGATCAAGAAGCTGTGTGACGGCTGGGAGATCACGTTGAGAGAATTCTTCAACAGCCCGCTTTTTGACCGACTGGATCAGGAGATCCAATAAAAAAGAGGAAAGGATGAAAAGATCGCTTTCCTCTTTTTGCTTTTTCAAGCTTCAGTCGGGAATATATTCCATAATATCCTCGATCTTGCAATCAAGCAGGGCGCAGAGCTTATTAAGCGTTTTGGTTTCCATATTGTCGTTGGCCTTTAAGCGCCGTACCGTTTTGCTGTCAATGCCGCAATTCTCGCGAAGCTTATAGGTGCTGATGCCCTGCTTTTTCATAACGTCCCACAATTTATCAAAAACGATCATTTTTTAACCCCCTTCTTGGCAAATATAATTATGGGGATTATAATCCTTTTTATTAAGGGGATATAATCCCCATAAACAAGCTTTGGTCGTTGCGGCGTCGGTCTGTTGAAGCCAATTAGGGAAAAGGCTTCGTTTTTTGCTTGCTTTTTCTTGTATTTTCCCTTTTCCTATGCTACAATAAAGAAAAAAAGAAAGAGAAGCTATGAGAATTCTGATCGTTCGTCACGGCGAACCGAATTACGAGATCGATTCCCTGACCGAGAAGGGCTGGCGGGAGGCCGAATACCTTTCCGAGCGGCTGGCAAAGGAAGAGATAAAGGCCTTTTATTCCTCCCCCCTGGGGCGCGCCCGCGATACGGCGAAGGCCACGCTTGCGCGGTTTGGAAAGGAGGCGACGGTTTGTCCTTGGCTTCGCGAATTCGCGGGGTATATCAAGGACGAAAAGACGGGGGAAAAGGATATCCCATGGGATCTTTATCCCGATGAATGGACAAAGATCGAGCGGCTTTACGATAAAGACGCTTGGCTTTTTGCGCCCTTGATGCAAAGCGGGGACGTAGAGGAGCAGTACCGTTGGGTATGCCGAGGGCTGGACGCGCTTCTCGAGGAATACGGCTACTGTCGGGAGGGCGCTGTGTACCGCGTGGTGCGGGAATGCGCCGACACCGTCGTTTTCTTCTGCCATTTCGGGGTGGAGTGCGTGCTGCTTTCGCATCTGATGAACGTTTCTCCCGTTATTTTATGGCAGGGGCTGTGCGCCCTGCCAAGCTCGGTGACCGAGGTGGTGACCGAGGAGCGAAAAGAGGGGATCGCCTCCTTCCGCGCGCTTTCCTTCGGGGATCTTTCGCATTTGTACGCAAACGGCGAAAGGCCCTCCTTTGCCGCGCGGTTTTGCGAGCTGTATTCGAATAAAAACGAGCGCCATTAAGCGCAAAAATAAAGGGGTAATACCCCGAAAGGAACCGCTATGAAGATTGCATTGATAGCCCACGACAAAAAGAAAAACGAAATGATCGAGCTGGCCATTGCGTACAAGGACGTCCTGCAAGAGCACGAGCTGTACGCCACCGGCACCACGGGGACCCTCGTGATGGGAGAAACCGGGCTTTCGATCACCCGCATGAAAAGCGGCCCGCTTGGGGGAGACCAGCAGATCGGCTCTATGATCGCGGTGGGGCAATTAGACCTTGTGCTGTTTTTGCGCGACCCGCTGACCGCCCAGCCCCACGAGCCCGACGTATCCGCCCTTTTGCGCCTTTGCGACGTGCAGAACATCCCGCTGGCGACCAACTATAAAAGCGCCTGCATCATGTTAAGCTGCCTGCGCGAAGGGAATCTGTAAGCCACTCGAAGGGAGAAGAAGCATGGAAAGAAAAGAGTGGTTCGGCTTTGAGAGCGAGGAATTCCTTTTTGAAGGGATGCCCGCTGCGGTCGTTTTCCCGAAGAAGGCGAACGAAAAAAAGAATTTCGTCTTAAAGACCGAATACCGCGACGCCTTTCCTGAGGCGGCGGAGCTGCCGCTTTTGGAAGCGGGCTGGCACGTGTGCTTCGTGAAAAACAAGGATCGCTACGGCTCGGACGAAAGCATTGATCGGCAAGCGCGCTTCGTTGAATACGTGCAGCGCGAATACGGTCTTGCCGCGCGTTGCGTTCCCGTCGGTATGAGCTGCGGGGGTCTTATCGCCGTGAAGCTGGCGACCTCCTATCCCCACCTTGTTTCCTGCCTGTATATCGACGCGCCCGTCGTCAATTATATGAGCTGCCCGCTTGGCTTTGGCGATTCGGAAATACATAAATGGGAAGAGATCATGGGCGCCCTTTCGCTTACCAAGGCAGAGCTTCTCGCTTACCGCGATATGCCGCTTGACCGTATTCCTCGCCTGATCGAAAGCAAGCTCCCGCTCGTGATGGTGGCGGGTGACAGCGACACGGTTGTTCCCTATCACGAAAACGGCGCCTTTATCGAAAAGGCGTACCGCGCGTCGGGCCTGCCCTTTGAGCTCTATATCAAGCCGGGCTGCGACCACCACCCCCACGGCCTTGCCGATCCCAAACCGGTCATTGCCTTTATTCAAAAACACGGAAGCTGATCAAAATTTGACCGTAAGCCCCTTTGCAAAAAGGGGCTTATAAAAAAGAAAGGAGGGAATGCGATGAAGGATCGGATGATTGCGAAGCGCTTGAAAAAACTTCGGACCGAGTGTAAGGATGAGCGGGTGCTTCGTTATATATGTAAGGTGAATGCGCTTTCCGAAGTCGGCATTCCCCAAAGGATCAACGAGACCGAGCTTTTTCGGCGGATCGAGGAAAACCGAGAGCATCTTAAAAAGCCCATGTATAAAAGAAAATGCGAGATCGCCCATCTTTTGCCGAACGGCTGCGACGGCGATTGCTACGCATGCTCTTTGAAGGATAAGGAAAAAACCTGCCCTTGCTTTCTGTGTGGGGCCTTTAAGGGAATTTCGGGAAACAAGGGGGCAAGCGTCAGTACAAGGGCGCTTGGGGTCGCGACCGGAAGGCAAGAAACCGGAGTTGAAAAATACGAAAGCGGAAAGGTTGACTTTACCGATCAGGCATTTAACGATTACGCGCGCGTTTTTGGCGAGAAAACCATGAGCGAGATCGTCTATAACGGTAGCCCGTGCTTTAAGCTACAGCTGATCGGCCGTCCCCCCTTGTGCCGTTGCCGGGAAGAAGAGAAAAGACGCTTAACGGAAATGGTGCGAGAAAACACGGTCACTGTTGTTTGCGCCGATTCCGGCGCAGGAAAAACGACCCTTGCGCAGGCGCTTTTGTCTACCCTTTCAGAGGAAGTGGACTTTCAGTACTATCAGACCGTTACCTTCAAGAAGGGCGAGGGCTTTGATGAGGATCTTTTCATTAAAGAAATCAGGCTAAGCGAACAGGGAGAGAAGGAATTAGAGAAATTTCAAAAGGAGAACCCTCACAGGGAAGCAAAAGAAGTCAAACGCGATTTCATCCGCGACCGATTGAACAAGGCGTTTATCAAGCCCCTCTTCTTGTTAGATGATTTTTCTTCGGTGGGGGAAGAGCTTTTGGCGTTGGAGGAAAATTATCCTCGTTGCAAATTCCTCGTTACAACACGATACGTCGAGGGCTTTTTGGATCGTTACGCCGATACCGTATTGCCGCTTTCCTGTTTTGGGAAAAGCCAAGCCTTGGAGGTTTTTAACGCCTATCGCCGAGGAAACGCGGCAAGCGAAGCCGACGAAGAGGAATTCTTACCTATTTACGATTTTTGTTCAGGAAACGCGGAGGTCTTATCCTTCGCGGCGCGGATGCTGGGGAAACGCCCGCTTTCCCACTTTGCCGTTTTTTTGAAAGAGAAGCCCTTTGAGGCACAAAACAAGCAAACAGGCGAGAAGGAAACCGCGAATATGGCCGAAAGGCTGAAGCATCTCTTCGGCTTTGAGGAAGATTTTTTGCCAAGCCTTCAAGAGAAAATAGAGCCTTCTCATCCCGCCTACAAAAAAGTAAAGGCCTTGGCGGTGCTGTCCCTTACGGAGTCGGTGCCGATAGAAAGAGAAGGGCTGCTGCAATTTCTTTTGGGGGAGGAGCCTTGCGACGCGGAGGTCGACGAGCTTCTTGCCCTGCTTGAAAAAAGGGGCTTTGCTACCCCCGACGGGCAAGGGAATCTTACCATGCACCCGCTTAAGTGTCAAGCGCTTTTGTTAAACGGAATGGAAGCCCAATATTCGCAAGAGGTTGCGCTGTTTGCGTATCTTTTGACCAATAAAAAGCACATCGCTGTAAAATATGGGGTTACAAAAATGACCGATGTTGTGATCCCCCCGGGGATCACCCGTATTAAGGCAGGGGCCTTTTCCAATGAATTGGAGAAGCTTCTTTTGTTTCAAGAAAGCTTTTTCCCCGAGCTTGATAAGGAGCTTTTTCCCGAGCTTCCGCAGGAGCGGTATTCGGAAGAGGATAAGGATCTGTTTGCTTTAAAGAGACTTTTTATCCCAAGCCACGTAAAAGAGATTGAAAACGGAGCCTTCTCCCACGCAGAAATAGAAGAGCTGTATATGGAGCCGGGACTTCAAAAAATCGGACGTGAGGCCTTTCTCTATTGCCCTATAAAGGTGCTTGATTTTCCGGATAGCGTTGAGGCTATAAGAGGCGGTGCCTTCGTGCAGCTTGTCAAGGACCGTTGCCTTCAAAGCGTTTCCTTTGGTGCGGGGCTTGCGCGCCTTGGTTCTCGTTCTGCCTTTACGGGGGCGAAGAAAATAAGCATCTCAAAGGAAAACCGTACCTTTTATTCTCAAGGAAATTGCCTTGTGGACAAAAAGACCCGAACGCTTGTTTTGGGGTGTGCCGAGAGTGAGATCCCAAGAGGGGTCTGCTTCATAGGGGAAAACGCCTTCTGCGCTTGTGAAGATCTTACCGAGCTTTCTATCCCGGACGGGGTTAGGAAAATAGACGAAAACGCCTTTTTTGGGTGTTGCGGATTAACCGCCCTTTTCCTCCCCGCGACGCTTGTAAGCTTTTCGCCGAAGCAGAAGTTTCGCTCTCTTTGCGACGTATATTTTGCGGGCACGGAAAAGGATTTTGAGGGAAGGGATATCGTTATCAAAAGCGAGATACCCTTGCGCTTTCATTTCCTTCCAATGTGAATATAACCGAAAAAATGCTTCGGGAATCGGCATCGCAAAAACGCGAGCGGCAATAGCAAACGAGATATAATAAACTTAAAAGAAAAAATGTTTTTTCAACCTTAAATCGAATCAATACGCAAAGATAGCAAGAGGAGATGTACTGCAAAACAGTATATCTCCTTCTTTATTTGCGGTTATGCTTAAATGCGACAGTCTTTTTTCATTGTGCTTTTGCTTGTGCTTAATTTGCATAGGCAAAAGCAAAGCGGCGTCTTATAATAAAGCCAAGAAAAGCGCAAACGCGCAAAGGGAGGTTTTATGATGAAGAAGACAGTCGCAGCTTTGTTGGCATTGATGATGGGAGGATGGCTTTTATGCGTTTTATTCGTTGGATGCGGAACGGTGGATGAAAAGGCAGAGACAGAAAAGACCTCTTCTTTGGGGGCGTACGATCAGCCGGGTGAAGAGACGGACGGGAAACCCGAAGCGATCCTGATCCATCTGGAGCTTGAAGGGGGCAGCACGTCTGCTGCCCCACTGGCGACGGGAAGCTACGGCGAAAGAATATATGGGCTTCCCCTGGATCTTGAAAAGGCGGGGCACAGCTTTATCGGATGGTTCACGGCCCCCGATTGCGGCGGACTGCAGATCGCGACCGAAAAGGGGCTGATCCCGGGGCGCGAGATCCTCAATGAGACGATCGGTGTTATAAAGGGAAAGACCGAAAATCTTACCCTATATGCGGGGTTTGTGAAAAAGAACGTGCAGGTGACCCTTCGCTTGGGGGACAGCTTTGAGACGGTTGCGGTTGAATACGGCGCGCGGTTGGGAAGCATGGCGGTTAACGGGGTCGTTGCCAAGGCGTATTCGGTAAATCCGTCGGGCTATCCGCTGTATACGAAACCGATCACGTGTGACACGACGCTTTACGTCGTTTCTTATGAGACGCTGCGTGAAGGCAAGACGGTGTCCACCGCCGATAACAACGGATACGATCCGAAGGTTTCTGGTAGCCACGATAACATAGCGATGCATCGGGGGTGGCAGCTTGGAAGCGTTGGACTCTCGGTTGATCAAAAGAGTGGAAGCGAAACCGAATACAGGCTTTCGTATCATGTGTTGGAGGATCCCTATCGGCTTCCTGTTGGGCAGCTTTCGGACCAGTTGAAGGATTGTTGGCTTCATAACGATAGCTACGCCAATGCGGTATACGGGACGAATATCAAGGGGGACCGTGTCGGTTTCGGTGCCTATTATGTCGAGGTTGTTTATCGCGATGGCACAACACGCGAATTCAGTGACACGAATTTTCTCGCCGGGGCTTCACAGTACGAGGAGGTTGCGCTTTGCGCGTTTTCGGACAAGAAGGGGGGTGGGGTAAAGGAAATAAACGTAAGCGTCGTGTATGAGCTTTGCTTTAACAACAAGAAGAGCTATTGGCTTGGCTGCACTTGGTCTGCCGACTATATATGTAAATATAACTTTTCGTTTTGAAATAAGGGGGTACATATGAGACGGATTTTAGAAACATTATCGATCATTCTTCTCGTGCTTTCCTTTGCCTTCGTTTTCGGATATATCGGATATTCGATGCATCAAGAGGGCGAGGGCGGTACGAAGGAAGCGACTCAAGCGGTCGCTTTCAACACAAGCAGGACGGAAAAGGCCGATCCCGAAAGGGCGCCTGCTTTTACGGCGCCCCCCTTGACCGATGTCCTCCCCGTCACCGAAAAGGAGGCGGATGGGAGCGTGACGCCAAAGCCCCCCGAGGAAGCGGTTTTTTCAAAATGCACGGAAGCATATTGGGAAAATATTACGGCGGCACAAATACAGACCCTTGGTGAGGAGCTGTCTCTTTTGATCTCACGGGACCTTGGCCTGCGTGAGCTCCCTACCGTCGTGTTGATCTATAGCACGGAGGTCTCTTTCACGGGAAGCTATCAAGGGATAGGTATTATAAAAATAAATCTTTACGAGTTATATAAGGATGCCGCCGCTCTGAAGATGGAGACCTGCGATTATTTTGTCGAGATACTGGCGCACGAGCATCGGCACGCCTGGCAATATCAACGTGTAAAAGAGGGATATGACACAGCGCTTGAAAGATCGTATAAAAGCTATATCAGCCCCCAGGACGATTACACCGCCTATTTCAACCAATTGGTTGAACGCGACGCGCGACTTTACGGAGAATATTACGCCGATTATATAGAAGAAAGGAGGCTTGGGATCGGATGAACAGGGGGATGAAAAAACGGCTGCAAAGGGAAAAGGATCGGCAAGCGATCCTTTCGGTGATGCGAAGCGACCCACACCTTGCCGATGTATATGGCGAAGACGGCAAAAGATTTCCTTTCTTGGAAGCCGATATTCATCCGCTTCGGTATGGGGAAGAGCTGTTTGCCATTATTAAGGAGAGAGAAGAAAGCAGCTTTAACGAAGCGCTGGTATGGCGTGTTGTGATCTGCGAGGATGGCTCTTGTCGGCTTGCTTGGGTCGAAAACGAATGGTTGGAAAGTGCTTTGATAAATTGGTATGTAAGGAGAAATAAGAAATGGCTACGATAAAGAGTGAGGAAGCGCTTTTTGCGGAAGATACGCTTTGTATCTTCGGCGCGATAGATGAAGAAATGACCGAAAGGATCCTTAAGAAGATACTTTCGCTTCGTATAAAATTCTGCGAGGAATGCACGCTCTCCCCCGAGGTAACGGTCTTTATCTGCTCGCCGGGCGGGTTGGTTACGGGTGGATTGGCTATTTTTGATGCCTTGCGCGCTTTGGGGGGAAGAATTAAGACGGTATGCATTGGACAGGCCTGCTCCATGGGGGCGCTCCTGCTTTCGGGCGGTACCAAGGGGTATCGCTTTGCCCTCCCCAACAGCGAGATCATGATCCATCAACCGATCGGGGGGATGCAGGGGCAGGCGACCGATGTTTTGCTTCACGCCCGCCATATAGCGAGAATGAAGGGACATTTGAATCGGCTTCTTTCCGAAAACACGGGGCAAGCGTTGAAACGGGTGGAGGAGGACACCGAGCGCGACCGTTTTTTCACAGCGGAGGAGGCCCGGCAGTACGGCCTTGTCGACGCCGTGATCGAAAGCTTTAAGGAGGTATATCCCAATGAATAATTTTTTGTCGGGACGCGTCATTTGTTATTATACGGCACTCGAATGGTTGAAGAAGGAGGGGTTTGCTTCTTTTGGTTTGCAGAAAAGCGTTGCGGTTCTTTGCGGCCTTTTTGGCCTGGATCAAAATGAAAAGACCGCGGTGGAGGCCCTTTTGAAAAATGAAATGTTTGTGAGGCTTACCAATTCCTCCGAGCTTGATTTTTACATTGCGGCTGTAAGAAGCGTGTGCGTTGGGGCCGGCCTTTTTGGCGAAAAGGAGGAGGAGCGCTACGCCCTTGAGACCAAGCGCGAGGCCATAAAGCTTCTTGAGAGATGCAAGGCGGGGGATACGGATGCTTACCGCTACCCGGAAAGGAAAAGGGAGAACGCATGGCTTACTTGCGTGAAGGCTCTTTGGTGTTATTTGGAGGCCGACGTTCTTCCCGAGCGCTGCCTTTGCGATTTGAAAAGGAATGCGCTTTCAAAGGAGGATGCCGATATCGATTCGTTGCTTCTGTTAATCGGGCTTGATTCCCAAAACCGCGAGCGATACATAGGCTTGCTAAAGAAAAACGTATTCGTGCCGTTTTATCAAAAGCCTTTGGAAGGGATCTTTACTGAAAAGGAGGAAAAGGGCCGTGCGACAGTTTGTTTCGGATGAGATCATAGACGTATTGCAGGACGCATACGATCGGATACATAAGACGGGAGCTGTGGAGGTAGCGTCTGTGCAGGAGAAAACGACCTTCTTGTTTGGTGAGCAGCCAAAAGCGGCTCCTCCCGGCATTGTTTTTTGCACCGAAAGAGACGAAAACGGAAGACTCTTGGTCCACAGAACAAGGGGACTTTGTCATAGCCTTTGTGTTGCGTGCACCGGCGGAGGAAAGACGGAAGGCTTTGTGTTTTCCAATATCTATAACGCCGACCCCTCGCTAAGCTACGTGATCGCGGATGTGAAGGGGGAGCTTTGCCCCGCCACCTATCATATGATGTGCGAAAAATACGGCAAGGAAAACGTGCATATTTTTAATTTCAGGGACCCCTTCCATACACAGCATTATTTCAATCCCTTTCAAATTTTGGCGGAGAGGTTTGTAAAAAGCCAAACGCTTCGGGGAAAGGAAAAGAAGAGAGAGATTTCAAAAATCGTTTCCGATAATAACAAGGCCGTCGATTCTTTTTTTCGGGTAACGAGTCAGCACGAGCCGCAGTGGGAGATAGCGGCCAAGACGATCATTGCGGGACATCTGCTTTCTCAGTATGAGGATTGTTGTAAAAGCTCGGATGCTTTTTGCGAAGGCGTCGGCCTTGAAAAAACCATTCGCTTCTTTGAGGAGGAGCTGAGCTGGACAGCGGAGAACGACGATTGGGGCGACAACAACCACTTTCGGGAACGCCCCGATTCTTCGATCGCCAAGCGGAAGGCGAAGGGGATCTTGGGCAGCTCCTCCAAGGCAACAAGGACCTCTTATCTCAGCACCGTGGAGACGATGCTTCGCGATTACCATGATCCCTCTACGCTTGAAATAATGAAAGCAAACACGTTCGACCCTCGCTCCCTTGGGGAAAAGCCGCAGGTCGTGTATGTGATCTACGATATGGCCGATGAGGGAATGAAGGACGTGATCAGCGCTTTTTTTGTACACATATTAAACGAGCTGCATGAGGAGTACCGAAGGAACCAAAGGCCGCTTGCGGTGCCGGTGGTTCTTTTGCTGGACGAGTTTCCCATGCTTGCCCACCACGCGATCTATCCGAGCCTTTTGGCTACGGGTAGAGGGATGGGGATCTTCCTTGAGCTGATTTGCCAATCGGAAAAGCAATTGACAGCCGTATACCAAGAGCAGGCCGAGGTGATGCGGGAAAATTGCAACCTGAAGTTTTTTCTCAATACCAATCACGCCGAAACAGCTCGCTTGTTTCAGGAGGAGGTGGGGAAAGCACGTCGTTTGTCCAAGGGGGATGCGCGGAATGGGGTGCTTTGCGAGGTCGAAGCGCCGAGGATCGAGCTGGATAAGCTTCTCTTCGGTATGCGCCCCGGGGAATGTTACGTTAAGCTGGTCAATATGCCCATCATACATTCAAGCTTTACGTTTGCTTATAAAACACCCGAGTATCATCGGCATCCGCTTTTTGATGTGGGTTCGGTCTGCCCTTTGCGTGGGGAGAAGCGAAGCGACGCGATGGAGAGGGGTGCGGTGGAGAGAGGGGAGGGCTTTCAAAGGATAGAGCCGCAGCAAAGGCAGGGAGAGGAGATCTCCGAAGAGGTAGAAGATGCGCTGGATTGCCTTCGCGCCTTGACCGATAATGAGCTCGACCTTGTGGAGGCGTTTATCGGGGACGGCGTCATTTCGGAGAAACGGATCGAGCAATACGCGTATTGCGAGGATTCTTCTGCCGGAAACATTATAAAAAAGCTTTCAAGGCTGGGAATCGCTAAGCGTGTGACGCCAACGCTTTACCGTTTTTCCTTTTCGAAAGAGATTTTTCGAAAGGCGCGAAGACAGATAGGATAAGAAAAAGGATGCCAACCTGCGGTTGGCATCCTTTTTTGTAAAGCTTACTTTCCGTCAAAGCTCAACCGTGCCGGTGAAGACCAGCTTGGTATCGCCCGTCAGGAGGATCGCTTCGTCAGACACGCGGACGGTAAGGTCGCCGCCGCGGAGCTTGACGGTGATATCGGTATCCTTTTGGCAATAGCCGAGGGCGCAGGCGGCGCAGGCGGCCGCGGCCGCCCCTGTGCCGCAGGCAAGCGTTTCGCCGTTCCCGCGCTCAAAGACCCGCATCTTCAGGGTATTCCTGTTGACGACGCGGACGAATTCGGTGTTGATCCGCTCGGGGAAGCAGGGCGCGTTTTCAAATTGCGGCCCGATCCGCTCCAGATCCAGCTCGTCTATCCGATCGCAAAAGGTGACGCAATGGGGGTTCCCGACCGAAAGGCAGGTGACCCGATATTCTTCGCCCCCGACCGTAAGGGGGACATCGAGCAGGGGCTCCCCTCCAAGGGTCGTTGGCAGAGCCTCGGGCGAAAAATCGGCCTTCCCCATATCCACCGTGACGAGCGAGACCCGCCCCTCCCGCGTGTAGAGCGAAAGCTGCTTGACGCCGCTTTCGGTCTCGACCGTCAGCCGCGGCTTTTTCACGATCCCGTTGTCGTACACGTACTTCGCGACCGAGCGGATGCTGTTGCCCGCCATTTTGCCAAGGCTGCCGTCGCGGTTATAGATCCTCATTTTGATATCGGCCGATGCCGAATCTTCCAGCAGGATGATGCCGTCGGCCCCGATCCCGTAGTGGCGGTCGCAAAGCGGCAGGCAAAGCGATTCGGGCGCGGTGATCTCCCCGCTTCGGTTATCGAGAAGGATATAGTCGTCCCCCGTCGCTTGCATCTTGGCGAAGGAGAGGCTCTCCTTGCTTGTTCGCATGCGGTTGATGTTTACAAGCTCGGTGTTGCTTTCGGTGAAGCGGCTTCGCAAAATATCGGCGGCGGCCCCCGCTGTATCCAGGGAGGTGAAGCAGGGGATCGAAAGCTGCAGGCAACGCTTCGAAAGGGCGATGTAGCCTTCGACCGTCTCGTCCGAAAGCGCGCCCGTATACACGCAATAGCTGATGCGGCCGCTCTCCAGCAGCGAGAAGATCTCCTCCCGCTCGCTTGAAGGATCGCCGACCTCGTATACGTCGATCCCAAGGCTTCGGACCGTGCTTGCGGTCTCCTTCGTCGCGTAAAGCGAGAAGCGAAGGTCGTCAAGCTTTTTCGCCAGCGAGACGATCTCCCCCCGGTCGTGGGTGTCCACGCTGATAAAGACACCGACCGAGCGGTCGGGCTTCGGCTCCTTGAAATGCTTGCCCGAGGCGATCATGCCCTTGTAAAGCGCCTCCTCCAGGCTTTTGCCGAGGCCCAGCACCTCGCCGGTCGATTTCATCTCGGGGCCGAGGTAGGAGTTGGCGTCGCTCAGCTTTTCGAAGGAGAAGACGGGAACCTTTACGGCGTAGTAGGGCGGGGTCTTGTAAAGGCCGCGGCCGTAGCCCGCCGAAAGCAGGCTTTCCCCGACCATCACGCGCGCCGCGATATCGACCATCGGCACCCCCGTTACCTTGCTGATATAGGGAACGGTACGCGAGGCGCGGGGGTTGACCTCGATGACGTACAGCTCGTTTTCATAAATGAGATACTGGATATTGACCAGCCCGCGCGTGCCAAGCGAGAGGGCCAGCTTCTCCGAGCAGGCGGCAATGGTGTCGATCATGCGGTCGTTGATGCTGAAGGGGGGATACACGGCGATCGAATCGCCGCTATGGACCCCCGCGCGCTCGATATGCTCCATGATCCCGGGGATCAGCACGTCGGTCCCGTCCGAAATAACGTCTACCTCCAGCTCGGTCCCCTGCATGTATTTATCCACAAGGACCGAGCACTCGCCCCCCTCCTTAAGGATCCTTTGCATATAAAGGCGGACCTCGCTTTCCTCGTGGACGATGCGCATATTCTGCCCGCCGATCACGTACGAGGGGCGCAGAAGAACGGGGTAGCCGAGTGCTTTTGCGGCCTCGACCGCCTCCTCCTCGGTATAGACCCCCATGCCCTTCGGGCGGTGGATCCCGAATCTTTCAAGAAGGGCGTCGAAGCGTCGGCGGTCCTCGGCCAGGTCGATCCCCTCGGCCGAGGTGCCGAGGATCGGGATGCCCGCCCTGTCAAGAAACGCGGTCAGCTTGATGGCGGTCTGTCCGCCGAAGGCCACCACGACCCCGATCGGCCGCTCGACCTCGATGATCTTCATCACGTCCTCTTCGAAAAGCGGCTCGAAATAAAGGCGGTCGGCGGTCTCATAGTCGGTGGAGACGGTCTCGGGGTTGTTGTTGATAATGGCGACCTCATAGCCCATTTTCTGCAGCGCCCATACGCAATGGACCGAGGAATAGTCGAATTCGATCCCCTGCCCGATGCGGATGGGCCCCGAGCCCAGCACCAGAACGCAGGGCTTTTTGCTGCGGGGCCAGGCGCGCGCGTCACACGCGCCCTCGGTCACCGAATAGAAATAAGGCTTGATCGGGGGATTGCCGTCCCCCGCCGTATCGACCGCGCGATAGGAGAAGCGGCAATCGGCGGGAAGCGAGGATCCGCCCGAAAGGCGAAGCAGGGCCCGATCGGGATAGCCGAAGGCCTTTCCCTTTTTATAAAGCGCCTCGGTCAGCCCGCCCGCCAGCGCTTCCTCAAAGGCGGCAAGCTCCGAAAGCTCACGCAGGAACCAGCGATCGATGCGGGTCACACGGTAGATCTTTTCGGTCGGGACCCCTGCCTTGATCGCCTCAAACACCGTGAAAAGGCGGCGGTCATCGGGGGTAGCCAGGCGAACGTCCAACGGACGGTCATTCAGCGGCGGGGCATTCAGGGTATCCAGCGAGATCTCGGCCCCGCGCACCGCCTTCATCAGGGCGGCCTTGAAGCTGTCGGCAATGGCCATGACCTCGCCCGTGGCCTTCATCTGGGTACCGAGCGTGCGGCTGGCGCCCACGAATTTTTCAAAGGGCCATTTCGGGAATTTCAGAACCGTGTAGCCGACGGCGGGCTCAAAAAGGGCCGAGCCCTTGCCGGTCATATCGTTTTTGATCTCGTCCAGCGTATAGCCGAGCGCGATGCGCGCCGTGATCTTGGCGATCGGGTAGCCCGTGGCCTTGGAGGCCAGCGCCGAGGAGCGGGAAACGCGGGGGTTGACCTCGATCACGGCATAAGCGTCGCTGTCGGGGTCCTTGGCGAACTGACAGTTGCAGCCGCCGAGAATGCAAAGCTCCTTTACGATATGCAAGGAGGCCTGCTTCAGCGTTTCGTATTCCCGCTCGGTCAGGGATTGGGCGGGGGCCACCACGATGCTGTCCCCCGTATGGATCCCGACCGGGTCAAGATTCTCCATCGAGCAGACGGCGACCGTGTTCCCCGCGCCGTCGCGCATGGTCTCAAATTCGATCTCCTTCCACCCGAAGATGTATTTTTCAACGAGGATCTGGGTGATGGGGGAGGCGTCGAGCCCCAGCCTTGCGGCACCCTTCATCTCCTCCTCGGAATGGGCAACACCGCCGCCCGCTCCCCCGAGGGTAAAGGCGGGGCGGATGATCACGGGGTAGCCGATCCGCCCCGCGATCGAGAGCGCCTCCTCCACGGTCACCGCGATGGCGGAGGGGATCACGGGCTCCCCGATCCTTTCCATCGTATCCTTGAAGAGCTGGCGGTCCTCGGCACGGTCGATCGCGTCAACGTTGGTGCCGATCAGGCGCACGCCGTGCTTATCGAGAAAGCCCTCCTTGTACAGCTGCATGGAAAGGGTAAGGCCGGTTTGTCCCCCAAGCCCCGCCAACAGCGAATCGGGCTTTTCCTTTTCGATGATCCGCTCCAGCGTGCGAAGCGTAAGCGGCTCGAGATAGATCTCGTCGGCCAGGGCCTTGTCGGTCATAATGGTGGCGGGGTTGGAGTTGACGAGCACCACCTCGACCCCCTCGTCCTTCAGAACGCGACAGGCCGCGGCGCCCGCGTAATCGAATTCGGCGGCCTGCCCGATCACGATCGGGCCGGAGCCGATCACAAGGACCTTTCGAATGTTTATATCCTTTGGCATAGGATCACTGCCTTTCCTTAACGGCCGCAGGCAGAAAGGCTTGCGGCTTTAATACATAAAGTTGTGTTTACAAATAAGAGAAAAAGGGCGAAGGACCGCAGGCAAGCGGCAAGGAACCCTGCCGTGCAAGTCGGACCAAAGCCCTTGACTCTGTTTGCTCTTTTTTCAGTCGCACAGTGTGGCGGCGATGACCGCCTTGATGGTGTGCATACGGTTTTCGGCCTCCTCAAAAACGATCGATCGCTCGCTCTCAAACACCTCGTTCGAAACCTCCATGGAGTCACGCCCGAAGCGCTCGCCCATCTCGCGGCCGACCCCGGTCTTAAGGTCGTGGTAGGCGGGCAGGCAGTGCATAAAGACGGTCTCCTTTTTGCCGGTCAGCGCCATCATCTCGGCGTTGACCTGGTAGGGGGCAAGATCGGCGATGCGCTCCTCCCACACTTCGATCGGCTCCCCCATCGAGACCCAGACGTCGGTGTAGATAACGTCGGCACCCTTGACCGCCTTTTCAACGTCGCTTTCAAAGCGAAGGACGGCGCCGCTTTCCTTGGCAAACGCTTGGCAGGTGTCGATCAGCGCTTGATCGGGGAAGTATTTCGGGGGGCAGCAGGCGGTGAAGTTGAGCCCCATTTTGGCACAGCCCACCATCAGCGAATTGCCCATATTGTAGCGGGCGTCCCCCGCGTAAACGAAGTTCAGCCCCTTAAGACGGCCGAAACGCTCCTTGATCGTCAATAGGTCGGCAAGGATCTGGGTGGGGTGGAATTCGTTGGTAAGGCCGTTCCATACGGGGACCTTCGAATAGTGCGCCAGCTCCTCCACGATCGCTTGCCCGAAGCCGCGGTACTCAATGCCGTCGTACATCGAGGCAAGCACGCGCGCCGTGTCGGCGATGCTCTCCTTTTTCCCGATCTGCGAGCCCGAGGGATCGAGATAGGTGACCCCCATGCCGAGATCGTACGCCGCCACCTCAAAGCTGCAGCGGGTGCGGGTGCTGGTCTTTTCAAAGATAAGGGCGATGTTCTTTCCTTCGCACAGGCGGTGGGGGATCCCCGCCTTTTTCTTTTGCTTCAGATCGGCGGCAAGATCAACGAGCCCCGCGATCTGCTCGCTTGAAAGGTCCAGAAGCTTTAAAAAATCTTTTCCCTTTAGGTTTAACATATTATTCCTCCCGGCAAACGTCCAAAAGCGTTTCGATCGCCTTTTTCAGAAGCTCTTTTTCGATATTCAAGGGGGGTAGGAGCCGCACCTTCGTTTTGGCGGTAAGAAGCAAAACGCCTTTTTCACGGCATTTTGCCAGCACCTCGGCGGCGGGCTTTTCGGTCTCAACACCGATCATCAGCCCAAGACCCGTGACGCTTTTGATACCGGGCTGCCCCGAAAGGGCGCTGAAAATATAATCGGATTTTTCCCTGACCTCGGCAAGCAGACGGTCGTCGATCCGCGAAAGGATGCTGTAAGCCCCCGCCGAGGCGATGGGGTTGCCCCCGAAGGTCGAGCCGTGGGTGCCGGGGGTAAAGACCGCTTCGACCCTCTCCCCAAGCATCGTGGCCCCAAGCGGAAGCCCGCCGCCAAGCCCCTTGGCGGTCGATACGATGTCGGGGGTCATGCCGTATTGCATGTAGGCGTAGAGCGTGCCCGAGCGGCCGTTGCCGCACTGCACCTCGTCGGCCAGGAGAAGAATATCCTTTTCCTTCGCCACGCGGCACATCGCCGCAACGAAGTCCTTATCCAGCGGTAAAACGCCGCCCTCTCCGCGCACGATCTCAAACAGAATAGCCGCGGTCTTATCGCTGACGGCGGCAAGAAGCGCCTCCTCGGTCGGCTCGATCGAGATAAACCCCTCGGTCAGCGGGAGGAAGTCTTTATGAAAGCTGTCCTGCCCCGTGGCGGCAAGGGTGGTGACCGTGCGGCCGTGGAAGCTGTTTTTGAGCGTGATGATCTCATAGCAGCCCTCGCCCTTCTTCTCAAAGGCGTATTTGCGGGCGGCCTTGATCGCGCACTCGTTGGCCTCGGCCCCCGAGTTGGAGAAAAAGACCTTCTTCATGCCGGTTCTTTGGCAAAGCAGCTCGGCAAGGCGGGCGCAGGGGGCGGTATAATACAGGTTCGAGGTATGCTGGAAGAGCGACAGCTGCTCGGTGACAGCCCGGATCCACAGGGGGTCGGCCGTGCCGAAGGTGTTAACGGCGATGCCGCTTCCCATATCGATGTATTCCTTGCCCTCGTTATCGTAAAGGAGAGAGCCTTCACCCTTCACGATCTCTACGGGAAAGCGCCCGTAGGTCGGGGCAATATATTCTTTATCCAAAAGCTTCGTGTCAGTCACGGGGACCTCCTTCGAACATGGTTCCGATACCCTCGTCGGTCAGCGTTTCGATAAGGATCGAGTGAGGCACGCGCCCGTCGATGATAAAGACGCGCTTGACCCCCTCCAGAACCGCGTTGCGGCAGCATTCGACCTTCGGCAGCATCCCGCCGACGATCACCCCGTCGTCGATCAGCTTCTGCGTGTCGTCGACGTGGATATGCGAGATGAGCGTCGAGGGGTCGTCCTTATCGCGCAGAATACCCGCAATATCGGTCAGCGAGATCAGACTCTCGGCCGAGAGGGCGGCGGCGATCTTGGCGGCCGCGGTGTCGGCGTTGATGTTGTATACGTTCCCCTTTTCGTCACAGCCGAGCGTGGCGATGACCGGGATGTAGCCCTTCTCCAGAACGTCAAGGATCGGCCTCGGGTCAACGCCTGTGATCTTGCCGACGTAGCCAAGCCTCTCGTCCTTCATTTCGGCACGGATCATGTGGCCGTCCAGCCCCGAAAGCCCGATCGAGGAGCCGCCCTCGCATTCGATGAGGTTGACAAGCTCCTTGTTGATCTTGCCGGCCAGGACCATCTGCGCGATCTCCACGGTCTCCTTGTCGGTCACGCGCAGGCCGTTGACGAACTCGGTCGTCTTGCCGATCTTCTCCAGCATCCCCGTGATCTCGGGGCCACCGCCGTGGACCAGCACCACGCGCACGCCGATCAGCTGCAGAAGAACGATATCTCTGACCACCGAATCCTTCAGCTTTTCGCTGGTCATGGCGTTGCCGCCGTATTTGACCACCAGGATCTTCCCGGTGTATTTTTTGATGTAGGGAAGGGCGTGCACCAGAATGCGCGCGCGGTCCGCGTTCGAAATCGTCATAGCTTTTCCTTTCAGGTACGGTAGTCGCCGTTGATCTTTACGTAATCGTAGGTGAGGTCACAGCCGAAGGCCGTGGCCGAAAAGTCGCCCTCGTTCAGCGAGACGGCGATCGTGATCTCGGGGCGAAGCAGGATCTCTTTGGCCTTCTCCTCCGAGAAATCGACCCCGCTGCCGCCTTGACAGACGAGGATGCTTCCCGCGTCCGAAACAAAGGAAACGTCGATCTTATGCACATCGACGGCGGCACCGCTGTATCCGATCGCGCACAAAACGCGGCCCCAGTTGGCGTCGGCCCCGAACATGGCGGCCTTGGTCAGAGAAGAGCAGATGACCGATTTGGCCACGGTCTTGGCGGTCGCTTCGTCCTTGGCGCCCGAAACCGCGCACTCAAGCAGCTTGGTCGCGCCCTCGCCGTCTCCGGCGATCGAGCGGCAAAGATAAACGTTGACCGTGTTGAGGGCCTTCATAAAGGCCGAGAAATCCTCGCCCTCCTCGGTGATCTCGGCGTTCCCCGCCATGCCGTTGGCCAGCACCGTCACCATATCGTTGGTCGAGGTGTCGCCGTCAATGCTGATCATATTGAAGGTGTTCCTGATATCCGAGGAAAGCGCCTTTTGCAGCATCGGGGCCGAGATGGCGCAGTCGGTCGTGATAAAGACGAGCATGGTCGCCATATTGGGGTGGATCATGCCGGAGCCCTTGGCGATCCCGCCGATCTTACATTCCTTCCCGCCGACGGTGAAGGAGACGGCGATCTCCTTTTTCTTCACGTCGGTGGTCATGATGCCCTCGGCCGCCAGATCGCTGTGCTTCCCGATCCCCGAAACGAGCGCGGGAATACCCTCGGCAATGGGGGAAATATCAAGCGGCTGGCCGATGACCCCGGTCGAAGCCACCACGACGTCGGACGCTTCGATCTTCAGCTCCTTGGCCAAAAGGGCGCAGGTCTTTTCCGCGATCTCTACGCCGTTCGCGTTGCAGGTGTTGGCGTTTCCGCTGTTGCAGATCACCGCCTGCGCCTTGCCGTTCTCAAGGTGCTTCTTGGTGACCGTCAGCGGCGCGCCCTTGACAAGGTTCTGCGTATAGACCGCCGCGGCGTTTGCCACGACCTCGCTGCAGATAAGCGAAAGGTCACGCTTGGTTTTGTTCTTGCGGATCCCGCAATGGATCCCGTTGGCCGAAAAGCCCTTCGCGGCGCAAACGCCGCCTTCGATGATATGCATATCCTTCTCCTTTAAAGTCACTCGGTTCCTATACAAAGATCGGTCGTCTCATCCAGCCCAAGGACCAGATTGAGACACTCCACGGCAGCGCCCGAGGCGCCCTTGCCGAGGTTATCGTAGCGGGCAGTAAGCAGGATCCGCTCCTCGTTCCCGAAGACCGAGATCACCATGTTATCCTTGCCCGAAAGCCCCGCGGCCGACAGAAGCCCGTCACCGTCGGCGGCTGCCTCCTTATACGTGACAAGGGGGGTATTGTAAAGCGCTTCATAGACCGCCTTGATATCGGCCACGGTCTTGCCCTCGCGAAGGTCGGAAGCGAAAAGCGGGACCGTCACCTCCATGCCGCTGTAAAAATCGGCAACGATCGGGCAGAAGATGGGGGCAACGTCAAGCCCCGTCAAAGCCACCATTTCACGCAGGTGCTTATGCTGCTGGGTAAGCGCGTATTGGCGGGGTGCCTTGAGAAGCGGGGAACGGCCGTCCCCCTCGTATTCGGCGATCATCTTCTTGCCGCCGCCGCTGTACCCCGTCAACGAATGACAAGTAAGCTTTACGCTTTTATCCAGAATGCCCGCCTCGATCAGCGGCTTGATGAGAGCGATAAAGCCGCTGGCGTGGCAGCCGGGCACGGCGATCCGCTTGGCGCCCTTGACGGCCTCTCTCGCCTTTTCGGAAAGCTCCGGAAATCCGTAGACCCACCGTGCGTTCGTACGGTGGGCGGTGGAGGTGTCCAGCACCACAGTATGCTCGTTTTCGATCATTGAGACCGCTTCGATCGCGGCTTCGTCGGGCAGGCAGAGGAAAACGACGTCTGCCTCGTTGAGTATTTCCTTGCGGGCGGCGGGGTCCTTGCGCTTCTCCTCGGGGAGCGTTAAGAGCGTAATGTCCGCCCTTTCGCCAAGCCGCTCGTAGATGCGAAGGCCGGTCGTGCCCGCCTTTCCGTCGATAAAGATCTTCTTCATGCTAAAAACTCCGTTATGTACGCCAGCTGCTCCTCGATCGACTTCTGTCCCGTGCCGCCCGCCGAGATGCGGGTTTCGACACAGGTGTAAAGGTCGATCGCCTCGTAAACGTCCTTATCGATATCGGGGCAAAGCGTATGGTATTCGTCAAGCGTCAGGCTGTCCAGCACCTTGCCCTTTTCGATGCAAAGCGCGACCGCCTGCCCCGCGATCTTGTAGGCGGTGCGGAAGGGAAGCCCGCGCTTGGTCAGATAATCGGCAAGGTCGGTGGCGTTGATAAAGCCGCGCTTGGCCGCCGAAAGCATATTCTCCTTCAGCACCTTCATGCCCTCGATCATCGGGGGAAAGACACCAAGGCACATCTTGACGGTGTCGATCGCGTCAAAGATCGCCTCCTTGTCCTCCTGCATATCCTTGTTATAAGCCAAAGGCAGTCCCTTCAGGACGGTCAGCATCGCCATAAGGTCGCCGTAGACACGCCCGGTCTTTCCGCGCACAAGCTCGGCAATGTCGGGGTTCTTCTTCTGGGGCATGATGCTCGAGCCCGTGGTATACGAGTCATCCAGCTCCACGAATTTGAATTCCCAGCTGCACCAGAGGATGATCTCCTCCGAGAAGCGGGAAAGGTGCATCATCAGCGTCGAAAACGCCGACAAAAGCTCAAGGCAAAAATCACGGTCGCTGACCCCGTCGATGCTGTTAAGGGTATATCCGTCGAACAAAAGCTTTTGGGCGACCGAGAGACGGTCGGTGGGGTAGGTGGTCCCCGCCAGGGCGCAGGAGCCGAGGGGGGAGATATTCATTCTCCTTTTGGCGTCCTCAATGCGGCCGATGTCACGGCAAAGCATCATGGCATACGCCAGAATGTGATGGGCAAAGGTGATGGGCTGGGCCCTTTGCAGATGCGTGTAGCCCGGCATGATGGCGGTCTTGTTTTCCTTGGCCTTGCCGAGAATGGCGGCGATCAGTCGCTTGATCAGCACGACGATCTCGTCGGCCTCATCCCGCAGATAAAGGCGGATATCCACCGCCACCTGGTCGTTACGGCTTCTCGCGGTATGCAGCTTCTTCCCAAGGTCACCGACGCGGCGCGTAAGCTCGGCCTCCACGAACATATGAATGTCCTCGGCGTCGGGGTCGGGGAGAAGGGTCCCCTCCTCCATATCGGTAAGGATCCCCTCCAGCCCCCGGATGATCCCGTCGGCCTCGCTGTCGGTCAGGATCTTGCATTCGGCCAGCATCGCCGCGTGCGCCATCGAGCCGCGGATGTCCTGGCGGAACATACGCGAATCGAACCGGATCGACGAATTAAAGTCGTCGGCCGCCTTGTCTAAAGCCTTCTGAAAGCGGCCCGCCCACATTTTGTCCATAATCTTTCCTTTTGTTCAGTTCTTTTTGTTCTTGGCGTTGACCTGCGCCTGTACCGAGATCGGCAGGCCCCACAGGTTGATAAAGCCCTTACTGTCCTTCTGGTCGTAGACGTGGTCCTCGCCGAAGGTCGCGATCTCCTCGCTGTAGAGCGACCAGTCGCTCTTGGCGCCGGCCTTGATCATATTGCCCTTGTAGAGCTTGATGCGGACGGTACCCGTCACATGCTCCTGGGTCTTCGAAACGAAGGCGGAAAGCGCCTCACGCAGGGGGGTGTACCACTGGCCGTTGTAAAGCAGATCGGCAAAGGTGATCGCAAGCTCCTGCTTCTTGTGCATGGTCATCTTATCCAGGCACAGCGTTTCAAGATAGTTGTGGGCGAAATACAGGATATCGCCGCCGGGGGTCTCGTACACGCCGCGGCACTTCATGCCGACCAGGCGGTTTTCGACGATGTCAAGCAGACCGATGCCGTTCTTGCCGCCGATCTCGTTCAGCTTTAAGATGATCTCCTTGGCGCTCATCTTCACCCCGTCAAGCGCGACGGGAACGCCCGCCTCGAAATCAAGGGTAACATAGGTCGGCGCATCGGGCGCCTCGATGGGAGAGACCCCCATTTCAAGGAAGCCCTTCTTCTCGTAAAGCGGCTCGTTCCACGCGTCCTCCAGATCCAGCCCCTCGTGCGAAAGGTGCCAAAGGTTCTTGTCCTTCGAATAGTTGGTCTCGCGATTGATCTTCAGGGGGACGTTATGCGCCTCGGCGTACTCGATCTCCTCTTCACGCGATTTGATATCCCATTCGCGCCAGGGGGCAATGATCTTCATGCCGGGGGCAAAGGCCTTGATCGCCAGCTCAAAGCGGACCTGGTCGTTTCCTTTACCGGTGCAGCCGTGGCAGATGGCGTCGGCCCCCTCGGCCAAGGCGATCTCGGCCAGACGCTTGCCGATGATGGGACGGGCAAGGGCGGTGCCGAGGAGGTATTCCTCGTACTTCGCGCCCGCCTGGACGGTGGGGATGATGAGGTCGTTGACGAACTCGTCCGTGAGATCCTCAATATACAGCTTCGAGGCACCGGTCTTTAAGGCCTTCTCCTCCAAGCCCTCCAGCTCATCGGCCTGGCCGACGTTACCGGAGACTGCGATGATCTCGGGATCGTCGTAGTTTTCCTTTAACCACGGAATGATGATCGAGGTGTCAAGACCACCCGAATAAGCCAGTACGACCTTTTTGATCTTCTTGTCAGACATGATATGCTCCTCCGAAAATGAATAATAAATTTGTTTGTTGCTTGAATATGCACCAAGTATAACACAGAATGAAAAAACATTCAATAGGAAAAGGGCAAAAAAAGCCATTTTCTCCGTTTTATATAAAAATAAAGGAAAAATACTTTCGTTTTCGGCGTTTTGCCGAAAGCATATGAATGTTTTATCGTTAAAAATGAATATTATTCAGTAAAGTGCAAAAAGCGGCTGCCCTACGGATGCGAAAAGCCGCCGTGCAGGGTCTTTCCGATGGCGGTTTTGGGAAATTCGTCCAAAAACACGATCGCTTGGGGGCGGGCGTATTTTAAAAGCCTTTCCTCAAAAAGCGCGGTAAGGCGCGCGCTTATCGCCTCCTCTCCCTCGGGGGCGTCCTTCTTTCGGATAAGAAAGAGGACGGTATGCGGGGTAGGCTCCTCGAAAAACTCGAGCGAGGCGTCGGCCACCGAGTCGTTATCGGTCGAAAGACGTTCGATCTCGGCGGGGTAGATATTCATGCCGCTGATCTTGAACTGGCGCTTTTTGCGCCCCTTGAGATAAAGGAAGCCGTCTTGCAGAAGGCCGAGGTCGCCGCTTCGGACATAGGTCCTGCCCCCCACCGAAACCAGCGTCCCTTCGGTCGCCTCGGGGTCGCGCCGATAGGCGGTCATTTGCGTGTCGCCGCCGATCAGGACCTCCCCGACCTCCCCCTCGGGCAGCGGGGAGAGGGACTCGTCAACGGTAAGCAGCGTAATGCCGGGAAGCGGGCGGCCGACCGACAGGGGTCGGCTTTCGGATTTGGTATTCACGGCGCAGACGGTCACGGTCTCGGTCAGACCGTAGCCCTCTAAAAGGCGGCAGTCGACCCCCCGCCGCTCCATTTCAAGGTCGAAGGCAAAGAGAAGCGAAGGGGGAACGTTATCGCCCCCGACGAAGGCGTGGGTCAGCGAGGAAAGATCGGCCCCCGCAAAGCGCTTGGCCGCCATCAGCTTACGGTAGAGCAGCGGCACGCCGATCAGAAGCGACACCTGCCGCTTTTCGATCCGAGAAAGGGCCTCGTCGGCGTTGAATTTCATCATAAGAACGACGGTCGCCCCGTTCTGCAGGGGGGCGTGGATCCCCATGCCGAGCCCAAATCCGTGGAAGGCGGGCAGGACCGCGAGCATCCCGCGGCCCCGTATATCCCCCTCGGTGATCGCGGGGACCTTGTCGCCAAGGGCCGTGAAGGCGCGCGCCGAAAGGGCAATGACCTTCGGCACCCCCGTCGTGCCGCCCGAATGAAGCAGGATCCCGTCGGCAAGCTCCTCCTCGGGTGGGGCGGTATCGGGCAGGACGCGGCGGTAGCCCTCCAGCAAAAGGAGGTCCTTCCCGCGCGGCTTTTTATAACGAAGATAAAAAAGGCGGCTTTTGAGAAGCGAAGCGTCGGCCACGGGGTTGGCAAAGAAAAAGCGGTATCCGCTCTCCTCAAAAAGCGCCTCCTTGCCCCCGTAGGCAGTGGCGAGAAGGATCGCCGTACGGCTCTCCTCCTCCCTCATCGAGAGCAGGAGGTTCTCGGGGGAGGTCAGGGGATGCAGAATGTTTTGCCGCGCCCCCAGCTTGTCCAGAGCGTAAAAAACATAGACGGCGGCGGGGATATTCGGCAGCGAGACCGTGACGGTATCCCCCCGCTTTACCCCGTTTGCCTTCAGGTAAGCCGCCATTTGATCGACCCTTTCAACGAGGGTATCGTAGGAGACGGCGCGCCGCGCGAACCGAAGGGCGATCAGCCCCTTCTTGCGGTGCTTCGGTAAGCATTCGTATAAAGCCGACATAGCCCCTCCTTATAAGCCGAATAAGCCGAGATGAAAGCCACAAAGAAGCAGGATCGCCCCCAGCAAAAGCGGCAGGACCACCTGGTGTGAAACGTAGAAAAGCAGGCTGTGACGGCCGATAAAGGAGATGGGACCGCCAAAATAGCGGGAAAAGAGGAGCGAGCGTCTTTCCTTATACAGCGTTTCTCCGAGAAAAACGCCGATAAGGATCGGCCCGCCGAAGAGCGTTAAGGAGCAGGAGTCCGAGCCCGCGTACATCGTCCCCACCGCCTGCCCCCACAGCGTTTCGAGAAAGGGGCGGCCCTCATAGCTGACGTGACGCACGTCGGCATTGAAAAACAGCCCGACGGCCGTAAGCAAAACGCCGAAGGCGAGGAAAAACCAACGGTTGAGCCCGATCCTTCGGAAAAGCCCGACGAGCAGCAGCATCAGCGAAATGCAATGCAGGATCCCGAAGGAGATCATAAAGTCGATATCCCCCGTAAGGCAGCCGACGAGAAAGGAAAAGAGGGTAATACAAAGCGAGAGGAACAAAAGGCGGCCGCCGCGCCTTGCGTTGCTTTTGGAAAAGTGGCAGCAGATCCCGGTCAAAAGAAGAAAGACCGATATGACCGCCACGCGCGCCCCCTCCCGCACGGGGTGATACCAATAAAAGCGCGCCGCTTCGCAAAGGGCGAGGGAAAGGGGATCTTTCCCCGGATAATCCGAAAAGAACATCGGCATGACCGAAAAAAGGTCGTACATAAGATGGTCAAGCATCATTAAAATAACGCATAGGCCGCGAAGAAGATCGAATTCGGGGATCCGCCCGTGGGGGTCGTAGCGCTTGCCCTTTCTCATACCGAAGGCTCCTTTCTCAATAAGTGATTTCAAAATATATTAAATATATAAAGCAGTTTAGAGTTTATATTATAGCATCTATACCGATAAAAATCAACGGGGTCGGGGTAAATTTTCAAAAGCGGCCGCGAAACCGCGCGCGGGAAAAAGAAAAAAGCCCCGCGCGCCGCCCGTAAGGGGAAGGGGGCGCCCGAAGGCTTTGCTGTTTAATAAATAAAGTTTTGTTTACAGAATAAATCTTTTTACAGCCAAAGAAGCCGAAGAAAGAAGAGAGAATGCGGCACAAAGGATCGTACCCACCCCGTAGGACCAGCTGTAAAGGCCGCTGAACTCACGCCCGACGACGGTTGAAGGAAAGGGGATCAGCGAAAGGAAGGAAAGAAGCGCGCCGAGAAGGAAGAGGGCGGCGCCGAGCAGGGTGAAGAGCCGCTCATGCCCCGAGAGGCGGGGCAGAAGCGAAAGGACGCAAAGCGCCGCCGCGGGGATCGGCAGAAGGAAGGCAAGGATCGAAAGAAGACCGGGGGCAAGGACCGAAAGGTTTGTGCTTCCCAAGGGCTCGGAAAGCCCGAAGGCCGCTTCGTACCCCAAAAAGACGTAACGCGTGCCGAGGATCTTCCCGGTGCCGACGAAGGCGGGGGTAAGGATCATCGCGGCAGCGGCCACCCCGAAAAGGAAGGCAAGCAGCGGAAGAAGGCGGCGGTAAAGCGCCTCGTTTTTTCGTAAGAGATCGGTTATTTTCATAGCTACCTCGCAAAAAAAGTTTCTTTTAATAGGATAGCACATTTCGGGCGATCTTGCAACCGTTTTCGGAAAAAAGGGCAAGCAAAGGGCAGGGGCGCGGGAATTCTCAACAAAAATTGAGGTTCAGTTGAAAATAATTTGACAAAAACCGTTTATAGTATTATCATAAATAGGTATGCCTTTTTAGTTTTTTTGAAAAGGAGGATCTATGTTTAGAATTCTGATCGTAGAGGACGATACCGAGCTTCGGCAGCTGTTTCAGAAGGTTTTGACCAAGCACGGTTATTCGGTGCTGGGCGCCGGAGACGGGAGCGAGGCGCTTTCGGTCCTTGATAGGGAATACGTCGATCTGATCATTTCGGATATCATGATGCCCGAGATGGACGGATACGAGCTGGTGCGCGTTCTGCGGGAGAGCGGGTCGAAGATCCCGGTCCTGATGATCACCGCGAAGGAGGCCTTCGACGATATGCGCCTCGGCTTCTTTTCGGGGACCGACGATTATATGGTGAAGCCCGTAAACGTCAACGAGATGGTGCTGCGTGTCGGCGCCCTGCTTCGCCGCGCCCAGATGATCAACGACCGCCGCCTTTCGATCGGCGGGACCGAGATGGAATACGATTCGCTGCAGCTTTCCTTCGGAAAAGAGAAGCAGGTGCTTCCGCAGAAGGAATTCATGCTGCTTTACAAAATGGCCTCCTACCCCGGGAAGATCTTTACCCGCCAGCAGATCATGGATGAGATCTGGGGGTACGACAGCGAGACCGACGCCCATACGGTCGACGTGCATATCGGCCGCTTGCGTGAGCGCCTGCGCGAAAACCCCGATCTTACGATCGAGACCATCCGCGGGGTCGGCTATAAGGTGGTCAAAAAATGAAGGGGCGCAGCTTACGGATACGGATCTATTTTATCCTTCTGATGCTTCTGATCCTCGTTTTCACGCTGCTCGGCTTTTCGGGGGTCCTGCTGCTGATCAACCGCGCCGTGGGGCTCAGCGTTTCGGTCTCCTCCTTCTTCTGGGGGGTGCTGATCGCGATGGCCGTGGAGGGGGTGGCGATCGCTTACTTTACCGCCAGCAAGATCCTTTCCCCGATCTCCGAGATCGAGGAGGCGATGAAAAGGGTCGCCGAGGGGAGCTTTTCGGTCCGCCTTTCAGGCAACAGCCGCATTGCTGAGCTTCGAAGGATCTACGAAGGCTTTAATCTGATGGTCAAGGAGCTGCAGGCCACCGAGATCCTGCAGACCGATTTCGTTTCCAACGTTTCACACGAATTCAAGACCCCCATCAACGCGATCGAGGGGTACGCGATGCTTTTGCAGGACGGGGCGCTGACCCCCGAGGAGGAAGAGGAGTATATCGACAAGATCCTCTTCAACACCAAACGCCTGACCGAGCTGATCGGCGGGATCCTCTTGCTCTCCAAGGTCGAAAACCAGGCGATCTCCCTGCGGGAGGACGTCTTCTCGCCCGACGAGCAGATCCGCCTTGCGATCGTGTCGCTTGAGGAAAAGTGGACCGAAAAGGGTATCGAGTTTGAGACCGAGCTTTCGGAGGTCCGCTACCGCGGGAACGAGGCGCTTTTGGCGCACGTATGGCTCAACCTTCTCGATAACGCCGTGAAATTCAGTCCGCGGGGCGGAAGGATCTATCTCACCCTTTCCAAAAAGGAGGGGGGGACGGTGTTCTCGGTGCGTGACGAGGGGCCGGGGATCGCCCCCGAAAAGCAGAAGCATATCTTCGATAAATTCTATCAGGCCGAGACCTCGCACGGAAAAGAGGGCAACGGCCTTGGGCTGACGCTTGTCAAGCGGATCGTGGATCTGCACAAGGGCAGCATCACGGTCGAGAACGCGGAGGGCGGCGGCTGCCGCTTTACCGTCACCCTGCCCGAGCCGCAGCCCGAGCGAGAGGCCTTCCCCTTGCGCTACAATTTCTTCCGCCTGGGAGGCGAGGAAAACAAAAAATAAAGTTTTATTTACAAAATCCTTTATCAAAGGCATCGAAACCACGAAAAGGAGAATGTTATGGCAAGAAAGTACAAGGTGAAAAAGGGGCGCAGACCCTTCTTCCGTTTCTTCAAACGGATCGCAAAGCTCTTCATCAAGGAGCCGCGCTTTATCAACCTGACAGGGAAGGAGCCCGAAAGGAACGCTATCTACCTGATGAATCATTCGGGCGCGCGCGGCCCGATGGTCTTTGAGCTTTGGTTCCCCGTACGAAGCACCCCCTGGGGGGCGCACGAGATGTGCGGCAACTATCGCGAAAGATGGTGCTACCTTTATTACATCTTCTATCAGCAGAAGCTGCATTGGAAGAAGCCGAAGGCCTTCATCATCGCGACCCTTTTCGCGATCATCTCCAAATACCTTTATACCTCGGTCGGTCTGATCGGCACCTATACCGACGCGGGGCTGACGGGGGCGATCCACCGCTCGATCGACGTGTTGAACGAGGATCTTTCGGTCGTGATTTTTCCCGAGGATTCGAGCGAAGGGTATTTCGATATGCCCCCTGCCTTCAATAAGGGCTTCATCACCCTGACCAAGACCTATTACCGCCGCACGGGGGTCGATCTGCCGATCTACAGCGTGTATTACAGCAAGCCGAAGAACACCTTTGTTATGGAAAGCCCGCTGTACGTCAACAAAATGCTCGCCGAAGGGAAGAGCGAGGACGAGATCGCCGATCTGTATCTCGCCCGCTGCCACAAGCTGTATCTTGAGCATATCGTGAAGGAAAAAAACGCCGAAACGGCCTGAAAAGAAAAGGAGCTGCCAAGCGCAGCTCCTTTTCTTTATGCTTGCTTTTATGCCTCGTAGACCGAGATGCCCGCCTCGGTGAAGGGGGTGACGGTGTGGCGGTCCTCCCCCGCGTTCGTCACGAGAGAGCTGATCGAGGAGAGGGGGGCGACCCTGGAGAAGGTGGTCTTGAAAAGCTTGGTGCGGTCGGCCGCCACGATGACCGATTTCGACATCTCCATCATCTTTAGGATCACGTTGGTCTCGTTGGGGTAGTAAAGAGAGAGCCCGTAGGTGGGGCAGATGCCGTCGACCGAAAGGATGCATTTGTTGGCGTGGTATTCCTCCAGCTGCTGCACCGTGTCCTGCCCGAAGGTGAAGTGATATTTGCTGTCCAGCTGCCCGCCCAGCAGAATGACGTTGAAGCCCGAAAAGGAGGCGGCCTCCGCCGCGCTTTGCAGGGAATTGGTGACGATGCTTAAATTCTTCTTGTGACGCAGGGCGCGCAGCACGTACAGAAGCGTCGTGCCCGCGTTCATCATAATGGTATCGTTGTCGTCAACAAGCGAGGCGACCTGCCTTGCCAAGGCCTTCTTCGCGGCGGAATTGGAAAGATAACGCTCGTTCTTATTCATGTTATCGTAGGCCGCCAGCGGGGCCGTAGCGCCCCCGTGCGTACGGATAAGATATCCCTCGGCCGCCAAAAGATCCAGGTCGTTGCGGATCGAGACCTCGGTGACCGCAAAGCGGCGGCTAAGCTCCCCTACCCGCACCTTTCCGCGGGATTGGACCGCCTTGATGATCTCTTCTCTTCTTTCCTCGGCACTGATATGCATACGCTTTCTCGCTTTCTTTTTTTGTTTATTATAGCACAAGCAAAACCGAAACGCAAGCCAAAGAAAGAAAAAAGAAAAAGATTTTCGGGAGGATAAAAAAGAGCGCGCCGAGCGGGGGATTTTCCTTGACAAGAAAAGCAAAAAGTGATAAAATTATAAGGAAGAAACACAAAGAAAACAAAATAAAAACAAAACGAAAGAAAAACAAAAGGAGTTGTTACTATGTACCGTGATTATCACATCCGTGCCCCTTATTTTGAGGTAGGCCCGAAATGCTATATGTGGGGCGAGCGTATGCTGAAGCTCGCGAAGGCGGTGGACGAGATCGCCCATAAGTACGATCTCGACGTCATCGTGACCCCGCAGTACGCCGATATCCGTCTGATCGCCGAGAACACCAAGTATATCCACGTCTACGCCCAGCACATGGATCCCCTGGTCCCGGGGCGCGGCCTCGGTGCCGTTCTGCCCGAATCCCTGAAGGCGGCGGGCGCTGTCGGCGTTATGCTGAACCACGCCGAAAAGAAGCTGACGCTCGAGGAGGTCAAAAGGACCATCGAGCGGGCCGACGAGGTGGGGCTTGCCTCGATCGTTTGCGCCGATACGGTTGAAGAGATCAAGGCGATCGCCATGATGGGGCCGAACCTCATCGTCGCCGAGCCGACCGATCTGATCGGCACGGGGGTTGCCAGCGATATGGGCTATGTCGTCGATACCATCGAAGCGGTACGTAAGATCAACCCCGATATCATGGTCCTGCAGGGCGCCGGCATCTCGGGGCCCGACGATGTCGCGAACGTCATCCGCGCGGGCGCGCAGGCGACCGGCTGCACGAGCGGGATCATCCGCGCGGCCGATCCCGAGGCGGCGGCCGAGGAAATGCTTTACACCCTGCGTAAGACCTACAACGAGGTGCACGGCTTATGAGAGAAGAAGCGCAAAAGCGCGCCTTTGAGGCGTTTGCCATTGAAAGCGAATCCATTCTGAAGACCGGGGAGGTCATCGATCGGGAGGCCTTTATGAAGGCCTGCGAGATCTTGGCTACGGTGCCGCGCATCGGCGCCTCGGGCTGCGGCCACACCGGTATTGCCTGCCGCCACTTCGCGCACCTGATGTGCTGCATCGAGCGCCCGGCGCACTTTATCTCACCCGCCGAGGCGGTGCATGGCGGTCTGGGATACCTGCAGGCGGGGGATTGCATCCTGCTGGCCTCGCGCGGCGGAAAGACCGACGAGCTTCTGCCGATCGCAAGGGTCTGCCGCGATAAGGGCGTGACGGTCATCGGGGTCACCGAAAATCCCCAATCTCCTCTTGCCGAGCTTTCGGATATCGTGATCGGCATGAAGGTGACGAAGGAATGCGACCGCTACAACTGCCAGGGAACGACGAGCTTTGCCGTCACCTGCGCGATCTTTGATGCGATGCAGACCGCGGTCTTAGAGCTTACCGGCTTCCAGAACGAGCATTTTGCCGTCATTCATCCCGGTGGGGCGGTCGGCAAGCGCTTGAACGAGAAATGATGCATTACATAGGGATCGACCTTGGCACCACGGCGGTGAAGTGCGCCCTGTATCGGGATAGCGAAAGGCTGGCGGACTACAACCGCGAGTACGCGCTGTATGCCGACGGCGCCTACGCCGAGCAGGATGCCGAGGATTGGAAAAAGAATATCAAAGAGGGCATCCGCCATATGGTCGAAAAGACCGGGGTCACCGATATCGCGGGCATTTCGATCAGCTCGCAGGGGATCACGGTGGTGCCCGTCGATCGGGAGGGAAGGCCGCTTGCCAGGGCGATAAGCTGGCTGGACAGCCGCGCGGAAGAGGAGCTTTCCGAGGTCCTTTCCGAGGTGGATGCCGATACGCTGTACGCGATCACCGGCAAGCCGGTCTCCTCGGCCTATTCGCTGCCGAAGCTTCGCTGGCTCTCCAAATATAAAAAAGAGCTGGTCGATCGGGCCTATAAGCTGCTTATGCCGCTGGATTTTCTGAACGGCTGGCTGTGCGGCAGCTTCACCACCGATATGAGCATGGCAAGCGGGACCATGATGTATGACACCGAAAAGCGGGAATGGAACCAAAAGCTGTTGGCCCTTTCGGGGATCCCCGGCGAAAAGCTGCCCGCCGTTTTGCCGATGGGCGCCGATCTTGGGCCGATCCTTCCTTCGGTGGCAAAGGAGCTTGGCATCGAGCCAAGCGCGCGTATCTATCTTGGCGCGCAGGACCAGAAGGTGGCGGCTCTCGGGGCGGGCTTCACCCCCTCGGCGGCAACTCTTTCGCTTGGCACCGCCAGCGCCATGATCTTCTCGGCCGATAAGAAAAAGGGCGGAAGGGTCCCGCGCTTTGCCTTTGACGAAAGGAATACGGTGTACGAGGCCGTGATCGGTACCTCGGGGGCCGCTGTCCGCTGGCTTTGCAACACCCTTGGCTTCTCCTCCTACCGTGAGATGGACGAGGCGGCCGAGGAAGCGGGCCGCTCGGGCGGGGCCGCCTTCGATCTCGGCTTTGATACGGTTGACGGCGCTATCCGTCATCTTTCGCTCGGCACCACGCGCGGGCAGATCGCCTACGCGCTTTACGAAAGCATTGCCGGAAGGATCGGCGAAAGCTTCGCGGCAGACGACGGGATCGAGGAGATCCGCGTGTTCGGCGGCGGCGCGAATTGCCCCCTTTGGTGCCGTCTTATCGCTAAGCATACCGGCAAGACGGTATCGCTTCTTACGTCAAATGAAACGGCGGTCCACGGGGCCGTGATGCTTGCATCCGGCGGCCGTGTCGGCGCCCTTCAGATAAAACAAAAAATTCAAAATCAGTGAGGTATCATTATGTTAAAAGCAGGAGCGGCGATCGTTGATATTTCGCCTAAACCGGGAACCCCTCTTTCGGGCTATCCCAACGAGCTTCGTCCCAACGTCGGGGTCCACAACCCGATCTGCGCCAGCGCGCTGTATCTTTACGACGGCAAGACCCCCCTTATGATCATCAATACCGAGCTTCTTTATATCGGGAAGCCCTTCGTCAAGGCGCTTCGCGCGGAATTCCCCGAGGTGACCCTGATCTTTACCGCCACCCACACCCACTGCGGCCCCTGCGCCTACGACGCGCTCTTTTTGTGCGATGAGGAGCATCGGGATGCCTTCGGCACCCAGCCCGATTATGCCGACTTTCTGATGGAGCAGCTTCGCGCCGTTATCAAGGAAGCGATGGCGGCCCCCTTCAACGCCACCCTCGGCTTCACCAACGTGCAGTGCGGGCCCGAGCTTGGCATCGGCGGTAACCGCCACAGCCCCACCGACATCGCCGATACCCGCCTTGGCGTGCTTGCGGTGAAGGACGAGACGGGGACGGTTCGCTTCATCATGGCGACCTACGCCCTGCATCCGACCCTGCTTCACGAGGACTGCGTCGAGGTCACGGGCGACTATCCCTCCTACATCCGCCGCTTCTTAAGCTTTGCCCACCCGAAGGCGGTCTTCGGCTTCGCCCAGGGCTGCAGCGGTGACCAGAGCACCCGTTATTTCCGTGTGGCCCAGAATTTTGAGGAGGCCGCGCGCGTCGGCACCACCTTCGGGGTGGAGATCTTCCATGCCATTGAGAAGATGAGCTTTACCGACAACCTTCCGATCTCTTACGTTTCCGAGGAGATCACGCTGCCCTATAAGAATTTCCCCGCCCCCGAGGAGGCCGAAAGACTGCTGCGTGTCGCGCAGGAGGAATACGAGGCCGTGAAGGACGAGGACTTCCTTACCGCCTGGAACGCCAAGCTTCGCCTTTTCGGCGCCGAAAGCACCGTGCGTAACGGCAAGCTTGTGGCCTCGGGCTACAACTTCATCGAGATGCCCTTTGAGATCGGGCACGTGACCCTTGGCGATTACCACATCCTTGTTTGCCAGGGTGAACTGTTCGTCGCGATCGGTATCGCCATCAAGAACCTGCTTCCCGGCAAGGAGGTCTTCTTCTTCGAGACCTCCAATGGCGGCACCCCCGGCTACGTCTACACCAAGGAGGGGGTCGTGGCGGGCGACTACGAGGCCGGCCAGTCCATCTTCAGCGAGGACGCCTGCGACGTTCTGATCGATGCCTTCAGAAAGCTTCTGAATAAATAAACGAAAAAAGATAAAGGAGAATAAACCTATGTTTCAGCAAAAACCGGCCGATTTCGTCCCTTACAAGAACAAGGAGGTGCTGGACCGTGTCCGCAAGATCAGCGGTAAGGACCTTGAAAAGCACCCGAACCCCGATTTCCGCATCAAGGTCGTAAAGAACACCGGCGGCATCTGGATCGCTGATATGGTCGCCAGGATCCAGGCGAGTGACCTGCTTGACCAAAAGTGCGTCATGATCCTGCCGAATCCCTGCCCCGTTATCTACATCACGGTCGCGCAGGTGATCAACGCCCTTCGCATCAACTGCCGCAACGTGCACGTCTACACCATGGACGAGTGGGCGGACGATCAAGGGAATATCGCCCCCATCACCTACAAGGCGGGCTTCTCGTATTCGCAGCTGAACTATTTCTACGGCAGCATCGACCCCGAGCTTCGTATGCCGCTTTCGCAGATCCACTACCCCACCACCGAGAACATCAAGGATTATTCCAAGATGCTCCACGAGGAGGGCGACGCCGATATCTGCTACAGCGGTCCCGGCTGGGCGGGTCACATCGCCTTCATCGATCCCCTGACCCCCGAGTTCGGCAACCCCCCGATCGAGGAATTCATGAAGATGGAAGCCCGTGTCGTTACGCTTAACCCCCTCACCATCATGCAGAACTCGCTCCACGGCGTATTCGGGCAGAGCGGCGATATCGCCTCGGTTCCTACCCACGCCGCCACCATCGGCCCCATCGACGTCGTTCGCGCCAAGAACCGTATGGAGACCCACGACCTCGTCACCGGCGGCGGTCTTTCCTCGTGGCAGAGAATGGTCTCGCGTCTCATTCTGCACGGCGAGGTCACGCCCCTGGTCCCCTCCTCCTTCCTGCAGCTGCTCCGCACCGACGTTTACGTTTCGGAAGAGATCGCGGCGCCCATCGAATGTAAGGAGCTGGTAGGGTATTAAGATGGCCAAGAGATTTGCCCTCATCGGGAGAGTCGTTTTCCCCGATGAATGCGTAAAGGAAAACTTTTTGATCGGCAGCGACGGGGATACGGTGCTTTGCTCCGCCCCCGCCGACAGCGAAGAAGCCCGGGCGTTTTGCGAGGGGCTGGCGAGGGAGGATATCCGTATCGTTCCCGCCGACACCCTGATCGCCCCCGCCTTCATCGACATCCACTGTCACGGCGGGCTGACCTACCCCAGCTACGAGGAGCCCGAGAAGCTGCGTGCCTACCACCGCGAAAACGGCACGGGAAGCCAGCTTCTCACCTTCTACCGTAACGTTCCCTACGACGTCGTTCTTCGCGCCTGCGAAACGATCAAGGAGCTGCAGAAGAGTGACCGCGGTCTGCTCGGTATCCATATGGAGGGGCCCTATCTCAACCCCCGCTACGGCGCAAGCTTTGACGGAAAAGAGAACCGCCCCTGTGCCGAGGAGGATCAAAGGATCATTGATACCGGCCTTGTGAAGCAATGGACCTTCGCCCCCGAGGTAGAGGGGACCGATGAATTTTGCCGTCAGATCGCGGCGGCGGGGATCGTTCCCGCTATGGGGCATTCGGCGGCCGATCACCCCACCGTCCACCGCGCGGTGAAGAACGGCGCGCGCCTTGTCACGCATATCTTTGACGCGACGGGCCTTACCGACGGGGAGCTGACCTTCGCCGGCACCAAGAACCTCGATTTCAACGACGCCTGTATGCTGGAGGACGGCCTTTATTACGAGGTCATCAACGACCGCCGCGGCGTTCACGTCCGCAAGGAAATGATCCGCCTTCTGGAAAAGACGGTCGGCAAGGATCGTATCATCGGCATCACCGACTGCGAGACCGGCAAGAACGACGCGCTCCAGGACGTTAACTTCGTTATGGCCGAGTATGAGGGAGAGATGCGCGAGGAGATCTGCGGCAGCTGGCTGACGATGCGCGAGGTTGCCAAAAACTTCTTTGATATGGGCTATTCGCACGAGGACGTCTTCGGCTTCGCTTCGCTCCACGCCGCCAAGCTTTTGGGGCTTGATGATAAGATCGGCTCCCTGCACGCGGGAAAGCAAGCGGATATCCTTTTGATCAAAGAGGATTATTCGAGCCTTACTTACGCTTAATTTTAAAAAATAAAAATTATATACCGAAAGGAAACAAAAGCTATGGAATTCAAAATGGTACAAAAAGAGATCGAGCTTCAGTCGAGAGGCTGGATCCCCACCTTCCACGACATCTCCAAGGAGATCATCGACATCGTCAACGCCTCGGGCATCAAGAACGGCACCGTGTGCATCACCTCGCACCACACCACCTGCTCGGTCATGGTCCAGGAATGCTCGCACGATATCGACAGCTTTGACCTCGAATTTCTGCAGCACGACCTGCTCGACATCATGCGCCGCCTCGTTCCCGATTTCAAGGAAGAGCATCAGTACCGTCACCCCGGCCCGCTCCACGCCCAGTTCGGCCGCTTTGTTAACGAGCCCGGTGACTTCACCAGTATGAATACCGACGGTCACCTTCGCTCGGTCTTCTTCGGCAGAAGCGAAACGATGACCATTAAGGACGGCGTGCTTGACGGCGGCGAATTCGCCCACATCTATTTCGTCGACTGGGACCAGGTCCGTGCCCGCCACCGCCAGGTAAACGTTACCGTTATGGGTACCCCCGAGGATATCGGCGACAGAAAGATCAACAACGGCGAGGTCATCAACACCCTGCATAAGTTCACGGCGGAAGAAAAGGCGGACGACGTTCACTACACGCTGCAGCTGCAGCGCTGAGCAGTCCTATGAAGCTGCTTCTTGATACCGCGAATCTCGCGGATATCCGCTATTTCCATACCTATTACCCGATCGTAGGCATTACGACCAACCCCACGATTCTTGCGAGAGAGGGCGGCGACGTCCTCTTCCGCCTGCGGGAGATCCGCTCGATCATCGGGGAGGATATGGAGCTGCACGTGCAGGTCATGGAGAGCGAGTATGAAAAGATCTTGGAGGAGGCCGAGGTGATCGTCGATCTGCTCGGCAACAAAAAGAACACCTTCATCAAGATCCCCGCGACCCCCGTCGGCCTTCGCGCCACGCGTGAGCTTGCCTCTCGCGGCTATGGGATCACGGTGACCGCGATCCTCTCGGCGGGACAGGCTATGGTAGCCGCCAACGCGGGCGCCGCGTACGTCGCCCCCTATGTCAGCCGTCTGGAGAATATCTCCTCCAACGGCGTGGAGACCGTCTCCGAGATCCAGGCCGTCTTTGACGCGGGCGCCTATAAGACCGAGGTCTTGGCCGCCAGCTTCAAGACCGCGCGCGAGGTGCTGGAGGTCGCCCTTACGGGCGCCGGCGCCGCGACCGTCTCGCCCGACGTTATGAAGTATCTGATGGCCCACACCAACACCGATACCTCGATCATTACCTTCCACAACGACTGGGGCCGCGCCTTCGGCAGCCGCTCCCTGCTCGACCTTATGAAAAAGCAATAAAAAAGAAAAGCCCTGCCACCGGCAGGGCTTTTTCCTGCGGTGAAGGGGTGATCTCCTTTCTTTTTTATAAAAGAAATGCCAAAAAACTTTACAAAGCCGAAAAAGTATGCTATACTGACCCTATCTTGATTTAGTAAGGAAAAGGAGAGAGCGATGAAGCCCTTCTTAATGTCTGAAAAAATGGCCCGTGTCCACTCGGATATCCGCGGCCCGATATACGTGGAGGCCCTTCGCATGCAGGCCGAGGGAACGCCGATCCTGAAGCTGAATACGGGAAACCCCGGCAGCTTTGGCTTCTCGATGCCGATCAGCATCAAAAAAGCGCTTTTGCAGGGGGCTGACCGCGCGGTCCCGTACTGCGATTTCCGCGGGATGGAGGAGGCGCGGCAGGCGATCCTCGATTACCACCGCGGCCGCGGCATCGAAAACGTGGGGCTGGATAACATCTTTATCGGCAACGGTGTCAGCGAGGTCGTTACGATGGCAACGGCGGTCGTTTTGCACGGGGGAGACGAGATCCTGATCCCCTCTCCCAGCTATTCGCTGTGGACAAACTGCGCCTACCTTGCGGGGGCGGAGCCTGTCTTTTACCGCTGCGACGAGGAGTCGGATTGGTATCCCGACGTTGACGATATCGCCTCGAAGATCACCGATAAGACCAAGGCGATCGTTCTCATCAACCCCAATAACCCGACAGGGGCGATATACCCCGACGAGATCACCGAGAAGATCGTAAAGCTCGCCAAAAAGCATAACCTTCTCATCTTCTCCGATGAGATCTACGACCGCCTGGTTATGGACGGGAAAAGCGTTACCTCGGTGGCGGCGATGGCCCGCAACGACTGCGTGGTCATGACCTTTAACGGCCTTTCGAAATCCCATTGCCTGTGCGGCTTCCGCTGCGGTTGGGTGCTGATCTCGGGAAATCCCGCCTGCTACGGGGAGATCATGCAGGGCATGGTCAAGTATGCCTCGATGCGTCTTTGCGGCAACGCCCTGACGCAGCTGGTGATCCCCGCCGCCTTAAACGATACCGAAAGCACGATGGAGATGATCACCCCCGGCGGCCGTCTTTACGAGCAGCGGGAGGCGGCCATGCGCGCCATCGCGCAATACGAAACGCTTTCGGTGGTGAAGAACAGCGCCGCCTTCTATATCTTCCCGAAGATCAATACCAAGCTTTGTCCCATTCACGATGACAAGAAATTCGCGATGGATCTCTTGAAGGCAAAGCACGTGCTGATCGTTCCCGGCAGCGGCTTCGACTATCACGAAAGCCCGCACTTCCGCGTCGTTATGCTGCCGAAGGCGCAGACCCTTTATAAGGCGATGTGCGACATCGGGGATTTTCTCGCCGATTATTCTCAGGACTGACGGTAGAAAAGATGAAGAAAAAGCTTTTGAATGACCTTCGGAAGGGCCGCTACGGCGGCCTTTTTGAACGGCTTTACGGGGAGGCGGCTGCGCTTGCCCCCGCGCGGTACGAAAAGGCGATCGAGGCCTTTGCTTCGCTGTACGGGGAAGGGGAGATGGCCCTTTACAGCGCCCCCGGGCGCTGTGAGATCGGCGGGAACCACACCGACCACCAGAACGGCTGTGTTTTGGCGGCGGCGGTCAGCGTGGATATGCTGGCGGTGGTTCGCAAAACCGATGACAGAACGATCCGCATCACCTCACGCGGGTACGCCCCCTTTTCGCTCTCGCTTGAAAGCCTTGCGATAAACGAGGGGGAATTCGGGACGACCCCCGCCCTTGTGCGCGGGGTGGCGGCAGGCCTGCTTTCGCGCGGCTTTTCAATCGGCGGCTTCTGCGCGTATATCGACGGCGGGGTTCCCGCGGGCTCGGGACTATCAAGCTCGGCGGCCTTCGAGATCCTGATCGGGACGGTCCTTTCGGGGCTTTATAACGAAGGAAGAGTCGATTATAAGACCTTGGCTATTGTCGGGCAGGAGGCCGAGAACCGCTATTTCGGAAAGCCCTCGGGACTTCTTGATCAGATGGCGATCGCCTGCGGCGGGCTTGCCTTTATCGACTTTTTTGATAAAAACGACCCGCGTGTCGAGGGGCTTTCGGTCGATCTTTTGACGCTTGGATACTGCCTTGCTGTGGTCAATACGGGCGGCTCTCATGCCGATCTTACCGATGAGTATGCGGCAATACCGCGCGAGATGCGGTCGGTTGCGGCTTGTTTTGGTAAAGAAAACTTGGCAGAGGTATCGGAGAAAGAATTCGAAAGGGAACTCCCCTCGCTGCGGGGAAGGGTCTCGGACCGTGCCCTGCTTCGGGCCATGCACTTTTTTGCGGAGACCGTGCGCGCCAAGGAGGAGGCCCTGCTTCTTTCGAAGGGCGATATCCGGGGCTTTTTGCGCCTTGTGCGGGCATCGGGCGATTCCTCCTTCAAATACCTTCAGAACCTGTATGCCCAAAAAGCTCCCGCCGAGCAGGGGCTTCCCCTCTGCCTTGCGCTTTCCGAAAAGCTCCTTTTGGGGGAGGGCGCCTGTCGCGTACACGGCGGCGGCTTCGCGGGGACGGTCGAGGTCTTTTTGCCGCTTTCCCGCAAGGAGGCCTACAAAAAGGCGATCGAGACTGTGTTCGGGGAGGGAAGCTGCCTTTTCCTTTCGATCAGGCCATACGGTGGGATAGAAGTCTTGCCGCGATGATATAAGCATAAAGGTAAGGAGATTTTTACTATGGCAGAAATTTTTGAGATCATCATGGTCGTCAGCTTTGGGGTTTCGTGGCCCTTAAACGTCCTGAAATCCTACCGTGCGCGGACCACCAAGGGGAAAAGCCTTGCGTTTTTGCTGCTGATCTTCGTTGGGTACATATTCGGGATCACCTCCAAACTGATCTCGCCCAGCTATAAGTGGTATGTCCTTTTCTTTTACGTGCTGAACCTTGTGATGGTGGCGGCCGATCTTGTGATGTACGTGCGTAACTACCGTCTGGATAAGCAAAAGGAGAATGAATAAAAACAGGGGGTCCTTGCCTTTGGCAAGCCCCTTTTTATGTAAAAGTAAAACAAATTGTTAAAAGAAAGAAAAAAGAACGCGAATGCCTTGAAGAAAAGAGGCGTTTCGTGGTATAATGTTCCATACGGAAGAAAAAGCTTTATATAAGGCGGACTTTTTATGAATACAGAGATGCTTACCGCGCTGTTGGCAACGGCGCTGGGGGTCGGGGGGGCCACGGTCATCGGGGCGCTTATCGGCCTTTTGTTCAAAAATATATCGCACAAGATCAGCGATACCGTCCTGGCCTTTGCCTCGGGCGTGATGCTGGCGGCGGCGGTCGTCGGGCTGATCCTGCCCTCGCTTTCCTACGGAGACGGAAGGATCCCCTCGCTGATCGTGACCGTTCTCGGCCTTTTCTGCGGCGCCCTTTGCCTGAACCTTATGGATAAGCTTCTTCCCCACCTGCACAATCTGGCGGGGATCAACGAGGAGGCGCATCCCGAGATCAACAAGGAGATCAACCGCGTTTTGCTGTTCGTTCTGGCGATCGGGATCCATAACCTGCCCGAGGGGATCGCCGCGGGTGTCAGCTTCGGGACCGAGGACCTTTCGGCGGCCCTTACCGTTTCGATCAGCATCGCGCTTCAGAATATTCCCGAGGGGATGGTGATCATCGGCCCGATGCTGGCAGCGGGGGTGAGCAAGCGCAAAACGCTGGTGCTTGCCATGATGACGGGCGTAGTCGAGGTCGTGGG
>JAZNDS010000011.1:0-28494 GCA_045588145.1 Eubacteriales bacterium | reverse complement strand
CCCTAAAACACTTTTGCGGAATCTGGCATTGATCAATGCCAGACCCCGCAAATGCTTGAATTATATTTCTGCACAGGATTCTTGGAACGCAGAATGGCAAAAGTTTTTTTAATTGTGTTGCACTTCTATTGACAATTCACTCGACTGACCCTGCGGGCGTCTTACCAATCGAACGCTTGATCCGCAAGGTTTCGCGCGGTTCCGCTTTGCGGAGCTTGACACGTTGCTTTTGGGGGAGTATAATAAAGAAAATCCATTCTTAAAAGAAAAAGGAGTATCGTATGGAACCCAAAGACTATACGGTGACAAGGATCGAGGGCGAATACGCCTATTTGCGGGCGGACGGAGAGAAGGAAGAGCTTTTTATCGCCTTGGCGCTGCTCCCTATGGGGACTGACGCGGGGACCCGCTTGCACTATGAAGCGTTCAGCTATACGGTGATCGGATAAAAAAGAAACGCCGTTCCTTGGAGCGGTTTTTCTTCTTGGGGAGCGAGGCTTCCGATTGGGGGGCGCATTTTCGCGCCCTTTTGGTATATAATAGAAAAGGGTGAGGAGAAGGCGCGCCGAAAAAGGGCGGCTTTTCGTTCGCGGCACGCGTGGGGCGCCCTCCCCGAATTTTTTTGTCACGCGGCTTTTGGAAGATCTCTTCGCCTTCCAAAAAATAACAAAAGCACCTTTACAAATCGAAAAAGAAGGTGTATAATCGAAGTGTAGAGCTAAATTTCAGAATAGTGAGGAGTAGCTATGAAATTAATTATCAAAGACAATTACGAAAGCATGAGCGATTGGGCCGCCGCCCATATTGCCGCCGCGATCAACGCCCACAAGGAGAATCGCCCCTTTGTTCTCGGGCTGCCGACCGGGTCCTCCCCCCTCGGTGTTTACAAAAGACTGATCGAGATGAATAAGGCGGGTAAGGTCACCTTTAAGAACGTTGTCACCTTCAATATGGACGAATACGTCGGCCTGCCCCGTGAGCATGACCAGAGCTATTGGTATTTCATGCACGACAACTTCTTCAACCACATCGACATTCCCGCCGAGAACGTCAACATTCTCAACGGTATGGCCGAGGATCTTGAAGCGGAATGCCGTCGCTATGAGGATAAGATCGCCTCGTACGGCGGGATCGACCTCTTCCTTGGCGGCAGCGGGGTCGACGGTCACATCGCCTTTAACGAGCCCTTTACCTCGCTGACCTCGCGGACCGGCGTGCGCGCGCTTACCGAGGATACCCTGATCGTCAATTCCCGCTTCTTCGGCAACGACGTAAACAAGGTCCCGAAGACCGCCCTTTCGGTCGGTGTCGGCACGGTGTGTGACGCGAAGCAGGTCCTGCTTCTTATCAGCGGCCATAACAAGGCCCGCGCTCTTCGCCACTGCGTGGAGGGCGGCGTTGACCACGCCTGGACCATCAGCGCGCTGCAGCTGCACAAGGACGGCATCATCGCCTGCGACGAGGCCGCCTGCGGCGAATTGAAGGTCGATACCTACAAGTATTTCAAGGAAATCTACAAAAACGAGAAATAAAAAGCAACAAGAAAAAGCCGCCTTATCCGATAAGGCGGCTTTTACGGTTCTGTTTCCAGCTCCTGCGCCGAGAAGATCTCGTCGTCTAAAAAGGCGGGGAGCGACATGTGGAAGCCCTTGGCGAGCAGCATAACGGTGCTTAAGGTGACGGTTTTGTTCCTTCCATTCATAATGCACTGCATGCTTCCGTGCTGAATGCCCGATTCCTGCTCTAAACGGTATTGGGTCATATTCTTTTCGCGCAGCAGCTTTGTGATGCGTGCGGCAACCGCGTCGTTTACCGTCAAGTCCTTGCCCTCCCGTTTGAAATGTTCCGTAGGCTTGCCTACATATATATTGTAGCAAGAAATGCAAAAAATATAAGAAGGCGTGCCTACATACCCTTGATTTTTTCTTCACTATAGTATAATATGTAGGTATACCTACATATTAAAAGGAGAGGGCTTGTGATCGTAACCTTTTGCGGACATGCTCAGTTTCTGGGAACGGAAGAGCTGAAGAAAAGAATGCTTGCTTTGTTAGAAGAACGGGTCGGGGGGCGCTCAGCACAGATGTATTTGGGCGGATACGGAGCTTTTGACCATTTTGCATATCATTGTTGCCGGGAATATAAGTCGGTGAATCCTTCTGTTTCGCTTGTGTTTGTTGCGCCGTATTTGACGCTTGATTATCAAAAGAATCATTTAAGTTATCAACAAAAAATATATGATTGTACTTTATATCCCCCTATTGAGGATAAGCCGAAACGATATGCGATCCTTTACCGAAACCGATATATGATCGAAAAAGCGGATCTTGTGGTGGCGTATGTTTCGCACGATTGGGGCGGCGCGTATGCGGCTTACAAGCACGCAAAAAGGCGGGGGAAGGAAATTTTCAATCTTGCGGCGTGGGAAGAATAGCTTTCCCTTGACATTCTTTTGGGGGCGGGGGTATAATAAAGGAAAGACCGCCAAAGGCGGGCCCGAATAAAGATAGGTGAGGCAAGAAATGGACAATAAACCTTTGTTTGATGTGATCGATGCGCTGTATCCCGCATATCTTTCGATATGGGAAAAAATATGCAATATGGAGAGTCCCACTTTGGATAAGGCGCGGGTCGACGCTTTGGGGAATTTCTTTTTGGAATTCGGGAAAAAGCACGGCTGGGCGTGTGAGAGCTTTGAAAGCGAAAACGGAAACGTCGTATGCCTGACGGTGAATAAAGCGGCCCAAAAGGAGCCGATCACGCTTTCCGCGCATATGGATACGGTGCATCCCGTGGGGTCCTTCGGCTCCCCGGCTGTCCGTATGGATGAAGAGAATATATACGGCCCCGGGGTCATTGATTGCAAAGGGGGGCTTGTGCTGGCGCTCCTTGTGATGGAAGCCTTGGAGAAGGTCGGTTTTTCGGAGCGTCCCATCCGCTTCTTGCTGCAAAGCGACGAGGAATCGGGCAGCGGCCAGGCGGAATACAAGACCATTGAATACATCTGCCAAAAGGCGAAGGGGTCGCTTGCATTCTTTAATTTAGAGGGGATCCCGAGTCACGACCGTGTGTGCATCGCGCGCAAGGGGATCCTTACCTATACCGTTTCGGTCACGGGGGTCGAGGCCCATTCCTCGGAGTGTGCCGAGAAGGGCGCCAGCGCCATTGCCGAGGCGGCGCACAAGATCCTTGCGCTGGAGGGGTACAAGGAGAAGGAGGGCATCACCTGCAACTGCGGCGTGATAAACGGCGGGACCGTGCCGAATACCGTACCGGGGCGCTGTGAGTTCGTGGCGAATTTCCGCTTCGCGACCGAGGAGCAGCTGGAAAGGATCCGAGAACGGATGCGTGAGCTGGAGAATACCGTGTATATTCCCGGCTGTCAAACGAAGGTCACGGTCAAGGGCTTCCGCCCCGCGATGGAGCTTGTCGGGCGGAATACCGAGCTGTTGGAGAGGGTCAACGCCCTGCTTGTCAAAAACGGCTTTTCCCCGATGAAGGGGGAGACCCGTACGGGCGGCTCGGACGCCGCGCAGGTGACGGTGGCGGGGATCCCTTGTCTGGATTCCTTCGGCGTTGTGGGCGGTGGGGCCCATTCGGTGAACGAGTTTGCCGTTAAGGAGTCGCTCCGCTTTTCCGCCAAGCGCATCGCGGCAATCGTTCGGGATATATAAAAGAGGGCGCCCGCTTTGGCGGGCGCCCTTTGGTCTATCAAAAAGCAAGTGGCGCTTGCCGCGGCGCAAGCAGGATTTTCTTGCATTTTGAGGGGGGCGTGCTATAATGGAGACAAAGGAGGGTGAAGAGATGACCTTAGGAGAAAAGCTGATAAAATTAAGAAGAACACAGGGCCTCACCGAAGCCGAGATGGCCGAAAAAATGCAGGTGAGCCCCGAGAAAGTCGCGCTGTGGGAGCAAGGGGAAACGGTGCCCACGATCGTTGAATTTCTGCGCCTGAAGGAGCAGTTCGGGATCTCGATCGACCGTCTTTTGCTGGACAGCTACGAGGGGCGTGCGGATTTCAATTCCGACTCGATGACAACCGTCTGCGGCGCACTGGCTTACGCCATGGGGGTGAAGCCGCCGAAGGACGCTTCGCCCCGAAACGAGACGCTTTGCCGTTATATCGACGAGGTGTTCGGGGGGGAGACGGCAGACCGTGTCGTTATGTATAACCCCGACGCCATCGGTCAATGGGTCTATGAAAAATACCCTCAATATTTTGAAGGGGTGAAAAAAGAGAGGGGCTTAGAGCTGCCGCTCGCGACGGTTTCTCCCACCATCACGCCGGCTTGCTTTGCCTCGATGTATACGGGGGTCCACCCCGACGTTCACGGGGTCAAGAGATTTATCACGCAAAAAGATGCTCTTACACGCGAGACGCTGTTTGACGCTTTGATCGCGGCGGAGAAGCGCGTAGCGCTCGTTTGCTCGCCCGCTTGCAGTCTTGGTAAGCTTTACCTTGGGCGGGATATCGACTATTTCCTTGTCGAGGGGGGGATTTCCGCCGTGAACGCGAAGGCGGTGGAGGTCATTTTGCGCGACGAGCATGATTTTATCGCGATCTATAACGGAAACTATGACCACGATATGCACCTGAACGGAACCGAAAGCGCGAAGGCTCTTTCCTCGCTTCGCGTGAATAGCCATATCTATTCGGTGATCGCCAATCTCATTAAGGAGCATTGGGGGCAGCATAACACGCTTCTTGGCTTTGCGATGGACCACGGCTGTCACGAGGTGGATAAGCTTTCCCTGAAGACGACCGATATTGGCGGCCACGGCTGTAATACCCCCGAGGACGTGAACATCGTGCACGTGTATAAAGGATATAAGAGACAATGAGAGTATATATCGTCCGACATGGAGAAAGCGAGACCAACCGCGCGGGCCTTTGGACGGGCTGGCTGGATGCTGCTCTGACCGAAGGGGGCGAGGAGGATGCGCGCCGGGCGGGAAGATGGCTCTCGGGGGTTTCCTTCGACGCTGTGTACGCAAGCGACCTTTCGCGTGCCAAAAGGACCGCCGAGCTCGCCTTGCCTCATTCCCCCTACACCGAGACCCCCGCGCTTCGCGAGATCAACGTCGGAAGCCTTGCGGGAAAGCCGCTCGCCTTTCTTACCGATGAGGAAAAAAAGAACGCCGCCGGGGGCTACGAGCGGTTTGGCGGGGAATCGAGAGAGGCCTTCTGCCAAAGGATCGATGGGTTCCGAAGGGGGCTGGAGGGGCTGCCGTATGAAAGCATCGCGGTCTTTTCACACGCGGGGGTCCTTCGTACCCTTGTGGATCTTACCGTCGGGGTGACTCTGTCGCGCGCGAAGGTCCTCTGCCAAAACTGTGCTATCGCGATCCTTGATTTTGACAAGGAATGGCGCCTGCACAGCTGGATCAATCTGTCATAAGCGCCTTTTCCAAAAAAGGCGAAAAGCACTTGCGAAAGCGGGTGCTTTTTTTATAAAAACCGCCGAAAAAGGCGTTTTTGTCAAGCGACACTTGCGGAAAAGCAAGCAATGGGTGCTTTCTTTTTTAGGAGAATGTGTTATAATGGAAAAGGGGGTGATGCTATGTCGTTAGGAGAAAATCTGCAAAAGCTGAGAAAGGCGCGCGGCCTATCCCAGGAGGAGCTGGCCGGAAAAATGCTGCTCAGCCGCCAGACGATCAGCCTGTGGGAGACCGACGGAACCGTGCCGACGATCGAAAACCTTCTTCGGCTGAAGGAGATCTTCTCGATCCCGGTCGATAAGATCCTATGCGCGGAGGAGGGGACCGCGGCGGGCTTTAATACGACCTCGACCGATACGGTCTGCGCGGCCCTTGCGTATACGATGGGGATCAAGCCTCCCGCCTACGCCGCGCGGAAGAATCACGAGCTTTCGCATTACGTCGACAAGGCGTTCGACGGCGAGAGGGCAGACCGCGTGCTGGTCTATAACACCGACGCCGTTGCGGAGTGGCTTTACGAAAAGCACCCCGAATGCTTCGGCGGGACGAAGAGTATTTTCGGGCTGGAGCTGCATCTTTCGACCGTGATGCCCCCGGTCACCCCGGTCTGCTACGCCACGCTATATACGGGGGCACAGCCTGCCGTCCACGGTATTCAGGCGTACGAGCGGCCCGTCGTTCGTATCGAGACCATCTTCGATTCCTTGATCGCGGCGGGGAAGAGGCCTGCCCTGATCACCTCGGGCAAATGCAGCCTTGGCCGCATCTTTTTGGAGCGGGAGATGGATTACTTTAATCTGGAGTCGGGGGGTGCGTCTGCCGTGATCGCCAAGGCGGCGGAGGTGATCCTGGAGGATAAACACGACTTTATCGTGGTCTATAACGGCAATTACGACGTGGCGATGCATCGCTACGGCCCCGAAAGCGCCCGCGCGCTGGCCGAGCTGCGGGCCAACGACCTGGCCTTTTCCACGCTTGCCCGCCTTGTCGAAAGCCGATGGAGACACCATAACACGCTTCTCGGCTTTGTGACCGATCACGGCTGCCACGAGATCGACGGAGGCTGCGGCTCTCACGGGATGTATATGCCCGAGGATATCAACATCGTTCACCTTTATAAGGGATATCCGCGCAAAAAAACCTAAAGGAGAAGGGGCGCCCTTCCAAAGGAGACCGTATGATCGCGAAAGAGATACGAAGAAAGGATTATACCGAAGGTAAGATACTCAAAAAGCTTATCCTTTTCGCGCTTCCGCTGGCGCTGGCGACCTTCGTGCAACGGCTTTTCACCGCGGCGGACGTCGCGATCGTCGGCCAGTTCGCGGGGCCTCTTTATCAGTCGGCCGTCAGCGCGACGAGCACGATCTCCGCGTTTCTCGTGAATTTCTTCGTTGGCTTCAGTGTGGGGGTCAACGTCGTAGTAGCCAACGCGCAGGGGGCCAATGACCCCGCGAGAAAGGAGCGGGCGATCCATACGGGGATCACGCTTTCCCTGATCGGGGGGGCGATCGTGGCCCTGCTCGGCGTGCTTCTGGCAAGGCCGCTGCTTATCCTGATGGATACCCCCGAAAGCATTCTGGAGCTTGCGACCACCTACCTTGTGATCTGCTTTCTCGGCAAGCCCGCCACCCTCGTTTACAATTTCGGCGCCGCGATCATGCGCTCGGTGGGGGAATCAAGACGCCCCTTATATTACTTATCGCTTTCCGGGGTGCTGAACGTTCTCATCAACGTTATCACGGTCATCTTTCTCGGCTGGCACGTCGTGGGGGTGGCTATCGGAACCGTTCTTTCCATGTACGTGGCGGCCGGCTGGGTGCTGCTGGACCTTATCAAGGGGAAGGCGGGCGTTAAGTTATCTTTACGAAAGCTCGGCTTGGACAGCGAACAGACAAAGCGCATTCTGGGAATCGGGCTGCCGATGGCGATCAACTCCTCGCTTTTCTCGATCTCCAATATGCTGATTGCCTCGAACGTGAACGCCTTTGGGGAATACGCGATCGCGGGGAAGGGGATCGCCGCGAATCTTGAAGAGATCTTAGAGGCCTTTGGGAACGCCATTGCCAGCGCCGTCGTTACCTTTGTGGGGCAGAACCTTGGCGCGAAAAAGACTTGCCGCGTGAACCGTGTGATCGGGGCGGGGCTTGTCACCCTTTTGGTTTGGTACGCCTTTGCCACCGGCCTTCTTCTGCTGTTCGGCCGCTTCTTCTGTATGGTATTCAGCAGCGACGCTACGGTCATTGATTGGGCGATGCGGCGCATTATGGTGATGGAGATCTTTATGTTCACGACCATCGGGGGCAAGGCCTTCGGGTCGGCCCTTAAGGGAATGGGGAGGACGGTGTTCCCCATGATCTGCAACATCTTTTTCACCTGCGTCGTGCGGGTCATGTATCTTTCGATCCTGTATCCGCTTTTGCCGCAACAGACCTTTGAGCTGATCTACGTGATCTATCCGATCACCTGGCTGCTTTCCTCGGTGGCGCAAACGGCGGTCTATTTCGTTCTTGCGATACGGGGCGGCTATTTCAAAAAGCCGAGCAGGCAGGAGGAAGAAGCGCGCGTGGGCGCCCTTACGTAAAGCACTTGAAAGCGGCGGGCGCGCCGCTTTTTCTTTTGTCCCCGATCGCCAAGCGCAAGCGGGCGTTGCGCCCCTTTGCTTTTTTTGCCCTTTTTTCCTTGAAACGGTTGACAGAAAAGAGGGGGGGAGGGTATAATGAAGGCGACCGCGTTGCGCGAAAAAACCAAGGGAAAGAGGGCTTTTTTATGCTGCAGAATTTTTCGATCCGCGATATCAAGCCGCAGGGCTGGGTAAAGGACTTTTTGCTGACCCAGATGGAGGGGCTTACGGGACATATAGAAAAGGCGGGCGCGCCCTTTAATTGCGTGGAGTGGGGCAAGCCCGATTACGTTGGCTATAACGCCGGCTGGTGGGTATACGAGCAGGTCGCCTATTGGCTGGACGGGTACTTAAAATGCGCCATTCTTCTCGAGGATGAGGCGGCGATCAAGCGCGCGTCGGGTATCATCTACGCGGTGCTTCGCAACCCCGACGGGGAGGGGTATCTCGGCCCGCGCTACTTAAAGCCCGCCGATAAGGAGGGCTGGAACCGCTGGCCGCACGTCGTCTTCTTCCGCGCGTGTATGACGCTGTACGATTATACGGGGGACGGGGAGATCCTTACCGCCATTACCCGCCATTATCTGGAGCCAAAGCTTGATTTTTCCTTTAACCGCGACGTATTGAACGTGGAGATCATGCTGTGGCTCTTTGATAAGACCGGGAAAAAAGAGCTGCTGGAGCTGGCCGAGAAAAGCTACGAAAAATATAACCGCGAAAGCGAGGAGAAGAGCGGGAATTATAAGGGCAAGGAGAATCATAACTGCCTTTCCTTCGCGCTGTCCAACGAGAAGCCCTACGTGCACGGCGTCAGCTATAACGAGTTTTCGAAGCTTGGGGCCCTGATGTATCTGTATACGGGGAAAAAGATCTACCTTGACGCCTCGGTCAAGGCATATGAGAAGCTCGATAAATATTTCATGCTCCCCTCGGGGCTTCATTGCAGCAACGAATTTCTGATCAGCAACCGCTATATGCAAAGCCACGAGACCTGTAACGTGACCGACTACACCTGGGCGCTTTATTACCTTGTGCAGGCGACGGGGAAGACGTCGTATCTCGATAAGATCGAAAAGTGCGTCTACAACGCGGGCATCGGCTCGGTGCTGGAGAACTTCCGCGGCCTGCAGTATTTCTCCTGCTGTAACCAGCTGATTTTGGATAAGCAATCCAATCACAACATTTTCTACGGCGGTGAGAAGTGGATGAGCTACCGCCCCAATCCCGGCACGGCCTGCTGCGCGGGGAATGTGAACCGCTTTATGCCGAACTTTGTAGGGGAATCCTATATGAAGGATGAAAACGGCGGTATTTACGCCACCCTCTTTACGGGCGCCTCGCTTTCGACCGAGCTTGACGGAAGCCGAATCGAGATCGAACAGGAAACCGCCTACCCCTTCCGTGAGGACGTTGTCTTTCGCGTGAAGGCCGAAGCCCCCTTTGTGTTCTACGTACGCGTTCCCGCCTATGCCGAAAGCGTCAAGGTCAACGGAAAAGCGGTAGCGGCCAAGAGCGGCTTTCTGAAGGCTCTCGTCGAGGCGGGAGAAAGCACGCTTTCGGTCTGTTTTGACAGCAAGCTCCTCGCCAAAAAGAAAAACGGCGGGGTCTATTTCGAGAAGGGCGCCCTTGTGTATGCCCTCGGTATGAAGGGCGACCGCAAAATCGACGAAGGGGAGCGTGACGCGGGCGAAGGCTTCCCCGCCTATAACATCTACCCCGACGAAAAATGGAATTACGCGGTCCTGCCCGAAAGCGCCGCCTTCTTCGACAAGGGGTGCGACCTTGCCTTTGATCTGGACCGCCGCCTGCCCTATATCGAGCTGAAGGGCTACGAGATCGACGGCTATCCCTTAAGGACCAAGAAAAAGCTTCTCGTCTGCACCGACCTTTACGAGAAGCTGTATAAGGAAAAGACGGGCCCCTTCACCTTTACCCCGCCCTTCCCGCAGAAATTTGAACGCATGGGAGAGACGAAGACGCTTCGCCTGTATCCGTACGGCGCTTGCAAGGTGCGTCTTACCGTCCTTCCGATCGGTAAAAAGTAAAGAAAACATTGCAACGGCCGTCCTTTGGGCGGCCGTTCGAAAAAGAGGAGCGAAGCCATGAAGGTCATGTCCTTTAACACCCAGAACTGCCTGAATTATCTGGAGAAGAAAATTGATTTTGAGGTGATGGCCAAGGCCATCAACGACTACGGGCCCGATGTGGTCGGCCTGCAGGAGATGCGAGGCCTCGGTGAGCGGGAGGACTACACCGACCAGGTGAAGCGGCTCAGCGAGCTTTGCGGAATGCCCTATTTCTATTTCGCCAAGGCCACCTATTTTGAGGGGGAGGGGCCGTTCGGAAACGGGATCCTTTCAAGGATCCCTCTCGAAAGCGCCGAAACGCTTCTTATCCCCGATCCCCTCCCGCACGGCTATGACGGATATTACGAGACCCGCGCGATCCTGCGGGCAAGGCTGCAAGGCGGGGAGACGGTGCTGATCACGCATTTCGGTCTTAATCCCGACGAAAAGGAGAATGCCGTTCGGGCGGTGCTTGCCAATCTGGAGGAAGAAAAGTGCATCCTGATGGGGGATTTCAATCTTTTGCCCGATGCCCCTCTTCTTTTTCCCATTCGCGAGAGAATGAAGGATACCGCCGACCTTTTCCCGGGGGAAAGGAAAAGCTTCCCCTCGGACGCGCCGACCCGTAAGCTGGATTATATCTTCGTTTCGCCCGACGCTACGGTCGAGGAGGCGGATATTCTGCCCGTAGTCGCGTCCGATCACCGCCCGCACGTGGCCACCCTTTCGTTTTAAGAAAAAAGAGCCGAATTTTTTCGGCTCTTTTTTTCAGGGAAGGATCGGGATAAGAAGATCGCAGGCCTCCTTGACCGCTGTTTTTTCGAAATAGATCTCCTCCATCGGGATCCATTCCGAAAAGAAGAACTTAGCCATAGCCTCGCCGTTGCGAAGAAGGATGCGCTTCCTTTGCAGGGGCTTATCCACGTCAAGAAAGGCCGAAAGGGTATAATGCCCCCTGAAAAGCGGGTGCATCGAGTAGGCGCCCTCGATAACCGTCAGCCGTCCCGGTACAACCGAAACGGGGTCCGAAAGGCGCAGGCTTTGGCAATCAAAGCGGCGGTAAGCGATGCTTTCCCCTCGGCTTAAGGGGAGAAGCACCTCCGCAAGAAAGCGCTCGCGGTCGATATTTCCCCCGACCTCGCGATAGCGCTCCTTTTTGCGCTGGTGGGGCTGCAGGAAGAAATCGTCCATATGAAAAAGAGTGGCGCCGTAAAGGCTTTCAAGAAGCGAAGAAAGCGTTGATTTGCCCGAGGCGCTCCCCCCCTCGATCGCTAAGCGGACAGGTCCCTTTTCAAGCGCCCGGTCGATGGCGGTGAAGAGCGGCAGGAAGGGGATATAGCGGTTGCTTATCACGCGGTAGGCGGGGCGGTAGGCCCCCCTGAATTCTTCCGAATGGTGAAGAGGGGGAAAGCCCTCTTTTTCCCATTCCCTTACGGCCTTGTCAAATTCGGCAGGCGAAAAGGGAAAGGCCCCCTCCTCGGCAAGCCGACGGGCCGCCGCAAGCCCCGCCCGAAGCGCTTGCTCTTCTCCTTTTTCGTCCTTTGCCGAAAGGAAGAAAAGCCTCGATAGGGTCTTTGGGGAAAGACCCGCGGAAAGATGGGAAAGATATACGCGCCCATAGCGCTCGCCCAAGGGCTCGGTAAGCGGGGCGGCGTCCGCTTCAAGGGCGGCCGCTTCCTTATAAAGCGCTTCCTCCGCCCCCTCGGGGGAGGAGAGCAGATGCTCACACCCGAAGGTGCCCTGGTAAAGGAACTTACAAACATCCCGAGCGCGAAGGGCGGGATAACGGCAGGCGTGCGCCGTAAGGGCTTCGGAAAGCTTCATGCCTTTTTCCTTCTTTTATCTTTTTTTCTTTTGCTTTTCAAGCACCATTACGAGCGGCGGGATCAGAACGATCTGCAAAACGATCCCCGGTAAAGCGCCGGTAAACGCCCCCGCCAGAAAGGCGGTAAGGGTAAAGGTGCCGCCCGCGCCGCCAAGGCAGAGGAGCATCGCAAGCCCCCATACCGCGCGCCCCGCGAGCATCGCGATAAGCAGCGAAAGGTAGATATATCCCCTCTTTTTGGGAAGAATACGGTGCATAAGCGCAGCGGTTGCCCCGTAGGTAAAAAGCTCAAACGCCATCGAGACGCCACCGGGGAAGAGGGGGGGCATACCAAGGGTCAGCGAGCGGAAGAGCGGGGCGATAAAGCCGACGGCGGGCGCCCATGGCCAGCCGCAAAGAAAGCCGCAAAGCAGCACGGGCAGGTGCATCGGACAGAGCATCGCCCCCACCTCGGGGATCTGCCCCGTCAGAAAGGGCAAAACGTAAGCAAGCGCCAGAAAAAGGGCGGCGGTGATCATTTTAAAAAGTCGGTCACGGTTTTTCATGCAAGCATCCTTTCGTAATAAAAAAGGCCATTATCCCTTCTGCGGATAATGACGCTTCCTGCATCGTTCGTTTTGATTTGCTTTTCGGGGTGGGGCGGCTGCCCCCGCGTCGTCTTCTGACCGACAAGGGCAGTATACCATAAACCGCGGGGCTTTGCAAGCCCTTTTTCTTTATTTAAAGAAAAAAGCGTTGAAATATCCGAAAAAGAATGGTATACTGAATTCGTTATTGAAAAAATGGCCCGCGCGGCCGAAGGGAGGAAAGGATGCGTTCAAAGCTTTTACAAACCGTGAAGGATACCTTCGTTTCCTCGCTCCCCTTGGCCGTGATCATCGTTTCGTGCCTTCTTGTCGCGCCGCTCGGGAATGCCGCCGATTATGGGAAGATCGCCGTCGGATACCTGTGTGTCGTTTTCGGGCAGGCCCTTTTCCTTGTGGGTCTTGAAAGCAGCATCCTTCCGATCGGGCGTATGGTGGGCGGCTCGTTCGCCAAGTACAACAAGCTTTCTTTCGTGCTTCTTTTCGGATTTACCTTCGGGCTTTTGGCCACGGTGGCCGAGCCCGCGCTTTCGGTGCTTGCCAAGCAGATCGGCGGGATCATGCCGCTGATCGACCCGACCCTTTTCATCTGGATCACGGGAACCGGCATCGGCATCGGGGTGGCGATCGCGCTTTTGCGGATCGTGAAAAACATCAACATCAAGCTTGTGTTCGGTGTTTTGTATATCCTTACCTTTTTGCTGGTCATTTTTGCCCCGCCCGAGTTCGTGGCCCTGGCCTTTGACGGCAGCGGCGCGACGACGGGGGACGTTTCGGTGCCCTTTATCCTGGCCCTCGGCCTCGGTATCTCGGCTACCTTCTCCAAAAGCAAGTCGAACGACGATTCGCTGGGCATCATCGGCATCTCCTCGGTCGGGCCGATCATCGCGGTCCTTTTGTACGGGATCGTCGTAAAGGCGAGAAACGGCGGGGTCCTGCCGCCTGAGAACGCTTACGATATGACCGTGAAAAGCGGCTTTCTGGAGATCCTTTCGGGGAACGTGACCGATGTGGCGCTGGCGGTCTTACCGATCGTTCTCATTTCGATCCCCTTCCTTTTCTTTCTCCTGAAGCTGCCGCGGCAGACCTTTTTGCGGCTTCTTTTCGGTGTGATCCCGGTTTATCTTGGACTGCTTATCTTCCTTTCGGGGATCGATTACGGCTTCGGGTTCGTCGGGCAGTATATCGGCGGCATCTTCTTTGAGGGCAGCCGCCCCGCCTTCTTCCGCTGGTTACTTCTGCCGGTCGGATTTATCCTCGGCGCCGCCATCACGGTGTCGGAGCCCGCGGTCACGGTCCTTGGCGTGCAGATCGAGGAGCTGACCAACGGTCATATCAAGAAAAAGGTTATCCGCTTGACGCTGGCGATCGGCATCGGCTTTGCCTCGCTGCTTTCGATCCTGAAGATTTTGACCGGGATCAACATTCTCTGGTTTCTCGGCCCGCTTTACGCGCTGGCGCTTCTGATGATGCTCTTTACCCCCAAGCTTTTCGTGGGGCTGGCCTTCGATTCGGGCGGGGTCACGGGGGGCGCCCTGACCTCGGCCTTCCTGACCCCTCTGACGCTCAGCATCGCTTCGGCGGTGGCGGTGGCAAACGGGGGAGAGCTATCCGTGCTGACGAACGGCTTCGGCATCATTTCGTTTATATCGGTCACCCCGCTTATCGCGATACAGATGCTGGGCATCGTGTATGACATCCGCCTGAAGCGCGCCCTGCGTGAGACGGTGGACGAAAGCTTTGAGGAGCTGGAGAGCTTTATGCTGGAGGCGAGTGAAAACAACGAGGAAAGGGAGGAAGAAACCCGTGAATGAAGGAAAATTCCCCAAGATACAGCACCTGGTCCTTATCGTGGATCAAAAGAAAAAGGATACCTTTCTGACGCTGCTTTACGAGTACGGCGCGCATGGGGTCGACGTTGTGTACGGCCACGGCTCGGTGAGTCCGCACGCCTTTCTGGCGGCCTTCGGCTTTGAGGCCGAGAAGAACAAGGCAGTCATTACCTGCCTTATGAAAAAAGAGAGGGTGGAGGCCCTTATGCGGGTCCTTTACACCGAATACCGTTTCGATAAGCCCAACACCGGGATCGCCTACAGCATCCCGGTCGAGGGGCTGGCATTTTAAGAAGGGAGAAGCATCATGCAGGAGCTGAAGGCTTTATATATCATTGTAAACGCAGGCTTTGCGGATGAGGTCGTCAAGATCGCCCGTGAGCAAGGCGCGGGGGGCGCCACCATCATCAACGCGCGCGGCTCGGTCGCCAAACCGAAGACCATTCTCGGTATCACGATCGACACCGAAAAGGAGATCGTTTTAAGCGTTACGACGCGCGAGGTGGCGGAGAAGATCGTTGAGGCGATCAAGGAAAGGGCGGGCGTCGGTACGGCGGCCCACGGGCTCTGCTTCTTTATGCCGGTCGAGATGTCCACCCTTTCGCTTGCCCCCAACGGAGAGCTTGACGAATGAAAAAGGGGACGTATTGCCGCTACGACGCCACCTTCTCGCACGAGATGAGCGAGGGCGCCCTGCGCCTCTATCTTCCGACCGAGGATGGATATATCAACTATAATATCGCCCACACGGTGGTCCCGAAGATCGTTTGCGATACCTGGCGGCTTTCCTACGCCTTCGCGTGTGACGATCGCCTTGCGAACGAATACCCCATTACCCCCAACGCCGAGTGGGATATGGCGGTGAAGCTTTGCGGGCGTGACGATTTTATCGGCGGCCGTATGCACGGCGACGAGGTCTTTACCGATATGCGCCTTCTGATCGATGGGGAAGCGCGCGAGATGACCGCCCTTACCGAAACGATCCCCTTTGAGGAGGTACGGGTGCAGGTCGATTCGGTGGGATACGACCCCGCGGATCACGAGAGCGTGGCGCTTTTGCACAGCAAGGAGATTGCCGTGACGGCAAAGGGCGTCATCCTTACGCAACGGGTCGAGTGGCAGAACGATTATGCGTTGGAGAGCGGCTATCTCGCGATGATGCCGCCCGCGAAAAGCCTTACCGATTTTTATTATACCGACGTTGACCCGACACCCCGCCCGATCACCGAGCATCGCTTTGAGGTAGAGGGGTGTCGGAGCGCGACGCTTTTCGGGAAGGAGAGCGGCTTTTCCTTCCGTATGGCGGTGCCGCGCTATCCCGTCTGTGAGCTGGGAAGTCTTTTTCTGATGAGCGATAACAAGAGCGATCGCTATAACAAAATGTATTTTCCCGTCTGCCGTGATTTTTCGGTGAAGCGGGGAGAATGCTGGGAAAGCCGGACCGAATACGAAATACAGCGGAAGCGCTGATAAGTAGTAAGGAGAAAAGACAATGCTGAAGGAACTTTTAGCCGAAAGAGCGTATCTCCCCATTCTTCGAATGAACGACGGGCGCACGGTGACCCGAGAAAATTGGGAAGAGCGTCGAGGGGAAATGAAGGAGCTTCTTGCAAAATACTCCTACGGACATACGCCGAAGGATAAGGTGCGTGTGACGGGAGAGGTCCGCAAGACGGATCGGTGCTATTGCGCCGGGAAATGCGTAGAGGAGACGGTGTATCTTTTCTATGAGACCGAGCAAGGAAAGAGCTGCTTTCCGATCCAGATCTACACCCCGACGACGGTTGAACGCCCCCCGGTCCTTTTGCATATCAGCTTCGGTATGGTGCCGCAGAAGTACAATCCCGTTGAGGAGATCATCGATCACGGCTATGCGCTGGTCGTGGTGGATTACGCTCAAATGGTAAACGATTCGGGCTTTGGCGACTATTCGGATGGGATCGCCGCCCATTTCGGTACGGGACCCGACCGCGGGGACGAGGAATGGGGCAAGATCGGTATGTGGGCGTGGGGCGCTTCACGCGTGATGGACTATCTTTGCGCCGAGCGGCCGCAGCTGGACACAGAGCGGGTTGCCGTTGTCGGACACAGCCGCCTTGGAAAGACCGCCCTTTGGTGCGCCGCGCAGGATATGCGCTTTGCCGCGGTGATCTCGAACGATTCGGGCTACGGCGGCGCCGCCTCCTCGAAGCGGGGCGAGGGGGAGAGGATCGACGATTTTTTGAAAGCCGGCTCGTGGGATTGGTTCTGCGAGAATTTCAAGAGCTTCCGCGGAGAGAAAGAGGACGAAAAGCCCTACGATCAAAGCTTTCTTCTTTCGCTTATCGCCCCCCGCCTTTTGATCGTCGGCTCGGCCGAGCTTGATCGGGGCGCCGACCCGAAATCCGAATTTCTGACTACGCTTCACGCGTCAAGCGCGTGGGAGCTTCTTGGCGAGGAGGGGCTTGTCACCCCCGATGCCCTGCCGATCCCTCCGACGATTTTGGACGGGGGGAAGGTATGCTACCATATTCGCCACGGCTTGCATTGGTTCTCGCGCGAGGATTGGTTGGCTTATATAAAAATTCTTGACAAAAAATGGAAATAAGGCATACATAGGAGAAGAACGGTATGTGTAACATTGCGGGATACGTGGGAGAGCGGCGCGCCGCCCCGATTCTCCTTGAAATGATCAAGGCCCAGGAGGGGCTGAACGGCGGCCATTTCAGCGGCATCGCCACCCTGCACGAGGGAAGGATCTATTACGAGAAGCTGACGGGGGATTTCGATCGCCTCGTCGCCTTAAAGCATATTGAGGAGCTTCCCGGGAATATCGGCATCATTCACAGCCGCACCCCCTCGGGCGGCGGGGACGAATGGGCGCACCCCTTCGTGTACCGCAAGGAGGAAAGGGTACAGCTTGCCTATGTGGCCAACGGCTCCTCGGGGATGTTCAAGGAAAGAAACGACGAGTATAACCGCCTTACCTGGGATATGCTGAACGAGGGGTGGCAGATGGATTCGCGTGTGCGCCTTCCCAACCCACGCTATCAGATCCTGCCCGACGGCACGGCCGTGCATATGAGCGACGTGATGTGCCAGCTGATCGCCAAGCACATCGAGGGCGGTAGCCGAGAGGATATCGCGATGGCCGAGGCCTTTTGCGATATGCCGGGGGAGATCGTGGGGCTTCTGCTCTCGCTTTCGACCCCCGATAAGATCGCCTACGCCCGTATCAATATGCCGATGTTCGTCGGCTTTTGCCCCCATGGGGCCTATCTTGCCAGCGCCCCCCAGGCGTTCCCTGCCGATCATACGGGGCGGGTGACGGCCCTGCCGCCCACCTCGTGCGGGTTTGTTGGGCGCGATTTTATCGAGAGCGCCCCGTTTTCGGGCTTCCCCGTCATGGTGGAGACCGTGACCCCCGCGCAGAAAAAGGCCGCCTACGGCGTCGTGGAGGCCTTGCTTTCAAAGGGGGAGGTCCCCTATAAAGAGGTGTTTGCGGCCGTTAAGCCGCTGCTTACCGGGGAGCGGTGTCTGCCGGTCTCGCGCCTTGCGTACGAGGTCCTTTACGAATTGAAAAAGGAAGGACGGCTTTCGGTGCGAAACGAAGCCGTGAAGGGCTCTGCCGAGGGGCTTACGGCGCCTGTTTCCTATCTATCGCTGAAATAAAATATTTTTCGTAAACAAAACAATACATAGGTACTGCGCAAAAGGAGAAAACGATGAACAAAGAGGCGATCAGGGAAGCGGTCGAGGGACAGCGCGAAGCGATCCTTGCGGCCGAAGCCGATATCTTTAAGAATCCCGAGGTCGGCTACCGGGAGGAGAAGACCTCTCGCTATATGGCGGAAAGGCTTCGCGCGCTTGGGTATGAATTGAATATGGCCGAGGGGATCCCCGGCTTCTATACCGTGATCGACACGAAAAGAGAGGGGCCCGAGGTCCTCGTGCTTGCGGAGCTGGACTCGATCCTTTGTCCCTCGCACCCCAATGCCGACCCCGATACCGGGGCGGCCCATTCCTGCGGGCATAACGCCCAGTGCGCCGCGATGCTGGGTATTGCCGCCGCGCTCCGCGACCCCGCGGTCCTTTCGGGGCTTTGCGGGCGTATCCGCCTTTGCGCCGTCCCTGCCGAGGAGCTTCTGGAGATCGAATACCGCACCGCCTTGCGCGACGCGGGGAAGATCAAATACTTTGGCGGAAAAAGCGAATTTTTGAGTCGCGGATACTTTGATGGGGTGGACCTTGCCCTGATGGTCCATACCTCCGCTACCCCGTATTTTTACACGATCCTCGGCAACGTCGGGTGCATCACCAAAAGGATCACCTACAAGGGGGTCGCCGCCCACGCGGGGGGAAGCCCCTGGGCGGGAAAAAACGCCCTCTATGCCGCCACCTGCGGCATCAACGCCTGCAACGCCCTGCGGGAATGCTTCCGTGAGGAGGATATCATCCGCTTCCACCCCATTATGACGAGCGGGGGCACGATGGTCAACGCGATCCCCGAGTGCGCGGTGCTGGAAAGCTACGTCCGCGGAAAAAGCTTTGCGGCGATCGAGGAGGCCAACAGCCGCTTGAATACGGCGCTGTGCGGCGCAGCCCTCTCGCTTGGGGTCAATGTTGAGATCGAGGATAACCCCGGCTATGCCCCGATGGTGGGGGATGAGAATATGAGCCTTATGGCGGGGAAGGTCTTGAAGGAGCTTTATCCCGAGGAGGAGTTCTGCGCCAAGGACACGTATAGCTCGGGCAGCACCGATATGGGTGATCTTTCCTGCATCATGCCCGCCCTTCACGCCTATGCCCCGGGGGCCGAGGGGAAGGCACACGGAAACGATTACCGCATCGCCGACCCCGAAAGGGCCTGTGTGAAAAGCGCCGTCTGGCAGGTGGGGATGCTGTGTGCCCTGCTGGAAAACGAAGCGGCCCTTGCCAAGGAGATCCTAAGAAAGCACACACCTCTTTTTGAAAGCGCCGAGGCATTCCTTCGCTATCAGGATTCGCTGTTTTCAAGCGGGGACCGTATCGTATACGAGGAAGGAAAAGCCACGGTTCGGCTTTGATTCTTTAGAAAGAAAAAGGGCGGAGTCTTCCGCCCTTTTTTGTGTGCCCGCCTTGACAAGGCCGGGAAAAACGGCTATACTTATAATGAAGTAATTTGGACTTTTATGAGATTTTTTAAAAAATAAGATAGAAAAAACGGAGAAAAGCATGGGAATTTTTGAAATTTTGTCCTTGGTTTGCGGCCTCGCGCTGTTCCTTTACGGCATGGACGTTATGGGAAACGGCCTGAAGAAGAGCGCCGGGAACAAGCTTAAGGTCATTCTCGGGAAGCTGACCAGCAGCAAATGGCGCGGCTTCTTGCTGGGCCTTGGGGTCACGGCGATCATCCAGTCCTCCTCGGCGACGACGGTCATGGTGGTCGGCTTTGTCAACTCGGGCACGATGATGCTCTCGCAGGCGATCAGCGTCATTATGGGCGCCAACGTCGGTACGGCGGTCACCGCCTGGCTGACGGCGCTTAACGGCATCGAAGGGGGAGCCGACGCCACCGCCTTCTTAAGCTACTTAAAGCCCGACGCCTGGATGCCGATCCTGGCGCTTATCGGCATTGCGCTTATGATGTTCGCCAAGCGCGATAAGCAGAAGGATATGGGCTCGATCTTAATGGGCTTCGCTATTTTGATGGTCGGTATGTCGCTTATGGGCGATTCGGTCGCGGGGCTGAAGAACGACCCCGGCTTTGCCGAGATCCTGCTTCTCTTCAAGAACCCCATTTTCGGCGTTCTGGCGGGCACGGTCTTAACGGCGATTGTGCAATCCTCGTCTGCCTCGATCGGTATTCTGCAGGCCCTTTCGGTCACGGGTGCCATCTCCTTCGGCACCGCTATCCCGATCATTCTCGGGCAGAATATCGGTACCTGCGTTACGGCGATGCTCTCCTCGATCAGCGCTAACAAGAACGGCAAGCGTACCGCTGTCGCGCATCTTTATTTCAACGTGATCGGCGTTGCCTTCTGGCTTTCGATGTATTACCTCGTTGGGGCGATCCTGCGCGGGGTCGGCGTCTTTGATATTTTTGCTCTCGCCGATGGGACCACCATCAACATGTGGGGCATTGCCGCCGTGCATACCGCCTTTAAGCTTTTGGCCGTTGGCCTTATGTGGCCCTTTGCTCACCTTCTTGAGAAGCTGGCGAACGCCACCATCAAGGGTGACGACAAGAAGGGCGACGAATATACCGCGATGCTGGACGAGCGCCTCTTGGATACCCCCTCGCTGGCGATCGAAAACGCGCGCCGCGTGGTCTGCCGTATGAACGAGCTTTCGATCGGCTCCCTGCAAAAGGCGCTGGGGCTTTTCGATCAGTACGATAAAAGGATCGTCGACGAGATCGCCGAGGCCGAGGAAAAGGTCGATATCTACGAGGACGCGCTCGGCTCGTATCTTGTGAAGGTGTCGGCCAAGGCTCTTTCCGAGCGGGAGAGCGCCGACGCGACCAAGTTCTTACATATGATCGGGGATTACGAGCGTATCTCCGACCATGCCGTGAATATCGTCGAATCGGTGCAGGAGATCCGCGAGAAGGAGGTCTCCTTCTCGGAATACGCAAGGGCCGATCTGCGCGTTATGCGCGGGGCGGTCGGAGAGATCGTTTCGATCACCGAGGCGGCCTTTGCCGAAAACGATATGCAGAAGGCGGCGCTTGTCGAGCCGCTTGAGCAGGTCATTGACGACTTGCGTGATCAGATCCGCCTGCGCCATACGCTGCGGCTGCAGAAGAACCTTTGCTCGATCGAGCTTGGGTTTATCCTTTCGGATATCCTGACGAATTACGAGCGTGTGTCCGACCACTGCTCGAACATCGCGGGATGCCTGATCGAAATGGATAAAAACGAGGACCTGGACGTGCACAGCTACCTGCGCGGCGAAAAGGCGGGCGAGGAGTTCGCCCTTCAGCAGAAGGCGTATGCCGAAAGGTATGCGCTCAGCGCCGCTTATATGGATATGTAAAAGAAAGGCGCCCCGCCGATCGGCGGGGCGCCTTTCTTTTTCGGGGAAAAGGTTGCAAGTCCCCTTCCCGTATGCTATAATAACGCTGATAAAAGAAAAGGAAAAGAGAAGAATAAGGATGAAGACGGTTCTTTTAACCGGGGCCGCGGGCGGCATGGGGCATGCTACCGCCGAAAGGCTTCAGAAAAGAGGCTGGCAGGTGATCGGGCTGGATATTGCCCCCACGTGCGACCTGCCCGATTATTACCCCTGCGATCTGACGAAGGAGGAAGAGGTCCGAAGCGTTTTTGCTTCGGTTGCCGAAAAATACGGAAGGCTGGACGCCATTTTGCATTTCGCGGGCATTTACCGCATGGGCTCGCTGGTGGAGATCGAGGAGGAACGGCTTCTTTCGATCTTTAACGTGAACCTGTTCGGCGCGTATCGCGTAAATAAGACCTTTTTGCCGCTTTTGGGAAAGGGGAGCCGTATCCTTATCACCACAAGCGAGCTTGCGCCCCTTTGGCCGCTTCCCTTTACGGGGATCTACGGCATCACCAAGGCGGCGCTGGAAAGATACGCCTTTTCACTGGCGATGGAATTAAATCTTCTGGGGATCGGGGTGTGCGTGCTTCGCCCCGGGGCGGTCAAGACTCCGCTTCTGGACATAACGACCGGCGAGATCGAGGCCCTTTGCGAGGGGACGAGGCTCTTTTGCGCCAACACGCGCCGCTTTAAAAAAATCACCGATTCGGTCAAGGGGCGCAATATCAGCCCCGAGGCGGTCGCCGCGCGTGCCGAGCGGATCCTTTCGGCGCGCCGCCCGCGCTTTTTGTACAGCATGAACCGCAACCCGCTTTTGATCCTTTTAAGCCTTTTGCCGAAGCGTCTGCAGCTTTTTGTCATCAAGGCGATCTTAAAGACCAAATAAGAAAGAAAAACGGTATGGTAACGAAAAACGATATTTTCACGATGCTCTCCTCTTGCGGCGTAAAGCCGACCGACGCTGTGACGATCCACACCTCGCTCCGCGCGATCGGGCCGATCGAGGGGGGCGCCGACGGGCTGATCGACGCCTTTTGCGAATACCTTTCCGAGGGGCATTTTCTGGTGCCGACCCATACCTGGGGGGTCGTGAACGCGCAAAGCCCCGTCTATAACGTTAAGGAAACGGTGCCGAATATCGGTACGCTGGCGCGCGTGGCGGCCTTTCGGCCCGACGCTGTTCGGTCGCTTCATCCCACACATTCCTTGGCGGTGTTCGGTAAGAACGCCGAGGAGATGGTTGCGGGCGAGGAAAAAAGCCAAACGCCCTGCCCACCCGGGGGACTTCTCGACCGCCTTTACGAGATGGAGGGAAAGGTCCTTCTTATCGGCGTTGGGCACGAGAGGAATACCTATCTGCACGCGGTGGACGAGCGCTATGGGATAAAGAACCGCCTGAACCCCGAAAGCTACGACGTGACGGTGATCGACCGCGAGGGGAAAAGACACAAGATCCGCGGCTACCGCGGGCATAAGACGGTCGGCCTGCCGATCTGCTGCGCCGCCTACTACCCGAACTACGAGCCTGCCTTCGACGCCTATGGCGCCGTTGCCTACGGGACGCTCGGCGGGGCGACGGTACGCTGCTGTGACGCCAAAAAAATGACCGATATCGTGCGAGAGCTCTGGCGGGTAAGCGACCACGACCTTTGCTTCGGGAAAGAGGTCATTCCCCCCGCCTATTATGAAAATCTTACCCTGTAAGAGGATACGATGAAGATCTTTACCGTTACGCTTTCCCCGGTCATTGACCGCTACGCCACCTGCGACGGTCTTGCTCCCTATCGGGAGCATACGCTCACGGACGGCGGCCGCTTTGCGGGCGGAAAGGGGCTGAATACCGCAAGAGCCCTGCTTTCCTACGGCGCCTCGGCCGAGGCGCTTTTGGTGCTGGGGAGAGAAAATAAAAACGAATACCTTTCCCTGCTTCCCGCGGGGATTTCCCCCTGTGTGATCGAGACCGAGGGACGTGTGCGCGAAAACCTGACGGTGATCGGGGACGGGGGAAGGGAGACCCGCTTTTCCTTTCGGGCTCCGCCTGCCGATCCCCGCGTATTGGACCGCGTCCTATCCGCCCTTTCGGAAAGAGGACTGCTTGGAAGCTGTCTTTCGATCGGCGGGAAGTGCCCCGAGGGGCTTTCCCGCGAAGCCCTTACCGACTTTGCCCTTCGCCTGCAAGGGGCGGGGGCGCGCCTTCTGATCGATTCGCGCTCCTACAGCCGCGAGATGATCGAGGTGATCAAGCCCTATTTCATCAAGCCGAACGAGGAGGAGATCGAGGCCTACGGCTTTGGGAGGGCTTCGGATCTTTCCTCGGCCGCCGAGGCGGCCGAGGGGCTTCGCCGTCTTGGCTGCCGAAACGCGATGGTAAGTCTTGGCGAAGCGGGCGCCGCCCTTGCGACCCCCGAGGGGTGCTTTGTTGCCAAGGCCCCCGCCCTTACCCCGCGCTCGACCGTCGGGGCGGGGGACAGCGCCCTCGGCGGCTTTCTGTACGCTTCGGCCACGGGGCTTTCTCCCCGGGGGCAGCTGGCCCTTGCCGTCGCCTTCGGGAGTGCCGCCTGCCTTACCGAGGGAACGGCACCCCCGCGCCGCGCCGATATTGACGCGCTTTTGGACAAAATCGAAGTGAAAAGCATTTGATGTAAAGAAAACATTGCAAAGGAGAGGCGTGTGAAGAAGCTGCCTTATGGGACCCTTGCGGGGCAAGAGGTCTTTTGCTATACCCTTTCGTGTGAGGGGATCGAGGCCGATATCTTGAGCTACGGCGGCATCATAGCCGATATCCGCGTGCCCGATAAAAACGGGCGGATGACCTCGGTCGTTCTGAAAAAGGAGAGCCTTGCCGAATACCGAAGCGACACGGCGTACGTCGGGGCGCTTATCGGCCGTTATGCCAACCGCATCGCGGGCGGTGGCTTTACGCTTGGTGGCGTGTATTACCGCTTAACGAGGAACGAGGGCGCGCATACGCTTCACGGCGGCAGGGAGGGCTTTCACCGCAAAAATTTAGCCGAGGGCGCCCTTACCGACCGAAGCGTGACGCTGCTTTTTGAAAGCCGTGACGGGGAGGAGGGGTTCCCCGGGTATCTGACAGGAAGTGTCACCTATTCGCTTTCCCCCGCCGCCCTGACGGTCGCGTACCAAGCGGTGTGCGAAAGCGATACCTATATTAGCCTTACCAATCATACCTACCTTAACCCCGCGGGGGCGGGAAGGCCTATCGATGGGCTGCTTCTTTCGATTGCCGCCGATGCCTACACCCCCGTTGACGGGGAGCTGATCCCAACCGGGGAGATACGAAGTGTTTCGGGCACCCCCTTTGATTTTCGGGCCGAACGCCCGATCCATCGCGCCCCTTTTTTGGATGAGACGCTTTCCCGCCGCGGCTGCTACGACGAGAATTTTGTTTTGCGGGGCGAGGGGCTTCGGCGCGCCGCTGCGCTTTATTCCAAAGAAAGCGGCATCGAGGCGGCCCTTTTTACCGACCGTGCGGGGCTGCAGCTCTATACGGGGAACCCGCATGCCGTGGCGCTGGAGCCGCAGGCCTTTCCGAACGCCTGCAATTGCAAGGCCTTTCCCTCTCCGCTTCTTCGGGCGGGGGAAGGCTATCAAGCCTTGACCCGTTACGTTTTTTCGATCAAATAAGGCGAAACGCCGTTAAAAAACAAGGAGACAGAGAATGAAAATCTTATTTTTCGGGGACAGCGTGACCGACGCTTTGCGCAACAGGCAGGAGAGCTATACCGATCCGTACGGCTGCGGCTACGTCCTTTTCGCCGCGGGCGAGCTTTTGCGGGAGGAGCCCCTTGGCTATACCGTCCTCAACCGCGGGATATCGGGCAACCGTATCGTGGATCTTTATGCCCGTGTAAAGATCGACTGCTGGAATGAGGAGCCCGATCTTATCAGCATTCTGATCGGCGTTAACGAGGTGCTGCACGAGGAGGCCTATCGGAACGGGACCGAGCTTTCGCGCTTCGTCCGTATGTACGAAACGCTGATCGAGGATACCCTTTCGGCTCTGCCCGGGGTGAAGCTTATGCTTTGCGAGCCCTTTTCGCTTCGCGCTGACGAAAGCGAGGAGCAAGCGGCGCGCTACGAAAAGGTAAAGGAATACGCGGCGGCGGTAAAGACGGTCGCCGAAAAATACAGCCTGCCCTTCGTTCCCCTGCAGGGGAAAATGGACGAAACGGCCGCCCTTTACGGCCCCCGCTCGGTCCTGCGGGACGGGGTGCATCCCACCGCCCTCGGCGCCCGCCTGATCGCCGACGAGTGGCTGAAGGTATTCCGTAGCCGCCAAGCGAAATAAGCGCCCTTGTGGGAGCGGAATGTACATAAAACAGTGCGATAAAGCAGGAGAAGGATGCCTTGACAGGGGCTTTTTTCGGTAGTATAATGGGGAAAAGCTTGCTTAGGAGGAGATCGCATGAGGATCTTGTTTTTTGGTGATAGCGTTACCGACGCCTTGAGAAACCGTGATACGAAAACCGGAATAAATCCCTTGGGCAGTGGGTATGCGTATCTTGTCGCGGCCGATCTTTTGCGGGAGGATCCCCTCGGCTATACCGTTCTCAACCGCGGGATCTCGGGCAACCGTATCGTGGATCTTTATGCCCGTGTAAAGATCGACTGCTGGAATGAGGAGCCCGATCTTATCAGCATTCTGATCGGCGTTAACGAGGTGCTGCATGAAAGAGAGCTGCAAAACGGGGTCGAGGTACCGCGCTACGCGAAGATGTACGATATGCTGATCGAGGACACGAAGGCGGCCCTGCCCCACGCAAGGATCGTTATTTGCGAGCCCTTTTCGCTGAAAATGGACGAGAGTGAGGACCAGCTGGCGCGCTACGAGGCCGTTAAGGAATACGGCGCGGCGGCGCGCGCTGCCGCCGAAAGACACGGGCTTCCCTTCGTTGCCCTGCAGGATAAGATGGACGAGGCCGCAGGGATCTACGGCCCCTCCGCGGTCCTGCGGGACGGGGTCCATCCCGTAACCTTTGGCGCCCGCCTGATCGCCGACGAGTGGCTGAAGGTATTCCGTAGCCTTTGAATGAAGAGAGAGACGCTTGCGTCTCTCTTTTTTCTTTCACCAAAAAAAGAGGCCGAGAGAGAATTCGGGGAATGCCACCTTGTATTTTTGAATAAGCCGTGGTACAATAAAGGGGAATACAAAAAGAAAAGGTCTTACAGACCTTTCGGGAAGAGGAAAGCATGTTTGACGTTGCGGTCATTGGGGGAGGGGTCATCGGCGGGATGATCCTTCGGGAGCTGACGAAATACCGCCTTTCGGTCTGTCTTCTGGAAAAGGAGGGAGACGTCTGCATGGGGCAAAGCCGTGCCAACAGCGGCATCGTCCACGCGGGGTTCGACGCCAAGGAAGGAAGCCTGAAGGCGAAATTCAACGTCCTCGGCAACCAAATGATGAAGGAGGTCGCCGAAGAGCTGGGGGTAAGGTATGAAAACAACGGCTCCTTGGTTGTGGCCTTCTCCGAGGAGGAGCTGAAAACCTTGGAGGCCCTTTACCGCCGAGGGCTTGCGAACGGGGTAGAGGGGCTTTCGATCCTTGGACAGGAGGCGCTTCGGGAAAGAGAGCCGCATATCAGCGAGCGGGCGCTTGGCGCGCTGCTGGCAAAGACCGGGGGGATCATCTGCCCTTACGGGCTTACGATCGCCGCCATCGGCAACGCGATGGACAACGGCGCCGCCCTTTATACCGATTTTGAGGTCACCGCCATTCGCAAGGACGAGGACGGCTTCACCCTTGCAAGCGCCGGGGGGGAGACGGTGAAGAGCCGCCTTATCATCAACTGCGCGGGCCTTGGGAGCGGGAGGATCGCATCGCTTGTCGGCGACGAGATCGGGGTCGCGGGGCGCCGCGGCGAATATATCCTTTTGGACCGTGAGAGCGGCGACTTCGTGAAGCATACCCTCTTCTTCACTCCCACCGAAAAGGGGAAGGGGATCCTCGTCAGTCCGACGGCCGACAAAAATCTGCTTCTGGGGCCGACGGCCGAGCCGATCGCGGACGGAAGCACCGATACGACCGAGGCGGGGCTGGCGCTCGTGCGGGAGAAGGCGGCCGAAATGGTGAAGGACCCGCCGCTTTATAACGCCATCACCTCCTTCTCGGGCGTGCGCGCCTATTGCGACCGCCACGACTTTGTGATCGAGGAGAGCAAAGCGACAAGGGGGGTCATTCATTGCGTGGGGATCGAATCCCCCGGCCTTACCTCGGCCCCCGCGATCGCGCGGTACGTGGTCGAAACGCTGGTCGGGGCGCATCTTCCGCTTGAAAAGGATCCCGCCTTCTGCGGCAAGCGCGAGAGCGAGCGCTTTTTTAAGGATATGAGCGCGGAGGAAAAGAACGCGCTGATCAAAAAGGACCCCGCCTATGGGCGCATCATCTGCCGCTGTGAGCAGGTGAGCGAGGGGGAGATCGTGCGGGCGATCCGTGAAAACCCGCCCGCCACCAGTATTGACGCGATCAAGCGCCGTACACGGGGCGGTATGGGCCGCTGCCAGGGCGGCTTTTGCCAGCCGCAGGTGGCCGAGATCCTCGCGAGAGAGCTGGGCATTCCTTTGGACGAGGTCACGAAAAGCGGCAAGAATTCCAAGCTTTTAAAGGGGGTCACCAAATGAAGAAGACCTATCAGCTGGTCATCATCGGCGGCGGTCCCGCGGGGCTCGCGGCCGCTGTTTCCGCCTACGACGCGGGGGTGCGTGACCTTGTTATTTTAGAGCGTGAGGAGCATATGGGCGGCATCCTCAATCAATGCATCCACAACGGCTTCGGCCTGCGCCGCTTCAAGGAAAGCCTTTCGGGGCCCGAGTACGCCGCCCGCTTTATCGAGCAGGTCGAGAAGCGGGGGATCGAGGTGCGCCCGGGGACCACGGTGCTTTCGCTTTCCGAGGAAAAAAGGGTCACCGCCGTCAACAGTCGGGAGGGGCTGTTTACGCTGGAGGCAAAGGCGGTCATTCTGGCGATGGGCTGTCGGGAAAGAAGCCGCGGCGCCCTGAATATCGCGGGCAGCCGCCCGGCGGGCATCTATTCGGCGGGCACCGCCCAGCGCTACGTGAACGAAAAGGGCTATATGCCGGGAAAAAGCGT
>JAZNDS010000010.1:0-6780 GCA_045588145.1 Eubacteriales bacterium | reverse complement strand
GCACTCCGCTCGCATACTGCGAGCCACCGCGGAGCAATCGGCGTGCGGCTCTCTCGTGCAAGCACGGACTCGCTCGCACTTGATTATCAGCCGCAGGCTGTAAAAAAAGCCGCCATTTTGGCGGCTTTTTTTACATCGGGAAATCGAAGTACCGCTTCGCATTCTCGTAGCACACGCCGCGCACGATGCGACGGAGCATCATGCGGTCGTTCGGGTATTCACCGTTGTCTACCCAGGTGCCGAGGAGGTTGCAGAAGATGCGGCGGAAATATTCGTGCCGGGTGTAGGAGACGAAGCTGCGGCTGTCGGTCAGCATACCGACGAAGTGGGAGAGAATGCCGAGGTTGGCAAGCGCCTGCATCTGTCCCTCCATGCCGTCGCGCTGGTCGTTGAACCACCAGCCCGAGCCGAACTGGATCTTCCCGGCGGTCGGCGCGCTCTGGAAGCAGCCCATAATGGTAGCGAGGACGTAGTTATCCTTCGGGTTCAGCGTATACAGAATGGTCTTCGGGAGGCAATCGTCCATCGCCAGAATATCAAGGAACCCGGCGAGATTGGCGGCGATCTCGCTGTCGTTGAGCGAATCGAAGCCGGTATCGGCCCCCAGGAGGCGGTACATCTTGGTGTTGTTATTACGGAGGGCGCCGATGTGCAGCTGCATCGTCCAGTTACGCTTGACGTACTCGGCCGCCAGATGCTTTAAGACGGCGGTACGAAAGATATCGGCCTCGCGGGCACTGATCTCTTCCCCGTTCACGCGCTTTTCGAAAACGGCGGCGGCATCCCCTACCGTGCAGGGGGCAGCCTCCAGGGCGTGGTCGGAAAGGCGGCAGCCGTGGGTATGGAAGAACTCCACACGGTCGGTCAGCCAGGTAAGCAGCTCCTTGTAGGTCTTGACACCGGTCTTTTCCAGATACGGCAGGAAGGTATCCTTGCCGATCTCGACCGCCTTATCGGGGCGGAAGGTAGGCAGGACCTTGGTCTCGAAATCACGAAGCGCCTCGTGATGCTCGAGCGTATCCAAAGGATCGTCGGTCGTGCAGATGGTCTCTACGTTCGAGCGGCGGATCAGCGCCTTGGCGCGGAACGCCTCGGTCGCCAGCTTTTCGTTGCAGATGCGGAAGATCTCCTCGCAGTTATCCTCGGTAAGCGGCTCACGCACGTCGAAATAGCGCAGAAGCTCCAGATGCGTCCAATGATACAGCGGGTTTCCGATCAGGAGCGGCAGCGTACGGCTCCACATCTTCCATTTCTCCAGCCCGTCACGGTCACCGGTGATGTATTCCTCGGGAATGCCGTTCGAGCGCATCTGGCGCCACTTGTAGTGGTCACCGCCGAGAAAGAGGTCGTAGGTATCGCGGAACTGATAGTTGTCGGCGATCATTTTGGGCTGCAGGTGGCAGTGGTAATCGATGATCGGCAGCCCCTCGGCATACTCGTGGTACAGATGTCTTGCCGTTTTGGTGTTCAGCATAAAATCTTCGGTGATAAAGCCTTTTGCCATAATATTTCTCCATTCTTTGCAGTCGGAATTGATTTGTTTCATTATAGCACCCTTTTTTTCCTGCGTCAATGGCGGAAAGAAAAAAAGCAAGAGAAAAAAGCTTTCTCTTGCCTTTATATAAATTACAGCACGCGCGTAACGGTGGTGCCGTCCCCCTTCAAGAGAAGGCCCGCCGAGAGAACGCCGCGCACACGGCAGAGCGGATAGGTCTGGGCACCCCTGCCGATGACACAGCCGGGGCAAAGCACCGAATTGCAGCCGATCTCGGCATAGTCGCCGAGCATCGCGCCGACCTTTTTGAGGCCGGTCTCGATTTTTTCATCGTCACCGTGAATGACGACAGGCTTTTTGTCGCCGCGCACGTTCGAGCAGATGACCCCCGCCCCCATGTGACTGTGATAGCCGAGGATTGAATCCCCCACGTAATTGTAATGAGGGACCTGCACGCTGTCAAAAAGAATGGCGTTTTTGATCTCGGTCGAGTTTCCGATCACGCACCCTTCCCCGATCAGGACCTTTCCGCGGATATAGGCCCCGGGGCGCACCTCGGTCCCCTTTCCGATGATGCAGGGCCCCTCGATGGTGGCGGTCTTGGCAATTTTCACGCCCTTGGCGACATAGACCTCCTCCCCGATCCTTTCGTATTCGTCGGGGGAAAGCCCCTCGATCAGCTTTCTTATGAAATCACCGATATGCGGCAGGGCCTCGTGGGGGTAGACGGTCTCCCGAAGGAGCGGCGCCGCCGCCGTATGCGTAAGGTCGTAAAGGTCTTGGGTCTTGATCAGGTTTCCCATAAAAGCATCCTCTTTCCTTTTAAAATTATGTAGAGCCTCTTACAGGAATATTGTATTCCTTCGCGCCCTCTTTGTCAAGCAACCGCCGCGTGCTGACAAAAAAGCAAAACGCCACTTGCCAAAAAGCGAAAAGCGTGCTACAATGATAAAAAATCCAAACGGGGAACAAAAATGATAGAAGCAAAAGCAGAGCTGGCGGTCATTGGCGCCGGCCACGCGGGGATCGAAGCGGCCTTGGCCGCCGCGCGTCTTGGCATTGATACGGTTCTTTTCACCCTATGCCTTGACGCTGTCGGAAATATGCCCTGCAACCCCTCGATCGGCGGGACCGGAAAGGGGCATCTCGTTTATGAGATCGACGCCCTTGGTGGGGAGATGGGGCGCGCGGCAGACGCCGTGACGCTTCAATCCCGTACGCTGAATCCCGGTAAGGGGGCGGCCGTGCAAGCCAAGCGCGTCCAGGCCGACCGCATGGCCTACCGCGCCTATATGAAGGCGGTTCTCGAAAAGCAGGAGAACCTGCGCTTGCGGCAAGCCGAGATCACCGAGATCGTTACGAAGGACGGCCGTGTCGTTGGGGTCAGGACCTCCCTTGGCGAGCTGTTTTCGGTATCGGCGGCGATCCTTGCCACCGGCACCTTTCTCTCGGGTGAGATCTTCGTCGGGCATAATTCCTACCCCGGCGGGCCCGACGGCATGCTCCCCGCCAATCGGCTTTCCGCGTCTCTTTCGGCCCTCGGTCTTACGATGCAGCGCTTCAAGACCGGGACCCCCGCGCGTATCATGCGCCGCTCGATCGATTTTTCCAAGACCGAGATCCAGCCGGGGGAATGGCCGATCACACCCTATTCGGCGGATAGCGATACCGACGAGCTGAACCGAAGGGACCAGCTTCCCTGCCATATTGTTTACACAAACGAAAAGACCCATACGATCATACGCGAGAATTTGGAGAAAAGCGCCCTCTTTTCGGGCAAGATCACGGGGACGGGGCCGCGCTATTGCCCCTCGATCGAGGATAAGGTGACCCGCTTTGCCGACAAGGAAAGGCATCAGCTTTTCATTGAGCCGACGGGGAAGGACACCGAGGAGATGTACCTGCAGGGCTTCAGCACCTCCATGCCTCCCGAGGTCCAGTACGAGATGCTTCATTCGCTTCCCGGTATGGAAAGGGCCGAGATGACCCGCTACGCCTACGCGATCGAATACGATTGCATCGACCCCACCGAGTTGTATCCGACGCTTGAGACCAAAAAGGTCAAGGGGCTTTACGGTGCGGGGCAATTCAACGGCACATCGGGCTACGAGGAGGCCGCCGCCCAGGGGCTTATCGCGGGGATCAACGCCGCCCTTTCGCTACGAGGACGTGAGCCGCTGGTGCTTACGCGCCCATCCTCGTACATCGGCACACTGATCGACGATCTTGTGACCAAGGGCACCAAGGAGCCCTACCGTATGATGACCTCGCGCTCTGAATACCGCCTGCTGCTGCGGCAGGACAACGCCGACCGCCGCCTGACTCCGCTGGGGCGAAGCATCGGCCTTATCGGGGACGAGCGCTACGGGGCCTATCAAAGAAAGCAGGAGGCGATCAAGGGGGAGGGCGAGCGCCTTTACCGTGTGATCGTTTCACCGAGCGAAGAAAACAACGCCTATCTTACCTCGCTTGGCTCTGCGCCGCTTTGTACGGGGGCCCGCCTATCGGAGCTCCTCCGCCGCCCCGAGCTGACCTACGAGAATTTAGCCCCCTTGGATAAGGAGCGCCCTTCTCTTCCCGCCTCGGTCACCCTTACGGTACAGATCGATCTCAAATACGAGGGGTACCTCAAGCGCGAGGAGGCCGAGGTAAAAAGGCAGGCAAGGCTGGAGGAAATGCTTCTGCCGACCGATATGGATTATACCGTCATCCGCGGGCTTCGGCTGGAGGCGGCGCAAAAGCTGCAAAAGCTTCGCCCGCTTTCGGTGGGACAGGCCGCGCGCATCAGTGGGGTGAACCCCGCTGATATCAGCGTCCTTCTGATCTATCTGAAAAAATAAGACACGAAATAAGCACCCCCTTCATATACTGAAAAAAGAGGCGGTCTATCGCCCGTTCGGTGGGGGTGCTTTTTATGTGTAACCGTGGCTTTTTAAAGGTAGTCAGCGTCGGTGTTCTTTCCTTTTCGCTGGGAATTTTGCTTTCCTTTTTTATTCCCGAAAAGATCCTTGTCGTGCTGATGGCCCTTCTCATCATGGCGATGGGCGCGCTTTGTCTTGTAAAGAAATAGGCAGGTACGCTTATGAAGATCGTTATCCTTCGTTCCCCGCGCTTTTTATCTCCGCTTCTCCGGAAAATTTTCGGCATGCGGAAAAAGCCCTGATCCAAAAGGAAAAACGCCCCGTGGGGCGTTTTTCTTTATTTTTCGGCGTAAATGCGGTCTACAAGCTCCTGGATATGCACGGCGCGCTCGGCGTAGAAATAATCGCACTTTCCCTTTTTGATAAGATCGGTGAAATGCTTGATCTGCTTTACGTACAGATTGCCTTTATTGCCGTATTTCACGATAGGCTTTACCTCCACGCGGCTTTGCGCGGCATCGTAATCCCCTTGGGGCGCGTAGACGTGGGTCAGCTTACCGACCTCCTCTTGCCCAAGCGTTCCCATGCAAAGAATATTTCCCTTCGTGCCGTAGATCTCCAGCTTGCTGTTCGAGGCCTTGTCGGGCACATTGAAGCTTACGTCCACGTGGCCGAGGATCCCGCTTTCGGTACGGAAGGCGACCAGTGCCGAATCCTCAACCTCATAGGAGAAGCTGCGCGTGCCGTAAAAGGATTTCGTCTCCGTGATCGGCTCTTCAAGCAGATATTCGGCCAGCTCAAAGCAGTGGACACCAAGGTCCATGATGGCCCCGCCGCCGCCCAGCGCCTTCTTCTGCCGCCAGGCCCCCTCGATCTCGGGATACCAGCAGGTGAACTGCAGGCGAATGCTGCTGACCTGGCCGATGCCGCCCTCGGCGATCATTTTCCGGGCCCGCTCGTGCAGGTTATGATACTTCATCATATACCCGACGAAAAGCAGCTTGTTTGCCTTTTTAAAGGCGTCCAGCATTTCTCGGCCCTCCTTGGCGTTAAGGCCGATGGGTTTTTCCACGAAAACGTGCTTGCCGTAGCGAAGCGCCAGCATCGCCTGCGCGTAATGGCAGAAGACCGGCGTGCCGATATACACAGCGTCGCATTCCTCGTTTTTCAGCATCTCCTCCTCGTCGCGGTAGCAGGGAACGCCGTACTTCTTGGAGACCGCCTCCCCGACCGCGGCGTTTCGCTCCATCAGGGCGACAAGGACGTTGTTCTTATCCTCAAGAAGCGCGGGAATGGTTCTTCTGTCGGCAATACCGCCGGCCCCGATTACACACCATCTAATCATATTTTTCTCCCTCTTTTTGTTAAGTTTTGTTTCCAAAAGTTTTGTTTTAGAAAAAGATTTACTTATTTTCCGCTTTCTTTTCCAAGCAGGTCTTAGTCCAAGCAGCACTTGCTCTGTAAAAATCGCTGTCGACCTTTACGCAATCCTCATACAGGCGACGGGCGGCAGAAAGAAGCTTTTCGGTGTTTACGGGCTTGATTTCGGGAAGGATACGCTTGTAGTTATAATAGCAGATCTTCTCCAGCACCTCGGCGGGAAGATCCAGCCCACGGATCACGCGGTTGCCGTAGCAGGGGGTTACAAATTCACCGTGGTCATGCGTCAGCGCCAGGCGCACCATCTCGATGATCTCGGCGTTGAAGCTCTTGGTATTATTGCAGTCGGTACCGAACACGATGCGGTCGGCGTACTTGATAAAGAATTCCCGCCATTCCTCGATCCTTTCGGAAAAGTTCGGGTACATCTCCACCCCGGGCGTCAGGTCAAAGCAGACGTTCGGGTAGGTATCCAGCACCCGCGCGGCCTCCTTCATATCGGCGGAAAGGAAGAAGAAGTGCGCGAAGACCACGCGAAGGCGCGGATGGCGGTCCAGCATCCGGAAGGTCTCCTTATAGATCTCCTCCTTGGAAAGATAGCCATCGTAGAAATAGCCCCAATGCCTTCTTTTTTCTTCTTCGGTCAGCTCTCGCTTTACCCACATATGCTCGGGGTCGTTCAGGTGGATACAGAGCGGGACGCCGTTTTCCTCCAGATACGAGAACATGGCGTCGTAACGAGGATCGTCGATTCCGTGCCCGAGGTCCTTGCGGGTATCGGGGTCAAACATCAGCTTGATGCCGTCGCACCCCATATCAAGAAGCGCCTTGACCTGCTTTTCGTAGGGAACGTCCTTATAGATGTCCTCGGGAAAATTATGGATCATGCCGTAAGCGGAAAGATTGGCCCCCTTGAAATTCTTTTTCCAGTAAAGGACCGAAAGGTTATAGCAAAGGGCGCGATAGGTAAGCGATTGAAGCGTGATGTCGGTCAAGCCGCAGCCTGCAAGCAGGGAAAGGTATTTTTCGCAGGCCTCAAAATCA
>JAZNDS010000009.1:0-55871 GCA_045588145.1 Eubacteriales bacterium | reverse complement strand
AATTTAGTTACATTCGAACCTCACAAGAAATTCAAGCGAGGCAGTCTTGAAATCCGATTGTCCAAACCGCTTTCTTGGGTTCGAATAGCAAAAAATCCGATTAGGTTTCTTGCGGCTCCTAATCGGATTTTGGTTATTTAGTCATCATCTTCTTCCCTGCTATGCCAATACTCATCGTTGTTCGGATTGCATTGGTTCGCATGGTTGTCTTGGTTAGCCCAATAAGCATCGTTATTGGGGTTGTTTTGATTTGCGTAATGATCAAGTTGTGCTTGTGTATGCGTATGTCCGGATACGCCGTGTCCACCTTTTCCCATGATAGTCCTCCTTAAATTTCCTCTATTTCGTAATCTGTTCTTGTTCCTTTGATTCTCTTGGCACGGAAGTTTCTCTCGTTGGTTTTCCAGTGAGGAAAGCTATCCGCTTTTTCCTCGTTGGTATCACGATGGCAAATTTCGATATTTCCGAGAACATCACATCCACCGGCTGACAAAGGTCTTATGTGGTCGAGCGTTGGGTGATACGCGCTATACGGATTACCGCAAGCCGATTTTTTCATCAACCGCCCTGCGTAGTCATACACGCTTTCTTGCCTTCCATAAAACTCGTTCCACACGTCTATGGTTCGATACTTCGACATTTTAATTACCTCCTTTCGTTTGAGTACCATCATTATACATCGCACGAAATAAAAAATCGAGTGGACAGCTGTCCACTCAATTTAGTAGGTCTTTGATTTTGATATTTGTATAGTTGCAAACAGCAATTATGTTCTCAAGCTTTGGACGGCGAAAATGATCACCGTTTCTGTTCCACGATTTAATCGTATCAACAGACACAAACAATTTAGATGCTGCCTCTTCTAAATCCTTGGTTTGATTTCGAACAGCATTATAGCATTTTCTGCCTATCTCAATAGGATCGCCTTGTGTATACATATCAAAAACTGTCTGAACATCAAAAATATCTTCTCCAACGATTTTTTTCATTTGATAAACAAGTTCTTGATTTGATGAAACACAATTTACTTCCGTACCTTCTTCGGTCATTGTAATGAAATGCACACACTGCCATTCATCGGGAATCAAGTACGGACTATGTGTGGAATACACCACTTTCACACCTCGTTTTGTCAACTTCATCAAATCGCAAAGCACCTCGCGCTGCGCACTTGGATGTAACATTGCGGCAGGCTCGTCGATAATGAAAATATCACCTTCATTCAAAACATTTTTCATGAAATAATAAGTGAAGTACCACCGTCTGCCTGCACTCGTTTCGTTTAGATTGATTTTCTCCCCGGTCTTTTCGTTTAAGAGAATAGAGATGCGCCCATTTTCGTCTGCCTGAACAGAAATGCTTTCATACATTTCTTTATCGAAAGAAGGAATATTCTTGTTCAAAAACTCCTCAAAATCTGCGAGCGCTTGCTCTGAAAGGTTCAATTTATCTTTTTGAGATTTAAGGAGTTCTTCCCGATCGCTTCCGTCATACACCTGTCGCAAATAGGTTTCCATTATGGAATTGGAATGATCGTTATAATAGTAATTTCGATCCTCTTTTCTAAAGAGCACATCATAGCTTTCATTTTTCAAGAACAAAAATCTTTTTCCGATAACATGCTGAACTTCACGCAAAAGCCAAAAAGGTGATTGATCATAAGGCCAATCGAGAATATATTCTGTGTCAAATCCATCGGTTACCTGATGTACTCTTTTTTTGATTTCTTCAAATAAATACTTAATACACTTACAAGAATCTTCGGTGTCTTTGTTTATTCTCTCAATCTCCTGTTTAATAGCCCCCTCATCAATCGAAATAAACCTTTTCTCAAAATCAGCAAGAGCAGGCTTTACATACTCAAGCTTAAAATCCGGCAATTGTAAATCTATATAAAAGGACAAGTTATTGGAAAAAGAGATTAAAGTATACGTTTCGTCATCTATAGCTTGAGCAATCGCATCAAGGCAATTCTCTATTTGCTTTATAAATGTTTCAATTGTATGATGCATTGTAAAATAATTTGTTGTCTTCCCATTCGAATCCAAAAACTCATAACAAAAATTGAGTTTCTCTTCTTTCTGATTCCGAAATATTTCTGAAATTTGTTTTTTGTATGCAGTAAAAGTATCTTTTAATTGCGATGCTAACCCTCGGATATCATCGATTTCTTTTTTTACAAACGTCATGATATATTCGGAATGAACCCTATCAATTTTTAAAGAGTTTCCGTCGCTGTATGCATCTACCTCCCACTTACGCTTATCGCAAGAAAAATCGGGTAGATTTGTTTTCACATCCTTCTCGGACAACAAAAAATACGCATGGAAAGGGAAAGGCTCGTTTATTCTATTCCATTGCTTATTGTTTGACGAAAAAATTGCCGATAACGCTTCCAAAATATTCGTTTTGCCACTGCCGTTTTTACCGATCAAGACCGTCGGCAACCCTTCCACAAAAGAAATTGTCACTGGTGATTTTATTGATTTGTAGCCTTCTATTTTGATCTTTGTCAGTTTCATATATACCTCAATGCATTTTCATAGTTAAAAAAGACCACGCGAATTAAATCTAACTATTGATAGGTCTCTTTTTGTTTTTTCTCTCGTGCATCCCGTCGCCGCAGGATGAAGGCGAGATAGGCGGCATAGCCGCCGCTTATCAGGCAGAGCAGCACACAGGAAAGGACCGCGTGCGTCAGCGTAGGGGCCTCCCTTGAGAAGGCGGAGAGGGCGTTGAAAAGGGCGTGGGTGAGAATGCAGGGGAGCAGGCTTTGGGTGCAAAGATAAAGCATCACGAACATAAAGCCCGCCGCGGTCGCGTAGACCACCTGCAATAGATTGGGAACAAGATCGGCCCCCGCCCCATTGAAAAGATTGATGATATGTCCGATCCCGAAGGTGACCGAGGAAACGATAACGGCCGCCCGCGGATGCTCCCCCCGCATGGCGTTAAACAGGAGGCCGCGGAAGATGACCTCCTCCAAAAATCCGACGCAAAGCATCGAAGCGATGAACAGAACCGTCTCAAGCGCCGAATACCGAAGCGTTACCCCGTACCAGAGATTGGCGCTCAAAAGAGCGACGAGCGGAAGATAATACAACGTCTGTTTTCCCGACCCGCGGGGAGCGCGCAGACCGTACGCCGCAAGAAGCCCCTCCCGACGCAAAAACAGGAAGAGAAAAAGCGAGAGCGCAAGGCCCACGGGGAGCGTTACCGTCTTCTCGATCCCCAGTGTCGCAGAGAGCGAATCCGCCAAAGAAAATAATATACAATAGGCTATTATCCATATAATCGAAAACAAAACTTTACTTTTTTTATATAGGTGCTTTAGCATTTTTATCCTTCACCTCTTCTCGTTCGGATTCATTTTGGGCTTACATCGGGGTCCTACAAAAGCCATATGATCTCTACTTGTTTTCCGTATGAATTATTATATCATGGACAGGAAGAAAAATCAAGGCGCCCCAATACTATTCTACTACAAGCCAGACGGTGAACGGTTCTTCTTGAAAGCGCTTTGATTTTGTGGTATAATGAAGCATCAACGGTTTTGGGGGAAAAATGGAAAACTGTTTTTTAAGGGATCTGCTTACGGAAGAGCAAGCCCTTCTGTTGAAAAAAATCGAGGACAAAAATCGGGAATGCTATCATCTGCCCGAATTGGAAACCTCCAAAAGGATCGGGTTTGGCTGTTTTCTTGATTTTTATATGTTTTGGATCGGCGCGAAAAGGGGACGCGTATATTTTGGAGCTCGGCTGCAATTTTACAAGGCGAAGCAATATAATACAGTCCACCTTCCGTTTGTTCCCGCAAAGGAGCGCATGATTTTTGAAGCGATCGAGGAGATCCACCGAAGCTATCTTTGCTACACGGAGGACCCGGAAGGATTTATGGCCCGCCGACCGCAAAGACGGGCAAAATGCTCGCTTCCCCCCCAAGAGGATCTTCTTTTGCAGAAATCCCTTCAGCAAAGCCCTTGGATGGCGATGTGGGAGACGGTCAAGGAGCAGCTTGCCGCCTTCGATCCCGAGGGCTCGGCCCCCGATCGCGCTTGCGCGCCAAGGGAAGAGGACGCCCTTACCGTAAGCGAAGCCTTTGATGGGATATTGGACCATTTAAGTACGCACACACGCAACCCCTCGATCGCCTTTGATGTTCTCAGACAGTACATAGGATCCGACAAAGTCTCCCTTGCCCACATTGGAGAGGCCTATGACCTGAGTCGCGAACGGATCCGTCAGCTTTGTGTGAAGGCAAAAAAAAGATTTCTCGGAAGCCTCAAATGGACGATCCGCCGGGATGAGCGCCTGCTTGATCGGCTGAACCGACTGACCGAAGGACTGTATGCCTTGTGCGGCAAAGCGATCGACATCCCTCTTTTATTCAACCTCCCCCTCTTCAGTCAGAGAAGGAACGCTTTCTTCGTCGAGCTCTTTTGGGGCAAAGAGGCCCTTTGGCTCTTCGACTCCTTCAAAAAAGCGCGCAAGAAAGCGGCGGAGATCGAAAGTAAAAAGAAAAAGGCAATATCTTCAACAGGAAAAGACTTTTGCAAACTGGAGGCCCGGATATGCTATCCGACCGATAAGGTGGCTGCCGCCCCACCCCCTGCAAGTCTTTCCGGGGAAGGAACTCCCCTATACGTTGGAAAATTCAAGAAAAAGCTTGAAGCCATGTCGGACCAAGTCTCCTTTATCGAAAACCCGGATATCATTTATTACACCACCACAAAAATCGAGCACCGTCCCCATTTTCTGCTTAAAACGAAGGATGGTAAATGCGTGCTGGTCGTTTTGGTCTCTATCAAAAAAATGGCACTCCACTATAACCTGAACCGCTTTAACGCCTTACACGAGTATTGCGTGAAAAACGGATACGGCTACCTCATCTTAAGTGAAACAGGGCACTCGATCTACGATCTTAAGGAAATGGAGCTTGAGCCCGCCCTCACCGCCGAGTTGGACGATTTTCTTGAAGAAACGGGGCACCTGCTTTTTTCCGATATCGAACGTTTAAAGGGACATTACAAGATCACCGATACCGTCCTCACCGCCTACGTTCTTCAGAGGCGCCTTTCCTTCTCTCTTTTGCCGTTCCGCATCAAAAAAAGAATGCTTTAAATCTCCTCTCGTTTTTTAAAAAGGGCCACCCGCTTTTCGGGCGGTCCTTTTTGTTGTTTCCGCAAATGTAAAAATAACTTTACTTAGTTTTCCTCGCGCAAAGAAGAGGGGCTTTCGCCGTTTTTTTGACTGCCGCCGAATGCGAGTGGAAGCTTTCCGAGGAGAGCCGATCCTTCCGCTCTCTTTTGAAAAAGCAAAGAAAGGCTCTCTGAAACTGTAAAGATTACTTTCCATTTCGACAAAAAGGGCTTAAAAATGGCAAAATTACCCGACTAAAAGTATTGACTTTGCTCGTATTTTGCGTTATAATAGGACGAATGCTATTACTATAATAATTATATAAGTATTTATTTTAACTGCGCAAATACACAAGACGAGTGAGGAATTTGGAGCATGAAGAAATTTGAAAAAAAGGTCTGGCTGGCATCCCCCACCATGCACGGTGAGGAGATGGAATACGTGAAGGAAGCGTACGAGACCAACTGGATGTCTACGGTCGGAAAAAACATCAACGAGGTCGAGCGCATTGCCGCCGAGCAGGCGGGCATGCAACACGGCGTTGCCCTCTCCTGCTGCACGGCCGCCCTGCACCTTTGCGTGAAGCACGCGGGGGAGACGCTGTACGGCAAGCCCCCCATCAGCCACGGCGCGCTGGAGGGCAAGCGGGTATTCTGCTCGGATATGACCTTCGACGCGACCTTAAACCCCGTCGTATACGAGGGGGGTATCCCGATCTTTATCGACACCGAGGCAGAATCCTGGAATATGGATCCCTTGGCACTTCGCAAGGCGTTTGAGCTGTATCCCGATGTTAAGCTCGTCGTCTCGGCGGAGCTTTACGGCTTCCCGGGGCGCATGGACGAGATCCGTGCCATCTGCAAGGAGCACGGCGCGCTTCTCATTGAGGACGCGGCCGAGGCCATGGGTGCCACGATCGACGGTGCGCCCTGCGGCTCGTTTGGCAATTATTCGGCCGTCAGCTACAACGGCAACAAGATCATCACGGGCTCGGCGGGCGGATGCCTTCTGACAAACGATCTCGAAATGGCGAACAAGGCCCGCAAGTGGTCGACCCAAGCCAGAGAAAACGCCCCCTGGTATCAGCACGAGGAGGTCGGCTACAACTACCGCATGAGCAACGTTGTGGCGGGGGTCGTGCGCGGGCAGTATCCGCATCTTTACGAGCATATCGCGCAAAAGAAGGCGATCTACGAGCGTTACGCCGAGGGCTTTTCGGATCTGCCGATCCAAATGAACCCCATTACGAAGGGGACCGAGCCGAACTACTGGCTCTCCTGCATGATCATTGACCGTGAGGCTATGTGCCGCCAGGTGCGCGACGATTCGACGGCGCTGTACGTGAAGGAAGCGGGCAAGACCTGCCCCACCGAAATTTTGGAGAAGCTTGCCGAAGCTAACGCCGAAGGGCGCCCCATCTGGAAGCCGATGCACATGCAGCCGATGTACCGCATGCATGAATTCATCACGAGAAGCGGCTCGGGCCGTGCCAAGACCAACGCCTATATCACGGGCGGGATCGCCGACGTCGGGGCCGATATCTTTGATCGCGGCCTTTGCCTGCCGAGCGATAATAAAATGACGAAAGAAGAGCAAGATATCATTATTGAGATCGTAAGAGCTTGCTTCCAATAATTGTTTTTGAGGAATTACTATGTACGCAAAGTTTTTTAAGAGACTGATCGATCTTCTCGTGTCCCTTGTGGCACTGATCGTTCTTTGGCCTTTTATTCTTGTTTTCGCCTTGATCGGCGCAATCGTTTTAAAGGGAAATCCCTTCTTTCTGCAGCCAAGGCCCGGTAAAAAGGGGAAGGACGGCAAGGAGAGGATCTTCTATCTCGTCAAGCTTCGTACCATGGCAAATCTCTACGACGAAAACGGCCGCCTTTTGCCGGACGAGAAACGTCTCGGTCGCTATGGCGCCCTTCTGCGCTCCACCTCGCTTGACGAGCTCCCTTCCCTGATCAACATCATCGGTGGCAGCCTTTCGTTGGTCGGGCCGCGCCCCCAGCTTGTAGAGGATATGCTGTTTATGACCGAGGAGGAAAGGCGTCGGCATGACGTAAAGCCGGGACTTACCGGCCTTGCGCAGGTGATGGGACGTAACAGCATCAGCTGGGAAAAGAAATTCGAATACGACCTTCAATACATTGACGAGGGGATCACCTTTCGCCGCGATCTGAAGATCTTTCTTATGACCTTCGGAAAGGTCTTGAAAAGAAGCGACGTTGTCCGCGAGGGAACCGTCAGCGATATGGATCTCGGCCTTTGGCTGGTAAAGGAAGGCAAGATCACAAAGGAAGAATACGAACAAAAGCGCGGCGAAGCCAAGGAGCTTCTGAAGGTATAAGCACGCTTTAGCGACTGTGAAAGGAGAAGCGTCTGTTTTATGAAAGGCTGGAGATATTATAACCACGCGGCGCTTCCGACAACGCCTCCTCACCAAGAGCCCGATCTTACGCCGATAGAGGACCGAAGCATTTGGGCGCTTGATGGGAAGCGGCCGCTTTTAGCCCGCTGGACCGAGGATTTTGATTGCAAGCACGAAACAAGCTGGTGGTACGTTATAAAGGACGAGCCGTTCGACCTATCCAAGCTGAAGGCCAAGCGTCGATACGAGATCACCAAGGGGGATAAATCCTTCGAGGTACGAAGGATCGTACCGAAGGACTGCAAGGAGACCCTGTACGGGATCCAGGTAGCCGCCTTCTCCGCCTATCCCGAAAAATATCGGCCAACGGTCGATAAGCAGACCTTCTTTTCCTCGATCGACGGTTGGGACAGCCATCACGACGCCTTTGGCATCTTTTTGCGTGAGGGGGGCGAGATGGTCGGCTATTCGCTTCTTTCCAAGCCCCTTGACGGGTACGTGGATTTTTCGGTCCTGCGGACCGATCCGCAATACGAAAGGCTTTCGGTCAACGCTTGCTTCGTGGCAGGGATCCTTTCCTTTTACGAAGAGCTTTTATCGAACGGCGGGTACATCTCGGACGGTACGCGAAGCATTAACCACGAAACGAAATTTCAGGATTATCTGGAAAAGTATTTTTCCTTCCGCAAGGCCTACTGCCGTCTGCGCATCCGTTACAACCCGAAATTCGGGTGGCTGGTAAAGATCCTGTATCCCTTCCGAAAGCTGCTTCTGCTTTTGGATTCCATCAATCTAATTCATCAGATCAATTCCATTCTTCGGATGGAGGAGCTGAAAAGGGAGAAAAAATGAGCGAGCTTGTATCCATCATTACGCCGTCCTACAATACGGCAAGATTTATTGAAGAAACTATACAATCGGTCCTTTCACAGACCTATACCGACTGGGAGATGCTGATCGTTGACGATTGCTCGACCGACAACACCGATGAGGTAGTGGCCCCTTATCTTGCCGACCCCCGCATCCGCTATCTGAAAAACGAAAAGAACAGCGGCGCGGCGGTATCCCGCAATTACGCCCTGCGAGAGGCAAAAGGAAAATGGATCGCCTTTCTTGACAGCGACGACCTATGGGCGCCCGATAAGCTTGCGAAGCAGATCGCCTTTATGAAAGAGAACGGATACGATTTTTCTTATACGAATTATGAGGAGATCGATGAAGCGTCAAGCCCTCTCGGCGTGTTCGTTACGGGCCCCAAAAGGGTAACGAAGCACGGCATGTACCGCTACTGCTGGCCGGGGTGTCTTACAGTCATGTATGACCGCGAGGCGGTGGGAATTATTCAGATCGAGGACATCAAGAAGAATAACGACTATGCCATCTGGCTGAAGGTGTGCAAAAAGGTCACCTGCTATCTCTTGCCCGAGACGCTGGCAAAATACCGCAAGCGGAGCGGCTCGATCAGCAACCATGGCTACGTAAAGCTTATCAAATGGCATTACAAATTACATAGGGAGGCCGAAAGAAGGAACCCGATTTCGGCCGCGTTCCTGACCCTAAGGAATCTCTTTTTCGGGGTCATCAAGAAGCTATTATACGTAAAGAGGTGAGGTCGTGCTGAAAAAGATCGGTGTGCTTGGCCATTTCGGCGAAGGGAAAAATCTTTTAAACGGCCAGACGGTCAAGACCCGCATTGTGACCGAGGCGCTCCAAAAGGCGTTTGGGGAAGGCGAGGTCCTGAAATTCGATACGCACGGCGGCAAAAAAACGCTGCTCAAGGCCCCCTTCCAGGTGCTGGCAGCGCTGAAAAAAGCCCGGAACGTCGTCATCTTCCCCGCCCATAACGGTCTTCGGGTATACGCCCCGCTTCTTGCCTTTTTCCGCCGCTTTTTCAAAAGGCGCACGCTTCACTATGCCGTGATCGGCGGCTGGCTTCCCGAATTCTTGAAGGGAAGGCGGCATCTTTTGCGGGCGCTTTCTCGATTTGACGGCATTTACGTGGAGACCGCCACGATGAAGCGCGCGATGGAAGAGCTGGGCTTTCGTAACATCTTTGTCATGCCGAACTGCAAGGAATTGACCGTCCTTGCAAAGGAGGAGCTTATTTACGCAAAGGAAGAGCCCTATAAGCTCTGTACCTTTTCACGCGTAATGAAGCAAAAGGGGATCGAGGACGCGATCGAAGCGGTTAAAGCGGTGAACGAAAACGCGGGAAGAACCGTGTATTCCCTGGATATTTACGGCCAGATCGACAGCAACGAAGCCGCGTGGTTCACCTCGCTGCAAGAGACCTTTCCCCCTTACGTCCGTTACGGTGGGCTTGTCCCCTTTGATCAAAGCGTAGAGGCCCTTAAGGGGTATTTCGCCCTGCTCTTTCCCACGCGTTTTTATACCGAGGGGATCCCCGGTACGATCCTTGACGCCTATGCGGCCGGTATCCCGGTCATCAGCGCGCGGTGGGAAAGCTTTGCCGACATTGTAGAAGAAGGTGTTTGTGGCATCGGCTACGAATTCGGAAGTCAAGAGGCCCTTCTTGCGGTCCTTCGTGACCCCGCGTCGCTTTACGAATGGGTAAAGGGAGCCAAGATACGCTGCCTGCAGGAGGCCGAGCGTTTTCGCCCAACTGCCGTGATCGGCGTTCTCCTTGACAACCTTCAATAACGGGTATTCCACGCGAAAGGTTAAAAAATGAAAAGATTACTTTGCATATTGAGCAGTATGAACGCAGGAGGGGCAGAGACCTTTCTGATGAAGATATACCGCAACATCGACCGTTTTCGGTACCAGATGGATTTCTGTATCAACGTAAGAGAGAAATGCTTTTACGAGGATGAGATCCTTTCGATGGGCGGCAAGATCTACTGCATCCCCTCGAAGACCGAAAACCTGCGGGAATTCAAAAAGCAGCTGACCCGTGTCGTTTCCGACAACGGCTACACGCATGTCTTGCGCATCACCTCCAGCGGGATGGGGCTTATGGACCTGAAGATCGCAAAGCGGGCGGGGGCCACGGTCTGCTGTGCCCGCTCCAGCAACGCGAGCGACGGGGATTCCCTGAAAGCAAAGCTTATGCACCGTGTCGGGCGGCTGCTGTATCAGAAATACGTGGACATTGCCATCGCCCCCTCGGATCTGGCGGCGATCTATACCTTTGGAAAAAAGGCCTACCGGAGCGGAGACGTTCATATGCTTCACAACGCGGTGGACCTTCGCGTATTCCGCTTTGACGAGGTGGCAAGGGCCGCTATACGAAAAGAATTCGGCATTGGGGACGGTACCCTTGTGCTTGGCCACGTAGGACGCTTCTTCGAGCAGAAGAATCACACGTTTTTAGCGGATATCTTCAAGGCGGCCTGTGACCGCCATCCCGATACCGTCCTGCTGCTTGTCGGAGACGGCCCCCTAAAGGGGGCTTTTGCGGAAAAGATCCGCGCACTCGGCCTTTCGGAAAGGGTCATCTTTGCGGGGGTAAGAAGCGACGTGCCCGCCCTTCTTTCGGCGATGGACGCCTTCGTCTTTCCCTCCTTCTATGAAGGAATGCCCAACACGGTGATCGAAGCACAAGCGACCGGACTTCCCTGCTTCATTTCGGATACTATCACAAGGGAAGCCGATATTACCGGGCTGGTTGAGTACCTCCCGCTGGAGGCGGGGGCTGTGGCCTGGGGAGAAAAAGCCGTTTCCAAGTGGGGTGTCCCGCGGCAGGATACCCGAGAGGCGTTTGCCCTTCACGGGTACGACGTTGCCAGCGCGGCCTCTGCCTTTACGAGGCTGATCTGGGCGGATAACGATATTTGATTTGACCGATCCAATTTTAACGGTTTGGGGGAAAAATGCTTTTTTCTAACGTATCCAAAAACACCTGTAAGGAGCTGCCTTGGTTCCTTCTGAAATGTGTGCTGTTTTTCTTTCTGGTATACCCGATCTCGCCGATCCCCGCCTTTCAGGCCCTGACGACCGAGCGGCTTGCCGTCGCGGTCTTGTGCTTGTTGGTGCTGATCCGACGGAAATTCTCCTTTGGGAAGGATCCGCTTTTGAAAAAAACGCAGCTTGCCTTTGCCTGCTTTCAGGTCTTTTTGCTTTTCTACAGCGTGTTGCTGCTGCTTATCGGGGGGAGCTTTGAGGGAACGCCCCTTACTGCCAGTATTCTCAATTTTATCCTGTTCGCGATACCGATGTATCTGGCGCTGATCAATCTTATCGATTCGGTTGATGAATTGATGAGGATCCTATTCGTGATCACCTTTATCCAATGTCTCATCATCGTTTTGGGTATGGTGAACGGCGGTTTTGCCAATTTTCTGGATACGGTCGTCAACTATAACTCCTATTTTGATTTTGCCTTTATGCGAAAGGGCGGCTATCCCGGCGGATGGGGTTGCATCACCTCCACCGGCGCGATGCAGCTCTCTCTCGGGCTGATCGCCTGCGCCTATTTTATCCTGCACCGCAGGCTTCCCATTTTCTATTGGTGCAGCTTCTTCTTTTTCGGGATCGTGGGTACGGCGGTCGCGAGGACCGCTCTGCTCTTGTTTGCCGTTGCCTTTCTTTTCCTTGTCTTCGATTTTTGCCGAACCAAAAAGCTGCGCCATATTTTGCTGTTCTTCGCGACCGTTGCCGTGGTGCTTGGCGCGATCGTTGTTGTCATAAGCGTTTCGGGCATCGGCGACGTTTTCTTCCGAAGATTGCAATATCTGTTTGAGCTTGGCCTTTACGAGGGCTTCTTCAAGTCTTACTTCGCGGACCCCACCACCGTTATCCCGTCGCTTTCCGTGCATACGCTTTTCGGAACCGGTATCGTAAGTGGGGTCTCGGGCTTCGGGGTCGCCGTGAATGCGGACGGCGGATTCATCCGCATGTATACAGCCGTCGGCCTTCCCCTGGCGATCGTGTTCTACGGCTTTGTTTACGGAATGATGATCCGCTTCAATCTGAAGATATCCAACAAAAAGACCCGTATCGTCGCTTGGCTGTTTCTTGCCTTTATGCTGCTCGGTGAATTGAAGGAATTCTATTTCTACTCGCGCTATATGTTTGTTTTCTATAACGTTTTCATTGCCACCTGCCTTCGCGCAAGCGAAAGCGCCGCGGAAAAAATGCCCGAAAGCACCACCCCGACGGAAGCCTTATGACCCGTCTTATCCCCTGCTTATCAGGAAGGAGCGTTTATTATGCTGCAATACAATTACGTTATTTTTAATTCCAACGACGGTACCCATTTGAAGAAAAATCCGGATGGGTATTATACCATTTGCGTCAAGGACCTTGAAAACGATCCCCGTATTCACGTTGTATCACAGCCGCTTGACTACGCGCCCCGCTTCTTCCGTTTTCTCTTCGCGCTTCATCACGCCCATCGGATCAATAAGATCGTAAAGCTTCCCTTCAAGCGGTTATGGTTCCCCTTTTTCTTCCGTCACCGCTTTGAAAAGAAGCTTCCGCTCTGCTTTGTTATTTTGAATCCGTACATTCCCGAGGAATACTTCAAATATTTAAAAAAGACCTATCCCGATTGCAAGCTTGTCGCCGTCCACCGCGATCTTTTGTCGGTCTGGAGGGACGAGACCCCGCATTTCGTCCAAAATCCCCTTTTCGATCTGGAAATGACCTTTGACGAAAAGGAAGCCGCAAGCTACGGCATGGAATATTTTTGTGAATTCGAATCCAAGCTGCCGCTCTCCCCTGCCGCGGATTACCCGTGGTCAGACGTTTTCTTCGCGGGAAAGGCCAAGGACCGCCTGCCCCGCCTTATGAAGATCTATCATATCCTGACCGAGGCGGGCCTTTCCTGCCATTACTACCTGACAGGGGTCCCGCAGGAGCTGCGGATCCCGTATCCCGGCATCGAATACGCGGACAAGCCCTTGACCTATCGGAAAATGCTGGAGCATACCGTTAATACCCGCTGTGTGCTGGAGATCAACCAATCCAACGCGGTGGGGCTGACCTCCCGCTTTTTGGAGGCGGTCATGTACGGCAAGAAGCTGATAACCGACAACCTTGCCATCAAGGAGAGCCCGTTTTACGACCCGCGATACATCCAATGCCTTTCCGACGTGACCGAGGTTTCGCCCTCTTTCGTGACCGAGGATGTGGGAAGGATCGACTATCGTTATAACGGTGAGTTCTCCCCCCTGCATCTTATCGAGCAGATCGACGCGCATTGGGAAAGCGAGAAGAGCCATGGATAACAATCTTTCCAACCCCACCGTCAGCCAAGAGAAGGTTGCGGTCTCCTTCCTTTGGAAGTTTTTGGAACGCCTTTTTTCCCAGGGGATCAACCTGCTTGTACAAATCGTTTTGGCAAGGATCCTTCTTCCCGAGGACTTTGGCATTCTGGCTATCGTCGTAGCCATTATGAATTTTTTAAGCATCTTTGTACAGTCCGGGCTTTCCACCGCCATCGTTCAGCGAAAAAGCATCACGCCTATCGAGATATCCACCCTTCTGACCTTCAGCGTGGCGGTAGCCTCCGTCCTATACGTCGGTGTCTTTTTCTCCGCCCCGCTTATTGCCTCGTATTACGAGCTGCCCGATCTTTTATGGATCCTGCGGGTGCTGGGCATCACCCTGATATTAAACGCCATCAACTCCATCCAGACCGCGATCCTATCCCGACGGATGGCCTTTAAGACCCTTTTTGTCCGAACCGCGATCGCTATCCCCGCGGCCGGCGCCCTGGGAATTGTCCTCGCGTTGCTTGGCTTCGGTGTATGGGCCCTGGTGGCGCAAACGATCGCCAACGTGCTGATCATTATTATTTTCATGAGCTTTGACAGAAGCCTTCGCATTCGCTTTGGCTTCTCCAAGGAAAGCTTTCTGCAGCTGTACGGCTTCTCCTCCAAGATCCTTCTAGCAAGCCTGATCTCCAGCGGTCACGACAGCATCCGCACGATGGTGATCGGGAAAAAATATTCCGAAGCCGATCTCGCTTATTACGATCGGGGGCTTACCTATTCGGGCTATGTTTCCCTGATCATCAACGCGACCATCTCGGGGGTCCTTCTCCCCGCCTTTTCACAGAAGCAGGATGACCCCGAGACCTTGCGGGGCATGGCGCGGCGGTCGGTGAAGCTGGCCTCCTTCGTTATGATCCCCGTTCTTTTGGGGGTCGCTGCCCTGAGCGAGCCGCTTATTCGCATCGTGCTGACCGAAAAATGGCTACCCTGCGTTCCGTTCCTGGTCCTTTTCTGCATCCTCCGTATCCCCGGCTGTATCTTCTCGGTCGATAAGCAGATCTATTTCGCGATCGGAAAAAGCGGGCTGAATCTCTTCTATGAGGCGACCCTTCTTGTCATGAACCTGACGGTTTTGATCGTGATGGCGAATTACAGCATCATGGCCATTGCGATCGGGGCCCTCGTGATCGAGCTGCTGGGAGCGATCGTGCTTTGCATCATCAGTGCCAAGGTCTACGGATATTCCGTCGGCATGCGGATCAAGGATATTATCAAGCCCTTGTTTGCCTCCGCTGTTATGATTGGGGGCATGCTGGCCCTTGGCGCCTTGCCGATAAACGGCTTCGTCAAGCTGCTTCTCCAGGTGCTTTTGGGTATAGCTTTGTATTTCGGAAGCTCCCTGCTGCTTCGGGACGACAGCTTATTTTATACAGTCAACATTTTAAAAAATATAAAAAATCGGAGAGAGGGAAAAAACATATGATCAATGTTTATCAACCTACCTTAGGAAAAGAAGAGCTGCAAAGACTGGAAAAGGTGTTTGCCTCCAATTGGATTGGAAAAGGCAAGCTGGTTGCCGAGTTTGAAGAAAAATACGCGATGCATCTCGGCTCTGACAAAAGCAAGGTCCTTTCCACGAACTGCTGCACGGAGGGCCTGTTTTCCTCCATGCATTTATGCGATATTCAGGCGGGTGACGAGGTCATCGTCCCTACCGTCAGCTTTGTCGGCGCGGGAAACGCCGTTTGCGCCAACGGCTCGAAGCTGGTTTTGTGCGACGTGGACAAGCGTACCCTGAACGCCCGTGCCGAGGATATTGAAAAATGCATCACCAAGAAATCCAAGGCGATCCTTCTGCTTCATTACGGCGGTGTTCCGTGTGAGATGGACGAGATCATGCAGCTGGCCGACGCTTATAACCTGAAGGTCATCGAGGATTGCGCCGCGGGGGTCTGCTCGACCTACAAGGGAAAAGCACTGGGAACCATCGGCGATATGGGCATGTGGTCCTTTGACGCGATGAAGATCCTTGTATGCGGAGATGGGGCGATGCTGCACTTCCGCGATGCCGAGCTGCGGGAAAAGGCAGATAAATGGCTGTATTTCGGCCTGGAGACCAAAAGCGGCTACGAAAACAGCGTCGCGCAGAAATGGTGGGAATTTGACATCTCCTGCTTTGGACACCGCGCCATCATGAACGATATGACCGCCGCCGTCGGCCTGGAGCAGCTGGAAAAGCTTCCCATGTATATGGAAAGAAGAAGCGCTGTACACGATTTTTACAATCAAAACCTGAAGGATCTTAATTGGATGGACCTTCCGCCCGAAATGCCGGAAGGCTGCAAGAGCTCCTTCTACTTCTATCACGTTCAGCTGAAGAACGGAAAAAGAGATGCCTACGCGCGCTTTTTGCGTGAGAATGGGATCTACACGACCTATCGCTACTTCCCCCTGCACCGTGTTCCGGGGTACGGCATAAGCGGGAGCTTCCCGAATGCCGACTACGCCGCCGACAACACCCTTTGCCTACCGATGCACCAAAGCTTAAGCGAAAACGATCTTGCTTTTATTATCGAAAAGACGCTGGAATTCAACAAATTATATTGCTAAAGGAGCGTATTTATGAAGGGAATAATCCTTGCCGGTGGGGCCGGCACAAGACTGTACCCCTTAACGATGGTAACCTCGAAGCAGCTGCTGCCCGTCTATGACAAGCCGATGATCTACTATCCCCTCTCCACCCTGATGCTGGCGGGGATCAAGGATATCCTGATCATCTCCACCCCCACCGATACCCCCCGTTTTGAGAACCTGCTGGGGGACGGAAGCCAATTCGGCATTCGCCTTACCTACAAGGTCCAGCCCAGTCCCGATGGGCTGGCGCAGGCCTTCATTCTCGGGGAGGAATTCCTGAACGGCGAAGCCGGTGCCATGGTATTGGGGGATAATATCTTCTATGGGAACGGCTTTAAAAAGACCCTGATGGCCTCGGTCGAGAATGCGCTGAACGGGCGCGCGACCGTGTTCGGCTATTACGTCCAGGATCCCGAGCGCTTCGGCATCGTGGAATTCGATGAAAACGGCAAGGTGCTTTCGGTTGAAGAAAAGCCGAAGCATCCCAAATCCAATTATTGCATCACCGGCCTCTACTTTTACCCGGCCGGGGTCTCCGAAATGGCCAAGGCGGTCAAGCCCTCTGCCCGCGGAGAGCTGGAGATCACCACGCTGAACGATATGTACCTGAAAAAGGATCTGCTGGACGTTCAGCTTCTCGGCCGTGGCTACGCCTGGCTGGATACGGGAACGATGGATAGCCTGGTGGAAGCCGCCGACTTTGTTCGGATGGTCGAAAAAAGGCAGGGGATCAAAATTTCCGCCCCCGAGGAGATCGCTTATAAAAACGGCTGGATCAGCAAGGAAAAGCTGCTGGAATCCGCCGAGCGTTACGGGAAAAGCCCTTATGGAGAGCACCTGAAGGCCGTGGCCGAGGGAAAGGTGTGCTACTGATGAAAAAGATCGAAACAAACCTTAAGGACGTCTATATAATCGAGCCGCAGGTATTCGGCGATCATCGCGGATATTTTATGGAGACCTGGTCTACCAAAAATTTTGAGGAGATCGGCCTATCCTATCGGTTCGTACAGGACAACCAATCCTTCACCGCGCAAAAGGGAACGCTTCGCGGGCTGCATTTTCAAAATGCCCCAATGGCACAGGCGAAGCTGGTGCGCGTTACCCGCGGCGCGGTTCTCGATGTGGCGGTCGATCTGCGAAAGGGGAGCCCCACGTACAGACAATGGGTGGCGGTAGAGCTTTCCGCCGAAAACAAAAGAATGCTGATGATCCCCCGCGGGTTCGGCCACGGCTTCAAGACCTTGACCGATGACGTGGAATTCTGCTATAAGGTAGACAACCTTTACAGCAAGGAATGCGACCGCGGCATCCGCTTTGACGACCCGACGATCGGGGTCGAATGGGGTGAGGTGACCGAAGAGCTGTTAAGCGCCAAGGATATGGGCGCCCCCCTGCTGGCCGATAGCGACTGCAACTTTGTTTATGAAGAGTAAGGAGAAAAGAAAATGACCGTTATCGTAACCGGAGGGGCCGGCTTTATTGGCTCCAACTTCATTTATCACATGCTCGCGAAATATCCGAGCTACCGCATCGTTTGCATTGACTGCCTGACCTATGCCGGCAATATGTCCACCCTGAAGAAGGCCATGGAAAACCCCAACTTCCGCTTTTGTAAGACAAACATCTGCGACAGGGCCGCGATCTACCGGATCTTTGAGGAGGAGCATCCCAACATCGTCGTTAACTTCGCGGCTGAAAGCCACGTGGACCGTTCGATCGAAAATCCCGAGGTCTTTTTGCAGACCAACATCCTCGGCACCCAGGTCATGATGGATGCCTGCCGCAAATACGGCATCGAGCGTTACCATCAGGTATCGACCGACGAGGTGTACGGCGACCTGCCGCTGGATCGCCCCGATCTCTTCTTCACCGAGGAGACGCCCATTCACACCAGCAGCCCGTACAGCTCCTCCAAGGCGGGGGCTGACCTGCTGGTCCTGGCCTACCACCGTACATTCGGGCTTCCCGTCAGCATCAGCCGTTGCTCGAACAACTACGGCCCCTACCACTTTCCCGAAAAGCTGATCCCCCTGATGATCGCCAACGCCCTGAACGACAAGCCCCTGCCGGTTTACGGGAAGGGAGAGAACATCCGCGACTGGCTTTATGTGGAGGATCATTGCAAGGCGATCGATCTGATCATTCATAAGTGGCGTGTCGGCGAGGTATATAACGTCGGTGGTCACAACGAGATGGCGAACATCGATATCGTAAAGCTGATCTGTAAAAAGCTTGGCAAGCCCGAAAGCCTGATCACCTATGTAGCCGACCGTAAGGGACACGATATGCGTTATGCGATCGACCCGACCAAGATCCACTCGGAGCTTGGCTGGCTGCCCGAAACGAAATTTGCGGACGGCATTGATAAAACCATCGACTGGTATCTCAACAACAAGGAATGGTGGGAGACCATTATTTCGGGAGAATACCAGAACTATTACGAAAAAATGTATAAAAACCGCTAAAGCGAGGAAGGCACCTGCCCGATGAGTATTGTAGCAAAGATCAAATGGCTTTTGATGCCGTCCAAAAAATATATTCCCTATCTTCGGAAAAAGGGAATGCAGATCGGAGAAAACTGCGAATTTTACAAATCCGCAAGCTTCGGAAGTGAGCCCTATCTGATCACCGTAGGCAATCACGTTCGCATCAATGCGGGGGTGAATTTCGTCACCCATGACGGGGGGAACTGGGTCCTCCGCGATCCCCTTTCCGGCTTTGGTGAGGAATTCAAAAACGCCGACCGCTTCGGAAAGATCGTGGTAGAGGACAACGTGCATATCGGAACAAACGCCATCATCATGCCGGGGGTACGGATCGGGAAGAACTCGATCGTCGCTTGCGGCGCGGTCGTGACCCGCGACGTTCCCGAGCGAAGCATCGTGGGCGGTATTCCGGCACGGGTCATAGAAAGCCTGGACGTGTATGCCGAGAAGGCGCGGGAAAAATGCGTTATGACCAAGCACCTTTCCCCAGAGGAAAAGAAAAAGTTTTTAATGAACAATCTATAAGAAAAAACGGAGATTTCGATCTCCGTTTTTCTTTTTAGCGTATGAAGTTGGTGGCGATCTTTGGCGTTTCCTTTTTGGGTAGGCCATAGGTCTCCTTGCCGAGGGCGATCGAGCGCATCAGGAATACCATATTGCGGGCAAGGGCACGAAGGTTCTGCAGGCCCCTATACTTTTCATGTCTGCCGGCTCCTTCGTCTTTTTTATTCGAGCTTGCTCTTTTCATCCCCGAAACGCTTTACCTGTATCGGCCATAGTCGCCTTTCATAATTTGATCTGTTCGGGAAAGGCTTCCTTTCGCATGATACCCCACATCTTATCGATATAAGACAACGTGTAAAAATTCTCATAATAGTGATAGTAAAAGGCACCCTTCAGCGTCATCTCATACGTGCCATCGTGTTCTTTGATGAACCCTAATCGCTTTGCGACCCAAAGCTCAAATCCATACATTTTTCTCAACGGCACACCGAAGAATTTTTCAAAATCACTTGCGTTTACTCTTGTGCTGTATGCTGTCCAGAACAGCCAATAAATCATCCGTTGCCTTTTGGTAAAGCGAATAGTCAACGATGTGGCGAGGTTGCCGGAACGAATCCTTTCGCAGTAGGACTCTACATCGAAGGTATTAATTTTGAATTGCCGTTTAAATAAGCTCGTAGCAGAACAACCGAATCCGAGAAAGTTATCTCGGGTCATGGATGAGTAGCTTGCATTCGATTCGCTTGAGAAAGTCCAGATAGAATTTCGAGAATATCCTTTCCCCAAGCAATATTGAGTAATAGCATCCAGCAATTCCCGTTTTTCTTTTTTGGGCATTGTCGAAACAGGACTTTCTGTAAAGGTGAAATCAATAAACGGGTATATGGCAACGTGATTTGCCCCCAATGAAAAAGCGGTATCGATATCAGACTTCAAATCATCGTAGGTTTGCCCGGGGAGAGCGAATATGAAGTCCATGGAAACCGTTTCAAAGGGAACCGCCTCCAAAGCAGCCATCATTTCTGCAGTATCGACCTTTTTTCTGCCAAGAATCTTCTGATACTTATCGCAGAATGATTGAATACCGATGCTAATTTTTGTTACACCGGCTTTTTTCAATGCTTGCAACACTTCCACATTCACATTATCGGGATGAAGCTCCAATCCGATCCCCTCTGTGATGATAAAGTGCTCATTTAACGCATCAACGATTTCTTTTATACGATCAGCGGCCAGAGCCGGGGTTCCACCGCCAAAATATAAGCTGGTTACTTTTTTTCGCTCCGTATGTTGGCTGCCGACCATATGTATTTCTTTGATCAAAGAATCTATATACCTATCACACAATTCAGCGGAATACCGCACTTTGCAATAAGGGCAAAAGTTGCAGATGCTTTTGCAGAAAGGGATATGAACATACAGCCCAAGATTTTCACATTCCGCAAACGGCAATATTTGGTCGTATTCATTTTTGAATGAAAAGGGCTTCGTTGTTCGCGTAAGCCACATTCTTGTTAGATCGGTAATGAAACTCATGTTACTCCTAAATATACTTCAAGTATGTACGAAGCATCTCAAAAATAATTTTGGGGTTACCGCTGAACAAAAGCGTGTATTCAGCAACGAAGAAGTATCCGCATTGATCGCAAAGGCCGGGAACATCTATGCAGCGACCGCAGGTAGACAACTTTCCGTTTTCCATCACCACACATTGATGACAAGGTGTAGGGAAACGATTCTCAATGAGATACGGAAACGCACTTTTAAGGTTAAATACAGGTGCGCCTTCTTTCATCATTTGCGTTATCGTTTCACAGCATTTGGCTTTTTCCTCTTTCGTCAAAGCCAATTCTTTTGTATCGGGATAGGGTGTATGAAAATTGAATGACACCGCACGAACATTTTTCGTGTCACGAGCCGTTAAGCATACATCCCGCACATAGTCTTTGTTGATTTGATTGATTGCCATATAGAAGCAAATATTATCTGAGGTGGCATTGCTTATATTCTTCATGATGGTATCGTAGGTATCACCACGAACTTCATTATGGCGTTGCTTATCCCCATCCAAGCTCAGAAGAATCAGATCCGCTTCCGGGAGATCAATGGGGAACGTGCCGTTTGTAACGACATTAACGATGAGGAATCCCATGCTTTTCGCTTCAACAACCAGATCTCTCAGTGTGCGCGCGCCGTCTTTCCAAAGAAAGGTCTCTCCGCCGCAGAAGAACAAAATGCGAACGCCCATATCATATAGCTGCTGCATTTCTTGCCTGATTTGCTCATACGGATGGACGATGGCTGTAATGTTGTTGACCGAGCAATGCTTGCAATGCAAGTTGCATTTATCGGTAACGATCACAGTTCCGAGGATCGGCGATTTCTTTTTAAACAAAATTGTCTTTACACCAAAAGCCGCAAAGTGCAAAAAAGAAGAAAGCTTCATAATTTATCTCCATAACATTAATACGGAACTTAGAGTATGTATCTTTTTTCAGCGTATGAAGTTGGTGGCGAGCTTCGGCACTTCCTTTTCGGGCAGGCCGAAGGCCTCCTTGCCGAGGGCGATCGAGCGCATCAGGAATACCATATTGCGGGCAAGGGTGCGAAGGTTTTGCATACCCTCGCCATCAAGGGCGGCCTCGCCCTCATCCTTGCCGTGGAGGATATTCCAATACTGCCCCGAGGCGATCGGCATACCGCAGATCGAGAAGTATTTGTTCAGCTCGTCATAGGTCGCTGTAGTGCCCCCACGCCGCGCGACGGCAAGCGCCGCCCCGACCTTCATGGTCTTATCAAAGCGGCTGCTGTAGAAAAGGCGGTCGAGGAAGGAGATCAGGGTGCCGTTTGCCGAGGCGTAGTACACGGGGCTCCCGATAACAAGCCCGTCTGCCTCTTTCAATTTTTGTGCAGTTTCGTTTACAATATCATCAAATACACAGTGTTCAAGCTCCATACAACGGCGGCAACCGATGCAGCCGCGGATGGCAAGGCTGCCGATCTCCACAATCTCGGTTTCTATCCCCTCGGCATGGAACACCTTTTCCATTTCGGCAAGGGCAAGGCGTGTGTTCCCGTTTTTGCGGGGGCTTCCGTTTATCATCAATACCTTCATTTTGTTTCCTCTTTCCGCGCGTTTTTCTTGGCCTCCTCGGCGCGCTTTTTGCAGATCGCCGCCCAGTTGGGCAGCTTCGGTAAAATTTCGACCAACCCCCGTAATACCGCGGGAATATCGATCCCCTGCGGGCAAGCCTTGGTGCAGGCACCGCAGCCAATACAGGCCGAGGGCTTTTTGTTCTCGGGCAGGGCATCGATCTGCATGCCGACCGTGAAGCCTACGGCATCGAATTTTGCGTCGTTATAGGCGTGCACGAGCATGGGGATATCCAGACCCATCGGGCACCCCTCGCAGCAATAGCGGCAAGCGGTACAAGGTACGGCTGCCTTCATTTTCTCGGCAAAGAAAAGAAGCAGCCCCTTTTCCTCCTCGGAAAGCGGCACACCGCCCGAGAAGGTGTTTATGTTGTCGCGAAGCTGCTCTTCGGTCGTCATGCCGCTGAGCACCACCTTGATATTCGGGAAGGCTTGCAGGAAGCGGAAGGACCACGAGGAGACGCTTTCCTCGGGGCGACGCGCAAAAAGCTCCTTTTCCATGCTTTCATCCAGCTTCGAAAGGCGACCGCCGCGCACGGGCTCCATCACCACGATCGGGATCCCCCGCTCGGTCAGCATCTCGTATTTCTGCTTGGCATCCTGCAGGGTATAATCCAGATAATTCATCTGGATCTGGCAGAACTCCATTTCATCGCCGTGTCGGTCAAGAAAGGCCTTGAGCGTATCGGGGCGGGCATGGGTGGAAAATCCGAGGTGCTTGATGCGCCCCCGTCTCTTTTGCTCTGCGAAATAGGGGATGATCCCCCATTTCTCGCTTTCGTAGACCTCCATCGAATTCTCACACACGTTGTGCAAAAGATAGAAATCGAAGTAATCGACCCCGCATTTTTGGAGCTGCTCCTCAAAAAGGGCGGCGGGATCGTATTCGTCTAAGATCTGGTGCCCGGGGTACTTATCGGCCAGAAAATAGGAGTCGCGGGGGTACGCGGAAAGCAGCCTACCGATCACGCGCTCGGACATACCGCCGTGATAGGGATGCGCGGTATCAAAATAATTCACACCCGACCTTACGGCGTGATCGATCAGCTTTTTGGTCTTTTCCTCGTCGATCGCGCCCGAGGGGAGGCAGGGAAAGCGCATCGTCCCGTACCCGAGGGCCGAGACCTTCTCACCGCACATCACCGTATATTTCATCGTTCTTTCTTCCTTTGCTGCCTTTTTCTTTATTGTATCACCTTTCCCCTTGAAAATCAAGCCTTGATCCCTTCGGGGAAAACAAAAAAGAACGGCCGTACGACCGTTCTTTTTTGTTGGATCACTCCGCGGCAGCCTCTTCGGCGGGAGCCTCGACGGCGGCTTCCTCGGCGGCAGGGGCCTCTACGACCTCTTCCACAGCTTCAGCAGCCTTCTTCGTACTCTTCTTCGCCTTCTTGGGGGCGGGAGCCTGCACTTCTTCCTCCTTGTCGGCTTCGACGAGGGTAATCAGAGCCATATCGGCACCGTCACCGCGGCGAGGACCGAGCTTGTAGATGGCGGTGTAACCGCCGTTACGCTTCTCGTAGGAAGGGGCAATGCTGTCAAAGAGCTTCTTGGCAACGTCTTCTTTGGTGATGAAGGCCAAAGCCTGACGGTAGGATGCCAGCGACTTCTCTTTGCCAAGGGTAATCATTTTGTCCGTCAGAGCGCGGACTTCTTTCGCTCTGGTGAGCGTCGTTTTAATCTTGCCGTTCTCAAGCAGATAGGTAACCATGCCTCTGAGCATCAGGTTTCTGTGAGCGGTCGGCCGGCCGAGTTTTCTCGTTCCGGGCATTGTAGTATCCTCCTAACAGTTATTGGTCATTCCTCGACCTTTTTCAGGTCAAGGCCCAGGGAATGAAGCTTTTGAATCACTTCTTCGAGCGACTTTCTGCCGAGGTTTCTGACCTTAATCATATCCTCCTCGGTACGGTTGATCAAGTCTTCCACCGTATCAATGCCGGCGCGCTTCAAGCAGTTGAAGCTGCGGACCGACAGGTCAAGCTCCTCAATGGTCATCTCAAGGACCTTTACTTTCTTGGTCTCTTCCGGTTCCACCATAATCACGGCGTTCTTCGCGTCATCGGTAAGATCTACGAAGAGGTTGAGATGCTCGTTGAGAATCTTGGCACCGTGCGAAATAGCTTTCTTCGCACTCAGGGTGCCGTTGGTAAGCACGTGCATCGTCAAGCGGTCGAAGTCGGTGATGTTGCCGACACGGGTATTCTCAACCTTATATTCGACCTTGTACACGGGGGTAAAGATCGAATCGGTGAAAATGGTACCGATCGGGGCGCTCACACCGGCGCCGAGCGTAGAGACGTAGTTCTGCTTGTTCTTATCGGCAGAAACGTAGCCACGGCCGGAATCGAAGGTCAATTCCATGAAGAGGCGGCTGTTTGTGCTGATGGTAGCCAGAACGTGCTCGGGGTTAAGGATCTCGATATCCGCGTCGGGAGCGATATCGCCCGCAGTCACGACCTTCGGACCGGTGACGTCGATAAGGACGGTCTTCGGCTCCTCGGTGTAAAGCTTTGCGATGATGCCCTTGACGTTCAGAATGATCTCGGGAACGTCTTCTTTGACCCCTTCCACCGTCGAGATCTCGTGCTTCACGCCCTCGATCTTAACGCTGGTAACGGCATATCCGGGTAAAGAGCTGAGCAGGATGCGACGCAGGGAGTTACCAAGCGTGATGCCGTAGCCTCTTTCCAGGGGCTCTACAACAAACTCGGCTTCGCTGCCGTCTTCCTTCAGCTCGTTGATGATAATGTTGGGTTTTTCAAACATCGAATGCTCCTCCTAAACAATATTTCGTGGCTATCCGCTACGGGATAGGCTGGGTTATTGAATGCCACATCCAAAGCGCACCTCGGTGCCAAAGGACCTGTGGCAACCGGAGGTGATTATTTGGAATAAAGCTCAACGATAAGCTGCTCTTCGAATTCGAAGTCGATGTCCTCGCGAACGGGGAGCGTCAGAATGCGGGCAGCAAGGTCAGTCTCGTTGAAATCGATCCACTTCGGTTTGACACGCGTAGCAGCGCTTTCGGCCAGTGCCTTGATCTTGGCACCGTCACGACGGCTTTCCTTCACGGCAACAACATCACCGGCTTTGACCAGCTGGGAGGGGATCGTCGTCTTGTGTCCGTTCACGGTGAAGTGACCGTGCAGGATCAGCTGACGGGCTTCCTTGCGGCTTTCGGCCATACCCATACGGTAAACAACGTTGTCAAGGCGTCTTTCCAGAAGGATAAGCAGGTTCTCACCGGTCATACCCTCTTTTACGACGGCCATCTCATAGTAGTTTCTGAACTGTCTTTCCAGAACGCCATAGTAGCGCTTGGTCTTCTGCTTCTCACGAAGCTGTCTGCCGTATTCCTCTACCTTCTTACGGGCAGCACCGTGCTGACCGGGGGCCGCGGCGCGCTTTTCGAAGGGGCACTTCGCGGAAACGCACTTATCACCCTTAAGGTAAAGCTTGCAGCCTTCTCTACGGCAAAGCTTGCAATCAGGACCTGTATATCTTGCCATTTTTTTATACCTCCCTTGAATTATACGCGGCGACGCTTAGGCGGGCGGCAGCCGTTGTGGGGAATGGGCGTTACGTCGCGGATCAGCGTGATCTCAAGACCGGCGGTCTGAAGCGCGCGGATGGCGGACTCACGTCCCGACCCGGGACCTCTTACGTAAACCTCTACCGTTTTCATACCGTTGTCAACAGCGGCCTTAGCAGCGGTTTCGGCGGCAGTCTGAGCAGCGTAGGGAGTCGATTTTCTCGAGCCCTTGAAGCCCATCTCACCGGCAGAAGCCCACGAAATGGCATTACCGTGGGTATCGGTAATGGTAACGATGGTGTTATTAAAAGTGGAGCGAATATGAGCCGTACCCGACTCGACGTTCTTACGCTCACGGCGCTTTTTAACAGCCTTTTTAGCGACAGTAGCTTTTGCCATCTTTTCTCACTCCTTATTTCTTCTTGTTGGCGATAGTCTTCGCCGGACCTTTTCTGGTTCTTGCGTTGGTCTTGGTTCTCTGACCTCTCACGGGAAGGCCTTTTCTGTGGCGGATCCCACGATAGCAGTTGATCTCGACCATGCTCTTGATGTTCATCGCGACTTCACGGCGGAGGTCACCCTCTACACGGTAGTCGGCTTCGATAACATCACGAAGTTTTGCAACCTCACTCTCGGTCAGGTCCTTCGCGCGGGTATCGGGATTGATGCCGGTTTTGGCAAGAATATCCTGTGCGCTTTTGGGACCGATGCCGTAGATATACGTCAAGGCAATCTCGACGCGCTTGTTGTTGGGAATATCAACACCAGCAATACGAGCCATGGATTTTACTCTCCTTCTTGTTATAAATTGACCGAAAGGTCATCAGCCCTGTCTCTGCTTATGCTTGGGGTTTTCGCAGATAACCATGACATGGCCTTTTCTCTTGATGATTTTGCACTTTTCGCAAATCTTCTTGACGGAAGGCTTTACTTTCATTCTTGTATACCGTTCCTTTCAGAAACAAATTTTACTTTTTCCGCCACGTAATGCGGCCCTTGGTCAGGTCATAGATCGAGACCTCGACCGTTACCGTGTCACCCGGCAGAATCTTGATATAGTTCATACGAAGCTTCCCCGAAATATGGGCGGTCACGATGTGACCGTTCGGAAGCTTGACTTTGAAGGTGGCGTTCGGCAGCGCTTCCAGCACTACCCCATCCTCAAACTCAATAAGATCATCCTTCGGCAGAAAAATCACACCCTTTCGTTGTAATTACGGAACATCTGTTAAAAGCTCGGGCCCGTTCTCAAGGATCGCTACGGTGTTCTCGTAGTGAGCCGATAAGGAGCCGTCGACAGTAACAACCGTCCAGTGATTCGGCAGGACGCGAACGTCCGCACCGCCTACGTTTACCATCGGTTCAATGGCAATCGTCATTCCGGCAAAGAGTCTTGCCCCGTGCCCCGCCGTTCCGAAATTCGGAACCTCGGGATCCTCGTGAAGCTCGGCCCCGATGCCATGCCCGACATACCGACGGACTACGGAATATCCGAACCCACGCACGTAGCTGTCTACGGCGCTTCCGATATCCCCGATGCGTCCCCCTGCCAAAGCCGCGGCAACGCCACGGTAGAAGCTTTCCTTCGTTGCTTCTATGAGGCGCTTTGCCTCGGGGGAGATGCTACCGACCGCGAAGGTCCTGGCAGCGTCACCGTTGTAGCCTTGATAGCAGGCACCGACATCCACCTTCACGATATCGCCTTCGGTAAGAAAGCGATCCTTGCTGGGGATGCCGTGAATGACCTCGTTATTGATGCTGATGCAAGCCGCGCCGGGAAAGCCACCGTATCCGAGGAAGGAGGGGCGGGCACCGCATTTTTCAATGTATCGGTGAATGATCCCGTCCAATTCCTTCGTGCTGATACCGGGGCGGATCGCTTCTTCAGCCACCCGCAAGGCTTCTCCGGTTATTCGGCCTGCCTGTCGCATCCTTTTGAGCTGCTCGGCATTTTTGATCGAAATCATTGAACTGCCTCCAGGGCGGCAAGCGTCAGGCGCGTGGTCTCTTCGACCGTCCGCTGACCCTTGACCGGAACGAGAAGCGAAAGCTTTTCGTAGAAGTCCTTCAGGGGCTCGGTCGTTTCGTGATAGACCGAGAGACGGTCAAGGACCACCTCGGGTTTATCATCGTGGCGAACCGTAAGCGCGTCCTGGCACTTATCGCAGATGCCCTCCTTTTTAGGAGGCTTGGAGGTTACGTGAAAGGTTGCCCCGCAGGTGGGACAGACCCTGCGCCCGCTCATCCGCGCGATGATCTCCTCGTCGGAGACCTCAAGCGAGACGACGGCGTCGGGACGTATACCCATTCTCTCCAGCGCCTCGGCCTGAGGCACCGTACGGGGAAATCCGTCTAAGATGAAGCCCTTGGCACAATCGGGCATCGCCAGTCTTTCCTTGACCAGGTTAACGACGACCTCGTCGGGAACCAGCGCGCCTTTGTCCATATAGGCCTTTGCGGCAAGGCCGGTAGGCGTACCGTCCTTTACCGCTTGCCGGATGATGGCACCGGTCGAGATCGTCGGAATCCCGAAGCGCTCCGAAACGATCTCTGCCTGCGTGCCCTTACCGGCACCGGGGGCCCCCAGAAATATGATCTTCATATCTCTCTCCTCTTACGAAAGGAAGCCCTTATAGTTCCGCATCGTCAGCTGGGCCTCGATCTCTCTTGCGGTCTCCAGCGCGATACCGACGACGATCAGGATCGACGTACCACCGAAGGTGAAGGTCGAAGCCAAGGAAGCCGCGGTCGTCGCATCACTGAGGATCGCATTGATGATAGGCGTCAACACCAAGGGACGGGCGATGATCGGAAGAATGGCGATGATACTGAGGAACAGAGCGCCCATAAGGGTGATCTTGCTGAGGATCTTCGCGATGTATTCCGCCGTCGGTCTGCCTTGACGGATGCCGGGCACCATACCGCCGTTCCGCTTCAGGTTGTTGGCAACCTCAACCGGGTTGAAGGAGATGGCGCTGTAGAAATAGGCGAAAGCGATGATGAGAACGAACAAAAAGATGGGATAGAACCAACCGCTGGGATCCAAGAAGCGGTAAAGACCGCCCCAGAAGCCCTCGGTCTTCTCGGTCACCTTGCAAAGAACCATGATGGTAGAGGGCAAGGAAACGATCGAGGAAGCGAAGATGACAGGCATAACGCCCGACATATTCAGCTGCAGGGGAAGGTGGGTGCTTTGCCCGCCGTACATTTTACGGCCGACAACACGCTTGGCGTACTGTACCGGGATCCGGCGCTCGCTTCCCGTGATGAAGACGATGAAGAAGACGAGGGCGAGAAGCCCGAGAAGGACGAAGAGCGAAAGGCCGATGCCAAGGAAGCCCTTGCCGACGCCGAGCGAGAACCCATCACTGCAAACGGCGACCAGATTGATGATGGTCGAGGGCAGCGTCTGGATGATGTTAAAGAAGAGGATGACCGAAATCCCGTTTCCGAGACCGTTGGCGTTGATCTTCTCTGCCAGCCACATAACGAGCGAGGCACCTGCGCAGAAGCAGGTAACGATCACGACCGCATACAGGAACCAGGGGCCACCGTCCGCCTTCGCGGCGCCGCTTACCAGCATACCGCTGTCGGCAAGAAGCATATAGTAGCCGATTGCCGTAACGATCGCGAGAGCCATCGTTACCCAACGGGTGATGGTGTTGATCTTTTCCTTTCCCTCTTCCCCTTGCTTAGAAAGCTCACCAAGCTTCGGGAACGCTACGCAGAGAAGCTGAATAACGATCGAAGCCGTGATATAGGGGGAAATACCGAGGGCGAAAAGCGTCGCCTGTCCGAGCGAGCCGCCCGAAAGCGTATTCATATACGAGAAAATGGTGTTCCCGAATACCGAATCAAAGTTCGAGGCGTTCACATACGGAACGGGAAGGACCGCGCCGATCCGATAAAGAAGCAGGATAAAGAGGACGTAGAGGATCTTTTTGCGAAGCTCGGGAAGCTTCCAAGCTTTGACAAACGTCTGCAGCATATCAGACCACCTCGGTCTTTCCACCTGCCGCTTCTATCTTCTCTTTCGCAGTATTGGAAAAGACAGCTGCTTTCACGGTAAGTTTTTTGGTAAGCTCGCCGTTACCGAGAACCTTGATGCCGTCGCAGGCACAACGAACGGTTCCGCTTGCGAGGAGGACCGCTTCGTCCACTACTGCGCCGTCTTCGAATTTGTTGAGGGTCTCAATGTTGACAATGGCATAGTTCTTGGCGAACTTGTTGGTAAAGCCTCTCTTCGGAAGCTTACGGTACAGCGGAAGCTGACCGCCCTCAAAGCCGGGTCTTACGCCACCGCCCGAACGGGCGTTCTGTCCCTTGTGGCCTTTACCGGCCGTTTTTCCGTTTCCGGACCCGGGGCCTCTTCCCTTGCGGAAAGAATCGCGGACCGAGCCTTCGGCGGGAGAAAGTTCATAAAGTTTCATTTCTTTGCTCTCCTTTCTTTCCCGTCTCAGAGCGCTTCGACCTTAACAAGGTGGCGCAGAACGTTGATCTTGCCGGCCAGGACCTTGTCGTTGTCGTGGATAACGCTGTCACCGGGGCGGCGCAAGCCGAGCGAAGCCGCGGTAACCTTCTGATTGGGTTTTGCGGAGATCAAGCTGCGAACGAGGACTACTTTAACCTTTTCCATGCTAAAAGCCCTCCTTAACCCTTGATCTCGTCCACGGAAAGACCGCGGAGCTTAGCAACCTCTTCCGCCGAACGGAGCTGGGCAAGACCCTCGAAGGTCGCCTTGACTACGTTAACGGGGTTCGAGGAACGAAGGCACTTCGCACGGATATTCTTGATACCCGCGGCCTCCAGCACTTTACGAACAGCACCACCCGCGATGATACCGGTACCGGCGGGGGCGGGCTTCAAGAGAACCTTACCCGAGCCGAAAATGCCGGTGACCTCGTGAGGGATGGTGGTATCGTTAAGCGATACGGTGATCATGTTTTTCTTTGCATCTTCGATTCCCTTGCGGATCGCTTCGGGAACCTCGGCAGCTTTTCCAAGACCGTAGCCGACCTTGCCCTTGCCGTTACCAATGACCATGATAGCGGCGAAGCGGGCGATACGACCACCCTTTACCGTCTTGGAAACACGGTTTAATGCAACGAGCTTTTCCTGAAATTCAGACTCGATTGCTTCATTTCTTCTTGCCATGTTTTTCTCCTTAAATTCTAATCTCTGGAGTGTGTACAAACCGGAAAATCAGAACTTCAGGCCGCCCTCGCGAGCGCCTGCAGCCAGTTCCGATACACGTCCGTGGTAAATATACCCGCCGCGGTCGAAAACGACCTCGGAAATGCCTTTTGCGATAGCACGCTCGGCAAGCGCGATACCGACCTTCTTCGCGGCCTCTTTGTTAGACCCGATACCCTCGAAGGAAGCCTCCAACGTGGAAGCGGAAGCCAGCGTAACACCCTTGGTGTCGTCGATGATCTGCGCCGAAATGTTGGCGTTGGAACGGTAGACGCAAAGACGGGGTCTTTCAGTCGTACCGAAAATCTTCGAGCGAACTCTCGTGTGTCTCTTAAGACGTTGCTTATTGCTGTCGATTCTCTTAACCATGTCTTTTGACTCCTTTCATTATTTACCGGTCTTACCGGCCTTGCGGCGGATCTTTTCGCCGGCATACTTGATACCCTTACCGAGGTACGGCTCGGGAGGTCTCTTCTCGCGGATCTGGGCCGCGATCTGACCGACCGCCTGCTTGTCGATACCCTTTACGATAATGGTATTGCTATCGGGGGTCTCAAAGCTGATCCCGTTATTCTCCTCGAAGATAACGGGGTGAGAATAACCGAGGTTCAAAACCAGCTTTTTGCCCTGCTTTTCGACACGGTACCCAACGCCGACGATCTCGAGGCGCTTGGAGTAACCCTTCGAAACACCCTCGACCATGTTGGCGAGGAGCGCACGGCTCAGACCGTGAATGGCACGGTCCTCCTTCACGTCGCTGTGACGGGAAACCGTCAGAACGCCGTCGTTCTGCTCAATGGTAACGTTGGGCAGGAAGGTAGAGGTAAGGGTACCGAGGGTGCCCTTAACGGTAACGACGTTTCCTTCACCGATGGTAACCGTGACACCGGCAGGAACGGCAATGGGGGCTCTTCCGATTCTTGACATCTTCTTTGCCTCCTTACCAGACGAACGCGAGGACTTCGCCGCCCACGTTCTCTTTTCTTGCTTTCTTGTCGGTCATGATACCCTTCGAGGTAGAAACGATCGCAATGCCCAGCCCGTTCATCACGCGGGGCATATTCTCGCAGTCGGAATAGATACGGAGGCCGGGCTTGGAAACGCGGCGCAGACCGTGAATGACCTTCTGCTTGTTGGCGGCATACTTCAGCGTAACGCGGATGATGCCCTGCTTGCCGTCCTCAACGATCTGATAGCTCTTGATATAGCCCTCGTTGAAAAGGATCTCGGCAATGGATTTCTTGAGATTGGACGCCGGAATGTCAACCGTTTCGTGCTTGGCGCTGTTCGCGTTCCGAATACGGGTGAGCATATCGGCAATGACGTCGGAATTTTGCATTTGTAGTATCCTCCTTTATGCAAGTTCAAAATGCTTGCTGCCACTTGCGTGGCGGCTGATCGGTGGTAAAAGCCGAAGCTTTCCTGCCGATAGAAAAAGAGTTTTTACCAGCTTGCTTTGCGCACGCCGGGAATTTCGCCGTTGTAGGCGAGCTCACGGAAGCAGATACGGCAGATACCGTACTTACGGAGATACGCATGAGGTCTGCCGCAAATCTTGCATCTGTTGTAAGCGCGGGTCGAAAACTTCGGCGTCGCCTGCTGCTTCAGAATCATGGATTTTTTAGCCATTCTTCATTCTCCTCATTTCGCAAAGGGCGCGCCCATCAGGGACAGCAGCTCTTTTGCTTCTTCGTCGTTTTGGGCCGTGGTTACGAACACGATGTCCATACCGCGGATCTTTTCGATTTTATCGTACTCGATCTCGGGGAAGATCAACTGCTCCTTAAGGCCGAGGGCGTAGTTGCCGCGGCCGTCGAAGGCGTTGGGGTTGATCCCCTTGAAGTCACGCACGCGAGGAAGGGCGAAGTTAAAGAGTCTGTCCATAAATTCGTACATTCTCTCGCCTCTGAGCGTTACTTTAACACCGATCTTCATGCCTTCACGCAGCTTGAAGTTCGAAACCGACTTTCTGGCAAAAGTCGGAACCGCCTTCTGGCCGGCGATCAGGGAGATCTCGGAGATAACCGAATCGATAACCTTGCTGTTTTCCTTGGCGTCGCCGCAGCCGACGTTGATCACGATCTTCTCGAAGCGCGGGATCTGCATCGGGCTCTTGTAGGAAAACTTCTTCATGAGGGCGGGAGCGGCTTCGTTTTTGTAAAGTTCACTGTATCTAGACATTTTCTACTCTCCTCCACTCAGATCTTCTCGCCGCATTTGGCGCAAACGCGAACCTTGACCTGCTGACCGTCCTTGTCTTCCCGGAAGACGTAACGGGCACGCACGCCCTTGTCGCACTTGGGGCATACCAGCTGGACCTTGGAGGCGTAGATCGCGCCCTCGGTCTCGATGATGCTGCTGGTCTCGCCCTGTCTGCGGGCTTTGTTGTGCTTTTTGACCTTGTTGACGCCCTCGACCATGACCTTGCCTTCCTTAGGCGAGACGGCGAGGACCTTGCCGCGAACTCCCTTATCGTCACCGGAGAGAACAACGACCAGATCGTCTTTCTTAATATGAAGCGTATTCATAATCTGTTTTTCCTCCGATCAAAGTACTTCGGGAGCCAGAGAAAGGATCTTGGTGAAATCCTTGTCGCGAAGCTCTCTTGCTACGGGCCCAAAGATACGGGTACCCTTAGGCGTATTATCATCTTTCAGGATGACAGCGGCGTTTTCGTCAAACTTGAGATACGAGCCGTCAGCACGACGGACACCGTTCACGGTTCGAACGACAACAGCCTTGACAACGTCACCCTTTTTTACCATGCCGCCGGGCGCTGCCTTTTTAACAGACGCGACGACAATATCACCGATGCCCGCGTAGCGTCTGGCCGAACCGCCAAGCACACGGATGCACATCAGCTCTTTGGCGCCGGTATTGTCGGCGACCTTCATTAATGACTGCTGTTGAATCACTTAGGTTTCCTCCTTTTTCGACAAGCTTTTTGACCTGCCTACTTATAATTGTTGAAACTTATTTCGCTTTCTCGATAATTTCAACAAGGCGCCACCGCTTGGTCGCGGAAAGGGGTCTTGTCTCCATTACGGAAACTTTGTCGCCAACGTTGCAGGCATTCTGCTCATCATGGGCGTGGATCTTGGTGGTGCGCTTCAGGATCTTGCCGTACTTGGGATGACGGACGTTATCCTCGATAGCGACAACGACGGTCTTGTCCATCTTCGTGCTGATGACCTTGCCTACTCTGGTTTTTCTCAGGTTACGTTCAATCATGTTTCTCTACCTCCTCAGACATTCTTCTCGCCAAGAAGCGTCATGACGCGTGCGATATCGTGTCTGACCTCGGGAATTCTGTGCGGGTTATCAAGCTGATTGATAGCGTGCTGGAAACGGAGATTGAATAATTCGCTCTTAAGCTCGGCGAGCTTCTTTTCGAGCTGCTCGGTGCTGAGCTCTCTCAATTCTTTTGCTTTCACGGCTTATTCCTCCTCTGCTTCTACCACGTCGTTCTTGGTGATAAACTTGCACTTGATCGGCAGCTTATGCATAGCAAGACGCATGGCCTCTCTTGCTTCCGCTTCCGGGATGCCCTCCATCTCGAACATGATGCGGCCGGGCTTAACGACGGCCACCCAGTATTCGGGCGAACCCTTACCGGAACCCATTCGCGTTTCGGCGGGCTTTTCGGTTACGGGCTTATCCGGGAAGATCTTGATCCAGACCTTACCGCCACGCTTGGTATAACGGGTCATAGCAATACGGGCAGCTTCGATCTGATTGCTCTTGATCCAGGCGGGTTCCAAAGCGACGAGACCGTAAGAGCCGAACGCCAACGTGGTACCACGGCTGGCCTTGCCCTTCATACGGCCGCGCTGAACGCGTCTGTACTTTACTCTTTTAGGCATTAACATTATTTGGTTCCCTCCTCTGCTCTTCTGTGATCAAAACGGCGGGGACCTCTGCCTTCGCTGTTACCGCCTGCGGGACGGCGACCGTTGCTGTTGCCGTTGCCGGGGCGACGGGGACGTCTCTCGGTGCGGTCGGTTCTGGCGGCGCGCTCCGCGCTTTCGGCAAGAACCTCACCCTTATAGATCCAGACCTTGATACCGATCTTACCGTAGGTGGTGTTGGCCTCATAGAAGCCGTATTCGATATCGGCACGGAGAGTCTGCAGCGGAATGGTTCCCTCGTGGTAATGCTCCGAGCGGGCGATTTCGGCGCCGCCGAGACGGCCGCTGCAGCAAACCTTGATACCCTTCGCGCCAAGACGCATGGTGCGGCCGATGGCCTGCTTCATCGCGCGGCGGAAAGAGGTACGCTTTTCCAGCTGCGCCGCGATGCTCTCGGCAACAAGCTGGGCGTTGAGGTCGGGGTTGCGGATCTCAACGACGTTAACGATCACGGGACGGCCAACCATAGCCTCCAGCTCAACGCGGAGCTTTTCGATCTCCACGCCGCCGCGGCCGATGACCATACCGGGCTTCGCGCAATGCACGAATACGCGAACGCGCTCTTTGTCGCGCTCGATCTCGAACTTCGGGCAGCCGGCTGCCTGAAGCTTCTTCTTCAGATATTCTCGGATGTTGTAGTCAGAAACCAGGGTATCGCCGAAGACCTCGTCTTCCACGAACCATCTGGAATCCCATCCCTTGATCACGCCAACGCGCAGTCCGTGGGGATTAACCTTCTGTCCCATCTCAGCCGACCTCCTTCTCTTTTACTGCCATCGTGATATGGCTGGTTCTCTTTAAGATTCTGAACGCTCTTCCCTGCGCTCTCGGCTGTACTCTCTTCAGAGTCGGGCCGGGGCAGACGAAGCACTCGGAAATATAAAGGTTTCCGGCGTTCATGTTGAAGTTGTGTTCCGCATTGGCAACGGCGCTCTTCAAAAGCTTGATCAGCGGCTCGGACGCGCTCTTCTGCGTGTTCTCGAGGATCGCCATGGCGACCTCGGTATCCTTGCCGCGGATAAGATCGAGAACGATCTTTACCTTACGCGGAGAAATTCTGATATATTTCAGATATGCCTTCGCTTCCATTTTTAGGTCTGCTCCTTTCATTTCCCGTTGTTGGAGGTCTTCGAACCCGCGTGACCCTTAAAGGTACGGGTGGGGGCGAATTCGCCCAGCTTGCGACCTACCATATCCTCGGTGATATACACCGGAACATGCTTTCTACCGTCGTGGACGGCGATCGTATGCCCAACGAAATCCGGGAAAACGGTGGAGGCGCGAGACCAGGTTTTCAAAACCTTCTTTTCGCCCTTTTCGTTCATAGCAACGATCTTGTTGTAAAGCTCCGGCTTTACATAAGGGGCTTTTTTCAGGCTTCTGCTCATACTCTTGTCTCCTTCCGCTTATTTCGCATTTCTGCGCTTGACGATGAACTTATCGGTCCTTGCCTTACGGTCTCTGGTCTTGTAACCGAGGGCAGGCTTGCCCCAAGGCGTTACAGGGCCGGGACGACCGATGGGGGACTTACCTTCACCACCGCCGTGAGGGTGGTCACAGGGGTTCATGACCGAACCGCGAACGGTCGGACGGATGCCCTTGTGGCGGGTCTTACCGGCCTTACCGAGCTTGACGGTGTCGTGCTCGATGTTACCGATCTGACCGATGGTCGCCTTGCACTCAAGACGGACCATACGAACCTCACCCGAGGGAAGACGGACCTGGGCGATCCCGTTCTCCTTCGCCATCAGCTGGGCCGAGGCGCCGGCGGAACGGACCATCTGGGCCCCCTTGCCGGGATAAAGCTCAATGTTGTTAATAAAGGTACCAACGGGAATGTTGGCGATCGGCAGGGTGTTACCGACCTTGATGTCGGCATCGGCCGAAGCGTAGATCACGTCGCCGGCGCGCAGACCGTCGGTCGCGATAACGTAGTTCTTCTTGCCGTCCTCATGCTGCAGAAGGGCGATATAAGCCGTACGGTTGGGGTCGTACTCAATGCCGACGACCGTCGCGGGGCTCTCGTTCTGACGCTTGAAGTCGATCAAGCGGTACTTCTGTCTGTTTCCGCCGCCCTTGTGGCGAACGGTGATCTTACCGTAGCTGTTACGGCCCGCGTTCTTCTTCTTAACGGCCAAGAGCGACTTCTCCGGCTCGAACTTGGTGATCTCGCTGAACGAAGGCGCCGACATGTTTCTGCGGGACGGAGTAGTAGGACTATATTTGATAGCAGCCATTTTCTTCTTCCTCCCTTATCAGTTCATGCTGTCGAAGAAGCTGATCGTCTTGGAATCTTCCTTCAGAAGAACGATCGCTTTCTTCCACTCGCTGGTGAAACCGGCGTGAACGCCAAGGCGCTTCGGTTTCTTTTTCATGTTGATCGTGTTAACACTCTTAACCTCAACACCGAACATCGCTTCGACTGCCGCCGCGATATCGGCCTTGGTCGCATCGGCGGCAACCTCGAAGCAGTAACGCTTCTCGGCAACACCGTCCATGCTCTTTTCGGTGATAAGAGGTCTTACGATGACGTTTTCAATGCTTCTCATTATGCGTAAACCTCCTCAATCTTCTTGACCGCATCACTGGCGATGATGAAGGTATCGCAATTCAGGATGTCATAGGTGCAGATCGCGTTGCAGACCGCCGTCTTGACACCGGGAATGTTGGCGCAGCTCTTCACGACGAAGCCGTTGACCTCGGGAAGAACGATCAGCGTCTTTTTGCCGGCGTTGAGCGCGGCGAGCATCTCGGTCATAGCCTTGGTCTTGTATTCGGTCGCGGTGATGGCGTCGACGACGATCATCTCGCCGGCGGCTACCTTAGAAGAGAAGGCGCTGAACATAGCAGCTTGCTTTGCCTTGCGGTTCATCTCAATATGATAGGTGCGGGGCTTCGGGCCCAGGGCGATACCGCCGTGTACCCACTGAGGGGAACGGGTCGAGCCTTGTCTTGCTCTACCGGTGCCCTTCTGCTTCCAGGGCTTCTTACCGCCGCCCGAGACTTCGCTGCGGGTGAGGGTGGACTGCGTGCCCTGACGTTGATTCATAAGATAAGCTCTGACAGCGGTGTGGAGGAGCGCGGCGTTAACCTCGGCGCCGAACACCTTCTCGGACAGCTCGATCGAGCCGACCTCTTTGCCGGCCATATCAACAACTTTCATAGTAGGCATTGTTTGTTCCTCCTTCCGTTATGCTTTCACCGAATCGCGGATGAAGACGATACCGCCCTTGGCACCGGGAACGGCGCCCTTGACCGCGATCAGGTTTTTCTCTGCGTCGACCTTAACAACGGCGAGATTCAGGATGGTCACCTGCTCGTTACCGTATTGGCCTGCCATCTTCTTGTTCTTGTAAACGCGGGAGGGCGTCGAGTTGGCACCCATAGAACCGACCTGACGGTGTACAGGACCCGTACCGTGAGTCATCCGCAGGATGTGGTGGTTCCAGCGTTTGATAGCGCCCGTGTAGCCGTGGCCCTTGGTGATTCCGGTAATGTCGACCTTGTCGCCGCTGGCGAAGGTATCGGCAGAAATCACGTCGCCCACGCTATACGCGCTGCAATCCGCAAGACGAAATTCCTTCAGATGTCTTTTGGCACCGAGACCGGCACTCTTCAGGTGGCCGATTTCCGGTTTCGAAAGAACCTTTTCTCTGCAATCCTCAAAGGAAAGCTGCAGAGCCTCGTACCCATCCTTCTCGGCGGTCTTCTTCTGCGCGATGGCGCAAGGACCGGCTTCGATCAGGGTAACGGGGATCACGTTTCCGACTTCATCGAAGATCTGGGTCATACCCAGCTTCTTTCCGATAATGCCTTTTTTCATTTTTTCCTCCTAGTTATTGGTTGACGCTTTGAATTTCCCGATCGCTCGGAACGCCAACGTGACCACAAGGATGTGGTGGGAAAACTAAATTTGATTAAGCCTTGACTTCGATCTCGACACCGGCAGGCAGCTCGATGCTCATAAGAGCTTCCACGGTCTTAGCCTGCGGATTCAAAATGTCGATAAGGCGCTTGTGAGTTCTGGTCTCGAACTGCTCGCGGCTGTCCTTATACTTATGAACAGCGCGAAGAATGGTGATGATCTCACGCTCGGTAGGAAGCGGAATGGGGCCGGAAACAGCACTGCCGTTTCTCTTCGCCACCTCAACGACCTTAGCGGCCGCCGCGTCCACGAGAGTGTGGTCGTAGCTCTTAAGACGAACTCTGATCTTTGCGTTTGCCATTTGAATTTCCTCCTTTTATTTAATAGGGAGGGCTGTCTTCTTTCACACCCTGCCGTGCGTTTCTTTCAGTCTCCAAAAGAAACCCGACCACCCAAAAGGGTGATTCGGTCGGTAGGAAGGTATGCCCCCTACGGCATACTATTCGACATCGCCCGTTTAACGGACATACTCCATGGAAGTTCCCTGCCCCAGGGTAGGCAGCAATCTCCCACTTCAACGCATACCAGCAAATATTATATAACATGGCTTTTTTCTTTGCAAGAGGTGTGACAAAATTTTCTAAAAAAACCATATAGAAAAATCGTAGAAATTTTTCGATTTTTTTGTGCAGTTTGTATAGTTGCCTTGATTTTATTGGGTTTTTGGGGCTTTTTTCTTTTTTTACCGCAAAAGGCCTCTTCGATACATTTTATTCACAATTAAGAGGTACAATAGAAGGGACGATGCTTTTTATACCGTAAAAGGCCTATATATTAAATAAAAAGGAAGAAAACATATGTCAACGAAAACCAAACGCGTACATCTTGCCTTTCTTTTGATCACCGTGGCGCTCTCGCTGGCGGTCATCACGCTTCGTATTTTTGCCCTTCTCGGACATTATGACGCCGCCTCGGGTTATTTCACCGCGTCCACGCTTCCGATCGCCTTCTCGGCTATTCTGCTGGCCGCCGTCCTTTTCGGCGCCGTTTTTTCGCACGAGCTTTCGGAGCTTTTCGTGTTTACGGGGGATTATCGGGACGTGCCCACCCTCTTTTCCTCCGCCTTTTCGGCGGCGGTCCTTCTTTTCTTTGCTTACTCGCTGTTTGCGAAGGTAGGGAGCGGAACCGTGCTGGCCTCGGTCTTTTCGGTCCTTTCGGCCCTTTGCGCCCTGCTTGGCGGGATCGGCTTTATTCTTTCCCTCTTTGACCTTTCGGGTGCCAAGCGGGCCATGCTCTCGCTTTTCCCTGTCGGCCTTTCGGTCTTTTATTCCTTTTATCTGTATTTTGAAGGGCAGATGATGCTCAATAACCCCCATAAGCTGCTTTGCCAATGCGCGTTTTTGCTTGCCGCCTTCTTTTTCCTTGGGGAAAGCCGCATTGCCCTCGGTCGCGCGAAATGGGCGCTTCATACCTATATCACGCTCCTTACCCTTCTTTTCTCGGCCGCGGTCGCTTTACCGAACCTCGTTTATCACGCCGCTGTCGGCACTCCGCTTCTCTTTGATACGATGCCCGACTTCGTGCTGCTGGCCTTCTTCTTTTACGCCGCGGCACGTGCTGTCGCCACACTTCTGACCGTCCGCCGCCAGACCTCCCCCTCGTTGCGCTTTGTGACCGAGGGACAGGAAGAGCCGATCAAAGAAAAGGAAGAGGAATGATGAAAAAGCTTCTGGTCGTTGACGGAAACAGCATCCTGAACCGTGCCTTCTACGGCATTCGTCCCCTTTCGACCAAGGACGGTAAAAGCACCAACGCGGTATACGGCATGGTGCAGATCCTGCAGCGCCACCTTTCGGCGCTTTCCCCCGATTATGCCGCCGTCGCCTTTGACGTACACGCCCCCACCTTCCGCAAGAAGGTGTACGAGGCCTATAAGGCCAACCGGAAGCCCTGCCCGCCCGAGCTTCGTGAGCAATTCGACTATGCCAAGGAATGCTTACGGGCTATGGGGCTTACCGTTCTTGAAAAAGAGGGGTATGAGGCCGACGACCTGCAGGGCACGCTGGCCCGCATGGCCGCAGGCGAAGCCGATACCGAGGCTTATATTTTAAGTGGGGACCGCGATCTTTTGCAGCTGATCGACGAAAAAACGCGGGTCCTTTTGGCGGGAAATAAGGAAACGGTCTGCTTTGACCGTGACGGTTTCTTCGAAAAATACGGGATCGAGCCCAAGGAGCTGATCGAGGCCAAGGCCTTAATGGGTGACTCCTCGGATAATATCCCCGGCGTCGCGGGGGTCGGTGAAAAGACCGCCTTGAAGCTGATCGCCGAATTCAAAACGCTCGACGGCGTTTACGCACACATCGATTCCCCCTCGATCTCCAAGGGGGTGCGGGAAAAGCTGCAAAAGGACAAAGAGGCCGCCTATCTTTCACGCTTTCTGGCCACGATCGAGACCGCCGTGCCGCTGGACACCCCCTTTGAGAGCTTTGCCTATCGGGGCATTGACGAGGAAGCGCTGTATCGCTGCTTTACCAAGTTCGAATTCGGGAACCTGATCGCCCGCTTCCACCTCTTCAAAAAGGAGAGCGAGGCCCCCGCCGCATGCGCCTGCCAAGAAAAGGGCGAGTGCGTCTGCTATGGGGAGACCGACGCCGAGGGGGTGCTTTCGCTTCTTGGGAAAAAGACCGCCCTTCTTTTCGAGGAAGGGGCCCTCTATCTTTCCTCGGAGGGGAAAAACCTCGTCTACCGCGGCCCTCTTTCGGATATTGCCCCGCTTTTCGGAAGCCCTTCCCCGCTTATCACCTTTGATTCGAAGCCGCTGTATCGGCTTCTTTGCCAAAGCGGCATCACCCCCAAAGTCCCGCTTTGTGACCTGATGCTGGCCGCTTACGTGGTCAACTCCTCCGGCGTGCAGCCGAAGCTTATGTCGCTGCTCGGCTCCTTTCTTTCGGTCTATCCCGAGGCGGGACAGCCGACGGCGCATCTGCTTTTTGACCTGAAGGAGGCGCTTTACGCGCGCCTTTCGGAGATCGGCGGCGTTTCGGTCCTTGAGGATATGGAGCTGCCGCTCGCGGGGGTTTTAGCCGAGATGGAGGAGCGCGGCTTTTGCGTGGATACCGCAGGGCTTGCCGCCTTCGGCGAGGAGCTGCAACGGGCGATCCGTGCCGACGAGGCCGCGATCACCGAAATGGCAGGTGTATCCTTTAATATCCATTCGACCAAGCAGCTTGGCGAGGTGCTCTTCGAGCGGCTGGGGCTCCCCGCCGCCAAAAAGACGAAAAGCGGCTATTCGACCGACGCGGACGTTCTGAATGAATTAAGAAACCATCACCCGATCATCGACGCGATCTTAGAGTACCGCCAGCTGACCAAGCTTTACTCCACCTACGTTGAGGGGCTTCTTGCGGCGGTGTCGGCGGACGGACGCGTGCATACCGAATTCAAGCAGGCCTTAACCGCCACCGGCCGCCTTTCGTCGGCCGAGCCGAACCTGCAGAATATCCCCGTAAAGACCGAGCTTGGACGCCGACTTCGCCGCTTCTTTGTCACAAAGAGCGACGAATACGTTCTGATCGATGCCGACTATTCGCAGATCGAGCTTCGGCTTTTGGCCCATATGTCGGGCGACGAAGCCATGCAGGACGCCTATCGAAGCGGAGCCGATATCCACGCGCGCACGGCGGCGGCCGCCTTCTCGATCCCCGAATACGCCGTCACGCCCGAGCTTCGCAAGCGTGCCAAGGCCGTGAATTTCGGGATCATCTACGGCATTTCCGCCTATTCGCTTTCGGGCGATCTGCATATCTCGGTCAAGGACGCCAAGCAATATCAGGAGGCGTATTTCGCCCAATTCCCCCGTGTCAAGGAATACCTTGACGGGGTGATCGAGGGTGCCAAGCAGAACGGCTACACCGAAACACTTTTCGGCCGCCGCCGCTACCTGCCCGAGCTGCGGGCCCCACAGTACCCGACGCGGAAGTTCGGGGAGCGTGCCGCGATGAACAGCCCCCTGCAGGGGAGCGCCGCCGATATCATCAAGCTTGCGATGATCGCGGTCGACCGCCGCTTAAAGGAAGAGGGGATCGACGCCGCTCTTATCCTGCAGGTGCATGACGAGCTGATCCTCGAAGCGCACGTCAGCTGCGCCGAGCGCGCCAAGATCATTCTCAAGGAGGAGATGGAAAAGGCCGCCGCCCTTTCGATCCCCCTGACCGTCGATATCACGGTGGGAAAAAACTGGCTCGAAAGCAAGGAATAAAAAGGGCTTTCACATGTATGCCTACCCGCAAACAAAAAAGAGTTGTATTTTTGCAGTACAACTCTTTTTTATATCTTCGCTATTTTTCCGACTTTGTGAGCAAAAACCTTATGTTCTCGCCCAATTTATTATATTTGCTTGCCCTTATAACACCCCTTCGCCGTCAAAGGCGGGAATAAAGCTTTCGACAGCGGCGCCGCCCTCTTGGGTAAAGCCCCGCGTAACGCCAAGGCGCACGGCGTAGGCAACGAGCCGCCTGTATTCTTTATCCGAAACCGTGGAGGCAAGCTCGGGAAAACGCTCTCCGATATCCCCGATCGGGGTATATTGATTCATAAGGCTTATATAGATCCGATCCCCATAGGTCGTGGCCAGATACTTCAGAACGTCGTGCGAATTGCGGTAATTGCCGGGGAGCATCAGGTGGCGAACGATCACGCCCCTTTGCATCATTCCCTCTTCATCAAAGGCCGCATCCCCGCACTGATCGACCATCTCGCGAAGAGAAGCCTTGGCGACCTCGAAATAATCGGGTGCCGCCGAATAGCGCTTCGCCGCCTCGGCATCGGCGTACTTGAAATCGGGCAGGTAAATGTCGATAAGCCCCCGAAGCGCGCGCAAGGAATCAAGCCCCTCGTAGCCGCCGCAGTTATATACGATCGGGACGCTAAGCCCCGCTTCCCTTGCTCGCTTCAGTAAGGAGGGCAGCAAGGTCGCGTAATGCGTGGGCGTCACAAGATTGATATTATGTGCCCCCTTTTCCTGCAAGGAAAGGAGGATCTCAACAAACCGCTCCTCGGTGACGGGATAACCGTTTTCGCCACGGCTTATCGCCTTATTTTGACAATAAACGCAGGAAAGCGGGCATCCTGTAAAGAAAACTGTACCCGAACCGCGTGTGCCGGAAAGGCAGGGCTCCTCCCACATATGCAGGGCGGCACGTGAAAGGAGAAGAGTCGCGGGGGCGCGGCAAAGGCCGAGCGCGCCGCTTGCGCGGTCCACCCCGCATCGCCGCGGACAGGCGGTGCAAGCCGTGGGCTCACGCTTCATGATGAAGCGCTTCGTCCAGCGAAAGAAGCATCATCGTAAGGATACGGATCCCCAGAAGGTACTCCTCCTCGCAAATACACTCGTCGGCCTGATGCACGCCGCCGTGCCCCGTTGGCAGGGGGTAGGTGCGCTTTTGTCCGCCGATCGGGCAGGTAAGCCCCACGCTGTAGGCGTTTTTCAGGTGGCGGGCATAGGTACCGCCGCCGCTGCGGTAGGGCCTTGCCTCCCCGTCTCCGCTTTCCTCCCGGTAGACCGCGAGCAGGGCGTTCGACAGTGCCCCGTCCTCCTCCAGCTCAAAGCCGTCGGTCGCCCCGCCGCATTCAAATTGCCAGCCGCAGGGCGCAAGCGCCCCGGCAAGGGCCCTTGAGAGGGTCTCCCACGAAACGGCGCTGCCGTAGCGGATATCCTCGGAAAGATACAGCCTTCCCCCCTTCAGCCTTGCCATACCGCAAGCGGCCGTACGGGCGCCAAAGGCGCCGTCCTTCCCCGCGATCCCCAGCGTTCCCCCAAAGGGGTCGCTTAAAAGGCGCGAGGCATTCGCGAATATATCGCGATCGCTCCTATTCAGCGATTCGCAGGAGGCGAGGAGATAGGCCGCCCTCTCGGCGGCGTTTTGCGACCCGCGGGGGGCGCTGGCGTGCGCCGCGATGCCGCGGACGGTCAGATCGATATGCTCCCGATCGCTTTCGACCTCGTATTCGACCGAGGGGAGCTTCTTTTCGCAAAGCTCGCGATACAGGGCCCCGTCGTAGGCCAGGGTAACACTAACACGGTCTAAAACGATGTTAAAGCATTCACCTCCGCGAAAATCAAGGATCGCCGAGGAGAGGCGGGGGCTGACGAGCCACCCCTCGGCCCTTCCCTTTTCCCCGATCGAAAGAGGGAAATCGTTATCGGGCACAAGCGATACCGCGGGCATCGGACAAAGCGCCGAGAAGGCCTCGATATCCTTCATACCGGTCTCCTCGTTCCCGCCGATAAAAGCAACGAGCGAGGACGAGAGGGGCAAGGAAAGCGCCTTGATCGCCTTCATCGCGTACAGGGCGGCAACGATGCCCCCCTTGTTATCCTCGCATCCACGCGCGAAGAAAAAGCCGTTATGCCGGTGTGGCTCGTAGGGGCCGCTTACCGTCCACCCCTCGGCGGCGGGCACCACGTCACAATGCCCGAAAAGGCCGATACGGGCTTCTCCCTTTTCGTAGGTAGCCAGAGAGAAGCGCCCCTCGGGCTCGGTAAAGGGGGTAAAGCCCTCCTCACAGAAGAAGGAAAGGGCGGTCTGCATCGCGCGCCCGACGGTTTCCCCGAAGGGCTTCTTTTTTTGGGGGAGCCCTTCCACCGAGGGGATGCGGCAAAGGGTGGAAAGACGCCCGAATATTTCCTCTTTATGCGCCGAAAGATAGGCGCCGATCCTTTCGGATATTTCCTTGCGGTTTTTCATATTTGTCCCTTTCGTCAAAAAAGAGCCCGAGGGCTCTTTTTCGCTTTATGTATTCTTTTTCGTTCAGTGGGCGGTGACACGGCAGGCTTCGCAGGCAAGGCCCGAAATGCCTTCTCCCGCAAACTGCGCCATCTCGTTGCCGCAGACAGGGCAGGCGTTGCCGTTTGCCCTCGCACGCTCCATATGGCAGAAGACGGGAACGTTTTTGGCCTTCTCCAAGGCACGGCAAAGGCCGCGACCGGTCTTATTCAGGCGGGAGGCGGGATCGTACATCTCCTTCTCCAGCTCAGCCGAATAGTTGTAAGCATCCAGCTTCTGCATGGCCTTAAACTGCTCTTGCCAGTTGAGGAAGACGCTGCGCCCCTCGTTATCGAGGATCATCGGCAGCTTATAAAGCGGGACCGGCTTGCCGCAATCGCCGCAAAGCACGGGGCTTTCCTCGGCCATCATATCGGTGTAAAGCGAATACCACGAGGGAGCCTCGCAGGCGCAGGAATCCTCGCACGTGATGCAGTTTCCGACCGATTCGATGCGAAGCGAGAAGATGCCCGCCAGCCTTTCGACCGCGGCCACCGTATCCTCGGAGCAATATTTGAAATCAAGCGCGTCGGCACCGGGCATCAGAAGATAAACGGCATAGCTGCCATCCCCCTGGTTGACTACCTGGAAATTCGGGTATACCTGCCCCGTTTTGGAAAGAACATCAAAGCTTTCCCAGATCAGGCCCTCACAGTAATCAACGTTCACGATCTTCTTGTGGGGACGAAGAGAAATCTTAAAATATTCCATAGCTGCCTCCTGTGCTTCACGCAAATAATAGTATTATACAGTCGTAGTATATCAAATAAATAAGTCTTTGTCAATGACGAAAACGAAAAAAGATGAAAAAAACTTTACGATTTTCAAAATTTGTGATATACTTGAAAAAACGGGAGGGAGAAAGCCGTATGGAACAAGAAAAGATCGCAAGCGCCGTCGCGCCGCTTCTTGCGTGGTACCGCGAAAACAAGCGCCCGCTTCCCTTCCGCGCCGACGCCGATCCCTACCGCATCTGGATCTCCGAGATCATGCTGCAGCAAACGCGCATTGAAACCGTCCTTCCGTATTACGAGCGGTTTCTTGGGACCTTCCCCACCGTAGGGGCGCTTGCCGAAGCGGAGGATGAGCTTCTTATGAAATGCTGGGAGGGCCTTGGCTATTACAGCCGCGCCCGCAACCTGAAAAAGGCGGCAAAAAAGGTGATGACCGATTTTCAAGGCGTCATTCCCGACACGGTAGAAGAGCTGCTCACGCTCCCCGGGGTCGGGGCCTATACGGCGGGGGCCATCGCCTCGATCGCCTACGGTCGCCCCGCCCCCGCCGTGGACGGAAACGTTTTGCGCGTTATCTGCCGCCTGCTTGCCGATAAAAGCGACGTTTTGCAGATGTCCGTACGCAAGCGGATCACCGCGCTTTTAGAAGCCGTATACCCCAAGGCCCCCGCCGATGCCTCGGATCTGACGCAGGGCCTGATGGAGCTTGGCGAGGTGCTTTGCGTGCCGGGGGAAAATCCGCGCTGCGATGCCTGCCCTTGGAATAAAATTTGTGAAGCTTGCAAACAAAACCTTACAAAAGAAATTCCCTATCGGGCGCCGCAGAAGCCACGCGCGATCGAGGAAAAAACGGTTTTTCTGTTTCGGTGCGGCGATAAGATCGCGCTTCGGAAGCGCCCCTCCTCGGGCCTTTTGGCCGATATGTGGGAATTCCCCTCCCATCCCGCCATTCTTGACGAAGGGGAGGCAAGGGAGGCCGTCCTTTCGATGGGGCTTTTCCCGCTTCGTCTTTCCTTTGCCACCGACGCAAAGCACATCTTTTCGCATCTTGAGTGGCATATGCGGGGCTATACGGTCGAATGTGAAAAGGAAGAGGGAGAGCGTTTTTCCTTCGTTTCCTACAAGGAGCTGAAAAGCACCTACGCCCTGCCGGGCGCCTTCAAGGCCTTTTTGCGTTTTCTCGGTGAAGAAGAAAAGAAAAAGCGGAAAAACGGGCCCGACTGACAAAATTCCCCTTGCGGTAAAGCGACCGCGGCGGTATAATAATACCAAGTAACATACGAAAGAAAGGAGAAGGATATGAAGCTGATCATTGCCGAAAAGCCCTCGCTGGCCCGCAATATTGCCGCCGGCATCGGGCAAGAGGTCAAGCGACAGAACGGATATCTTGAATGCGGCGAATATTTCATCAGCTGGGCCTTCGGGCATCTTTTCTCCTTGGTGGATATCGAGGCTTATGCCGAGACCCCTCTTGAGGAAAAGCCGCGCTGGCGAATGGACAACCTTCCCTGCTTTCCGAAGGAATTCCGCTACGAGCTGCGGCGGGGGGACGACAAACGGCCGGATGACGGGGTGATCCGCCAATTCAAGACCATTGAGGCGCTTTGCAACCGAGAGGACGTTCACGAGATCATCAACGCGGGGGACGCCGACCGCGAGGGAGAGATCATCGTAAGGACCTGTATCGAAAAGGCCCTGCGCACGAAAAAGAAGCAAAGCCGCCTGTGGCTGCCCGACCAGACCCCCGAGACCATCAAAAAGGCGCTTCTTGAGGCGGCCGACGAAAGCGAATACGACCGTCTGGCCGACGAAGGATACGCCCGTACCTTTATCGACTGGCTGTACGGGGTCAATCTCACGCGCTACGCCACCCTGAAGACCGGGAAGCTTTTGCGTGTTGGCCGCGTGATCGTGCCGATCGTAAAGGCGATCTATGACCGTGACACCGCTATTTCCAAGTTTGTGCCCGAAAAATATCTTGTGGCGCAAAGCCATGCTAAGACCGACGGAACGACCGTCGAGCTTACCTCCAAAAAGAAATTCCCGCTTGACAAAAAAGCCGAGGCCGAGGCCTATTGCGAGGCCCTTACCAAAGCAGGGGCGACCGTCACCTCCCAGAAGAGCAAGAAGGATACCCTCTCCCCCGGGAAGCTGTATTCGCTTTCCAAGCTGCAAAACGTCCTCGGGAAAAAGCATAAGATGTCAATGACCGACAGCCTTGCCATCATCCAGAAGCTTTACGAGGAAGGCTACCTGACCTATCCCCGTACCAACTCCGAATATTTGGCCGTTGCCGAGAAGGATAAGATGAAGGCCATTCTTTCAAACGTAAAAAAGCTGGGATACCCCGTCACCTTCAAGGACAGCAAAAGCATTTTTGACGACGCTAAGATCGAATCCCACTCGGCCCTGACGCCGACCTACAAGATCCCCGAGAAGGGGGCGCTCTCGGCGGAGGAATTCACGGTGTACTCCACGGTTTTTCGCCGCTTTGTCGCCGTCTTCTGCGCGGAGCCCTGCGAGGTGGTGAAAAGCGTTTTGGAGATCAGCGTCGGAGAGCTGGAAAAATTCACCCTGAAGGGGACCGCCATCCTCTCCCCCGGCTGGACGAAGTACGACGAAGCCACGATCAAGGATAAGCTTCTGCCCCCCTTAAAGGAGGGGGAGGCCGTCCTTGTCGATTTCACCCCCACCGAAAAGGAGACCTCCCCCCCGAAGCATTATACCATCGAGACCCTGAACAATTACCTCAAAAATCCCTTTAAGGAAGAAAAGGCCGCCAAGGCCGATGCGGACGAGGGCGAAGGCGAGGGGGACGACAGCGAGGATTACCGCGCGATCTTTGAGGGCCTCGAGCTTGGTACCGAGGCCACGCGCACCGGCATCATCGACAACGCCAAGAAAAGCCGTTACATACAGCTGAAAAAGGACGTATACACCATCCTGCCCGACGGGGTGTATCTGATCGAGGCGATGACCCGCCTCGGCATCAGCATGGATAAATACAAGACCAGCGAGCTTGGTCGTGCCTTAAAGCGCGTTTACCGCGGAGAATGCAGCGTGCAGGATTCGGTAAGGCTGGCCGAAAGCGAGATCGCTTCGGTCTTTGCGAAGAAGGAGGCGCCCCCCGAAAGAGATACCGACACGGGACTTTTCGGGGACGAGGTCGGCCCCTGCCCGCTTTGCGGGGGGAGGGTGCGCCGCACCTCCTTCGGGTACGGCTGCGCCAATTACCGCGAAAAGGAATGTCGCTTCTCGGTAAGAGAGGTGATCTGCGGACGCACGATCCCAAAATCGGCCGTTGAAAAGCTTCTCACCGAAGGGAAGACCGATCTTTTAGAGGGCTTTGTCTCGCAAAAGACGGGGCGCCCCTTCTCGGCGGCCCTGCGGCTTGAAAACGGACGGGCGGTCTTTGACTTCCCCGAACGGCCGAAAAGCGTTGAGCGGGGGCCGATCTACGGCGACTATATGCCCCCGCCCGAGCAACCGCCCTACCCCGAAAACCCGCTCGTTTTTAAAAAATAACCGTAAAAGCCAAACCGACAAGCGCGGTCTGGCTTTTTTGTATCCTTTTCCCTTCTCTTTTTCATATACTGCAACGAGGAGGGCATCTTATGTGTTCTATTTGCGGAATTTACGATTATGAAAGAGGTCGGCCCGTGCCGATCGAGGAAATGGGGGCAACGATGAAGCATAGGGGCCCCGACGACAGCGGCGTTTTCTACGGGAAGCACCTTTCCTTGGGGCATAACCGCCTTGCGGTCATCGACCCCGACAAGGGCGCCCAGCCGATGACGGTGACATACGAGGGGCATACCTATACGGTCGTTTATAACGGAGAGCTGTATAACAGCCGGGAGCTGCTTTGCGAGCTGCTTGCCCGCGGGATCCGCCCCGAAACACACTGCGATACCGAGCTTTTGCTGTACAGCTACGCCCTTTATAAGGAAGGCTGCCTTCAGCATCTGAATGGGATCTTCGCCTTTTGCGTCTACGACCACGAAAAGGATCGGCTGTTCCTGGCGCGTGACCGCTTGGGGGTCAAGCCGCTTTACTACGCCGAATACGGGGGGCGCTTTTATTTTGCCTCGGAGATCAAGGCGATCCTTAAAGGAAGCGGTATGCCCGCCGAGCTTGACGGCGACGGGCTTTTCGAATTGCTTTACACCACCCCCGTTACCCTACCGGGAAGCGCCGTTCTTCGGGGCATCAAGCAGCTGAGGGAGGGCTTTTGCGGAACCGTCGATCGGCGGGGGCTTCGGCTGTTCCCCTATTTCACCCTGAAGCCCGAGGGGGAGGCGCGGGAGAGCGAAAGCGAGATGGTCGCCCATACCCACGACCTGCTATACGACGCCATTCGCCGCCAGCTGGTCAGCGACGTGCCGCTTTGTACCTTTCTTTCGGGGGGGCTGGATTCCTCGATCATCACCGCCGTCGCGGCGAGGGAATATAAAAAGGAGGGGCGTACGCTTTCCACCTACTCGTTTGAGTACGAGGACAACAAAAGCTATGCCCCCACGCTCTTTCAGCCGAATCGGGATGACGATTACGCGATCTATCTCGCCAAGGAGCTTTCGACCGAGCATACCGTCCTCACCGCCCCGACCGAGGCGGTGGCCGCCCTGCTTCCCGAGGCGGCGATCATGCGGGATATGCCGGGGCAGGCCGATATCGACTCCTCTCTGCTTTATTTCTGCGGCGAGGTAAAGCGGCGTCACACGGTTGCCCTTTCGGGCGAATGCGCCGACGAGATCTTCGGGGGCTACCCCTGGTTCTACCGTCCCGAAATGCTGAACCGCGACGTCTTCCCCTGGGTGCACGACGCCTCGGTCCGCGCCTCGCTCTTCTCCGACGAGATCGTTGAAAGGACCGGGAAGGAGGAGCGCCTGCGGGAGGTCTTTCGCGAGGCGGTGGCGGCCGCCCCGCTTACGGGAGAAGAAAACGAGGAGGACAAAAACGCCAAGATCGCTTGCTACCTTTCGGTCAATTACTTTATGGCAAACCTCTTGGCGCGTAAGGATCGCATGAGCATGGCAAGGGGGCTGGAGGTGCGTGTGCCGTTTGCCGACCACCGCATCCTTTCCTACGTATACAATCTCCCCTGGTCGCAAAAATTCAAGGACGGGGTGGAAAAATCCCTGCTTCGGCGGGCGATGAGCCCCTATCTCCCCGATAAGATCATCCACCGCAAGAAAAGCCCTTACCCGAAAACGCATAACCCGCGTTATGAGGAGGCCGTGCGAAAAATGCTGGAGGAGCGGCTGGCAGACAGCTCCTGCCCTCTTTCCTCGCTTCTTGATAAGGAGCGCCTGAACGTCCTCCTTTCGGGGAAGGACGTTACCTGGTTCGGGCAGCTGATGGGGCGCCCGCAGCTGCTTGGCTGGCTTATAGAGCTGGATGCCTTTTTAACGGCCTACCAAGTGAAGATCGTATAAAAGAAAAGGGATACGCTTTTTTGCGTATCCCTTTTCCCTTCCGTCAATCCAGCTTCAGATCGTTTTCCTTGATCCAGCCGATGCGGCGCAAAAGCTCACCGAAGGCAAAGCAAAGGACGGCGGGGAGAACAAAGCAGATCAGCACAAGGCCGATCCAATCAAGGGCGGTGACCGCGGCGGGGTATTCGCCGCCGTACCAGCCAAGGATCATGCCGATGGGGCCGAGAAGCCCGCAGGTACCCATACCCGAATTGATCGCGGCGCCGTACATCTGCATACGGAAAAGGCAGGTGGCAAGCGGCCCCGTGATCATCGAGGTCAGCACAGGGGGGATCCACAGGCGGGGGTTTTTAATAAGATTCGGCATCTGGAGCATACTGGTACCGATGCCCTGCGACAAAAGACCGCCCACGCGGTTCTCACGGTAGCTCATCACCGCGAAGCCGACCATATGGGCGCAGCAGCCCGCGATCGCGGCACCGCCGGCAAGCGCCAAGCCCTCCGCGTTTTGCGGAACAACACCGTTTACCATCGCGCCCGAAAGCCCGATCGCCGCGCAGATCGCCGCCGAGCTGATGGGAAGCGTTAAAGCGATACCGACGACTGCCGAAACGATAATGCCCATCACAAAGGGCTGCTGGAACGTAGCCCAGCCGATAAAGCTGCCAACGTATCCGACAAGCGTGCCGATATAGCCCGCCAAAAGCAGCGAAAGCCCGCCGCCGACGAAAACCGTGACAAAGGGGGTAACGAGAATATCGACCTTGGTCTCCTTGGATACGGCCTTACCGAATTCCACCGCCACGATCGTGATAAGGAGAACGGCCAGCGGGCCGCCCGCCCCCCCTTCGGCGTTGGCGATCATACCGACAAGGGCCGACGAATACATAACGAAGGGCGGTGCCTTCAAGGCATAGGCGATCGCGACCGCCATCGCGGCCCCCGCGACCTTTGCGCCGTACGCGCCGATCTCCTTAAAGAAGGCAAGCCCCGGAATAAGACCGATGGCGTTGAAGATCGTTCCGATCAAAAGCGAGCCGAAAAGGCCGAGCGCCATCGCGCCCAGGGCATCGATCCCGTATCGCTTAGCCGAAAAAACGATGTCTTTTCTTTTTAAGAAACGCTTAAATGCTTCCATTTTCCAATCTCCCTTTTATAAATTGCTTATTATTATAGCACTTCACTTTTGTTTTGTAAAGCCTTTGAACCCAAAAAATGTTTTTTCTTTATAAAGAGGGTTTTAACGCTTTCTTAACCGCCGCGACACAAAAAAAGGGCGAGCCCTGCCGAACCCGCACACCTTTTGCGAATATGAACGCCTCTTCTTATTTTATTCATATTCTTTTTCGTAAAAAAACGACCCGCCCCGCCATATTTCGCCTGCTTCCGAAAAAAGAAAAAGCCCCGATAAGGCTTCTTATCGGGGCTTTTTCAAAGCTTACTCGGCCAGCGGGACCTCTGCCTCATCCTCATCAACGGGATCGCAGACAGCCTCCTCTTCCTCGCCGATCTCCTCGCACAGCTCGTCGTCGATCTCTTTATCGGTCAGCTTGTTGATCAGATAAAAAATACCGAACGCCGCCGCCAGTACACTGACGACGTACCCAACAAACGCAAAAAACTTGGACATAGCGCACACTCCTTTTCCTTTATTGCCTTTATTGTAGCATAAAAGGTACCCGAATACAAGATTTATTTCCTAAAAAAGAGTGGCTTTTCGCAACAAATTTTCTTTTTTTAAAAAAAGAGAAAAAAACACTTGCAATTTCCGAAAGGGTGTGATATACTATTATTCGCGTGAATTTCGTTAATAAAAAAATATAAGATAGATTATCCCCCACGCGGGATAGGATAACTACAGGAGGTGTCAGTAATGGCAAAATGCAGTGTTTGCGGAAAAGGCGTTGTTTTCGGTCATAACGTTTCGCACTCGAACCGTAAGACCAACCGTACTTGGAAGCCCAACATCCGTAAGGTCAAGGCTGTTGTGAACGGCGCACACGAAAGCGTTTACGTTTGCACCCGTTGCTTACGTTCCGGCAAGGTCGAGCGTATCTGACTGACAAAATCCCGTCATGCGACGGGTTTTTTGTTTTTGGCGGCCAAAAGCGGCGCCAGCGTGCTTTTGAGAAAGACCGCCAGAAGCGGCCCGAGAAGGATCCCGACAAGGCCGAAGAGCTTTGCCCCCGCGTAAAGCGAAAAGAGCGAAAGAAGCGGGGGGACCCCAAGGCTGCCGCCGACCAGCCGCGGCTCCAGGATCTGGCGGGTGATCTCGATCACCGCAAAGAGAACGAGCAGACCGATGCCCAAGGGCAGGTTGCCCGTCGCGAAGGAGAAAAGACACCAGGGGATAAGCAGCGTGCCGACCCCGATGACCGGCAGAAAATCAAGCAGGGCGAAAAGAAGCGAAAGAAACAGCGCGTAATTGACCCCAAGGATCAGAAAGCCAACAAGAAGAAGGAGGGCGATCACCGCCGTAAGGATCAGATAGGCCCGCACGTAAAGGGCACCCGTACGGAAGGTCTTTTCCCGCCACTTCGAAAGCTTTATGCAAAGATTACTTGGCAATATACTCCGAACCGTTTCGTGGATCCTTGGAAGATCCATACTGAAATAGCAGGCGGCGATCACGGTAACGAAAAGAAACAGAAGCGCCTCCGGCAGGCTTAAGACCGCATTCCCAAGCCAAAGCGGGATCCCCGAAAGAAGATCGCCCACCCCATTGACCAGAAGAAGCTCGAGGTATTTTTTCAGCTCCTCCAATCGCGAAAGCCCCTCGCCCCCCGCTTCCTCATTTCCCCGAAGCAAGGGCTCCAAAAACCGAAGGAGCCCCGATAACGCGTCGGGATCCTCCGAAAGCGCGGCGGCAAAGCCCCGTATCTCGTTCACCAACCGAAAAACGAGGTACGAAAAAAGCGAAAGCAGGAGAAAAAGCCCCAGAAGGACCGTGATAAGCGAAAGGACGCGCGGGGGCATCCTCGTCCTTTTGTGGAGCCAGGTATTGAGGGGACGCAGGGCGATCGCCACCCCCCAGGCCAAAAGAAAGGGAATAAGGACGGGCAAAAGAAAACGGAACCCGATATAAACGACGGCAAGAGCCCCGAAAAGGCAGATAAAGACCGCCGCCGTCTTTTTGAAATCAAAGCTTTTTATTTCCATCGCTATACCTCGCTTTTTAGCGTTAGTATATTCCATAAAACACAAAAATATGAAGGAGAACTGTCATGGTACTTATCGAAATGGAAAACGGCGATACGATGAAGGTAGAGCTGTATCCCGAGATCGCCCCCAAAACGGTGGCGAACTTTGAAAAGCTGGTGAAGGAGGGCTTTTATGACGGCCTGATCTTCCACCGCGTGATCCCCGGCTTTATGATCCAGGGCGGTGACCCCCAGGGCACCGGTATGGGCGGCGCGAAGGAGAACATTGTCGGTGAATTTGCAGCCAACGGCCACAAGAACGAGCTTCGCCACACCCGCGGCGTGCTTTCGATGGCGCGCGCGATGAACCCCAACTCCGCCTCCTCGCAATTCTTTATCATGCACGCCGATGCCCCGCATCTTGACGGGCAGTACGCCGCCTTCGGGAAGGTCATTGAGGGCATAGAGGCTGTCGATCGCATCGCCTCGGTTCCGACCGACTACAACGACCGCCCGCGCGTTACGCAGCGAATCAGATCCATTACGCTTATTTAAAAAACGGCAGGAGCCAAAGCCCCCGCCCTACCGGAAGAAAGGGATACGAAACTCGTATCCCTTTTTCTTTTAATCGGTGAATTATACTATCAAGTGCAACACAATTAAAAAAAGAAAACTCATATTGAATCCTGTGCTATAATGAAGCTACCACACACCAAAATAACAGGAGGAAACAATATGAGCTACCATCATTTTACCATAGAAGAGCGCTGC
>JAZNDS010000008.1:0-92702 GCA_045588145.1 Eubacteriales bacterium | reverse complement strand
GGCAGACCGCACTGATAGATCTTCAGCTCGGGACCGACGACGATAACCGAACGGCCCGAATAGTCGACACGCTTACCTAGCAGGTTCTGACGGAGGCGCCCCTGCTTACCGCGCAACATCTCGGAAAGAGATTTCAGGCTGCGGTTGGAGGCACCGGTGACCGCCTTGCCGCGGCGGCCGTTGTCGATAAGAGCATCGACAAATTCCTGAAGCATACGCTTTTCGTTCCGGATAATGATGTCGGGCGATTCCATTTCAATCATCTTCTTCAGACGGTTGTTACGGTTGATCACGCGGCGGTAAAGCTCGTTAAGGTCGCTTGTGGCGAAGCGGCCGCCGTCCAGCTGTACCATCGGACGGATATCGGCGGGAATGACCGGCAGGCAGTCAAGGATCATCCACTCGGGGCGGTTGCCCGATTTGCGGAAATCGTCAACGACCTCCAGGCGCTTGATGATCTTGATCTTCTTCTGTCCGCTGGAGTTCAGCATCTCCTCGCGGAGCTCACGCGAAAGCGTATCAAGATCAAGCTCGCGCAGAAGCTCCTTGATCGCCTCGGCACCCATGCCGACACGGAAATCGTTTTCGTATTTTTCATAGAAGCTGTTGTACTCGGGCTCCGAGAGAAGCTGCTTCTTTTCAAGCGGCGTATCACCGGGATCAAGCACGACGTAGCTGGCGAAATAAAGCACACGCTCCAAGGACTTCGGAGGCATATCGAGCAAAAGCCCCATACGCGAAGGAACGGCACGGAAGTACCAGATGTGGGATACGGGAGCCGCAAGCTCGATATGTCCCATACGCTCACGTCTTACCTTCTTGCTGGTGACCTCGACGCCGCATTTTTCGCAGACCTTACCCTTGAAGCGGCGGCCTCTCTTATACTTGCCGCACTGGCACTCGTAATCCTTCTGCGGCCCGAAGATGGTCTCGCAGAAAAGACCGTTGCGCTCGGGCTTGAGCGTACGGTAGTTGATGGTCTCGGCCTTGGTCACCTCGCCGTGCGACCAAGAACGAATCATATCGGGCGATGCCAGACCGATTTTGATCGAATCAAAAATTCTTGCCATATTTTTCATGGTCGCCCCAAGCTTACGCCCGGGGCGTTTTCCCCTCTCTTAAATTAACGGTATCTCGAATTTTACATCAGAAGTCGGCGTCATCGCTGCCTTCGTCATACAATTCCTCGGCAAACTCCTCGGCAAAATCTTCCTCGTCTTCAGCGTAGTATTCGTCCTCGGAATCGTCGACGGTCTCCTCTTCCTCGATGGGCAACGGCTCCTCGATCGGCTCCATTTCGGAAGCCGAGCCGAGCATAGGTCCGTCATCCTCATCCACAAGCTCGGAAAGCTCGATCTCCTCGCCCGTCTCGTCAAGCACACGGATGTCAAGGGCAAGCGACTGGAGCTCCTTTACCAGAACCTTAAAGGATTCGGGGATACCGGGTGTCGGGATATTCTGGCCTTTTACGATGGCCTCGTAGGTCTTGACACGGCCCGCCACGTCGTCACTCTTCACCGTCAGGATCTCCTGCAGGGTGTAAGCGGCGCCGTAAGCCTCCAGCGCCCAGACCTCCATCTCGCCGAAACGCTGGCCGCCGAACTGGGCTTTACCGCCGAGAGGCTGCTGCGTGACCATCGAGTAAGGACCGTTGGAACGGGCGTGGATCTTATCGTCAACCAGATGGTGAAGCTTCAGGTAATACATAACGCCTACGGTAACCGGGTTATCGAAGGCTTCGCCGGTGCGGCCGTCGTACAGCGTGACCTTACCGTCGATAACGACGACGTGCTCACGCGAACGAAGCTCACGAAGCTTTTCGGCATCCTGCTCGTAGATCGGGTCTACGCGCTGCAGGTCCTTGTTGCCGTTCTCGTCGGTGACCTCGATAAAGAGGGCCTTACCGAGAACGTTTTCTCCGTCACGGATCTCACGGGCATACTTGGCCTCGCACAGGCATTCGATAATGTCCTGCTCGTTGGCGCCGTCAAAGACCGGCGTCATGATCTTATAGCCAAGGCGCTTGGCGGCGATACCGAGGTGGACCTCCAGCACCTGCCCGATGTTCATACGGGAAGGAACGCCAAGGGGATTCAGAACGATATCGACCGGCGTACCGTCGGCCAAAAAGGGCATATCCTCGGGAGGCAGAATGCGCGAGACAACGCCCTTGTTTCCGTGGCGGCCCGCCATTTTGTCACCGACCGAGATCTTACGCTTCTGGGCAACGTAAACTCTTACGACCTTGTTGACACCGGGAGGCAGATCGGAGGAATTGGAGCGGTCGAAGACCTTGACGTCCACGACGATACCCGATTCACCGTGCGGCAGCTTCAGCGAGGAATCCTTGACCTCTCTTGCCTTTTCGCCGAAGATGGCGCGAAGCAGGCGCTCCTCGGGCGTCAGCTCGGGCTCACCCTTCGGGGTGACCTTACCGACGAGGATATCCCCGGAGCGGACCTCGGTCCCGATCTTGACGATACCGTCGGCATCCAGATCCTTCAAGGCATCCTCGCCGACGTTCGGGATCTCGCGGGTGATCTCCTGCGGGCCGAGCTTGGTATCGCGGGCTTCCATCGAATGCTCCTCGATATGGATCGAGGTGTAGGTGTCGTTACGGACGAGGTTCTCGTTCAGAAGAACGGCGTCCTCGTAGTTATAGCCTTCCCAGGTCATGAAGGCGATGGTGGCGTTCTTACCCAGCGAGATCTCGCCGTTGGCGGTCGCGGGACCGTCGGCAATGACCTCTCCCTTCTCTACGCGATCCCCGTTACTAACGATGGGGCGCTGGTTGATGCAGGTGCCCTGGTTGGAGCGCTTGAACTTAATAAGATGATAGGTATCCTTCGTGCCGCTGTCGTTAAGGACCGTGATGATATCCGAGGTGGCCTTCTCGACGATACCGCCCTCCTTGGCAAGGACGACGGCGCCGGAGTCTCTCGCGGCCTTGTATTCCATACCGGTGGCAACGAAGGGCTGCTCGGTCACCATAAGCGGGACCGCCTGCTTCTGCATGTTCGAGCCCATCAGGGCACGGGTGTTATCGTCGTTCTCCAGGAAGGGGATCATCGCGGTAGCGACCGAAACGACCATCTTAGGAGACGCGTCCATATAATCGATCTTGGTACGGTCGACCTCAACGATCTCGGACTTATCGCGGGCGATGACCTTTTCGTTGATGAAATGTCCCTCTTCGTCGAGCGGCTCGTTCGCCTGGGCGATGACGTAGTTGTCCTCAATATCGGCAGTCATGTAATCAATGACATCGGTGACACGGCCGGTCGCGCGGTCGACCTTGCGGTAGGGGGCCTCAAGGAACCCGTACTCGTTGATCTTGGCGTAGGTCGCGAGATAGGAGATAAGACCGATGTTCTGACCTTCAGGCGTTTCGATCGGGCAGATACGGCCGTAGTGCGTGTGATGCACGTCACGCACCTCAAAGGAGGCACGGTCACGGGTCAGACCGCCGGGGCCGAGGGCCGAAAGGCGGCGCTTGTGCGTCAGCTCGGCCAGGGGGTTGTTCTGGTCCATGAACTGCGAAAGCGGCGAGGAGCCGAAGAATTCACGGATCGCGGTCGCCACGGGGCGGACGTTCACGAGCGACTGAGGCGTCATATCCTCGGTGTCGTGCACCGACATGCGCTCCTTGATGTTTTTATCCATGCGCGACATACCGATACGCATCTGGTTCTGCAGAAGCTCACCGACGCAACGCAGGCGGCGGTTACCGAGATGGTCGATATCGTCACAGCTTCCGATGCCGTGCGAAAGGGCGAGGAGATAGTTGATCGAAGCGAAGATATCGCCCTTCGTGATATGCTTCGGCGAAAGCTCGGCGGCACGCAGGGTGGCCGCTTCCTTGATCGCGTCCACGTCACCGGCGGCCTCCTCCATGATCTCGGAAAGGACCGTATAGCGGACCTTTTCATTGATGCCGCAGTCGGCAAGATCAAAGCCGAGAACGTCCTCGGCGCGAACGGCGTCGTTACCGAAGATCTTGACCTCGGTGCCCATCAGGTCGAGCACGTATACCTCGTTAACGGCGTTCTTCTCCAGGACCTCGCAGTCCTCACGCGAAAGAACGGTTCCCGCGTCGAAAAGGACCTCGCCGGTCAGAGAGCTGATGACCGGGCGCGAAAGGCTGAAGCCGCGCACACGGGTGGCAACGTTCAGCTTTTTATCGAATTTATAACGGCCCACAGCGGACAGGTCGTACCGCTTCGGGTCAAAGAACATATTGTTTACAAGCAGCTGCGCGCTCTCGATGATCGGGGGCTCGCCGGGACGAAGCTTTTTGTAAATCTCCTTTAACGCGGCCTCGGCCAGCGTGGTGTTCTCCTCCTCGGCGCTCTTGCGGCTTTCATCCTTGCCGAGGGTGGCGACAAGCATTTCCTCGTTGCCGAACATTTCAAGAATGGCCTCGTCGGTCTCCACACCAAGGGCACGGACAAGCGTCGTTACGGGAAGCTTTCTCGTCTTGTCGATCTTGACATTGAAGATCCCCGAAGCGTCGGTCTCGTACTCAAGCCAGGCGCCGCGGTAAGGAATGACCATGTTGGCGTAGCTGTGGTTTCCGTTTTTATCTACGTTGCAGCTGTAATAGATGCCGGGAGAACGGACAAGCTGCGAAACGATAACACGCTCGGCCCCGTTGATAACGAAGGTGCCGCTTTCGGTCATCAGGGGGAAATTCCCCATATAGATCTGGTCCTGCTTCACCTCACCCGTCTCTTTGTTCGCCAGACGGACGAGCATCTTAAGCGGCGCCTCGTAGGTCGCGTCACGCTCCTTGCACTCCTCGACCGAATACTTCGGGGTGGAGTCGATGGTGAAGTCAACGAAATCGATCGAAAGGTTGCCGGTGTAGTCGTTGATCGGCGACACGTCGCGCAATACCTCTCTCATTCCTTCGTTGCAGAACCACTCGAAAGACTTCTTCTGCACCTCAATGAGGTTCGGCATCTCCAAGGCTTCGTTGATCTTGGAGAAGCTGAGTCTTGTGGTTTTACCGAGCTTTGTGGGTTTTAGCATCGTAGAATCACTCACTTTCATCATTCCTCGCTTATTCAGAAAGGCCCGTTTTCTGCGCGAAAAATGCGTTTTTTTGGGTCGGCGCGTCAAATTATACTATAATATATAATATAGGACAAGCCAACAGTAGGCAGTTTATAATTATATCACCCAAGCCCCTATGTGTCAAGGGATTTTTTTCAAAAAAAGAAAAATATTTTTTGTAAAATTTCGATACTCTGTTTGTAAACTTTTTGTAAACTTTAAAAAATTTGACCCTTTTCGCCTGCCGTTTTGCCTTTTTCTTCCTAATATAATATGCGCACGCACGTGAAGGCTTTTTCTTTCTTCCTTCTCCATCGCTTTTTTCTTTGCTTGCTTTGCCGATTTTCTTGACTTTCCATTGGGCAACTGTTACAATAGAGAAAAAAAGAAGGAGGAAAAAAGCATGAACGAGGCCCACTTGCGCCCCTACCTTGCGGTCGATACCGCGCTTTCCTTCTTTGATACCCTTCCCTCGACCAACACCCTGCTTCTTTCGGATGCCAAAAGAGGGGCCCCCGACAAAAGCGTGTATATCGCGGCGGCGCAAAGCGAGGGGCGCGGGCGGCGCGGCCATAGCTTTATCTGCCCCCGGGGGGCGGGGCTGTATTTCAGCCTGCTTTTGCGGGGCCCTATCCCGAAGGAAACGGTTCCCCTGCTTACCCCCTATGCCGCCGTTACCGTGGCAAGGGCCATCGAAGCCCTTTGTCCTCTTTCGGTCGGTATCAAGTGGGTGAACGACCTTTTCGTAAACGGAAAAAAGGTCTGCGGCATTCTGACCGAGGGGGAATTCCGCGAGGACGGCGCGCTTTCCTTCGCGGTGGTCGGGATCGGCCTGAACCGCACCCCCGCCGCCCTGCCGCAGGAGGTCGCCGCGATCGCCGCCTCGCTCGGAGACTTCGGCGCGCCCCCCGAGGAAGCACCCCTGCTTGCCGAGATCGTCAATCGCTTTTATCTTAACCTTCCCCACCTTTTTGACGCTTCCTTTCTCGGGGAATACCGCCGTCGCTCCTTTCTTCTCGGGAAGCGGGTCTATACCGTCCTCAACGGAAAAGAGGTGCAAGGGATCGCGAGGGATATTGACGAAAGCGGGGCCCTTCTGGTAGAGACCGGCGCGGGGATCCTTCGCTTGCAGGCCGGTGAGGTCAGCGTAAAAACGTAACGTTTTGTTTTCTTTTGCCGAAAATTAAAGAGAGCCTTTCGGCTTTTTTGCCAAAAGGCTCTTCTTTTTTATGTAGGTGCTACAGGGTGGCAAAGCGCTCCACAGCGCCCCCCTCATCAAGGCAGATCCCATGCTCCCTTAAGATCGCCATCTGCATCCCGCCGCTTTGGCGCGCGCCGTATTCCTCGATAAAGCTGTACTCACTGAGGGCATTCACGCTCATGATGCTGCTTTGCAGCTTTTCCCGTATCACGAGATAATAATTCCCATCCCTTTCGTATACGGCGCTCTCGTCCGAATACCCGCAGGCCTTCAGCTTTTTGCAGACGCACAAAAGCGTATCCAGGGAATCGAAGCGATAAATGCTTTGTGCCCCGCGCACCAGCGAGATCGGGGCAAGACAGGGCTTACCGCCCCCCTCTCCTACCTTGGTGACGTACATTTCACACCCCCCTCCGCGCGAGGGATAGACCTGGATAAAAAGCTTATCCCCACAGCCGTCAAAGCCGGTCTGTTGCTTGGCAAGGTCAAGGATCTGCCACAGGGCGCTTCTTGTTTCGGTGTTATCGTAATCCATGCTCTCCCCATTCAGGCGATACTTCTCCATGTCGGCAAGCGAGAGCATGATCTTCAGCTTGCTTTCGTTGATCAGAAGCAATTCCATTCGGTTTCTCCCTTCGGTTATATCCTAATTCATTATACGCAAGCGGGGCAAAAAAAGAAACCTGTAAATCCTGTGTCGGGCGGCAAAAAAAGCAAAAAAAGCACCCTTGGCGGAAGCCTTCGCCAGGGGTGCCTGTATTTTCTTCGGTTTATTTCTTTTCGATGGTATATTTCGTTCCCTGCGGGGTATCCTGCAAAACGACCCCACGGGATGCAAGCTCGGCGCGGATACGGTCTGCCTCCGCGTAATTCTTGCTTTTCTTGGCGGCAACGCGGGCGGCGATCTGCTCTTCAATATACGCGATAAGCTCGCTATCCTCGCACTCCTCCTTCACGAACCCGAAAAGCTCGGTCATCTCACGAAGGATCCTTTGCCCCTCTTCGGCGGCGGCCTTCGAAAGCGTACCGCCCCCGATCGCCTTGTTAAGAAGGCTGACCAGATCAAAGATCGAAGCGATCCCCGCGCCCGTATTGAAATCGTCGTCCATCGCCTCGATCATCGCGTCACGGCAGGCGGCAAAGGCGGCAACCGTCTCGTCCTCCTTTTCAAGAAGCGCATCGCCCGTCGCCTTCCCGATATAGAAATCAAGCGAGTCGGCACAGTTGAAAATGCGCTCAAGCGCGGCCTTGGCTTGCTCGATCACATCCTTGGAGAAGTTGATGGGGCTGCGGTAATGCGAGGAAAGGATAAAATAGCGGATCGGCAGATAGCCGTACTGCTCGGCGATCTCACGCACCGTGAAGAAGTTACCGAGCGATTTGGACATCTTGCGGTTGTCGATGTTGATATAGCCGTTATGCATCCAATAGCGGGCAAAGGGCGTGCCGTTGCAGCACTCGGACTGCGCGATCTCGTTTTCGTGGTGGGGGAAGATCAGGTCCTGCCCACCGCAGTGGATATCGATCGTCTCGCCAAGGTATTTTTTCACCATGGCCGAGCATTCGATATGCCAGCCGGGGCGACCCTCACCCCACGGCGAGCTCCAGGACGGCTCCCCGGGCTTGGCGGCCTTCCAGAGGGCGAAATCCAGGGGATCCTCCTTCTGATCGTTCACGTCGATGCGGGCGCCCGAATCCAGATCCTCGATCGCCTGGCCCGAAAGCTTACCGTAATCCTTGAAGCGGCGGGTGCGGAAATACACGTCCCCGTTCATCGGATAGGCGTATCCCTTCTCGACAAGCCCCGAAACGATCGAAAGAATGGTATCGATGTTATCGGTGGCCAAGGGATGCACCGTGGCGGGGCGCACGCCCAGCCCCTCGGCATCGGTGAAGTATTCCTTTATGTAGCGGGCGGCAATATCGCTGTAGCCGACCCCCTCCTCGTTCGCGCGGCGGATCACCTTATCGTCGATATCGGTGAAATTCTGCACAAAGGAAACGCGGAAGCCGCGGTACTCGAAATAGCGGCGAAGCATATCAAAGACCACGAAGCAGCGCGCGTTGCCCACGTGAAAGAAGTTATAAACGGTAGGCCCGCAGGCATACATCTTGACCTCCCCCTCGGTAAGCGGTACGAAGGGCTCTTTCTTCGCGGTAAGCGTGTTATACAGTTGGATCATGGACCGACACCTCGATTTATTACTTTATTTTCTTATTGCTAATTATATATAATTTATTCGCTTTTGTCAAGTGAATTCCTATAAATTTCGGGCTTTTCGCCGACGCTTATCCCAAAGGGCGCGCACCCCGCCGAAAAGCAGCAGGGCCCCGAAGGCACGGCGGGCGTAGGTCGGCGCGACAAAGAGGGTAAGCAGCGCCCCCAGCCCTACCCCGAGAAAGCCCCAAAGCAGCATCGGCAAAAGGCCTTTGCGGGAAAGCCTCCCCGCGCGAAGACTGAAAAGGGTGGAGGCAAGCGATGAAAGAAGAAAGAACAAAAGATTCATGCCCTGCGCCTCGTATTGCGGGACCCCAAGCGTATCGGTCAGGTAAAGGAGATAAAAGCCGCCGCTGCCGACCCCCATGCCCGTAAGGGTCGAAAGGAAAAGCAAAAGAAGAAGCCCGCTCATAAAAACAGCAGCCTCGCTCCCGATATCAGTAAAAGCAGCGCGAAAACGGTTTGCAGCAGGGTGGGGCTTATGCGTCCGAGAAGAAGCGAGCCAAGCGCCCCACCCAGCAGAGAGGGGAGCAGCAGAGGCAGGGCCGCGCTTGGCTCCACGTGCCCCGATACAAAGTAAAGTATCGTTGTCAAAAAAGAGAAGCAAAGGACGCACAATGTCGAAATAGCCATTATTTCATCCCTTTCTCCCCGATAAAAGCGCTGCAAGCCGAGGACGAGGATCATTCCTGCCCCCATCCCGAAAAAGCCGTTGACCGCCCCCGCGAGCAAGCACAAAAAATGCAACGGGGCACCAAGCTGTCCTTCTTCTCCTTTTTTTGCCGCTTTCATTTCATTCTCCTTTTCCCGCCCCATAACATAATTTAAAATTTATGGTAAAATATAAGTATGGGGGCTTGTTTTTCGGGCCGATTTTTGGTATCATAAAAAGTGTAACATCGAAAAGCCCTTTCATACGCCCTTTCCTTTTCCTTTTTCAAGTGAAAAAGGAAGCGGGCGGCAGGCTTCCCGAAAAAGAAAACGGAAGGTTCAACATGGCATTCAAATTTACCCGCAAGAAAAAAAGCATCATCCCCAAAACCCAAAAGGAGCGTGAGGCCCTGGCGGCCCGCCGCGAGGCCCGCCGCGCGGCAAGGCGCGATCCCGACAGCCGCTTTAACGTCGCGGTCCCCTACGTCCTGATATGCCTGGCTATTTTTACCGGCTTCTGCCTGTATTCGGCAGAGGGCGGTCTTCTTGGCGATGGCATCCGTTATCTTTTCTTCGGGCTCTTCTCCTACCTTGCCTACGGCCTTCCCTTCGTGATGATCCTGCTCGGCATTTTCTGGCGCCGATCGGTCGAAAAGGGAAATATCGCCACGCATCTGTTGCTTCTTTCCGCGGCGATCCTGATGCTTCTATCGCTTCTTTACGTGCTTACCCTGCCGCGCGATATCCTGCTGGGGGTGATCCCAAAAGAGGAGGTTCCCCTTAACGCCGGGCAATACTTCGAGAGCCCCGTCTGCCGTGGCGGCGGCCTCTTTGGCGCCCTCATCGGCTGGGTCCTTTTCCGCCTGGTCGGGCCTGTCGGTACCATTCTTCTTACGGCGCTTGCCGTTCTTCTTTACGGCATTTTCGGCTTTGGCTTCAGCCCCGACGAGATCCTTCGGGAGGGGATGCGCGCGATCCGCCGCGGTATCGGCCGCGCCGCCGAGAGGCGGCAAAGCCGCAAGGAGGCAAAGAAGGCCCCCCTTACCGAGGAGCCCCCTCAACCGACACCCGCCGCTGCCACCACCCTTGGCGATGAGAAGACGGCGGAAGAAAAGCATGAAAGGGCTGCCGCCCTTTTTGAAGCGGTGAAGGAGGAGCCCACGCAAAGCCCCGCGGCCGAAAGCCGCCACCGCCGCTTTGCCGATATCTTCAAGGAAGCGGGCGGCACGTCCGAATCCCATAGCGCCGAGAGCCTCTCTCCCCTGCCCAGCGAGGAGGAGCTTCGCGAATATAAAGAGAAAAAGATCCGCGAGAAGCTTCGCAACCGTGAGCGGATCGTTTCGTATCCCGTTTCGGACCTTTTGGGCACGCAAAGGGATGCCGAGCTTTCCTCGGCCCCCGTGGATACGCCCACCGAGGGCGAGCCGGTCTTTACCCCGAAGGCACCCGAAAGCGAGCTTCCCTTCCGCGGCGTCGAGGATTTTCGCCGTGTCACGATCAGCGAGCCCGTATGCGTAAAGAGCGCCGCCCAGCGCCAGGACGAGGCCAACGCGCTTGCGCGCGAAGAGATAAGACAGGAGCGGACGCCGACCGAGGTGCCCCCGATCCCTGTATCCGAGGAGTCCCCGATCCCCGTATCCGAAGCGATTCCCGAAAGGATCCTTCCCCTTACCGAAGAGGCCTCTTGCGCCCCCGGCGATTTCGCGAAGCCCCCCGAAAGGGAGCCCGACCGAGAGCCCCCGTCGCCAAAGCCGACGAAGGCGGCCGAGCCTACGCCCTACACCTTCCCGCCCATTTCACTTTTACAGGTGCCGACCTTGGAGCCCGAAGGAAACCTTCAGGAGGAGATCCAGCGCAACTCGGATACCCTCGTGCAGGTTCTAAAAAGCTTTGGGATCCCGATCCGCATCACGGGCTATTCGAGAGGACCGCGTATCACGCGCTACGAATTTATTCAGCAGGACGGCATCCGCGTCGATAAGGTCGCGACCTACGCCAACGATATCACCCAGAAGCTCAGCACGCAGGGTGTACGTATCGAGGCGCCGATCCCCAACAAATCAACGATCGGCGTGGAGGTGCCGAACCGCAAGCCCAATCTGGTGCGTATCCGTTCCCTGATCGATTCGGACAGCTTCAAGAACGCCGAGTCCAAGACCAACGTCGCCATCGGCTGCGATATCACGGGCAGCCCGATCCTATACGACATTGCCGAGGCACCGCATATGCTGATAGCGGGGGCCACGGGTATGGGTAAATCGGTCTGTATCAACTCGATCCTCGTCAGCCTGCTGTATAAGGCCGCGCCCGAGGACGTACGTCTGATCCTTATCGACCCGAAGAAGGTCGAATTCAACATTTATTCAAAGATCCCGCATCTTTTAGTCCCCGTCGTTACCGATCCCACTAAGGCGGCGGGTGCCTTGAACTGGGCGGTGGCCGAGATGGAACGGCGCTACGACCTTATCGAAGAGGCGGGCGTGCGTAACATCAAGCACTACAACCGCTACTGTGAAAAGGAAGGCCTGCAGAAGCTGCCGAAGATCGTGATCGTCATCGACGAGCTGAACGATCTGATGATGTCGGCCCGTAAGATGGTAGAGGATTCGATCTGCCGTATCGCCCAGAAGGCGCGCGCGGCGGGGATCCACCTGATCATCGGTACCCAGCGCCCCTCGGTCAAGGTCATCACAGGCGATATCAAGGCCAATATCCCGACAAGAATCGCCTTCCGCGTTAACCAGCAGGTCGACTCGCGTACCATTCTCGATATCGCGGGTGCCGAAAAGCTTTTGCCGAAGGGCGATATGCTCTTTGCCCCGCAGGGGACCCCGCTTCGCGTACAGGGTGCCTTCGTCGATGACGATGAGGTCAAGGAGGTCGTTACCTTCCTGCGCGACAAGGTGGGAGACGCCGTGTTTGACGACAACATTTTGGCGGGCATTGAAAAAGAGGCCGCCAAGTGCGCCCAGCATAACGACGACGAGGAGGGCGAGGGCGGTGACGTCAGCTTTGACGGCATGATGAGCGACCCCATCTTCCGCAAGGTCCTCGACGTCGCCTTTGCCAGCGGCACCATTTCCACCTCGATGCTGCAGCGCCGCATCGGCATCGGCTTTGGCCGTGCCTCCCGCTATATCGACGCCATGTACGATATGGGCATCGTCGGTGAAGCGCAGGGCGGCAGCCGCCCGCGTGAGGTCCTGATCGACCGCGCGGAATACGAGCGCCGCTACGGCGACTATTCGGATTAAAGGAGTTTTTTATGATCTATTTGCTTTTGGCCGACGGCTGCGAGGAGATTGAGGCGCTTACGCCGCTTGACGTCCTTCGCCGCGGCGGATGCGAGGTAAAAACGGTCGGCATTACGGGAAAAACCGTCGTCGGCTCGCACGGTATCAGGATCGAAGCCGATATCACCCCCGACGGGGTGAACGAGCCCATCGACCTGCTTATTCTGCCGGGCGGGATCCCCGGGGCGGATCATCTGGACGCTTCGCCCGCCGTTTCACGCTTTATCGAAGAAGCCGTAAAGACGGGCGGACACCTTGCCGCGATCTGCGCCGCGCCGTATATTCTCGGAAAAAGAGGTCTTTTAAAGGGAAAGACGGTTACCTGCTACCCGAACGAGCGCTTTACCGACTGTCTTGTCGGTGCCACGGTCACGAAAAGGCCCGTGGTGACCGATCAAAATATCACCACCGCGATCGGGATGGGGGCGGCCCCCGCCTTTGCCGTCCGTCTGCTTTCGCTTATGAAGGGCGAAGCGGTCGCGAAAGAGGTCAGTCTTGCGGCCTTTCTCGGCTGTGAGGAATTCGCCTGTCTGCAAGAAGGATGAATATCAAGGCCGAAAAGGACCGCCTGCGCACCCTTTTCAAGGAAAAAAGAAGGGCTATGGCGCCAAAGGAAAAGGCGGCGCTCGATCAAGCGATCACAGCGTGTACCCTGCGCACGGCCGCCTTTCGCTACACTACGACGCTTCTCGGTTATGCGCCAAAGTCGGAGGAGGTCGATATTCTCCCCCTTTGCGAAGCGGCCCTGAAAAGCGGAAAAAGGCTTGCCTTTCCCCGCTGCTACGGCGAGGGGGAAATGTCCTTTCACTTCGTTTCCTCGCTTTCCGAGCTTTCTCCCGGGAAATACGGTATTTTGGAGCCGCCTGCCGAGGCGCCCGTCTTTTCCCCCGCCCCCGCTACGCTTTGCCTGGTCCCGGGGCTTTCCTTTGACCGCTTCGGGTATCGCCTTGGCTATGGGCGGGGATACTATGACCGTTTTCTCTCCCGCTTTGAGGGAACGACGCTGGGGGTCGTATACCGTATGTTTTTAAGCGATACGCTTCCCCACGGGGCCTTTGACTTCGCGGTCTCGGCCCTGGTCACCGAGGGCGGCATTCTCCCCTGTACATCAAAACCTTGAGGTATTTTTATGATCCTGAACCAAAAACTGACGCATATTGCCTTCCGCTGCCCGAAGTGTGCCTCGGCCACCAAGGGGATCGCGGGGACCTTTGCCCTTTCCAAGAACCGTATGCTCCGCATGCGGTGCAGCTGCGGAAGAGGGGGCGAGATGAGTGCCGTTTCCACGAATGACGAAAAGATCCGCATCACGGTCCCCTGCCTTTTCTGTGAAAAGAACCACCAATTCACCATTTCAAAATCCCTTTTCTTTACGAAGGATCTCTTCGTGTACGCCTGTCCCTATACCTCGATCAGCATTGCCTTTTTCGGGCAGGACGAGGAAAAGGTGGACGCCACCGCGGGAAAATGCACCGAGGAGCTGGAAAAGCTTTTCAACGAGCTGTCTGTCCGCTTCCCCACAGAAAACGCCGAGGGGAAGGATTACGCCGAGGAGACGGTCACCCCCGATGTTTTGCCCGATGCCCAGATCTACGATATCATCCGCTTTTTGGTGAAGGAGCTGGAGGCCGAGGGGGCGATCCACTGCCCCTGCGAAGAGGGCGAATACGATATGGAGATGACCGATCGGGGCGTTCGTGTTTTCTGCCGCAGCTGCGGGGCCTCCTATCTTTTTGAGACCGACAGCGTCGCGGCCGCCCGCGAATTTCTCTCCTGCGACCGACTCGATCTCGAATAAAAAAAGGGAGGGCTCAAGCCCCCGCCTTTTTTCGGTCATACCCCGTAATAGTTCCTAAGGCCGTTATAGATCCCCCTTGCGAAGAGCCGCGGTGAATCGGCCATAAGCGCCGCATCCCCCGCGTTCGTGATAAACCCAAGCTCCAGCATCACGGCGGGCATGCTCGTTCGCCGCAAAACGTAAAGCCCGGGGCGCACCTTGACCCCGCGGTTCGCAAGCCCTGTCAGCGCGCACATATCGCGAAGCACGACCTCTCCGATGCGGTAAGCGGGCGTGGTCTCGGAATACACGAGGGCCTCGCTTCCCGTAGCCGCGGGCAAGGAGGAGGCGTTCGTGTGCAGGCTTAAAAACAGATCGGCCCCGAAGCTTTCCGCCCCCGCGACACGCAGGCGCAGGCTGTCGGCGGTCGAGACCCCAAGGGCGGTTTCGGGGGTGGGGCGCGAAAGCCTGGCCTCAAAATTCGGGTCGGCCGCAAGCAGCGCGTACAGCTCCTGCCCGATGCGGTAAACGATATCCTGCTCCCGCCTTCCGTTCCCCTCGGCCCCCGCATTGGGGTTCTGGGGATTATGCCCCTGATCGATATAGATTCGGATCGCCATAGACCCCTCCTTACAAAAACGTTCTCTTTACATTGTATGCCACAAAGGAAAATCAGACACGATGAAAGCTTTTCCCTCTATTCAACGAATTTTAAGCTATATGCGCCGTGCCGTCGACGATTACACGATGATCCGCGAAAACGAAAGGATCGCCGTTGGGGTCTCGGGCGGGAAGGATTCGCTTACCCTTCTTTGCGCGCTTTCCGAGCTTTCGCGCTTTTATCCCGTCCCCTTCTCGCTTTGCGCGATCACGGTGGATATGGGCTTTCCCGGGAACGATTTTTCCGCGATCGAGGCCTTTTGCCAGGAGCTTTCGATCGAATACCGCGCCGTAAAGACCGATATTGCCGATATCATCTTTAACGTCCGCAAGGAAAGCAACCCCTGCTCGCTCTGTGCCCGTATGCGCCGCGGTGTTTTGCACGGCGCCGCCAAGGAAATGGGCTGCACGGCCGTGGCCCTCGGGCATCATTTCGACGATGCGGTCGAGACCTTTATGCTGAACCTGTTTTTTGAGGGAAGGCTTGGCTGCTTTTCCCCCGTTACCTATCTTTCAAACCGTGATATCACGCTGATCCGCCCCTTGATCTATGCCAAGGAAAAGGATATCGAATATTTCGCCAATCACACCGACCTGCCGATCGCCAAGAACCTGTGCCCCGAGGACAAGGCGACCGAGCGGGAGAGCATGAAGCTTTTGCTTCGTGACCTTGAAAGGAAGAACCCGGGGCTTCGCCACCGCATCTTCCATGCATTCACCGAAGGAAAAATCGACGGCTTTCGCCCCACAGGGCGCCTGCCCGAATAAAGAAAGGAAACTGATATGGATACCATCAAACTGATCGGCGAAAAGCCGAAAATGATCGCCCACCGCGGCGTATCGGGTCTTGAATGCGAGAACACCGCTGCCGCCTTTGTTGCCGCGGGAAATCGCAGCTATTACGGCATTGAGACCGATATGCACATGACCCGTGACGGCCATTTCGTCGTTTGCCACGACAGCGACCTTTTCCGTGTTTCGGGCGTTCATGCCATCATCGAGGAGATGACGCTGGAGGAGCTGCAAAGGATCCCCTTGAAAAACCCGCGCAACGGGGAAAGCCGCGGTGACTATTTTGTTCCGACGCTTGAAGACTACATCGGGATCTGCAAAAAATACGAGAAGGAGGCGATCCTGGAGATCAAGGGGGAATTCGGCCTCCCCGCGACCGAAAAATACCTGCGTATCATTCACGATCTCGGGTATATCGAGCATACGACCTTTATCTCCTTCTTCCCCACCTCCCTTGCCTCGATCCGCCTGCTGCTGCCCTCGGCCAAGATCCAGTTCCTTGCCGAGGAATCAAGCGATGAGGTGCTGGCCCTTTTGGATACCTGCCATTATGACCTTGATATCCGCGGGGACCGCATCACCCCCGAATTCCTTATGAAGGTGAAGGAACACGGACATCTTGTGAATATCTGGACGGTCGACCGCCCCGAGGACGGCGCCCTGTGCCAGAAGATGAAGGTGGATTTCATTACCACCAATATCCTTGAATAAGCGCAAAAAGAGAAAAAAGGAACGCGAAAGCGTTCCTTTTTCTTGTCGAAAATTGTAAAGTTTTCTTTTTGTATTTTCGTTTATTTCATCAGTTCATCGGTCAAACGAAGGATCTCGGGGGCGACCTTTTCGCGTTGCCGCTTCAGGGTTGCCACGTAAACGGGATACGCAAAGCCCGCCAGCGTCCCGCCAAAAAGGCCCAAAGCGATCCCCGCCGCCAACGCGGCACCGCCAAAAAGTCCAAGGGTGCCGCCAAGGTCGGTAAGGCAAAGGCTCATTCCAAGGCCGAGGATCAGGGCCCCCAGAATACCGAACGCCAAGGACACCGCCTCCGCTACCTGCTTCACCCCCGCGTCCAAGCGGCGCAGGCGGGCCATCTTATCCTCTTTTTCGGTGGGCTTCTCGTATTTTTCCCGAATACGGCGGATCTCGGCCTGCTCACGGGCGGAGTAGGTGTAGGAGAAGCTGCCGTTTTCTTGCTTATTGCCGTTCATTTTGTTCCTCTTTCTTATATTGTCTTATTTTTTCCGTGCCCCGCACGATCATATAAAGCGCTATAGCCAAAACGGTAGCCGAAACGGCCGCGCCAACGCCCCCCAGCATAAGCTTTTGGGTAAAGGGATCCATTTTTCCTTCCCCAAACGTTGTCATCATCGTCGAGGTAAGGGTCAGCATGGACACGCAGGCCGCCGCAAAGCTGATCGCCTTGGAGGCTGAAAAAGCCGGACTGTTGTATTTTCTGTATTTCACGACATTGATAACGGCGGTCGTAAAGGCCGTGAAGGTGTAGGCCGCCATGGCGATCGCGGTGATCATATGGTGGATAAAGGTACGGTTCCAATAGACCATAAAAAACACGATAAGCGCCAGGGCAAGGTTCATCACAAGAAGGATCCACCCGCAAAGGCGATACGAAAGAAGCTCTCTTTTCATCTGCTCCCCCGGGGCAAATCTTCCCGTATGGCGGACAAGGAAAAACCGCATTAGGGCAAGGCAAACCGAATAGACCCCCAGCGAAAGGAACCAGAAGGTATGATGGTAAAGGCCGAGCCATAGCTGAAGGATGCCGTAAAGAGTGTTCCAGAGGAGCGAGCCGTAAAGCGTTACGTTTACGCGTAAGCGCGCGTCCTCTCGCCATCTTCTGGCGTATTTGTTCTCGCTTTTGAAGCGCTTGATGCGTTGAAAAAGGCGGGGAATATCCAAGCAAAGGACCGTAAGGGTGTAGGCGGAAAGAACGTAGGAGAAATAAGCGATGGGCGTATCGACCCCCAAAAGACTCATCGAGCCGACGAGCAAGACCGTCGCCAAGGGAAGAAGCGCGAGCTTGATCGCCGTTGGGGGATAAAGAAGCGCCTTACCGATCTTCTTCGGATCCATTCGTATCCCTCCCGATCCGAACCGTGAAGACGGTTCCGACCCCGACCTCGCTTTCGACCCCGATCTCCCCCTGCATGATATCGACCACACGCTTGACAAGCGCAAGCCCGAGGCCGTTCCCCTGTGTCGCGCGGGAGCTGTCGCCCTGATAAAATTTTTCAAAGATGTGCGCGCCGACCTCGGCGCTCATACCGCAGCCGGTGTCGGCGATCCGTACCGTCGCGTATTCCTCGTCCGCCGTAAGCGTAAGGCTGACACGGCCGCCTTCCTCGGTGAACTTAAAGGCATTGGAGAAAAGATTGTTCCAGACGAGCGTCAAAAGCTCCGCGTCCGCGCATACAAGGATCCCTTCCCCGATCTCGGTCTCGATCTCGATCCCCTTCTTTTCCCACACGCTCTCGTACTGCAGAAGGCATTCGCAAAGCTGCTCCCCGAGATCGAAGCGCGAGGGGTTCGGGTAGATAGTCTGATTTTCAAGGCGGTTAAGCTTGAGGATATTGGTCATCATATCCGAAAGGCGGCGCGAAGCGTCACGGATCGCCGCGGCGTATTCCATCCGCTTCTCCTCGGAAAGATCGGGGGCCTCCAGAAGCGTGCCGTAGTTCTGTATCACGGCAAGCGGCGTCTTCATTTCGTGCGAGACGTTGGCGATAAAATCGGTCCGCAGGGTCTCGACCCCCGACAGCTCCTCCGCCATTTTATTGATCCCCGCGATGATCGCGTTAAAGCTTTCGTCGGTCGCAAAGCGGGTGATCGGCTCGATACGGACGCTAAGATCGCCCTCGATCATTTTGGCGGTAGCCTCGGTGATGCGCTTGACGGGGCGCTCGACCGTAAGCTTACGGCGAAGGTAGTCGATCACCGCCATCACAATGCTGATCAGGATAACGTTTACCAGGGTGATCTTGGCGGCCAGCGTGATCTCCTCCTGCGTAAAAAGCCGACCGATCGTGCCCTGCAGGGCCGAAACGAACAGCATGATGCAGGAGGTGGTCACAAAGGCGGCCAGCGAAAAGAAGATGAAAAAGTTGCTGATCGTGCTGATGGCGTTTTTTACCCGTTTCCCCTCCTTCACTTGATCACCGCCTTATAGCCGAGGCCGTGGACCGTCTGGATCTCGAAGGAATCGCAGGCCGAGAGCTTCGCGCGAAGCTTGGTCATATACACGTCTACCGTCCGCGTGCCGCTTTGCGTATCCACATCCCAGAATTCGTCCATCAGCTGGGTGCGCGTAAAGGTCTTTTTTGGATAGGATAAAAGCTTATAAAGAAGATCGAATTCCCGCGCGGTCAAGGCGATCTCTTCCCCGTTGAGAACCGCCGAGCGCTCGTCGGCATCCATCGTGAAGCTGCCGACCTCAAGGCGGCGGCTGACAGCGATCTTGGAGCGCCGAAGAAGCGCGCCGATGCGAAGGAACAGCTCGTCAAGGTCGATGGGCTTGGTCATATAATCGTCGATACCGATGCGATAGCCCCGCTGCTTGGAGGCAAAATCGTCCCGCGCGGTCATAAACAGGATCGGAATATCGCTGTTAAGCTGACGGACCGTCTTGGCAAACTCAAAGCCGTCGATCTTTGGCATCATAATATCCGATACGATGAGATCGAAGGTGGTCTTATACATTTCGTCGTACGCGCTCTCGGCGTCAAGACACCCGAAGGCCTCGTAGCCGCTGCTATTCAAAAAGGAGCAGACCGAGCGGTTCAGATCCCGATCGTCCTCTACGACCAAAATTTTAAACATACCGTATCCTCCCGATAGCTTTTTTGTTTAGTATACCATCGAAATGTTAAGATTTTGTTTTCGTTTTTCCTTTTTGAAAAATCTTTCGATAAGAAAAGAGGCGCGTTACGCGCCTCTTTTTCGCGTTATTCCTTGCCTTTTGCCGCCTCGATGCGTGCCTCAGCGGCTGCCTTTCTTTCGTTGGCCTCGGCGATCTCTTTATCACGCGCTGCCTGGAAAACAGCCTCGCGTCTTTCGGGATCGCCCATAGCCTTGGCTTCCTCCCACTGCGCGCGCGACTCGGCCTTGGCGGCGGCAAAATTCGCCTTGGTGACCTCGTGCTGTGCCTTGGTGCTCTTCTTCATGTCCGCGAAGGCCTTCTTAAAAAATGCTTTGATTCCCATTGTGGTCTTTCTCCTTTTGATCTGTTTTATTTATTCATTATTTTTTCACTGAGCTTCAGGATCTCGGCGCTGTATTTCTTTTTGCGACCGTCAAGAAGATGCTTGTAGATCGGATAGTTGGCAATAGCCATCGCCATCCCGATGATCCCTGTAACGATCCCTCCCGTCATCGCGCTTGCCAGCCCAAGCGTTGCGCCGATATCGGTCATAACAAGGCTCATCCCCGCCCCCATGATAAGAGCGGCGGCGCTACCGAAAATATAACCGAATAGGTTAGCGGGGCGCTTCACCTTGGCATCCAAGATGCGAAGCTCGTCAAGCTCGGTGGTTTCCTTTTCCATGTACTGCGTGCGGATCTTTTGGATCATAAACTGTTGGTCGTTCTTGTTCATAACGGTTACCTCTCTTTGTGTTTTTGTTTGTGCCTTTATTTTACGGCTTTGCTTTTTTCGTTTTGTTGAGGATTTGTTGCCGAAATGTTATAAAACGCTTTTTTACAGCATCGGCGCGAAAATACGGACGACCGAGCGGATAAGGCGGGTCAGGAGCCCCGTCTTAAGTCCTTCGGGCGCGATCTCGACCGAGCTTGCCAGCGTTTCCTCTATATCCCTTTTCATATCCTTGATTACGTCGCATTTATACATCCACACCCCGTTTTCGAAGTGATGCACGAGGCTTCGGTAATCGAGATTGATCGTCCCGATCATGGCGTACTCATCATCGGCGATGTAGCTTTTGGCGTGAATAAAGCCGGGCTCGTATTCATAGATCCGCACCCCTGCCTTCATCAAGCGGGGATAAAAGCTTCTTGTCATGCCGAAAACCATTTTTTTATCGGGGATATGCGGCACGATGATGCGTACGTCCACCCCGCGCAGGGCGGCGTTTTCGATGCTTTGACAGAGGTCGTTATCTATAATAAGGTAGGGGGTGGTCATATACATATAGCGCGTCGCGGTGTTCAGCATATTCTGTATTACACTTTTCCCGACCCTTCTCTCGTAAAGAGGGCGCGGGCCGTCCCCGAATGGGATAACGTAGCCATCGGCATCGGCCTCCTTCCGGTTCGGGTACACGCCTTCGGGAAGAGAGGGCAGGGTCTTTACATTGATCCCGTAATCGTTGAGAAACAGTCTTGTCAGCTCCCATACCGCTTCCCCCTCCAAACGGATGGCGGTATCCTTCCAATGCCCGAAGCGAAGCCTTTTATTGATGTATTCATCCGCGATATTCACCCCACCCGTATAGCCGACCCGGCCGTCGATCACACAGATCTTGCGGTGGCTTCGGTTGTTGAATTCGCTGTCGGCCTGTCCGCGCAAGCGGGAAAAGGGCGTAGCCTCTATCCCGAGCTTCGCAAGCTGACGGGGATAATCCCCGGGAAGCGTGCTCATGCAGCCAATATCGTCGTAAAGCAGGCGGACCGTGACCCCCGCTTTGGCTTTTTCCTTCAGAATATCCAAGATGGAATTAAAGAATTCCCCTTCCTCCATAATGAAATATTCCATAAAGATAAAGCGCTCGGCCGCCCGCAGATCGGGAAGCATCGCCTGCCACATATCTTCACCGAGCGGATAATAGGTCTGCTTCCTGCCAAGGAACAGGCTTGCCCCCGAAACCGAGCAAAGCATCTTGGCCTGGGCCGCCGCGTGCGCGTCCTCACGCAAAAGCTGACTCATCGCCGCCTCCCCATCATAAGCGTAGCGATATTTTTTCAGCTCGCCGAGGCGGCGCACGAATTTCTTTTGCAGCTTGCGCGAATAAAAAAGAAAGTACAGCATAAAGCCCGCGATCGGTAATATAAGAACGAAGAGGAGCCAGGGGACCTTGTAATCGGGGTTATCGTCCGAGGCGATGATCTTAACGACACAAAAGACCTCGGTAAGGAACGCGGCCACATAAAAATAAGGAATAAAATAGCAGCAAGCCACCACAACTCCAAGGATCGCCAGGATCTCAAAAACCGTGATCAGCACCGCGACGATATAGCGAAAGGGGATATAGTTGTACTCACGCTCGATCGTCTCCCTCCCCGTTCTGACCTTATATTTTCTTTTCATATCTTCCTCCCGAAAAGCTTGATCTACCTTGTTATTGTAGAAGGCGCATGTTAGCCAAAGTTTTTCGTTTTGTTTTTACTTTGTTAAACTAAAAAAGGATAGACGCACGTCTATCCTTTTTTCTTTGCAAAGTTTTGTTTTCTTTATAGCATTTTTAACAAGGTTTCTTGGTCAATTACGGGAACTCCAAGCTCGTTTGCCTTGGTAAGCTTACTGCCGGCCTCCTCCCCCGCAACGACGTAGGAGGTCTTTTTGGAGACCGAGCCCGAGACCTTGCCGCCCGCCCTTTTGATAAGGTTGGAGGCCTCATCCCGCGAGAGGGTGGGGAGCGTGCCGGTCAGAACGAAGGTAAGGCCCGCAAGCGTATCGGCGGGCTTTTCGGCCTTGGCGTCGGTTTCGACCCCCAAAGCGATAAGATCGTCGCACAGCGCGCGGTTTTCTTGGTTCGCGAAAAATTCAATAAGGTTGGCGGCGGTGATATCCCCGATATCGGGCACCGCGCAAAAATCCTCATAGCTTGCCAAGAAGCAATTTTGAAGTGTTTCAAAGCGGGCGGCGATCGCGGCGGCCGCCACGACCCCGACCTGGCGGATACCAAGCGCAAAGAGAAGCCGTTCCAGCCCCGCGCCCTTTGATTTTTCAATGGCCGCAACAAGGTTTTCGGCGCTCTTCTCCCCCATTCGTTCAAGGGGAGCGATATCCTCCGTCTGTAAGCGGTACAAATCGGCGATCCCCGCGATCTTTTCGTTTTCAAGAAGCAGGGAAACGATCTGAGGGCCAAGGCCATCAATATCCATCGCGTCCTTGGAAGCAAAATGGATGATCGAGCGCGCCTTTTGCGCGGGACAGCCGGCAAAGGTACAACGGAAGGCCGCCCCCTCTCCCGCGGCGTCGCGCGAAACGGGGTGCCCGCACGAGGGGCAATGAGAAGGCATTTGAAAGGCCGTTTCGTTACCGCTTCTCTTTTCGGGAAGCGAGCGTACGATCTCGGGAATGATATCCCCCGCCTTTTGCAGAACGACCGTGTCGCCTATACGGATATCCTTTTCTTCGATGAAGGAGAGGTTATGCAGCGTCGCGCGGCTGACGGTAGAGCCCGCAAGCAGGACCGGCTCAAGGATCGCGGTCGGTGCCAAAACACCGGTGCGTCCCACCGAGATCTCGATATTGAGAAGACGAGTTTCCTGCTGCTCGGGCGGGTATTTATAGGCGATCGCCCATTTTGGGGTGCTGGTACCCTCGCCCAGCTCCTCCCGCACCGCGAAGGAATCGGCCTTGATGACCGCCCCGTCCATATCGAAGCCGCGGCTTTCGCGCAGGCGCCCAAGCTCCCGCACGTGGGCAAGGATCGCCTCCTTCCCCACAAGCGTCTTTCGGTCGGGCAGCGTGCAAAAGCCAAGCGCCTCCAAGCGCGAAAGCGCCTCGGTATGGGTCGAGGGCCTTTTCCCGTCCATATAAAGCTCGCCCTCCTGCAGATTAAACACGAAGATCTCCAGGCGGCGGCTGGCCGTGATGCGCGGATCCAGCTGGCGAAGCGACCCCGCGGCCGCGTTGCGTGGATTGGCGAAGCGGCTCTCTCCTTCGGCCTCTCTTGCCTCGTTCAGTGCCGTAAAGACCGAGCGGGGCATATACACCTCGCCTCGCACGCAAAGATAGGGAATGGGCTCTTTCAGCTTTAAGGGGATCGAGCGGACGGTCCGCAGATTTTCGGTCACGTCCTCCCCCTCGATGCCGTCGCCACGTGTCGCGCCTTGGACGAATACGCCGTCTTTATAAGCCAGCGAGACCGAAAGCCCGTCGATCTTCGGCTCGACCGAATACGCGACGTCCCCGACCGTTGCCTCGCATTTATCGAGAAAGGCCGAAAGCTCCTCCTCCGAAAAAACGTCTCCAAGGCTGCCCATACGCACCGTATGCCTGACCTTTTCGAATTTAGAGGAGGCCGCCCCTCCGACACGCTTGGTGGGTGAAGTTGGGCTATCAAGCTCGGGGAATTCATCCTCCAGCTCCGAAAGCTCACGGAAAAGGGCGTCGTATTCAAAATCCGAAATAGTGGGCGCGTCCTCCTCGTAATAGAGCTTGGCGTGGCGCGCGATCTCCTCGCGCAGAAATTCGATCCGCTTCTTTGCCTGTTCCTTATCCATCGTATACCTCTGGGACGCAAGCCTTGCTTGCTTTATTTCTATTGTTTTCAGTATACCATTTTTCTTTTCTTTTTTCAAGCGAAAAAGAAAAAAAGAAAGACGGCAAAAACCGTCTTTCCTCTTTTTCCGTATTCAGCCCAAAAGCTTTTCGATCGCCGCCATCCTTACGGCAACGCAAAGCACCCTCGTGGCCTTTTCAAGGGCCGCATCCGAAGCAAAGGTCGGTGCCAGGCGAAGGTTTTTATCCTCGGGGTCACGCCCGTAGGGGAAGGTGGCACCCGCCTTGGTCAGCTGTACGCCCGCCTCAAGGCAAAGGTTGTATACGCGCATGGCGCATCCCTCCAAAACGTCGAGCGAGGAGAAATACCCCCCCTTCGGCTCGCTGAAGGTGGCGACCGAGGTATCCGAAAGCTCTTTTTTGAGAATGGAGAGCATCAGGTCGAATTTGCGGCGGATCACGGCGCCGTGGGCGGCCATCCTCTCTTCCAGCGCCCCTTCTCTTTCAAACATACGCACGTGGCGAAGCTGATTTAATTTATCATGCCCGATGGTCTGTACCGACATCACCTTTTTGATCAGCGAAAGGTTTTCTTCGCTGGCAGCGATCATCGAAATGCCGGCGCCCGGCAGGGTGACCTTCGAGGTAGAGGTGAAATAGAAGACGCGGTTTTCGTTGCCCGCCTGCTTCGCCGCCTCAAAAATATCCAAAAGCTTCTCGTCGCCTGCGGGATCGAGAAAATGAATGGCGTAAGCGTTATCCCAGAAGATACGGAAATCGGGGGCCGCCGTTTTCATCGAGGCCAGGCGGCGGACCGTCTCATCCGAATAGGTGATGCCCGTGGGGTTCGAATACTTCGGTACGCACCAGATGCCCTTCACGGCTTCATCCTTCACCAGCTCTTCAACCGCGTCCATATCGGGGCCTTCCTGCGTCATCGGTACGGGGATCATCTCAAATCCCAAGGATTCGGTCACGGCGAAATGGCGGTCGTACCCCGGGCTGGGGCAAAGGAACTTCAGCTTTCCCTCGCGGCACCAGGGGCCCTTTGAGTCGGCGGTTCCGTACAGCATACAGCGGCAAAGCGCGTCATACATCAGATTCAGGCTGGAGTTTCCGCCCACAATGATATTCTCGGCGGGAACCCCCGTATAGGCGGAGAAAAAGCGCCTGGCCTCGGGCAGGCCGAAGGGCACCCCGTAGTTACGGCAATCAAAGCCGTCCTCCGCGAAGAAATCCCCCTCGCGAAGCGTTTCGAAAAAGTCGTCGCAAAGATCCAGCTGCTCCCCCGAGGGCTTTCCGCGCGAAAGATCGAGAGAGAGCCCCTCGGCGCGGTAGCCCTCATATTGCGAGGAGAGGGCCTCGTATTCACGTAAAAGCGCCGAGCGATCGGCCGAAAGATAATTCATAGCAGCACCTTTTTGAAAGTTTTATTTCTTCAACTTGCATTTATCATAAACGCATAACATTCACAGTTTACTCCATTTCTTTTCATTTTGCAAGTGTTTTTGGCAAAAAAGTTTGTTTTTTTGAAGAAAAGAGTAAAAATTTTTGAATTTTAAAGCTTCAAAAGTTTCAAAATTCGGTTTTTTCGGCTTTCCGAAATAAATCCTTCGGCACGCTTGACAAACGGCGGCGCTTTGCGGTATAATGGATTTTGTATATTTAATTATCTTTTTTAGGAGATTAGTATGGCAAACACCGAGAAGATGGTAGACCAGATCACCGCGATGGACGAGGACTTTGCGAAATGGTATACCGACATTTGCAAAAAGGCAGACCTTATTGATTATTCGAGCGTGAAGGGGTGCATGATCATCCGCCCCTACGGCTACGCGATCTGGGAGAACATCCAGCGCCTTCTGGATGCCCGCTTCAAGGAGCTGGGGCACGAAAACGTATATATGCCGCTTTTCATTCCCGAATCGCTGCTGCAGAAGGAAAAGGAGCACGTCGAGGGCTTCGCGCCCGAGGTGGCCTGGGTCACGATGGGGGGCAGCGAAAAGCTGACCGAGCGGCTTTGCGTCCGCCCGACCTCCGAAACGCTCTTCTGTGAGCATTACGCCAACATCATCCGCTCCTACCGCGACCTGCCGAAGCTGTACAACCAGTGGTGCAACGTCGTGCGTTGGGAAAAGACCACCCGCCCCTTCCTTCGCAGCCGCGAATTTTTGTGGCAGGAGGGGCACACGATGCACGCCACGGCCGAGGAAGCAAGAGAAGAGACCGTGCGTATGCTGAACGTATACGCCGATTTTCACGAGAACGATCTCGCGATCCCGGTCGTAAAGGGCTGCAAGACCCCGAGCGATAAGTTCGCGGGGGCCGAGGATACCTACGCGATCGAGGCCCTGATGCACGACGGAAAGTGCCTGCAGGCCGCTACCTCGCACTATTTCGGGGACGGCTTTGCCAAGGCCTTCGACATCACCTACACCACCAAAGAAAATACCGTAGCTAACCCCCACCAGACCTCCTGGGGCTGCACCACCCGTATGATCGGCGGCATCATCATGACGCATGGGGACGATAACGGCCTTGTGCTTCCCCCCGCCATCGCGCCGATCCAGGTCGTGATCATTCCGATCGCCCAGCATAAGAGCGGCGTGCTGGAGGCCGCCGAAAGGATCCGTGCCGAGCTTAGCGCGGCCTGCATCCGCTGCAAGGTCGATGACAGCGATCAGACGCCCGGCTGGAAATTCGCCGAATACGAGATGAAGGGTGTGCCGCTCCGTCTGGAGGTCGGCCCGCGCGATATCGAGGCAGGCCAATGCGTTCTCGTGACCCGTTACAACCGCGAAAAGACCGTAACGCCGCTTGAGGGGCTTAGCGAAGCCGTCCTCGCGAAGATGAAAGAGGCGCGTGACGGGATGTTCCAAAAGGCGCTTGAAAACCGTGAAAAGCGCACCTATGATTGCCAGACGATCGAGGATATCGAAAAGGCGCTTCAAAACGGCGACGGGTTCGTTCGTGGCATGTGGTGCGGGGACGAGGAATGCGAGGACCGCGTGAAGGAGCTGACGGGGATCGGCTCTCGCTGCATCCCGCTGGTACAGGAAAAAATCTCGGATCGCTGCATGTGCTGCGGCAAGCCCGCCAAGTCCTTGGTATATTGGGGTAAAGCGTATTAATTTGTAAGGGAGGGTGCCTATGGAATCGAAGATCACCACCGCGCGTTCACCGCGTGGGCGGCTTTTGACCATCGAGCATATCGGCAGGGCCGATTCCACCGCCTCCCTTCTTGAGGGCATCGCCAAGCGGGGCGGAGCCGACGGATATATCCTTCTGGCCGATGAGGTAAACGTTTCCCCTCTCCCCCAGACGCACAAGAGGAAAAACGACCGCTCCCTGCATATGGGGATCCTGATCCGCCCCGCCTTCTCCTCTTCGCAAAGGCTTCTGCTTTCGGTGATCGGGGCCCTGGCCCTGCGTAAGACCGTCCGCCTTTATTCGGGGATCGAGGCTTCGGTCCGCTGGCCCTCCGACGTTGTATACCAGAAGGAGACGGTCGGAACGGTGGGGACCGTCTGCTCCTTCCGTGAGAACGGAAGCTTTCATTACGCCATCGTCGATTTTGCCTTACGGATCAACCGCCGCTATTTTTCCGAATCGCTCCCGAAGATCGTGGAAAACGTTTTTGCGCCGGTGCGTCGCTCGCTGACCGAGCGTATGGCCGATACCCTGGTGACCGAGTTCTTTTCGCTGTACGAGGAAATGGCGCTCGATCGTTCCTTCCTTGACGAATACCGCGAGCATTCGGTCCTGCGTGGGAAGCGCGTGCGCTTCTTGCGGGGGGAAAAGAAGGAGAGGGGCACCGTCATCGGTATTGACGATAACGCCCGCCTTGTGATCGCCCCCAAGGGGGGCGGTAGCCATCCCCTGACCGAATCGGGCGAGCTTCTGATCAAAAGAAAATAAGAGAAAGCCTTTGGCGAATGCCAAGGGCTTTTTTATCATATCCCCCGAAAAAGCGGCATAGGATAAAAAGAAAGGAGACGGCTTATGCGTTTTTTTCGGGACCGCCCCTTCCCGATGCTTCGGGGGGTAGCGCTTCTTATTTGTCTTTTATCGCTTTCCCTCTTTTTCGGGGGGCTCGGCTGTCGGCTGGAGGCAAGCGGCAGCGGGGAAAGAGAGAGTGCCCTCTCCCCGGTGATCGAGGATCCCGCCCTATACGCCTTTTTGTGGAAAGATGAAGCACCTTAAAGGGCTTCTGCTTCTTCTTTCCTGGCTGCTTCCCTTTCTTCTTTTTACCGAAACGGCAGAGCTTTTTATGATCCTTGCCGCCATTCTCTGGCACGAGGGCGGACATCTTTTCGGCTTTCTGCTGCTTCGTAAGCCGTTGCCGCGCTTTCGGGCGGTATACGCAGGGATGCTGCTTACCCCAAAAAGCCCGCTCTCCTACGGAGGAGAGCTGGTGATCTCCCTGCTCGGCCCGCTTTTCAATCTCGCGGCCGCCTTTTTGCTCCCCGCCCTTTTTCCCCCGACAAGCGCCCTTCTCTCCTTTTCGGCCCTGCATCTTCTTTGCGGGCTTGCTTCTCTTTTGCCGTTGCCCGACACCGACGGAGGGCACGCGCTTTTCGATCTGTTGGCTCTTATTTTCCCCCTCCGCTTAACGGTGGGGCTGCACACGGCCATAACGCTCTCCTTCGGCTTTCTTCTGATCTTTTCGCTTCTTTTCCTCCTGCTTTTCGGCGGGGGAGCCCTCGTTTCGTTTCTTCTTTTTTCCATACTTTTACGTCTCTTTTTTCATCAGCGGCGGGTGGGATCTTGACCCACCCCCCTTTCTATTTATTTTTTTGAAAAAAATATTGCATTTTGTCATCTTTTTTGATATAATTCATTTCGATTATTTTTATCGTGTGAAAGGAGAGCCGTTCGGACAAAAAAATGGAAAAAATCATTGAGCTTAGAGGAATTACCAAGGAGTTTGACGGGGAGAAGGTCTTGAACTCGATCGACCTTTATATTCGTGACAACGAATTCGTTACCCTGCTCGGCCCCTCGGGTTGCGGAAAAACCACGACCCTGCGTATCATCGGCGGGTTTGTCTCCCCCGATGAAGGAGAGGTTTACTTTGATGGGAAAAGGATCAACGATCTGCCTCCCTACAAGCGTCAGGTAAACACGGTATTTCAAAAATACGCCTTGTTCCCCCATCTTAATGTTTACGAAAACATTGCCTTTGCTCTGCGCCTGCAAAAGCGGCCCGAGGAGGAGATCTCCGCCCGCGTTAAGGAAATGCTGGAGCTTGTGGCGCTTCGTGGCTTTGAGCGTCGGAACGTCACCCTTCTGTCGGGTGGCCAGCAGCAGCGCGTTGCCATTGCCCGCGCCCTGATCAGCAAGCCCCGCGTCCTGCTGCTCGACGAGCCGCTCGGCGCGCTTGATCTGAAGCTTCGCAAGGATATGCAGAACGAGCTGAAGAAGATACAAAAGCAAACGGGGATCGCCTTCATCTACGTCACCCACGACCAGGAGGAGGCGCTTTCGATGTCGGATACCGTTGTCGTTATGGCGGGCGGCGTCATTCAGCAGATCGGCACCCCCACCGATATTTATAACGAGCCGAAGAACGCCTTTGTGGCCGACTTTATCGGCGAAAGCAATATCGTTGACGGTGTGATGCACGAGGACTATAAGGCCTCCTTTGCCGGGCACACCTTTGAGTGTCTGGACCGCGGCTTTATGAAGAACGAGCCCGTGGACGTCGTGGTACGCCCCGAGGACGTTGACGTCGTCGCCCCCGAAAAGGGGATGCTGAAGGGCACCGTCACCTCGGTCACCTTCAAGGGTGTGCATTACGAGATCATCGTCGATATCGATAACTTCAAGTGGATGATCCAATCCACCGATTTTGTCGAGGTCGGCAAGGAGATCGGTCTGTATATCGAGCCCGACGCCATTCATATTATGAAAAAATCCGAATTCTCGGGAACCTTCGGCGATTACAGCACCTTCAGCGCCGAGATGGACGAGCTTTCCAACCCCCAAGAGGAGGAAGAATAAGATGCAGCGCCTGGGTACGCTGCGGCGCTCGGCTGCCGCCGCCCCGCACATCGTGTGGAGCGTTCTGTTTATCGTAGCCCCCCTCATCTTCGTTCTTTACTACTCCTTCACCGACAAAAGCGGCGAATTTTCCTTCGGGAACATCCGCGACCTTTTCACCCCCGATTATATGGCGATCTTTCTGCGCTCGCTTTGCTTTGCGGTCATCGCGACCGCGATCTGCCTCGTGATCGCCTATCCGCTTGCCTATTTCCTTTCCCGTATGAAGGCGCACACCCAGGGGCTGCTCATTATGCTGATCATGCTCCCGATGTGGATGAACCTTCTCATTCGCACCTACTGCTGGATGAACCTGCTTGAGGCCAACGGGCTGATCAACACCCTGCTTGGCACCGATATCCGCTTTCTCGGCACAGGGGGGGCGGTCATTCTCGGTATGGTCTACAATTTCCTGCCCTATATGGTGCTGCCGATCTGCACGGTCATATCCAAGATCGACAAGTCACTCTTGGAGGCGGCGGGCGATCTTGGCTGCAGCGGCTTTCACACCATGGTCAAGGTGGTCTTTCCCTTAAGCCTTTCGGGGGTCATTTCGGGGATCACGATGGTCTTTGTTCCCTGCATCTCGACCTTCTATATCTCCCAGAAGATGGGGGGCGGAAGCTTTGACCTTATCGGCGATACGATCGAGCGTCAGTTTATGGCCAACACGAATTACAATATGGGCGCCGCCCTTTCGCTCGTTCTGATGATCATCGTGCTGATCAGCATGGCGATCATGAACCGCTTCGGCGATGAAGAGGGGGCGATGGTGGTATGAAAAGCGCGGTCTCTCGCATTTATACGGCGCTGATCCTTCTCTTTCTGTACGCGCCGATCCTCATTATGATCTTCTTTTCCTTCAACGAAGGGAAAAGCCTTTCGGTCTTTTCGGGCTTCTCGCTCCGCTGGTATAGCGAGCTGTTTCAAAGCACCGAGGTCCTGACGGCGCTGAAGAACACTCTTGTTCTGGCGGTCCTCTCTTCCCTGATCGCCACGGTCATTGGAACCGCCGCCGCGGTCGGCATTTCGCGTATGCGCCGCAAATTCGTAAAGAATACTATACTTTCTGTCTCGAATATCCCGATGATGAATCCCGATATCGTGACCGGTATCTCCTTGGCCCTTCTCTTCACCTTTATTATGACGACTCTGGGGCTTACCAGCGTTTTCGGCTTCTGGACGGTGCTTGCCGCCCACGTTACCTTTAACCTGCCTTACGTCATTCTCTCGGTCCTGCCGAAGCTGCGCCAGATGGACAAGCACCTTCCGGAGGCTGCCCTGGATCTTGGCTGTACGCCGCTTCAATCCTTCTTTAAGGTGGAGCTGCCCGCTATCATGCCGGGTATCTTAAGTGGGCTCGTGATGGCCTTCACCCTCTCGCTTGACGATTTCGTGATCAGTTATTTCAACGCCGAGGATTTCCAGACCCTGCCGATCGTCATCTACGGCATGACCAAGCGTACCGTCACCCCCGATATGTACGCCCTTTCGACGCTTATTTTCGGTACAGTCCTTCTCCTGCTTCTGCTTTCGAATATCGCAAGCGCCCGCGGGGAAGCCAATCGGGATAAGCCGAAGAAGGTAAGGAAGGGAGGGCGCGTATGAAAAAGCTTCTTTCTCTTGTGCTTTTCGCGGCGATCCTTTTGTCGCTTACGCTTCCGCTTTCCTCCTGTGGCGGCGAGGTGAATAAGCTGTATATCTACAACTGGGGGGAATACATGCCCCTTGGCGGCGACGATTCGGAGGACGTGATCGCGCTGTTCGAACAGTATTACGCCGAGGCCTATGGCGAGGAGATCGAGGTCGTTTATTCGATCTTCGCCTCGAACGAGGAGATGTACGCCAAGCTTAAGACCGGCTCCTCAAAGATCGACCTGATCATCCCCTCGGACTATATGGTCGAGCGGCTTATCGCCGAGGATCGGCTGTCGCCCCTTGACTTTGACAACATCCCGCATTTTGAGAACATCAACCCACGCTACCGGGCTCCCGATTACGATCCCGAAACGCGCTATTCGGTTCCCTTTACGGTGGGGCTTGTCGGTCTCATTTACAACACGGCGATGGTGGATCCCGCGGATTTTGAGGATCCCGATGCCGTCAGCTGGCGTATTCTGTGGGATCAAAAGTATCAAGGCAGCATTCTCACCTTCAACAACTCACGCGATGCCTTCGGTATTCCCCAGTATATCCTCAGCGCCGAAAAGGGCGTTACGAGCGAGACCGATAACTACGTCAATACGACGAGCCACGCGCGGTGGGACGAGGCGCTGACGCTTCTGCACGCGCAAAAGCCCTTTGTGCAGGCCTACGTTATGGACGAGGTCTTTAACAAGATGGAGAGCGGTGCCGCCGCCCTTGCCCCCTACTATGCCGGAGACTTTCTGACGATGTGGGAGGAAAACGAGGATCTTGCCTTCGTATACCCCAAGGAGGGCACGAACATCTTTATTGACGCGATGTGCGTACCGAAGGGCGCACAGAATCAGCTGGCGGCCGAGCGGTTTATCGACTTTATGCTGATGACCGACGCCGAGATCGACGGGGAAAGCTACAACATCGCCAAGGAGGTCGCCGAGTATATCTGCTACGCGACCCCGAACGACGCCGTCGTCAATGACCCCGAATATATGTTCAATCCCTTAAACGAGGATGATCCCGAATACGCCGCGGCGGGCTACGAGATCCTATATCCCGCGCTTGACGATTACCCTGTTTACTATTTCCATAACCTTAACAGCGAAACGCTTGATTACGTCAACTCGCTCTGGGAGCAGCTGAAGATCGAAAGCGCCGGGGATCTTGGGATCTATATTTCGGCGGGCGCGATCGTGCTTGCGATCGCCGCAGCCTCGATCTTCCTCTTTGTGCGCAAAAAGAAGCGCGAAAAATACTATTGACCGAAGCAGCCCTGCCCCATGGCAGGGCTGTTTTTACGAAAAAACACAAAAAGGGCGGCCTGCTTCGTTTTCCCGCCCGATTTTTTTCAAAAAACGTCTTGACAAGCCCTTCCATTTATCGTATAATAAACAAGTATGAGTACGCACAGGCATAAAAAATTCGTTTATATAGTTTTAATTATATAAATAGTTCTCGATTGAAAGAAGGAGGTGCCGCCATGAAAAGAACCTACCAGCCCAAGAAAAGACAAAGAAAAATGGAGCATGGCTTCCGTAAAAGAATGGCAACCGCTAACGGCAGAAAAGTTCTGAAAAGAAGACGCGCCAAAGGCAGAGCACAGCTGACCTATTGATCCGTGCGAACAAAAGCTCCGATACCCTTTTTTGGCTTATCGGGGCTTTTGTTTAGCCGAAAGTAAGGAGAAAAGCGTGAAATTCCGTGCGATTTGCGAAAACCATCTGTATGCCAAAGCGTATTCAAAGGGAAAACGGTACGTGACCGAAAGCCTTGCCGTGTATGTCCTGCCCGACTATGCGGCCAACCGCCTTATGAAGGCGCATCCTTTAAAGCTCCGCACCAACCGATTGGGGCTTACCGTTTCCAAAAAGATCGGCGGGGCTGTCACTCGCAACCGCGCCAAGCGCATCATGCGGGAGGCGTACCGCGAAGCGATCCGCCACCGTCCCATCAAGACCGGTTTTTTGATCGTGATCGCCGCCAGAGAGCGGGCGACCGAGAAAAAATCGACCGACCTTACCAAAGACCTTATCCGCGCCTTTGGTAAATTAGACCTATACGCCGTATGAAACACATTTGCATATGGCTGATACGGCTCTACCAAAAATCCATCTCTCCCCTGAAACCGTCCTGCTGCAGGTTTACTCCAACCTGCTCTGCCTACGCCCTTGAGGCGTTTACAAAACGTGGCTTTTTTGTGGGCTTGCTTCTGACCGTGTACCGTATTTTGCGGTGCAATCCCTTCTCGAAGGGCGGTTACGATCCCGTTCCCCTAAAGGGACTTCGCCCCTACAGCAGAAAATGGGAGGATGACGAACAAAAATCCAATACGGAGGATCCTTATGTTTGACTTTATCTACAAGGGCCTTGGCTATGTCATGCGCTTTTGCTATTTTGACATCGGCTTTGAGAGCTATGCCCTTGCGCTTATCTGGTTTGCCATATTCACAAAGCTCGTTCTTCTGCCCTTCACCATCAAGCAGCAGAAGAATCAGATAAAGGGCGCCAAGCTTCGCCCGAAGATGATGGCGATCGAAAAGAAGTACGCCGGCCGTACCGACCGCCCGACCCTGCAGAAGAAGCAGCAGGAGATCATGGAGATGCAGCAGAAGGAGGGCTATTCCCCGCTTTCCGGTTGCCTGCCGATGATCCTTCAGCTGGTCTTCGTTATCATTCTTTATAACATCATCCGCGAGCCGCTTTCCTATATCTGTATGATGGACAGCGATTCCGTCAAGGCCTTGGCCGATACGCTGGTCGCGCAGGGCTACGAGGTGACGCATAACGATCAGATCGGTATGCTGGGCGTTCTGCAAGGCTTAGACCCTTCGGCCTATTCGCAGCTTTCGGGTGTGACCCTGCCCGACTTCTCGCTCTTCGGGAATTTCATCGACCTTTCGAAGGCCCCGATCTTCTGGACCTGGTCGCTGCTGATCCCGGTTCTTACCTTTGCCTCGCAGTTCTTCTCGATGAAGCTGACGCGCTGGCTCAACCCCATGATGCAGATGCAGGCCGAGTCGAACCCCGAAGCGGCCGCCTCGAACAAGATCATGGACCTGATGATGCCCGCCATGACCCTCTTCTTTGCCTTTACGCTTCCCTCGGCGCTTGGCTTCTACTGGATCATTCAGTCGGTCATCGCTATCATCCAGATGCTGCTTCTGGCCAAATTTATGCCGATGCCCACCTTCACGCCCGAGGAGCTGAAGGCGGCCGAGCGTGCCTTGAAGGGCAAGCCGGTCAAGGGTGGCGCCGCGGCAACGAATAGCGCGTATACCCCCTCGGGTAACCGCCCCCGCTCGCTTCATCACATCGACGATGAGGACGAGGCTCCCGCGCAAAAGAAGGTAAGCGGCGCGAAGAATGTCGCCAAGGCCCAGCCGAAAAAGGCCGCGGGGATCGAAGCCGCCCCCCTGAAGGAGGACGACCGCCCCGAAAAGGAAGAAAAGAAGGAAGAGGCCACGGCCCCCGAGGCCCCCGCCGCCGAGGTCGTTGAGACCGTTGAGGCCGCCCCGATCGAGGAGGCTGTCAAAGAGCCGGCAAAGGAGCCCGACTCTACCCCCGAAAACTGAAAGGATATGACGTTATGTTAAAAGAAATAACCGCTACGGGTAAGGATATTACCACCGCAAAAGAAAACGCGATCGCCGCCCTCGGCGTTGGGGCGGACGAGGACGTCCGCTTTGAGCTGATCGACCTTGGGACCAAAGGGATCTTCGGCATCGGCGCCCGCCCTGCCAAGGTCCGTGCCTACGTTGAGCTGCCCGACGCCCCCGAACGCCGCCGTAAGGGTGGGAACGAAGAGGTCGTCTTTGAGGAGACCAAGCAGGAAAAGACCGAGAGAAGCAAGAGAAACGACCGCCGCCGCAAGAAGGGCGGTAAGGGCCAGGGCCGCTCGGAAAGAAGCGACGCGAGCGCCCGCCGTCAGGCCGAGATCGAGGAGGCCGTACGCGACGCCAAGTCCAAGAGCACCGCGCTTCGCAGCGTGGTCATTCCCGAAAGCGATCTGACCTTTGAGAAGATCGAGGTCGCCCCCGGGGAAAACCGCACCTACGATTTCATCTGCACCCTGCTTCGCGATATGGGTATTGAAGCCGAGGCTTCGCTGTACAGCTGCAGCGACGGCACGCTTCGCATCTCGATCCTTGGGGAGGGCGCTTCGGTCCTGATCGGCCACCACGGCGATACGCTGGATTCGCTGCAGTATCTTGCCAACCTTGCGGGCGCCCAGAAGAACGAGAACGGGGAAAAGAACAAGACCCGCGTTACCATTGATATCGAGGGCTACCGCGCCAAGCGCGAGGAAGCGCTTCGTGCCCTGGCCCGCCGCATGGCCACCAAGGCGCTGGAAAAGCAGCGCAACGTCATGCTGGAGCCGATGAGCGCCTATGAAAGACGCATCATTCACTCCGAGGTGCAAAGCATCGAGGGAGTCTCCACCAATTCGATCGGCAGCGATTCGAACCGCAAGATCGTGATCTACCTCACCGACAAAAAGGCCGCGAAGGCCGAAAAGACGACCGAGGTCGAGGCGACCGAGGCCGAAGCACCCGAAGAAAATGTCTGAATACACGACGACGGTTGCCGCCGTATCGACCCCGCCCGGTAAGGGCGGGGTCGCCCTTATCCGTCTATCGGGGCCCGATGCCCTTCCGATCGCCGAAAAGTGCTTTGTTCCCCGGGGAAAAGGAAGTCTTGCTTCTTCCCCGCGCAAGGCACTCTACGGGGATATTTTTTCCGAAGGGGTGGCGATCGATGACGCCCTGGCCCTTTACTTCCCCGCCCCCCATTCCTATACGGGGGAGGATACCGTTGAGCTGACCTGCCACGGGGGCGTCCTTCTGACAAGAACCGTCCTGGAGGCGCTTTTTACCGCGGGGGCACACCCTGCCGCGGCCGGTGAATTTACGCGGCGCGCGTTTCTGAACGGCCGCCTTTCGCTGACCGAGGCCGAGGCCATCGGTACGCTTCTGGAGGCAAAAAGCCGCGCGCAGATCCTGCTTTCCTCGTCTCGGGGCCACTTATCCGATACCCTGACCGAGGGCTACCGCGCTCTCCTTTCACTGCTGGCCACAGCCGAAGCGCACATTGATTTTCCCGAGGAGGACCTCGGGGATTTCAGCGACGAAGAAATGCTTGCGGGCATTCAAGCGATCGGCAGTCGGCTTCGGGCGCTTGCGGCTACCTACCGTACGGGCCGCGCCATCAGCGAAGGCATCAAGACCGTGATCTGCGGCCGACCGAACGTTGGAAAAAGCACGCTTTACAATCTCCTTCTCGGGGAGGAGGCCGCCATTGTCAGCGATCGGGCGGGTACTACACGCGATATTCTCGAAAGAAGCGTTCCGCTGGGGCAGGTGCTTTTGCATCTTTACGATACGGCGGGGCTTCATAAGACCGAGGATCCCATTGAAAGGATCGGAGTCGAGCGGGCGAGATCCGCCCTTGTGGATGCCGATCTGCTTCTTGGGGTATTTGACAGCGCGGAGCCGCTTTCCGAAGAGGATCTTTCGCTTTTGGAGGCGCTGCGCGATTCAAGGACCCCCGCTATCCTTATTTATAATAAGGCCGACCTTCCCCCCGCCTTCCCCCGCGAGGTGCTTTCCTCCTATTCCCCTTACGTGCTGACGCTTTCGGCCAAGGGAGGCACGGCGGAGCCCCTGCGGGAGCTGGTCGAAGCCTTGTTCACCGATGAAAAAATAACCGTCGGGGAGGACGCTGTGGTGTTTTCGGCGCGGCAGTACGCCGCCCTTTCCCAAGCGACCGAGGCGCTTGGGGCGGCCGAGGAGGCCATGCGGGCGGGGCTTCCCGTCGATATGGTCAGCGCCGATCTTAAGCGCGCCCTTTCGGCACTGGGCGAAACGACAGGGCTTGCCGTTAACGAGGATATCGTTTCGGAGATCTTCCGTCATTTCTGTGTGGGAAAATAAAAAGAGCTGTACGCCGAAGCCGTACAACTCTGTCTTTGGGCGCCCTTATTTGCGGCGGCGAAGCTTTATCACCTGCGGCAAAAGCAGGGCGATAAGGGTCAATACCGATACCCCGATGATCAGGGCCAGCACCAACGCGAATATCTCGATCCCCCGCTCTCCGACCGCGATGCCCCCTTCGGGCAGCGGTGCCGCCGTCAAAAGCGCTTCTCCCTCGGCGGGAAAGGCCGAGAAAAAGGCGCAAAGCAAAGCGGCCAGCGAGAGCGAAAGGCAAATTCCGATCTTTTTCATATCTCCTCCCATGCGTAACGCGTATTTAGTATACACAAAAATCGACCGATAAGGAAAGGAAAAACATGGAGCAGAAGCGTTTTTCGAAAAATGACGACGGCTTTGTCTGCCTGCATTGCAAAAGGACGGTCCGCCCCTTGGGCTTTACCTCCCGCAATCACTGCCCCTTTTGCCTTTATTCGCGCCACGTGGATATCATGCCGGGAGATCGGGCAAACCCCTGCGGCGGCGCCCTTCGCCCCCTCTTCTGCGATCCCGATCCCAAGCGCGGCTATATCATCACGCACGAGTGTGAGACCTGCGGGGCGCGCGTACGGAACCGCGCCGCCTATCCCGCCAAGGTCGATCCCGACGATATCGATCTTTTGATCAAGCTGACCGCAAACCGACAATAAATACATAAAAGATCCTCCCCCGACGCATACTGCCGAGGGAGGATCTTTTATGTTTACACTGTTTTTCCGTACGCTTCTCATTTACATCCTTATCACCTTCGTGATCCGCCTGATGGGAAAGCGGCAGGTAGGCGAGCTCGACATGTCCGAGCTTGTGACGACGCTTCTTCTTTCCCAGCTCGCCTCTCTTCCGATCGAGGATCCCGAGATCCCGCTTCTTTACGTAGTGATCCCCGTTTTCCTGATCGTCGCGGCCGAGATCGTGATCAGCTATCTGAAGGGAAAATTCAATTTCCTGAAAAAGATCTTTGAGACCGAGCCAACGCTGCTGATAAGCCGCGGCAAGCTCGATCAGGGGGAGATGATGCGCATGCGTATCACGATCGAGGAGCTGCTCAGCGAGGTGCGCCAGCAGGGCTACGCCTCGCTCGCGGATATCTATTATGCCATCTTTGAACCGAATGGGAAGTTTTCTTTACTTCCAAGGGCAGATAAAGCCCCTCTTACCCCCGAGGATTGCGCTATTAAGGTAAAGGAAAAGGGGTGTGCCCTCCCCCTGATCTGCGATGGGGATATAAAGGAAGACAACCTTATAAAGGCGGGGCGGGATCAAGCGTGGCTTGCAAAAATCTGCAAAGAAAAGGGGTGCCCGCCAAGCGAGGTCTTTCTTCTGACCGTTGACGACGGGGGCACCCTTTGCTTTATCAAGAAGGAGAAGAAACAATGAGATCCTTTGTTGCGGCCCTTGCGGTCTTTGCGATCCTTATCGGGGGCATCCTTACCGTTAATACCTTTGCCGCCCGTAGGATCGACGCCTACCTCGGCTCCCTGCCAAGCGAGGAGGAGGCGCTTGATGCGGCCGCCCTTCGCCTTGAAGAGATGCTTACGGATATGGATAGGCGGCTTTGGCTTCTGAATGGGTGCATCCACCACGAAAAGACCGAGGAGCTTATGGTCCTTCTCTCGGCGGCGAAGGCGGCGGCCGAGGCAAACGACGAGGAGGAATACGCCCTCAATCTTGCCCAGCTTCGGCAACGCCTGCGGACGGTAAAGACCGAATTTATCCTTACGGTAAAGGATCTTCTGTAAGAAAGGCGCAAAGCGCCCGCGGGGTATCAAAAAGACGGGTGGCCCCCGCCGAAAGAAGCGCTTCCCGGGAGCGGAAGCCCCACAAGACCGAAAGGCACTCGACCCCCGCCGCGCGGGCGGTCTCGATGTCGACCTCGGAATCCCCGACGTAATAGGCCTCCTTCGGTGAAACGCCCAGCTCTTTGAGCGCAAGGAGGAGCGAATCGGGCGCGGGCTTTCGCTTGATGGCCGGGCTTTCCCCGATCGCAAGCGGGATAAGCGCCCCGAAAAAGCGCCCCGAAAGCGCCTTTACGGCAGCATCGTACTTATTGGAAACGACCGCCGTTTTTATCCCCTTTTCGGTAAGGGCGGTCAAAAGCGCGCCGATGCCCTCATACGGATGGGTAAGGTCGGCGCTGTGCTTTCCGTAATACGCGCGGAATTCGGCAAAGACCGAAGGAAAAAGGGGATGCGCCTCCCCGGGATCCCCGATCCCCCGCGCGACAAGATTGGCGACCCCATTCCCGACAAAGCCGAGAACCGCCTTCTCCGTATGCGTAGCAAGCCCATGCCCTTGAAGCGCGTGATTCAGGGCGGCGGCAAGATCGCCGATGGTATCAAGAAGTGTTCCGTCCAGATCAAAAACGACCGCCTTTTTCATACGGAAAGCGCCTGCCCCATGACCAAGGGCTCCCCTTCCCCGTCCCGAAGGCCGACGCGCAGAACGCGAACGCTTTCGGTGAGCGGATCGGTCGAAAGGATCGAAAGATCGCGACGCAGGGCGCCGAGAAGATAATCGGGATTCAGAAAGCCCGCGCTGTCGGCGGCAAGCGTTGCCGCGATACGGATGCTTCCCCCCTCGTAAGAGACCGAAAGGGCGCGGATCCCGCCGCTGATGTCGGTATCGCGATCCCCGGCCTTGGAGCGCTTGAAAACGATCAGCGGCTTTTGAAGAAGGGCCTGCTCGATCCGCTTGGCGAGGGCTTCGTCTGCCCCCGCGGTCTGCAGGGTTATCTCATAGTCCGAATACGCGATGCTTGAGAATTTCGCGGCAGGGGCCCCTACCCCGCGAAGGCAAAGCTCGGGGGGCAGGTTTTCCCGTAAGGCGGCGGCCGCCGCCGAAAAATCGACCGCCCTTGTCAGGCGTACGTCCAAATACTCGCAAAGGCTCTCCTGCCCCACCGAAAGGGGGGTCGCAAAAATAAGCTTCGGCTTCGGGGAAAAGCCCTCGGTATAATAAAGCGGCAGATCGGCCCGAAGCAGGGCCTTGTTGAAGGTACGCAAAAGGTCAAGGTGAGATACATAGCAAAGGGCCCCCCGCTTTTCAAAGCAAAAGCGGATGGTGAAGAATTCCTTCTTCTCCCCGTACGTATCGGCAATCATCGGCACCATCTGTTTTTATCCCCCAATCCGGCAGCCCCGCACCCGCTGCACGCTTCGGCGCACGAGGGGGTGGTCTTTTCCCCGTAGGCACGCTCTCTTTCCCGCAGCAAAAAGGTCTTGCAAACGCCGCAGTCGATCATATCCCACGGCAGGATCTCGTCCTTTCCCATCGCGCGATCCGAATAGAAGCGGGGGTCGATCCCCGCCCGCTCGAAAAGGCGACACCAATCGGCATAGGAAAAGAATTCGTCCCACGCGTCCAAATAGCGGTCCTCCTCGGCCGCCAGGGCCAGAACACGCGAAAGGCGGCGGTCTCCGCGGGCGAAGACAGCCTCAAGCTTGGATACACAGGCGTCGTGATAGTTGTAGGTGATCTTGCGGTTCGTGATGCAGCTCTTCAGGTATTCCTGCTTTTCCTTCAGCTCCTCAAGGCTATCCTGCGCCTCCCATTGGAAGGGCGTGAAGGGCTTGGGAATAAAGCAGGCAACGCTGAGGGTCACGCTGACCCCACGCCCGCGGCGGGCCTTGGGCACCTCGAAATAACGGTCGATCACATGCTCCCCTAAGGTGGCGATGCCCTGAAGATCCTCCCTTTTTTCGGTGGGAAGGCCCATCATAAAATACAGCTTAACGCTGTTCTTTCCCGCTTCAAAGGCAATGCCCGTGGCACGGAGGAGATCCTCCTCGGTCACGTTTTTGTTGATCACGTCACGCAGGCGCTGGGTCCCCGCCTCGGGGGCGAAGGTCACCCCGCCCATACGGACCGAGGCCATCTTCTCCATCAGCTCCTTGGTGAAGCTGTCGACCCGCAAGGAGGGCAGGGAGATATTGACCTTCTTATCGTTCGTCCAGGAAAGGAGACGGTCGGTCAGCTCATCAACGTGTGAATAATCGCTGATGCTGAGGGCGATCAGCGAGATCTCGTCGTAGCCCGAGTTTTTGACCAGCGTCTCGGCCTGCTCGCAAAGGACATCCACCGATTTTTCACGGATCGGACGGTATACCATGCCCGCCTGGCAGAAGCGACAGCCGCGGATACAGCCGCGATAGGTCTCCAGCATACAGCGGTCATGCACGGTCTCGATATACGGCAGGACCGGCTTTTCGGGATAGCGCGCCTTATCGAGATCCTTGACGATACGCTTACGGATCTTTTTCGGGATATCGTCGTATTTCGGGGTAAAGGCGGCGATCGTCCCGTCTTCTTTATAGCTTACCTCGTAAAGCGAGGGGACATAGAAGCCCTCCAGCTTCGCGGCCTCATGCAAAAAGGCCGCCTTCGTATAGCTTCCGTCCTTTTTCATACGGATATAAAGCCTTGCAAACTCGGGAAGGGCCTCTTCCCCCTCACCAATGCTGAAGATATCGAAGAAATCGGCAACCGGCTCGGGGTTATAGGCGCAGGGGCCGCCGCCAAGGATGATCGGCTGATCCTCCCCACGCTCCGAAGCAAAGAGCGGAATGCCCGAAAGCTTCAGCATATGAAGCGCTGTGGTATAGCAAAGCTCGTACTGCAGGGTGAAGGCCACCATGCCGAAATCGCGAAGCGGATCCCCGCTCTCGTGCGCGACCAGCGGCAGCCCGTAGGCCTGCATCTTTCCGTCCATATCGGGCCAGGGGGCGTACACCCGCTCGCAATACACATTCTCCTCGGCGTTCAAGCAATCGTAAAGAATACGCATGCCGAGATTGGACATACCGATCTCGTAAATATCGGGAAAGCAAAAGGCAATGCGAAGATCCACGGCGTCCTTATCCTTTTTGATCTCAAAAAGCTCGCCGCCCGTATAGCGCCCCGGCTTTTGGACCGAGCGCAGGATCTCGGGATATTCGGTAAATTTCATTTCGTTTTCTTTCTTTTCTGGAAATAGATTCGGGAAACGATATAGGGGGGAAGCAGCCAGAAGAGCTGCAGAGCCGCCACGTATACCGAGTAAAAGAGGGGGCTGAGCGTAGCAAAGACGGCGAAGCCGATCCCGAAGGACAGCGGAAGCGCCACCGCCTTCAGCAGACGCCCAACGCTTACCGCCCGACGGTAGCCCTGACACAAAAAGAGGGTCTGCAGAAGCTCCTTGGAGCCACGGGTACTGATAAGACCGCTGTCGATCCTCGATTCGGCGAAGTCGTAAAGCTGGTCAACACGCTTGCGGACCGCGCGGATCTGAAGCGAGGGGGTATGCAGCGTGCGAAGCAAGAGCAGATTGGAGATATTCGGGTCAAAGCTGCGAAGGAGCGGCGCGACCTTATAGCGCCGCAGACGCGCGGCGTTACGCTCAAACTGACGGCTGACGGTATATTCAATGCAGAATTTGGCGTTGATCACCCCATCCACCGCCACGTACATCACGCTGATGTTCCCGCAATCCTCCTCAAAGGCGTCTCCGCCGTCGTAATAGGCGTAGATCTTCTCCTTCGGGAAGAAGGTGGACTTTCCCGCCGCGATGTGGGCCCCGTCGACCGTGGCCTCAAAGCCATCGGACGTCGAAGAAAGAAGGGTCACGTTTTCCGATATCCCAAGCTCGGCCGCCGAGACACGGAACACCCCGTCCAAGGGGCCGCCGAGGATCGAGAAGACACTGGCCATATAATACAGCACGTCATCGAGCTTCCCGTTCTCGTAGATCTTGATCTGGCGCACCCGCACCTTGCGGGAGGGATACGCCTCCACATCCTCAAAGCAGATGGCATCGACCTTGGCGTAATCCTCGGCCGAGCTTTCGCCGATCACGGCGGTCCCCAATTCATCGGCGCAGCTCACCAGATGATGGAAGGGGATGCGGCGGGCGGCGAGATAAAGCGTGGAAAGCAGGGGAAACAGAAGATAGCAGGAAAGCGAGGCAACGCGGGAAACGCCCGCGCCCTTGGCGATCAACGCGTAAAGTAACGTTGTCAAAAAAGCGGCAGATGCCCCAACAAGAAGCAAAAGGCTTTGCAAAGAGCGGTCCTCGCATTTTTTGTTCATGCGGCGGAAAAATCCGTTGACGAAGCCGACCTTCTTGATACGGACCACGTCCTTGATGTGCTTATCCAGCGCGGCGCTTTCCTCGCTGGCGTACACGGCGGGAATATCCTCGGCCGCGAGCTTATCCCCGGATTTGCAAAGCTCGGCAAAGGTGACGGCACCGTCCTTGCAGCGCACAAGGCGCAGATAAAGCGAGACCGAAACGAACACCGAGGCGGGCAGGGCGCAAAGAAGCTCCAGCCCCGCGCACAGGTTGAAAAGAAGGCCGATGAGCGAAAGGACCTGGGAAAGCACGAGAAGGCCATTCTCCCCGATCCGAAGCGCCGCGATCTCAAAAATTCCCTCTCGCCAGCAGTCAAAGGCAAGACAGGCAACCGCCGCCAAAAGGCACATATCCAGCAGGACCGAGACGGCGGGACTGATCCCGAAAAGCGCAAGGCGGCTGACCCCGAACAGGGGCAGGTTTTCAAATACCAGCAAAAGCACGCTTAAGAAGACCGATAGGAAAAAGCGAATGCTCAGCTGCTTTTTCTCGGCCGCGTATTTGGAAAGAATGCTTTCGATCTGGTTGCGCGATACGTATTCCCCGTTTTCGGCAAGAAGACCCTCGTCCTCCTTCATATCGGCAATAAAGAAATCCTGCGGGCGAAGCGTACCCACAAAATCCTCTCCGCCCTCTTCCTTGGCATTTGAAAGAAGGGGGGTGGAAACGCCCGCGTCCCGCACGGTGACCCTTCCCTCCTCCTTTTGGCCTTCACGGCGGCGGATAAGCCGCATGGAAAAACGGCGCAAACGGTGGGGCGGAAGTGACTCGCTTTCAAGAAGGACGGCCGTTTCCTTTTCAAAGATCACAGCCTCCTGTGGCTGTACGGCGGGCGCAGACATCTCGGTCACAGCATCGGGGACAGGGGTAGCGTAGGAAAGGCTTTCCGCCTGCCTTTGCGGAAGGGGAACCTCGTCCTCACTCTTTTTCTCGCGGCTTTCGGCGATCAGGGCGTCGATCTCGCTATCCAGCGTGATCGGGATCCATTCCTCGGTCTTATTCCGGCGGACCTCCACCGTAACGGGGGGAGGAGCTTCTTCGCCGGGCTCTTCCGCCAAGGGTGAAAGGGCGGCTTCGCGGACCAGAGGAAGGATCTCTTCCCCATCCTCATCCTCGTCCTCTTTCTCGGCATTTTCCTCATTTTCCGCTTCTTCGGGTTCCTCTGCCGGTGCGGGCTCTTCTTCCTCCTTTGAGAGGGCCTCGTCCTCCTCGGGCTCCGCCGGGAAAGCGGCTTCATCCGCTTCGGGCGCTTCTGCCTCCTCGGTTTCCTCTTCAAGCTCTTCTAGAAGCTCTTCCTCGGTTTCTTCTTCGGCTTCGGTTTCTTCCACGGACTCGGCCGCTTTCCCCTCCTCGGACACCCAAGGGGCATTTGCCTCATCGGTCGCTTCCGCTTCGGCCGAGAGGGCCTCTTGCGTAATGGGCGGCTCAAAGAAGATCTCCTCATGGGAAAGGGACTGTGCCTTTACCGCCGACTCGGGGGCAGGCGTTGGCTCGCTTCTTTCGGGTCTTTCAACCTCAAGAAGGGCGTTTCTTTGCGCCATTTCATTTTTCTTTTCGGTTTTTTCCTCTGCCGCGCGATACACCTCCACGCTTTCCTTCAGCAGCGAAAGCAAGCGGTTTATGTATTCGGGATCGTCCTCAGGGGGGGTAAAGCCCTTTTTCTCTTCTTCAGACATAAAAGCCACTCCTTTCCTTTAATGACGCTGGCGGGCCATTTCGCAAAGCAAAACGGCACCGGCGGCGGAAACGTTTAACGAATTTACCTTTCCGTACAGGGGGATCGACGCCACAAAATCACATTTTTCACGAAGCAAGCGTGAAATGCCAAAGCCCTCACTCCCAAGAACAAGGGCGGCAGGACCGCGGTAATCGAGGGCGGTATAGGGCTTCCCATCCATATCGGCGGCATAAAACCAGATCCCCTTTGCCTTCAGATCCTCCACCGTGCAGGATAGATTTGAAACGCGGGCGATACGCAGATGCTCGATCGCGCCGGCCGAGGCCTTGGCCGCCACCGCGGTCAGCCCCACCGAATGGCGCTTCGGCAGGATAAGCCCGTGTACCCCACAGCATTCGGCGGTACGGATCAGGGCACCGAGATTATGGGGGTCCTCGATCCCGTCGGCAAGGAGGAGGAAGGGGGGCTCGCCCCGCTCCTCGGCGTAGGCCAGAATATCCTCCACCTCGCAATACGCGCGCGCCGCGCAGCAAACGACGATCCCCTGGTGATGCGCGTGGCCGCAAAGCGAATCCAGCTTTCGGCGGTCCACCTCGATCACGGGGATCTTTTTCTCCCGTGCCCCGGCAATAAGGGGAAGGATCGAGCCCTCCTTTTCGCCCTTGGCGATGAAGATCTTATCGATCTCCCGCCCCGCGGCAAGGGCTTCTCTCGCGGCGTTACGGCCGCCGATCACCCCGTTTTCAGCCCCGTTTTCATGGGCGGGAAGCGGCCCCCCGGCTTTATGATTCGGCTTGTATCCCATATTTCTTTCCCCTTTTTCTACCTTATTATATAAGTATAGCATATCCGCCGTCTTTTGTACAGAGTTTTTCAAAAAAAGGGAGAGCCGCGAAAAGAAAAAAGATGCGAAACGAAAAACCGTTTCGCATCTTTTTTACCGTAAGTATCTATTACATCTCGGCGCGTCTTTTCGCGTAGCACTCGCTGCAATAAACTGCTTTGCCTTCGGTGGGGTTGAAGGGAACCTTGCACTCTTTACCACATTCGGCGCAAACAGCGTCAAACATTTCACGAGCACCCTTAGCGGCGTTCTTGCGGGCATCGCGGCAGGCCTTGCATCTCTGGGGTTCGTTCTGGAAGCCCTTTTCTGCATAGAATTCCTGCTCACCGGCGGTGAACACGAAATCGCTGCCACAGTCCTTGCACTTCAGTGTTTTGTCCTCAAACATTTGCTCTCTACCTTTCTTAGTATTGGTTAATAATTGCCCTTGGACGGATTTCAACCGACACCTTTGTGACCAACGCTCTTTTTAAGCTACGGGGGCATATAAACGATTTAACGCAGTTCTGCCCGCAATTTTACGAGCATACGACCGATCGCGTTTGAGACAGATTTTTCGCTTTTCGAAAGCTCAAGCGCGATTTGTTTTTGGGAATATCCCTTAATATATTTATCAAAAACAGCCACCTCATAAGGAGAAAGACAGGCGACTGCCTTATGATAAAGATCATCGATCTCTTCCTGCTTTATAAGAGAAAACGCAGGATCGTTATTCTCTTCCTCTGACCCGTAGAAAAGGGCGCCGTTCTCCTGCAGCTCGTCAAGCGAGGTGATCTGCAGAGAATGATCCTTTCGGTTTTTCCGATATTCCGTGATCAAGGCGTGCGTTACGCAGACCTTGGCGTAAGCCCCAAAGCTTACCGCGCGCGACGGCTCATACCGCAAAACGGCGCGATAAAAGCTGAGCGCCGCTTCGGCAAACATTTCTTGGTTGACAAGGGGCCCTGCCCCTTCCGTAAAGCGGGATGCAAGCGAAAGAAGAAGCGGACGATATTGCCCGATAAGCTCGGAAAATGCCGCCCGTTCGCCGCTTTTCACGGCTTCAATCAGTTGAAGTGTTTTTTCATCTGTTGTGTTCATAGCTTCCCCAGGTTGCACCTATACATTAATATATTACAACAACCGAAACATTTTGTCAATAGTTTTGTAAAAATAAATTTAACAAAAAGCAAAAATCAAAGATCCGAGGATGAGCTCATCAAATATTCGATCTCCCCCGTAGCGGCCGCGGTGATCCCCCGCAGGACCTCCTCCGGCTTATCGAGGAAATGGCGGCGGACACGCTGTGCCTCCTCCTCGGTCGGCAGGGTCAGCGAAAAGGAGGCGTACTCCCCTTCCTTTTCCTCCACCCGACAGGTAACGGTATATTGCTTATCCGCCCGACATACGACCGAGGCGGTGGCGCTGGCCCCGCGGCGACGGAGCGAGAGATACCGCATCGCGCTATGCAGGCTCTTTTTACGGATCGAGGAAAGAAGCGTATCCTCAAGGCTGGCCGAGACCTCCTTCCCGATATCGGAAATGACGTAGCATTTCACCCCATCACGCTCGGATTCGGTGATGTGCCCCATCTCGCAAAGCTCGGAAAAGCATTCGGCGAAATCAAAATCGGCCACAAACCCATCCTCCCCGATCAGGACGCAGATATCGTCATACGGAAGCGGATAGCGGACGTGATTGAGAAGAAACAGGATAAAGATCTTTACATCGGTCTTGTTATTCAATACACCGTTTCTCGCGTTTTTCATAAATTCTCCCAAAAGCGGGACTGCCGAAGCAGTCCCGCCACGTTTGATTAAGATTCGGTTTGGTCCTCGGGTAAATATTTTTCGTAATTCTTCATGCTCATCTCGGTGAGGATCGGATAGCCGTAGTAGTTGTTGGTATCAATGCCGCGGATAAGGCCGCTCTTCACGTAGAAGCCCTGTCCGAAGGTGAGAGGAATGATCGGCATATCGTCAAGCAGGATCTCTTCCGCCTCGTGCAGAAGGGCGGCGCGCTTCTCAAGGTCGGCCTCGGCATACGCCTTTTCGATCTTCCCGTCGAAGGCTTCGCTGTCATAGCCGGTCATATGCTTATAGGCGGTCTCGGTACGGATCCCCTCGGCGTCGGGCACAAAGTCAACCCCGTTGCCGTTCATCCAGGAGGAGAAGCCGCAAAGAGGCGCGAAGGCATCGGGAGAGAGCATCTGATAGTCGATGATGACCGCGTCAAAGATCTGCTTGGACGGAAGGAGAATACCATCCGCGTTATATTTGCTCAGCTCGAAATCGTCGTAAACGTCTTCGAGAGCGGAGCTGTTGATCATATAATACTGCGACTGGTCATTCTTATCGGGATACACGCGCTCGGTATGATAGGAAAGCGCCGTAAGCTCAACGCGGAAGGTAACGCCGCTCCCCCATTCAAGGGCTTCCCAGGTCTCCTTCAGATATTCGGCGACCTTCGTATCGGCCTCGTTATCGGCGTGGGCCAAGCGAAGCGTGAATACCCCACGCAGATTCGCGTCGGTAAGGAGAGCCTCTGCCTCGGCTGTCTTGGCGGCGGTCGAAAGCAGGGCATGATCGGCTCGGAACTGCTTGCGCGAGGAATCGGTCTCAAACACGCGGTGGGAGATAAAGCCGTCGGCGGGCGTAGCGAAGGTGAGCAACGAAGCGATAGCCGTACGGTCGATCGCGAGCGAAAGCGCCCGGCGGACGTTTTCGTTCTTCAAGAAGGCGGCACCCGTCTCGGTCTGATTAAGAAGGACGGTCGAGGTCGAAAGCAGCTCTGCCGTTTCGGCCTTCTTCTGCTGTGCCTTTCTCATCTCAAGCGGCATATCGCAAAGGAGGAACACGGTTTCGGCGGCAAAGCTGTCGGCGATCGTATCCCAGGCTTCCTCGGCCCAGCTGCTGACGATCTGATAGGGATTGACGCTGCTCTTCAGCTCCTTCATGGTGACGAGGGTCTCGTCCTCCATCTTCAGGCGGTGATAGTAGCGGTTTCTTTCCAGAGTAAACTCACCGAGCGCCAGATCCAGCGTGCTGACGCGGAAGGGGCCGCAGGTGATGATGGTGGCGGCACGCGTGGCCCAATAGCCCTCGGCCTTGGAGACCGTGGCCTGCGAAATGGGGGCCAGCGCGATGCTGGTCAGCTTGCGGCGGAAGGCCTCGTAATCGATCTCGACCAGGTTGCCGTTTTCATCGTAATGATTGCGGAAGGTGACCGTGATGGTATAGGCGTCCTCGGCGGTCACCTTGAAGTCACCCTCGGGAGAGACTTTATATTCCCCGTTCTCGTCGGGCGTCGCGGTCTTGACCTCCAGCGCCCCCTCGATATCGTAAAGAAGAGCGGCCGCCTGGCTCTTAAAGCCGGGGTCGATCAAGCGCTGCCAGGAATACACAACGTCATACGCCGTGACCTGCGACCCATCGCTCCAGGACGCATCCCGCAGCTTGATCTCCATTTGATACAGCTCTTTTTCGGGCTTTTTGATGATCTCATAATCCTTGGCAAGCGCGTTTTTGATCCGCCCGCGGTCATCAAGACGGAAAAGCGGCTCGTAAAGCAGGCTGAGGACCCTGGCCGCATCGTCGTCGATCATCGCGTAGGCCGGGTCAAAATCATACATTTCCCCTACGTAATACGCGTTGATAACGGCGCCGGCGTCGTTATTTCCGCCGCAGGATGCGAAGGTCAGGCATACCGACGAAAGCATCAGGACGGCCAACAGCAGGGATAAGCACTTTTTCATAACGGGACTCCTTGTATTTAATGCATAATAATATACCTTATTATACCACTCTCCCCCCCGTTTCGCAACTCTTTTTTTATGAACAAAAACTAATCGTCGCAACTGCACAAAATGTTTTTTGATGAATTGTGCATTTTGTTCATTCCTGTAGCAAAAAAAGTTGTTTTACCGCGTATGGTCCGGGCAAATTCCGCATAAAATGGTTACAAACCAAGAAAATAGAGGACAAAGCCATGGAGCCGAACGATACAAAGAGCCTTCCCCACACCGATCTCGCGATGGAGCGTATGCGGGCCGACACCGATCTAAACGGGGTGGAGTATGCCGAGGAAAAGCGGGGGATCGCCACGCTTTCACGCCTCCTCATCAAGGACGAGGAGGGGGCAAGGTCGATCGGGAAGCCAAGGGGCACCTATCTTTCGCTCTCCTTTCCCCGCCTTTGGGAGATCGGCGAGGAGGATCTCTCCTTTCTGACCGACCTGCTTTCCGAGCAGCTGCTATCCTTATGCGGCGCGACACGGTGCGAGCGGGTGCTGGTCGCGGGGCTCGGAAACCGCTATATCACCGCCGATGCCCTCGGCCCCGAGGTGATCGGACGGATCCTGGCTACCCGCCATCTGAAGGACGAGGAGCGTCCGCTTTTCGACCGCTTCACCGATACCGAGCTTTCCCTGATCGCCCCCGGGGTGCTGGCGCAGACCGGGATCGAAAGCAGCGAGATGGTGAAGGCCGCCGTCGGCGCGGTAAAGCCGGATCTCGTGATCGTGATTGACGCCCTGGCCGCACGCAGCCCCCAACGCCTGGCTGCCACCTGCCAGCTTGCGAGCGTCGGCCTTTCCCCGGGCTCCGGCATCGGAAACCGCCGCGGACGGATCGACGAAGAAACGCTTGGCGTCCCCGTCGTTTCGATCGGGATCCCGACCGTCGTTGACTCTTCGACCCTCATTTACGATACACTTGAGCGGGCGGGGATCATACCGAGCGAGGCGCTGCTTCACCTCCTCCGAGAGGAGCAGGGCTTTTTCGTTTCCCCGCGGCAAAGCGACGAGGTCACCGAAAAGGCGGCCCGTCTTGTGGCGGACACGATCAATTTTTCCTTTAACCGTCGGCTTTTCTCAAAAGCCTGATTTTTGTTTGGTAAACAAAACTTTATAATAAAAAAAGAAGGCCCGATCGGGTATATTTTCACCGATCGGGGCATATCCATAGAACAAGACAGCCGCCGAACAGAGGAGGAGCGAAAATGACAAGCACAAGCATTTACCGGGACATCGCCAAGCGAACGGGGGGCGACATCTATCTGGGTGTCGTGGGCCCCGTCCGCAGCGGGAAATCCACCTTTATTAAAAAATTTATGGAAAGCGCCGTCATTCCCATGATCCAAAGCCCCGAGGAGCGCGAAAGAGCGATCGATGAGCTTCCGCAATCGGGCTCGGGACGTACCGTAATGACGACCGAACCGAAATTTGTACCCGAGGAAGCGGTACATATCGTGACCGAGGAGGGGACCCGACTTGGGGTCCGCCTGGTCGACTGTGTCGGGTATCTTGTGCCCGAGGCGCTTGGGGACAGCGAAAACGGGGAGCCCCGTATGGTCCACACCCCCTGGTCGAAGGAGCCGATCCCCTTTCGGGAGGCGGCCGAGATCGGCACGAAGAAGGTGATCGACGAGCACGCCACGGTCGGCATCCTCGTTACCACCGACGGAACGATCGGGGAGATCCCGCGCGCCGCGTATCAGGAGGCGGAGGAGCGGGTAGCCACCGAGCTTTCGGCCCGAGGAAAGCCCTTTGCCATCGTTCTGAACTCCGCCTATCCCGGAAGCGAAGAGGCCATCAGCCTCGCTTACGAGCTTGAAAAGAAATACGGGGCCCCCGTAGCCCTTGTGAATTGCCTGGAGCTGAACCGCGACGATATCTCCCATATTTTGGAGCTGGTGCTTCACCAATTCCCCGTCACCAAGCTTCTTTTCCGTTTGCCGAGCTGGTGTGTATCTCTCCCCGACACGCATCCCCTGCGGCAGGAGATGCTTCGCTTTATTTCGGATACCGCCGCGCGTATCACCCGCACAGGGGATATTCGCCCCGCTTCTCTGCTTACCGAGGAGGCCCCCTCGATCCGCGCGTGCGAGGTCCGCTCCCTGCAGGCGGGGGAGGGCTCTGCCCTTTTGGAGATCGCGCTCTTACCCGAGCTTTACTTTCAAACGCTTTCCGAGCTGACCGGTCTTTCGATCGGGGATGACGGCGCCCTCTTTGCCGCCATGAAGGAGCTCTCCGCCACCAAGCGCGCCTACGACAAGGTAAAGACCGCCCTTGGTGAGGTAGCCGAAAAGGGGTATGGCATCGTGATGCCGGATATTGACGAATTGCATCTGGAAGAGCCGAAGATCATGAAGCAAAGCGGCGGCTACGGGGTGAAGCTGAAGGCCTCTGCCCCCTCGATCCATATGATCCGCGCCGATATTGAGACCGAGATCAACCCCATCGTGGGGACCGAGCAGCAATCCGAGGAGCTGATCCGCTATATGTTGGAGGAATTTGAGGAGAGCCCGCGCACCATCTGGGAATCCAATATGTTCGGAAAGCCGCTTTACGAGCTGATCAACGAGGGGATCCACGCAAAGCTTGCACACATGCCCGAGGAGTCGCGCAAGCGCCTTGGGAATACCCTTGGGCGCATCATCAACGAGGGAAGCGGCGGACTTATCTGCATCCTTTTATAAAAGGCAGGACGAAAAACGCGCAACGTGCCTCTTTACGCAGCCTAAACAAAGGGACCCTTGGCGTACGCCGCCCGGGGTCCCTTTTCAAATTTATTTAATTTTTGAAAGCAGCTCGATGAAGGCCTTGGCCGCTACGGCGGGCGGCTCGTCGTTATCGAAATAATAATCGTACGGATAATCCTCTACCCCATCGTCGGAGGCATTGCCGTAGGTATGACATGGCATACGGCGGTTGGCCCGCACGAGAAGCGTTTTCGCCGCGTTCCCCGTCTCCCTGACGAATTTTTCGATCTCCTTCGGCTCACGGATATGAACGAAAAGGATCTCATCCTCACTCTGAAGAAATTCCCGATACCGCTCGCCGATCCAATGGGTGGGATAATCGTTATAGCGGACGGCTGCCGCCTTCAGCTCGGCCAGAAAGCGCCTTGCCTCATCGCTTTTTTCCCCCTGCCAGCCGCACTGCTTGGCAAGCGCCTTAATGGGGGTGATGGAGGAAACGTTGAGAACACGGTAGGCGGTGGCCGCCGCCTCACACAGGGTATCCTTTCCAACACCCCCGCGCCCGTTGATCACCAAAGTAAGCTTTTTCACGGTATCCTTCCCTTTCTTACGTGTAAAATAAAAATCACTTTTGCCCGAGGGCAAAAGTGATTTACTCTGGGGTGAGTAATGGGAATTGAACCCATGACCTCCAGGGCCACAACCTGGCGCTCTAACCAACTGAGCCATACCCACCATAAAGGATGCGTGCAGCATCCTTTTGGCGTACCTTGGGGGATTCGAACCCTCGACCTACTGCTTAGAAGGCAGTTGCTCTATCCAACTGAGCTAAAGGTACACGTCAGAAACCGCAACGGCTGTATTATAGCAAACCAAACGCCCTTTGTCAAGCATTTTTCGGAAAAAACCTTTCGTTTTCCGCAAAAAGGCTTGCGCGCAAGCAAAACAAATAAGGAAAGGGGCCCCTATCCGACCAAGAGCCCGAAAAAATGAGGCTTATTCCCCGCAGATCAGGCGGACCCCCTCGATCGCCAAGACCGTCAGCTCTTCTCCCGCTTGGTATTCCTTCCCCGAAAGAGAGCGGGCGGCAAAAAGCATCCCGTCTATCTCCACAAGGCCGCGGACCGCCATTCCGTCGATCGCCTCACGGACACGGCAACGGCGCCCGACCAAGGCTTCGATCGCCGTAAGAGGCTTGGAGCGGAACACGAAACGCAGAAGAAGAAAAGAGATAAGCGATAAAGCGGCGAAGAGCAGAACGCCCTGCAGCTCGGAAAAAGCGGGAAAAAGGCTTGCCGCCAGGGAAAGGGCCGCGCCGGGGGCGAAGGACAGCGGCCAAAGCCGCCCGATGAGAAGCGCGCTTCCTACCGAAAGCACGAAAATGCAAAGAAAAAGCCAAAAAAGGATCGGCATAAATGAACTCCTTCGTTTTATCCTTGAAATTATAACACGCTTTTTAAAAATTGTAAAGGCCTTTACGTGTTTTTTAGGCATAATGCCACAAAATTCTCCGAAAAAAAGGAAGAGGCGCCCTTTTTCGCCCCCCCGAAGGATGCCCGCCGAAAAAATTAACCTTGACAAAAACCCCGTTTTGGGGTAAAATAGGGTGTATCGCATTTGTCATTATGCCACAAAGCAAGGAGGGCTTTTCTATGAAAATGGTAGCCAGCGCGAGCGAAAAACCGCCCATTTTTTATGACGATCTGCGTCATTTGGTGTTACATGCTGCCGAAAAATTCGGTGATAAAGCGCTTTATGCGTATATTGAAAACGGAGAGACCAAGACCTGGAGCTATAACGACCTGAAGAACAATATCGTCTCCTTGGGAGAGGCGCTGTATCTTTCGGGGATGGCCGGAAAGAGGATCGCCATCATCGGGGAGACCCACCCCGTCTACACCGCCTCTTACATCGCCGTCGTTTCGGCGGGCGGTACCATCATTCCTCTTGACAAAGAGCTTTCGAAGGAGCAGATCACCCTCTTTCTGAAGCGGGCCGAGGCCGATGCCGTTCTGTATACGGCGACCTTCAACGATTTCTTTGCCGATGACGAGACCTTCGGCTTTTTGACCCGTATGCCGATCATGCCCACGGAAGAGCTGATGAACAAGGAAGGATATCTTCCCTACCCCGCTCTTATCGAAAAGGGGCAAGCCGCCGTTGCCGAGGGTGGGCGCGCGTTTCTTGACGCCCCCATTGATATGGATTATTGCTGCACGCTTTTGTTCACCTCGGGCACCACGGGAACGAGTAAGGGGGTCATGCTTTCACACCGCAACCTGATCTCGGCGCTGAACTCCTCTACCCACTCGATGCCCTGCGGCCCCAGCTGCACCTTCGTATCGGTGCTTCCCATCCATCATACCTATGAGATGATGTGCGGGCAGTTCGGGGTCATCGCCATCGGTGGCACGATGATGATCAACGACAGCATCAAGCGCGTTCTTAACAACTTCGCGACCTACAAGCCGAACACGCTGGTCCTTGTCCCCCTGTTCCTTGAAACCATCCATAAAAGAATTTTCGGAGAGCTTCGCCGCCGCGGCATCGAAAAGAAGGTACGCGCGCTTATGAAGGTAAGCCTCGGGCTTCTCGCTACGGGGGTCGACCTTCGCCGCAAGCTCTTCAAGCAGATCCTCGATAAATTCGGCGGAGAGCTTCGTCTGATCATCGTGGGCGGCGCCCACACCGATCCCCAGATCATCAAGGATTTCTATATGCTGGGTATCACGGTGCTTGAAGGATACGGCATCACCGAGTGTGCCCCGCTGGTCGCTGTCAACCGCTCCGGGAAGAATCAGCTCGGCTCGGTCGGCCTGCCTGTCTACGGCTGCGACGTAAAGATCGACGTAACGCCCGGGGAGACCACGGGTGAGGTCCTTGTGAAGGGCCCGAACGTTATGCTTGGCTATTATAAGGATCCCGAAACGACCGCCGAGGTCATGACCGAGGACGGATATTTCCGTACGGGTGATATCGGGTATCTGGATAAGAAGGGCTATCTGATCCTTACCGGGCGTAAAAAGAACGTTATCATTCTTTCGAACGGCAAAAACGTCTTCCCCGAGGAGCTGGAGGAATACCTCGGAAAGATCCCCACGATCCTTGAATGCGTCGTGGTCGGCCGTGAGAAGGAGGGGGGCGAGGTTTCGATCACCGCCATTATCGTACCCAATCCCGAAAGCGAAGAGATCGCCGGAAAGACCCCCAGCCAGATCTACGACGTTATGAAAGAGGCGGTCATGAACGTCAACAAGCACCTTCCCACCTTTAAGCACATTTCCGATATCGAGATCCGAAACGAGGCGTTCGAAAGAAATACCTCGAAGAAGATCATCCGGTATCTGGTTAAATGATGGATACATGCAAACTTTTTTAGGAGGAAAGCTTTATGTTTGAGAGAGTCAAGAATCTTCTGATCGAGGAGCTTCGTGTCGACGAGGAGAAAATCGTCCTTGAGGCGGAGCTGGCCAACGATCTCGGCGTCAATTCCCTGGAATTGGCCGACCTGATTCTTCTTTGCGAAGAGAAGTTCGACATTGTGATCGACGATGAAGACCTTCACAAGTTCATCACGGTCGGTGATGTCGTTGCTTATCTCGAAGCTAAGGAACAGTAAGCAAGCTTTAAAAAAGAGCTTTCGCAAAACGCGAAAGCTCTTTTTTCTTTTTTCCTTAAAGCGAAACGAGGGTAACGTCGTCGTGCTCCCCGTCAAGCTCGGGATCCTTGAACAGCAACGGATATTTTTCGGAGAGATAGCGGACCCCCGGATCCTCGGGCATGATCCGGCCGCCCGGCAATACGATATTCACCTGCCCGCGGCGCTTCAGGGCCGAAAAGGTCTGCCGCAAAAGGACAACAAGAAAGGGGGCGCATTCTCCATGCCTTACCTTAAACACACGCTCTCCCTTCGCGCGTGCGGTGGCGATAATGAAGCGCGCCTCTTTCCGAATGGCGTCCTCGCCCTTCGGCTGTGGCCGAACCGTATACGTCGTCATACTTCCTCACTCTGTTTTCTTTCATGGTGAAATGCCGTATGGAAAGCATACACACCAAAGGTCGATGCCATACACGGCAAAGCGCGATTCCATACCAAGCCCTTCGATCCCGGATAAAAAACGGCAAGCAGAAGCTTGCCGTTTTTTTGGTGCTCCTGCGGAGACTCGAACTCCGGACACCTTGATTAAAAGTAATTACGGCAATCTTTGCTTCTTGCTGCGTTCATTTATGATAGCATACCGGCGAAGCTTTGTCAAGTCCACATAATGCAAGAAAGGATTATTGTTATGCCATTTTACAAAGTAAAGTACAAAGGATTCGTTGTGATCGAAAGCGAATCCATCGAAGAAGCACTTGAAGAGATCCACGAATACCATTCTATTTATGACGAAGAAGAAATCGTCTCTGCCGAAGAGATGGATCCGGTTGATGTTATCGATCTTACCGGCGTTCAGCTTCATAGCGAAGAAAAAACGTAAGCGGTTGCCTTACGCGAAGCTCTGATTTTTGCTTTGACATAACGGTGTCCTATGCTTTTCTTTAGGCGTTGCCGAAGCTGCTCCCCGATCCGTTATATACTTCATCTTTTGCTTTTATCCGACAAGCATGCTTTTTTCTCTCCCTTTGCTCTATCTTTTTTTAAGGTTGGCAGAGAAAAAATGCCCTTTTGTCGGTAACGCTGAAGTATAAGGATCTATCGCAGCTTCGAGCAAGATCAAGCCGTTAGAATAGCATAGGATACTGTTGTGGCAAACTTTCAACGTTGGATCCTCGGTGCGGATGCACCGCTTTGTTCTTCGCGTACTTCAACCGCAAATCCTCGTTTTTATCTCTCTTGCCGCCCAACGAAAGGGGTTGTGGTAAAGTCCGATCCCCGGCAAGGACTTTTCCATTTTTTGGTGGTAAACTGCTACGTACGTATATACTTGCGTATAGGATCAGGACAGTTTTCCACCTAAAAACGCCCCTAAGGGCGCAACCGGACAGGCGGCATCAAAAACCCTCGGCTTCGGGAAGGTGGTAAAGTCCGATCCCCGGCGAGGACTTTTCCATTTCTTGACCGTAAGGGAGAGAAACGCGTCAGCGCCAAAAGCCGACGCAATGATACATCTTTACTCCGTTGGATAGCGGGACGAAAAATCGAGGCGGCGAAGCCGCATCGACCCCGCGAGGCTAACAGCGGGGTACAATCTACATAGAGGAACAATTCGCCCCCATTCTCTTGACAAGCGCTTCTCTTTCCTGTATAATGGACCTGCTCTCCACGTGGGAGCCGGAGGAACACCTAAACGGTGGCGGTCGCTTCCCATTTCCGGGAAGTCAGATTTCTTTGCCTTCCCGATGAGGGGAGGTGATTTGGATGTACATAACGCTTGAGCAGCTTCTCGCCCTCGGCACATTTATCGTCGTCCTTGTCAGCTGCATTTTCGCGCAGAAAAAGAAATAACCGCCTGCGGTCAAACATAGCGGTTATTTCTTAACACTATTTTGGGAGCAACCGTCGCCGGTGTTCCTCTGTTATTATGATAGCATAAGCCTCTTGCTTTGTCAAGGGGCTTTTTATTCGTTTTCTTCCCTTTTTATAGAAGTTAAACTCTGCAAAAACCATTTTGGAATTTTCTTGGGTTTTTTCTCTGGTTTATCATCCGGCGTAGGCCATCCGGCTCGCTTATATGCTTTGAACATTTGTACTGTTTTTATTTGCGTGTCGTATTGTTGCGCAATAAATTTATCAGGTAAAGATATGAAATTTTCATCTTTTGAAGATTCTATAAGGAGTTTTTCTATTTTTGCAAATACCCCTTTTTCTTTCAAATCTTTGTAATGCACTTTATAAAGATCTCTACCTATGATTTGAATACATATATCTTCAGTATTGATTCTGTTTATTGCCTGACCAACCCAAGATTGAGAATGATCTGTTTTAAGGATCAGCTCTCCTATAGAAACCTCGCATATTCCTTCTTGATTTTCATGTTCTAATATGGCGTTCAAAAGTGTTTGATGGTTATTCAAGCTAAATTCATATAACGTTTCTTCCATAAATTCATTTCCTTTCTAATTTTTCTGGAATATTTATTAGTCCCGCAAGGTAGTCTAAGGAGACATTATAATATCGAGCAAGAGTAATAAAATGGTGCATTGGTAATTCTTGCTTCCCTGCTTCATATTTGTGATATTGTTCTCGAGCTGTTCCCAAAATATCCGCAATATCTTTTTGAGTAAGATCTTGGTCTTCCCTTAAATCTCGTAATCTTTGGTAAAAATACATTATTCCGCTACCTCGGTTTTGTGTATTAAGTAGATTTTAATATGTGATCGATTGGTTATTATTGATTTTTAACTAATTGGTCACTATAATTATAATTGAATTGACCAATTGGTCACCAACAAAAACAGGGTCAACGCAAGCTGCGAACCCGGAAAAGAGGATTTTATGCAAAAAGTACTGATCGGTTATTCCCATGCGAAAGGCGTCATTGAAGAAAATGGGGTGGCTTACGACAACCTCAACCTTTATTGCGCCGACTATAACGAAGGCGAGCTTGATAAAGGCGGCTGCGTCGGCTATAAGCCCTATGGAGAACCGGTAAAGGTCAAGTTTTCTGAATTTGAGAAGTTAACCGGTGTTTCCCCTTCGTATTTTTTCTCCAATTTTGAAGCTACCTATTTTAACAGCTACGTCCAGGCCTTCTATGAGGTCAACATTTATGGCCGCAAAAAGCTTGCTTACGTTCGTTTCCTGGATCCGAAGACAGGAGAACCGCTGGCATGAGTACGCTTGAGATCATCTTCACCGTATCCCTTGTCCTTTTCTTCTTCTACATCGTTGTAGAGATCATCTGCGTTGCTACCTATCGACGCCGGCTTAAGAATATGGTTGCCGCGAACCTGGTGCGCGACTTCTCGGCCGAGCTGAATGAGGTAGGCAATCATCGCCATGCCTTTTTTGAAGGGTATCGGTATCTTCTGAACAGCCTTCCTGAAGACTTTTTCAAGCCCAAGGATCGGCTCAAGTATAATCAGAAGATCGATTCCCTGCTTGATTTGCAAACGACGGTAGTGCAAGAACCGCCCGAACAGAGTGCAGAACATGACAGAGCTTGAGTATTTGGAGAAGATCTCATCGCAGATCGATTTTCTTAACAGCTTTCTTGTCGTGGCGGGTGTTCTGCTGCTTTGTTATTGCGTTTACCGTTTTTTGAAAATATTTTTTTAAGAAAGGAGTGCTACAATGGAGGCTTCTACTGTTCTTGCGACTGCCATTACCGCGGAAAGCATTTCCGGTGTTCTTAACGAAGTGACCGGCCTGATCCCCGTGGTTATCCCGGCCGCTATTTCCTTCCTCGCGATTCGCAAAGGTTTGTCGTTCGTCTTCGGCGTCCTTCGTGCTGCTTAATTTCCGGGGGGCGTATATCGCCCCCTTTTCTCTTTGTAGGTGATTTATGAAAAAACTGCTTATATATTTTGTTGTCCTTCTTGCCTTTTTCGCGATCCTTGGCGTAAAATGCTCGGCTGCCGAGTTTGTTCCGATCGAGGATCCTGATGTGGGTTGGGTCTCGTTTTCGGATATCCTTTCCTCCTTCTTCCCTTCCCAAAAGGTAAAGCAGGTACAGATGTTGCCGGCTATTTCGGATAATTTAGCCTTCATAGAGTCGTATGAGACGAATTTCTCTCATGACGATTCTTTCTTCATACATTTTGGAAACAAGGTTCAGTACCACGCCACGCATCCCGGCGAAACGGTTATTCTCACATTCCTTGAGGTCCCGTCCGGCACGTATTCCTTTTACTACCTCTGCAATCACCTGGGCGGTACCAATCTTTGTGAAATGACCTACCGAACCTCGCCTGATCAGAAGTTTCGCGCGCTGGGTGCCACGTATATCAATCCGGCCGAGATCACGATCCGAGAAGGGGAACGTCTGCAGATCCGTCTTAACTGTTGGAAAGAGGATACCTTCTATTACGATGCCTATTTCAACCTGGTTCCCTATGAGGACGGCCGCAGCTTCACCGCATCGGAGATCCGCGAGCATCCTTTTTACTATCAGCTCGGCACCGTTTATAACCGAAACGGATTTTACTACCAGCTGCAAGACAGCAGCCTTCCGGAAGCTTATTTAGATCTACGTGTGCTTTCAGATCTTGGCGATACCGTTTATTGCCCGGATCCCGATTACCCTTATTTCAAGATTTACCGTACGGCGCTTAACAAATATCGCATTATGTGGCGATCGGAAAAATGCAAAAGCAATCAGCTGATCTATCAATCGTACGATTTGGATAATGATCGTTATGGATATATGTTCTATTCAGAGGAGCTGGAAGGCTGCTTCTATTCGAATGAGGTATACGATTCTCCTTTGTTGGCCATGGTGGCTATGTCTGATCCCGATACGATTTATACCTTAACGAACATACCCATGTACGAAAAGGCTATGGATTCTGAAAAATTCAATTTTTTCGCGCCAAACGAAAACACGAATTTTTTTAATTTCGTAGATAGCGATCTTTATGTTCCCGGTTCTTCACAGTTTTCCAATGCGGATTCTTCTTATCTTGAGGATGCACGCATTGAGCCTTTGGCTTTTGTCTTTCAGAATTACTCTGAGGATTGTTATTCTTCGGGATATATTCCGCTTTTCCGTTCTCGATCTCTTGCATATATCGCTTACCAGATTATGGTTTATAACGGTTTGACTTCGGGCGATGCTTTTAGCGGTACTTTTGATGGTTTCGGACAAATATTTAATGATATATTTCGACCAAATCGCAATCAGTCTTCGCCTGATTTTTCCGGCGGCATGTCAACACCGGGAAACGATTTTACCGTAAACGAGGACGGAAACGGTGGATACAATTCTTCTGAAAACGACGGGGATATTGTTGATGCGGTTGTAACTTTCTTTAAGGGTCTTATTAAGGGTGATCGCCAGGAAAGCAATGACGTTACTGTTCTTTTGCATTCAAAATTCGATTTTGTTAATGAATTGAAGGCTATTATGCAACGATTTATTGAAAGGATCCAACGACAAGTAGATGGTCCTTCTGCTCGAGGTGTAAGTAACGCTCCGGTTCTTTACGTGAATTTTGATACTTCGAAAACAGATCTTTTTGACGGAGTTGGTTCTGTTCCATTCGTCGATTTTTCTTGGTATGACGAATATAAGCCTACGGTTGATGCTTTTCTTTCTGCCATTATTTTAGGATTTTTCCTGTTCCGGTTGTATTTCGCTCTTCCGAATATTTTTTCGGGCACTTCTTCTGTTTTTGATGCCAAACATTCTATGGACGTTCGTCTGGGAAAAAACAGAGTTGATCGTAATCAATATAGGTTTAAATTATGATTACTTACATTTATCGTTTTTTGCTTTCCTTGTTTCAAGATGTCAATGTAGATATTCCTGTGGATTATGCTACTCTTGATACTTTTTTTGGCTACGTTGAATCCGCTATGTATTTTCTTCCAATGAAAACAATTAGCATTGTAATTATAGCGGTTTTATCTATTGGGGGGATCAGAATTATCATTTCTCTTGTTAAGCTTATTCTTTCTTTGATTCCTTTGTATTGAGGTGGCATATGGGTATTTTAAATATGCTCTTTTCAATCGTCAAGGTCTTCGTGCAGCTTCTGTATATTCCCTTGATCATCGCAGGCTCTTTCCTGGTCGTTTTTATCCTGGCTATTTTCTTACAACGTTTTCTCTTGGCTCGGAAGGGAGTTAAGGTTCCGAAGCTGCAACGTCGAAGATCTTACCGACGTCCTTTTCTGCTTCGGTTGCTTTGGGATGCTCCGCGTCGGATCGTCCTCGATCAGTCAGAACGCCCGGCGGATTTCTTTCCTCACCAGGGATGCATCATCTTCACAGGCCGCCAAGGACGAGGCAAAACGGTCTCTCTCGTCCATTCCGCACTTTTGATGAAGAAGAGCTATCGTTCTGCTAAGCTGATCGACAATCTCAACATTAAGGGGCACAACGACGATCTGAAGCATTGGAAGCAGCTTATCACGTATAAGAACGGCTTTAAGGGCGTGATCTGCTGCATCGATGAGATGCAAAACTGGTTTTCCTCGGCGCAGAGCAAGGATTTTCCCCCGGAGATGCTTTCGGTCATTACGCAAAACCGAAAGAACCGGCGTATTATCCTGGGCACGTCGCAAAGCTTCCACCTGCTCGCCAAGGCGATCAGATCTCAAGCGACCGAGGTGCGCGAGTGCCATACCTTTCTTGGCTGCATAACCTTCGTGATCCGAAGAGAGCCGTTCCTGGATTCCGAAGGCAACGTTATCAAGATGAAATGGCGCGGCATGTATATGTTCGTCCACGATAAAGAGCTGCGTGAAGCATACGACACCTGGCACGTGGTAGAATCGCTTTCCGCTTCCGGCTTTGTTCCCGAAGCACAACGCCCCGGATCTTTTCAACCGGTTTTCAATATTCATGATTCACGGAAAAAGCAATAGCGGTCGCGCCACGGCGCCCGCTTGCTTTTTCGGAAAGGAGACTCTATGACACAAGATGATGAATTAATGACAGAAAATCTTGTTCTGATCGACTGGGTTTCCTTAACAAGCAAGGTCTTTTCGGCTTCTCAAATGATGGAATATCTTTCCCTGCATACGTCTCCATGGACGTCAGGTCATGGCGCTCGAGGGTATAAGCATCGGGAATATTTCTCCGGGATCAGTATAATGCATGACAAACCGGGTACAGAGTATCAGACCTGGCTTGAAATGTCCGGCCAAGGGTGCCGCAGCTTCGAATCGGAAGGCAGCGGCGATTACGATTCAATCTTCGACCTGGTGCGAAGATCTCCCGATCAGTTCAATCTGACGCGTCTCGACGTCGCCTTCGATGATCATACCGGCGTTTTGGATATCGATAAGATTTTCTTTGACGTTTGCAAGCAGAATTACGTTAGCCGTTCCCGGTGGTGGGCGTCTACGTTGTCCTCGGAAGGCACGAGCTGTTATATCGGCGCACCGTCTTCGGATATTCGGATCCGAATCTACGACAAGGCTGCCGAACGTGGATATACCGACGGCCGGCATTGGGTACGTGTCGAGCTGCAGCTACGTGACGATCGAGCGGAGTCCTTTGTCACTCTCCCGGCTGATATGTCACTTACCGACCGTTTCCTTTCGGTTTTATCCAACTATCTTCGGTTTGTGGTTCCCCAGGATGATTCTAACCGTTCCCGGTGGTCTTCAACCGATTATTGGGATGAGTTGATCGGCGCCGTTTCTCGCGTGAAGCTGTTTTCCAAGCCCGGTATTCCCTACAACATTGAATCGGTTAAAAACTTCGTATTCAATCAAGCCGGCAATGCGATCGATACAGCATATAAGATCTTGGGCAATGAGGAGTTCTTCCGTCAATTGAAGGAACGTAAGCCTGTTATGTCGGATAAGTACCGAGATCTTCTCAATGCCTTTGAAAAGACCGGCGAAATCCCCGAGCCAGAGGTCAATCCATATCAGATAAAAAAATACGTTTATTGCCCGGCATGCCATTCTAATAAGCTTGAGAGTGAATTTATTTCTTTTAAGCATGATCGTAACGAAGTCGTTGGGATCGGTATTTGCCGGCGCTGTTCCGAGTTGGGATATAGAATCGAAGATTTTAAGGAGATATTGTAATGAAAGACAAAAAGTTGATTGAAAAGGTTGTGAAAGAGGTTTCTGATTATTGTAGAAATCATGATTGTTTCGAATGTGTTTTTCGACCAGGGTATACTGTTGTTGAATGCATCGCTTATTTTGTTTTATCAAGAGACGACGTTGTAATTGTTGAATCATGATTGTTTTAGTATCGAAGCTTCAGCAGCTGCGCGCTACGGCTCTGCAAGAAAGCAAGCATTTTCTCCGGCTTTATGAAAAGGCGCTGATTAAGGAACGTTATATTGCCGCCAAGGGATATTATGAAAGCTACCAGGAAGCGGTTGGTCGCATCCGGGGCTTTGATGCTGCCCTTGAGCTTTGCCGGCAATGCTGATCTCCGAGGCCCTGGAAGAATATCTGCTCGATCAGCGCATACGCGGCAATTCTTCCGAAACGCTTGCCTATTACGTCAACACGATCCGTTATTTTCAGGATTTTCTCCAAAACAAGCCGGTTGCCGAGATCTCCCTGGTCGATTGCAAACGGTATTTCGTTTTTCTCTCCGATCGGGAGATCTCCAGCGTTACGGTGCAGTCGTATATCCGCGGCCTTCGCGCCTTTTTGACCTGGCTTTATGAGAACGAGTATCACGATCAGCATATCCCTTCCCGGTTTAAGCTGCCAAAAGCGCAGCGCAAGATCATCGACGTTCTCACCGATGAGGAGATCCGTCGGCTGTATTCGGTCTTTGATGAAGAGGATCCGCTTGATCTTCGGAATCTTTGCATGATCAGTCTGATGCTTGATTCCGGGCTTCGGCGCCATGAGGTAGCCTCGGCCGAGCTGCAGCATCTTCACCTTCAGGAGCGTTATCTGATCGTCACCGGGAAAGGTAATAAGCAGAGGATCGTTCCCTTCGGCGCCGAGACCGAACGTCTACTTACACGTTATCTCACGATCCGAAATTCCGGACACCTTTCGTTGTTTGTCTTGGTGTCTGACCCATCTTCGGGAATGACCGACAATGCCCTGAAGATGCTTTTCGACGATCTGAAGGAGCGCACCGGCATAAAACGGCTGCGCTGCCATCTTCTGCGCCATACGTTCGCCACGCGCTATTTGGAGAACGGCGGAAATATCTATGGATTGCAGGCAATTCTCGGCCATACCTCGCTTGAAATGTGCAAACGGTACGTACATATCAGCACCAACCGTCTTCGCGCGGATTTCGTCAATTTCTCCCCTCTTGACGGCATAAAAAAAGAAAGCACCGACTGAAATCGATGCTTTCTTGTGGTGCTCCTGCGGAGACTCGAACTCCGGACACCTTGATTAAAAGTCAAGTGCTCTACCGTCTGAGCTACAGGGGCAAATTTAACGCTCATTTATGATAGCATAAGAGGAAGGCTTTGTCAAGCCTTTTTTCAAAGATTATGGGAAAATATTGCTTTTTGGGGCGATGAGAAAGGGGCAAGGGATCACCCCCTTGCCCCTTCCTTTATCCGTAGATACCACCGCCACCGAGGGCGGCCTCGATCTTTAAAAGGCGGTTGTATTTGGCCACCCGCTCGCTTCGGCAGGGGGCGCCCGCCTTGATGAAGCCACCCCCGCACCCGACGGCAAGATCGGCAAGCGTCGTATCCTCGGTCTCACCCGAGCGGTGAGAAAGAATATAACGATATCGGTTTTTGGCCGCCGTGTCGATCACGTGCAGCGTCTCACTGAGGGTGCCGACCTGATTCGGCTTGATGAGAATGGCGTTCGCCATCCCCCTCTCGATCCCCGCGATAAGCCGCTCTTCGTCGGTAACGAACAGGTCGTCCCCCACCAGCATCGTGGGAGAAAGGCGCTCGGTCAGCATGCGCCAGCCCTCCGTGTCCTCCTCCCCAAGGGCGTCCTCGATCGAAAGGATCGGATACTTACGCGAAAGCCCCTGCCAATATTCGATCAGCCCCTCCGCAGTATAGCGGCGTCCGCTTTTCGGCAGGCAGTACCCCTTGTCCCCTTTTTTCCATTCAGAGGCGGCGGCATCCAGGGCGATCTTGACGGTGTCGGTGCTGTACCCCGCCTCCTTGATGGCGGTGCAAAGCAGCACGAGCGCCTCCTCCTCTCCCTCAAGGCTCGGGGCAAATCCGCCCTCGTCCCCGACACCCGTGGAAAGGCCGTGGCGTTTGAGAAGCCGCCCCAGCGTATGATAGATCTCGCTTCCCATACGAAGCGCTTCCTTAAAGCTTTCGGCACCGATGGGAACCAGCATAAATTCCTGGATATCCAGGTTGTTGGCGGCGTGCGCGCCGCCGTTGAGCACGTTCATCATAGGGATCGGCAAGCGGCGCGCGCGTACCCCGCCGATATACCGAAAAAGCGGGATTCCGAGAGCCGAGGCCGCCGCCCTCGCCGAGGCCAAGGAGACCGAAAGGATGGCGTTGGCCCCCAGCTTGCTTTTGTCGGGGGTCCCGTCAAGCTGAAGCATCGTGCCGTCGATCTCCTCCTGGGCCTGCGCGTCGATGCCCGAAAGCGCGGGAGAGATGATCTTGTTTACGTTATAGACGGCGTCAAGCACCCCCTTGCCCCCGTAGCGCTCGCGGTTATCGCGAAGCTCCAGGGCCTCATACTTCCCCGTCGATGCCCCCGAGGGGACCGAGGCACAGCCAACGGCGCCGTTATTCAGATATACCGTTGTTTCCAACGTCGGGTTTCCCCTCGAATCCAGTATTTCACGGGCCGTAGCCCGTACGATCTGCATTTTGCTCATGTGTTCCTCCTGCATGGGATGATACCCCTATTATTCCCAAAGGAAAAGGGGCAATACCCAAGGAACACCCACTTTTGCCCCTGCATATACTGGGAAAGAGTACCATGGATAAAAGGAGGCAACGCATGCAGCTATACCGTGTAAAGGAGGGGGATACCCTGCAAGGGCTTTCCAGAAGCCTTTCGGTCTCCCCCCTTCTTCTTTCCGAGCAAAACGGGCTTTCGCCCGAGGAGGCCCTGCCCGTTGGACAGGCAATCCTGCTTTTCCCCCCCTCCGCCACCCATACCGTCAAGGAAAGGGAGGGGGTAAAGGAGATCGCCGCCCGCCACCGTATCTCCCGCTCTCGCCTTCTGCAATACAATCCCTCCCTACGGCACGGAGAGGAGCCTTACCCCGGGCAAACGCTGACCCTTTCCTTGTGCGACCCGCCCCTCGGTACGCTTTCGACCGTCGGCTTTATCCTCCCCGGTATGGAGGGGCTGCTTGCCGAGTATTGCCCCTTTCTCAGCTTTGTTGCGATCATGGGAAGCCGCTTTGACGAGAAGGGTGACCTCCTTTTACAAAACGCCGAGGAGACCCTGCGCCTGGCGCGGCAGCGCTACGTAACGCCACTTCTTGGCATCGGGCTCGCGTGGGAAGAGGGGCGGGGGAGCGAGGAAGCGCAAATGCTTGCCCTTTTGGGGAAGGAAGCCGCAAGGCGCCGCCTTACCGATAACCTTCTTGCGGCCGTAAAGGAAAAGGGCTACGGCGGCGTTTATCTCGATCTTTCCTTTATTCCCGAAGCCGCGAAGGACGCCTTCACCGCCTTTTGCATGCAGCTGCGGCGAAGGCTTTCCTCGGTGGGGGGCATTCTGCTTTGCTCCCTGGAGGCAAAGACCGACAAAGAGCCGCCGCTTTCCCCCGGGGAGGATACGGTAGCGCTTGGGCGGGCGGCAAACGGGCTGATGCTGGGAACGCACGCCCTCACCTCCCGCTTCGGCACCCCCCTTCCCGCTACCCCCTTTGATAAAATGGAAAAGGCGGCCAAGGCCGCCCTGCCCCGCCTTCGCCCCGAAAAGACCCTGCTTGGTCTTTCGCTTTTTGCAAAGGACTACACGGTGGGCTCCCCCCACCCTGCCGAGCGCTACGGAACCAAGAAAGCGCTCGCACTGGCAAAGCAGCACCGCAGCCCGATCGCCTACGATACGCTTGCCGAATGCCCTTATTTCACCTACACGAAGGAGGAAGAGCGGCACATCGTCTTTTTCGAGGATGCCGAAAGCCTTTACAAAAAGCTGTGCCTTTTGAAGGGAATGCGCTTTTCGGGGATCGGCCTTTACCCGCTTTTCCCGACCGACGATGCGCTTCTTATGATGCTTTCGGGACTTTTCCGTATTGTAAAGCGCCACGAGGAATGAAAGGTTGTGTTTACATTTAAAAAGTTTTAATAAAAAACACCGCAGAATTTCTGCGGTGTTTTTCTGTCAAAGCCGATAGGCTCTCAATGTGTTTTGATAAACGGTCTCAGCGTATGCCTCGGCCTCGATCCCCACCGCCGAAGCAAGGGCGGCAAGCGTCAGCGAAAGCCTTCCCGAATGATTCAAGCGACCGCGGTACGGGTCGGGGGAAAGATAGGGACAGTCTGTCTCGATCAAAAGGCGGTCGGGCGGCAGGGCCGAGGCGACCTTGCGTACCCTCTCGGCGTTTTTGAAGGTGACCGTGCCCGAAAAGGAGATGTAATAGCCAAGCCCGATCAGCTCCTTTGCCATTTCGGCGCTGCCGCTGTAGCTGTGCAGAATGCCGCTGACCGAGGGAAACTCGGAAAGGATACGAAGGATATCGCCGTGGGCGTCACGGTCGTGGATCACGACGGGAAGCGCCAGCCGCTCGGCCAGCTTCAGCTGCTCTCTGAAATAGAGCTGCTGCTTTTCCTTTTGCGTATCCTCGTAGTGATAATCGAGGCCGATCTCCCCAAGGGCCACTGCCTTTGATCGGGGATCCTTCAGCATACCCTCGATCGAAAGAAGCGCGTCGTCGATCGACCGAAGCTGCTGACAGTCCGAGGGGTGGATGCCAAGGGCGGTCAGCATGCCGTCGTATTTTTGCGCCTGCGAGACCGTAAGAAGCGCGGTCTCGGGGGAGGTCGCCACGTTTACGATACGCGGCACCTCGTTAGCAAGGAGAGAGGAAAGAAGCGCATCGGTCTCCTCCTTCCCAAGCTCCTCCTCAAAGCGGCTATCCCAATAATGGGCGTGCGAATCGAAAAAGCGCATCAGTGGATCCGTTCACCGAGGGGGGTATCGGGATCAAGGAATACCACGCGTACCTCTTCCTCTCCCGAAGCCAAGATCATGCCGTAGCTCTCCTCCCCGCAAAGCTTGGCGGGAACAAGGTTGGTCACCAGCACAACGGTCTTACCGATCAGCTCCTCGGGCGTATAGAAATTGGCGATCCCCGAAACGACCTGTCTCTTTTCATAGCCGAGATCGACCTGCAGCTTTAAAAGCTTTTTCGCCTTTTTGATCTTTTCGGCGGCAAGGATCTTGGCCGAACGAAGCTCTACCTTACCGAAGTCCCGGATCCCGATCGGCTCCTCATGCTCGATCTCGGGACCCGCTGCCGCCTCCTCGGCGGCCTGTCTTTCCTCCAGCTTCTTGAAGAAGGCGGCTTCGTCGATACGGGCGAAGAGGGGGGATGCCTCGCCCAGCGTCCCGCCGACCGAAAGCGCGCCGAAGGCCGACACGGTCTCATAGGCCGTCTTATCGGTGTTCAGCTGACCGAAGATCTTTTCGGCGGTCGAAGGCAGGAAGGGCGTAAGGATCACGGCCGCCGTGCGAATGACCTCCAGAAGGTTATAAAGCACGGTACCGAGACGTTCCCTTTGGCTCTCGTCCTTGGCGAGCGCCCAGGGCATCGTTTCATCAATATACTTATTGGCGCGGCGGAGCATCGAGAACAGCACCTCAAGCGAATCGGCGATATGGAAGCTTTCCATCAGGCGGCGGCATTCCGTGACCGCCTCACGCACGGTCGCCTTCAATTCTCCGTCGGTCCCCTCCTCGGCACCGGGGGCAGGCACGACCCCGCCGAAATACTTTTTGGTCATGGCGTGGGTACGGCTGACAAGATTACCGAGGTTATTGGCAAGGTCGGTGTTATAGCGGTTGATGACCCCCTCGTAGGTGATGCTGCCGTCGGCGGCGTAGGGCATCTCGGAAAGGGCGAAGTAACGAACGCCGTCCACCCCAATATCCTCGGCGAGCGTATCGGCGTAGATCACGTTGCCGCGGGACTTGGACATCTTATCGGCCCCCGAATTGAACCAGGGATGGCCGAATACCTTTTTCGGCAGGGGCAGATCCAGCGCCATCAGAAGGATCGGCCAGTAGATCGTGTGGAAGCGAAGGATATCCTTTCCGATCACATGGACCTCGGCAGGCCAGTATTTTTGGAAGAGAGCGGGCTGCTCGGAAAGGTAGGGGTCGTACCCCAGAGCGGTGATATAGTTCGAAAGCGCGTCGATCCAGACGTAGATGACGTGCTTTTCATCGAAGGGAACCGGGACCCCCCAGCTGAAGGAGCTGCGGGATACGCAAAGATCCTGAAGACCCGCGAGAAGAAAGTTGTTGAGCATCTCCTTCTTGCGCCCCTCGGGCTCGATGAAATCAACGTGGCCGTTGATGTATTCGATCAGGCGGTCGGCATACTTGCTCATGCGGAAAAAGTAGGCCTCCTCCCTCGTTTTCTGAACAGGACGCCCGCAATCGGGGCAGATCCCGCCCTCAGCCTGCGTATCGGTGAAGAAGGATTCGCAGGGGGTGCAGTACCACCCCTCGTAATACCCCTTATAAATATCGCCCTTGTTATAAAGCTTCTCAAAGATATGCTGAACGCTTTTCACGTGCCCCTCATCGGTCGTGCGGATGAAGTGATCGTAGCTGGCACCCATGAGATCCCAGATGCGGCGGATCTCCCCCGACACCCCGTCGACGTAGCTTTGGGGCGTTTGGTTGCTTTCTTTAGCCAGGTTTTCGATCTTCTGCCCATGCTCGTCGGTACCCGTCAAGAAAAAGACGTCCTTTCCCATCTGGCGCTGGAAGCGGGCGACGGCATCGGTCATGATCACCTCGTAGGTGTTCCCGAAGTGGGGCTTACGGCTGCTGTACGCGATCGCTGTGGTGATGTAGAATTTTTCTTGGTTGCTTGCCATAAAAAAGGCCTCCTGATGAAAGAGATTTTATATCCTGCCCCCGCCGGGCGGAAATGAACCGCTTGCGGAGGACGGTAGAACAAATCAATGCATAGTTATATTTACATATAAAGGGGAGATGATGGATTTTTTCATCCTTTGTTGCTTGACTTTGGCAAAAAGCCGATGAAGAACCGATTTTTCCCCGAATATCTTATATATTGTAACACATTTAAATGGGAAATACAAGCGATTTTCGGGATTTATCGGTGAACTTTTCACGATATGGCGTCTTTCCCACCAAAAAGCATTTGACTTTCCCCTTCGGTTCTGTTATAATAACGGCAGGAAGGACGGTGCCCTTATGCGGAAAGTATTTGAACGGCTGTACGGCAACAAGGAACAGAAGAAAACGCTTGCCAATATGATCGAAAACGGGACCTTCCCCCACGCCCTGATCCTATCGGGGCCGTTGGGCAGCGGAAAGCACCTGCTGGCGAACGAGATCGCCGCCGCTCTTCTGTGTCACGAAAGCAAGAACGCGGCCTACCCGCTTCCCTGCGGGCGATGCCCCGCCTGTCAGAAGATAAAGGCCGGGCAATGCCCCGACCTTACCTACGTTTCCCCCGAGGAGGGCAAGACCCAGCTGACGGTGGAAAGGATCCGCTCTGTGCGTGCCGATATGGTCTTGGCCGCCAACGATTCGGATTATAAGATCTATATCATCGAAGCGGCCGACGCGATGAACGCCGCCGCCCAGAACGCCCTGCTTATCTCCTTGGAGGAGCCGCCGAAGGGGGTCATCATCCTTCTTCTTTGCGAGCAGCTTGAAAAGCTTTTACCCACCGTAAAAAGCCGCTGTCAGATCCTGCGGACCGAGCTTTTTGAGCCCGAGGAGGTCGACACCTTTCTTTCAAGCGAAAAGGCCGCCGCCAAGCTGAAGGCCGAGAGTCCCGCGCGCTACGCCGCGCTTCTTGAAAGCTGCCACGGCTCGATCGGGGTGGCCCTTCGGTATCTGGAGGGGGCGTCACTGACCAAGATCCTCAAAACCCGCGAGCAGGTGGATCTTCTGCTTTCCTCGCTGGCCGAAAACCGCTTTTCCTCGGTCTATACCGCCTTTTCCTCCCTGCCGACCGAAAAGAGGAGCGAGCTTTCGGATATCCTTTCCCTGCTTTTTGAGGCGGTGCGGGATCTCGTCCTTCTCAAGCGCAGCGAAGCGGTGAAGCTTTGTTATTTTTACGATCGGGAGACCGCCCTTGCCACCGCCGATAAGATCGGCATACGCCGCCTGCTTTTGGTGGCCGATATTCTGGAGGACGTGCTGTACGACCTTTCGAGAAACGCCAACACCCAGCTTCTGATGCATACGATGATAAGCGCCCTGCAGGGCGCCCGCTGAATACACGAATTGAGGTTATAGATATCATGGAAGAAAACAAGAAAGAGCTTACGAAAGAAGCAAAAAAAGAGACCCTGCCCGAAAACGCCCCCCCGGTCGAGGTGGTGGGCGTATCCTTCCGTACCACGGGCAAAAAGTATTATTTCTCCCCCGGGCGCTTAAAGCTTTCGGTGGGGCAGCAGGTCATTGTGGAGACCGCGCGCGGTATGGAGTTCGGGAAGATCTCCATCGCCAACAAAATGGTGCCCGCCTCCTCGATCGTTCCCCCGCTTCGTATCGTGACCCGCATCGCCACCGATCTTGACCGTGAGCGCAACAGCCGCAACCACGAGCTGGAGCTGGACGCTGTCAAGGTCTGTCGCGAGAAGATCGCCCGACACAAGCTGGAGATGGATCTTGTCAGCGCCGAGTATACCTTTGACAACAGCAAGCTGCTTTTCTATTTCACCGCCGAAAAGCGGGTCGACTTCCGTGAGCTGGTCAAGGATCTTGCCTCTACCTTCCACACCCGTATCGAGCTTCGGCAGATCGGCATCCGTGACGAGGCCAAGCTGCTTGGCGGCATCGGGACCTGCGGCCGCCCCTATTGCTGTGCCTCCTTCCTGCCCGATTTCGCCCAGGTGACCATCAAAATGGCGAAGGAGCAGAACTTCTCCTTGAACTCGGCCAAGATCTCGGGGGCCTGCGGCCGATTGATGTGCTGCCTGCGCTACGAGCATGAAACCTACGAGGAAGCCCTCAAAAAAACGCCCTCGGTCGGCTCCTCGGTCTCCACGGCAGATGGTGAAGGAACGGTCGTTGAGACACGCCCGCTTCTGGGGCAGATCAAGGTACGGCTTGACGAGAAGCCCGATACCCCGCATCTGTACGCTTGTGAGGAGGTGACCGTGCTTCGCTCGGGAAAAGCGAAGAAGAAGCCGAACCAGGGCCACAACGACGAAAAAAAGCAAGAAAACTAAAAAACGGCGCTTTTTTTCAAAAATCCCTTGATTTTTTCGTATTATATGTTAAAATGATATCGCTAGATAATTTTTTTAGGAGGATATAAAGCTATGGCATATGTTATCAATGATGATTGCCTGAGCTGCGGCGCTTGCGCGAACGAGTGCCCTGTTGAGGCCATTTCCGAGGGCGACAGCAAGTTCGTTATCGATCCCGATAAGTGCATCGATTGCGGCTCGTGCGCTTCGGTCTGCCCCGTCAACGCACCCCAGGAAGCATAAAATACTTACCGTGAAAGCGGAGCGGACTTTTCGCTCCGCTTTCTTCATAGACAGGAGAAACCATGAAAAAGCCGCTGCACGAGGAAGCGCTTTCGGGAGGCGGAACGCTTCGCCTGCGTAAGGACGCCATATCGATCTCGACCGATGCCCTGCTTCTTTCCGGCTTTTTGCCCACCCTTCCCAAGGAGAGGGCCCTGGAGATCGGGGCGGGGGCGGGCACCGTATCGGTGCTTTGTGCCCTTCGCCGCAAATTTCTTCATATTGACGCGGTGGAAATACAGGGGGAGCTGGCCGCCCTGGCGAGGGAAAACCTACAGGAAAATCACCTGACCGAAGCCGTCCTTCTGCATCACGCAGACATTCGGAGCTTTTCCCCCAAAGGGCGCTATCCGCTTGTTTTTTCCAATCCGCCCTATTATAAGGTCGGGGGCGGGAGGGCGCCGAGGAGCCGCCTTTCCTATCTTTCCCGCTTTGAGGAAAATCTTACGCTGGACGAGCTTTTGGACGCGGTCCTGCGCTTGCTGACCGAAAACGGCCGCTTCTTTCTGATATATCCGTACGCCCGAAGGGGAGAGCTTTTGGAGAAGGCCGAGAAACGGGGGCTTTTCCCGAAACGTCTGCTTCCCGTTACCAAGCACGAGGGGGCACCCCCTTCCCTTTTGCTTGCCGTGCTTTCGCGCGGCGGCGGCAGGATCCCCGAGGAACACCCGCTTTCGCTTTATACCGATAAAAGCCACACCGCCGAAAGCCCCTGTATGCTTCGGCTTTATGAGGAAGGAATACTTTTTCCCGAAAAGGAGAACCTATGAGCGAGAAGAACAAGATCCAAAACGGAACGCTGTATCTGGTCGCTACCCCGATCGGCAACCTCGATGACCTTTCGGCCCGTGCCTTAAAGGTGCTTTCGGGGGTCGATTTCATTGCCGCCGAGGATACGCGCAACAGCCTGCGCCTTCTTTCGCATTTCGAGATCAAAAAGCCCCTTATTTCCTATCACGAGCATAACAAGCGCGAAAGCGGAGAGGAGATCGCCGCCCGCCTTTATCGGGGGGAAAGCTGCGCGCTTCTGACCGATGCCGGCATGCCCGCCATCAGCGACCCCGGGGAGGACCTTGTGCGCCTTTGCGCCACGCGCGGCATTCCGGTCACCTGCGTTCCCGGCTGCTGTGCTGCCGTCACGGCGCTCGCCCTTTCGGGGCTTTCGACCTCGCACTTCTTCTTTGAGGGCTTTTTACCGACCGAAAAGGCCGAGCGGCGGGAGCGCCTTGCGGCGCTTGCCTCGCTTACCGCAACCGCCATTCTGTATGAGGCGCCGCACAAGCTTCGCAAAACGCTTTCCGACCTTCGCGACGCTTTGGGGGAGGAGCGCCGCATCGCCCTTTGCCGTGAGCTGACCAAGCTGAACGAGGAGATCTGCCGCACGACCCTACGTGAGGCGATCGCCCTGTACGCAGAAAAGGAGCCGCGCGGAGAGTACGTGCTGATCCTTGAGGGAGGAGAAAGGAAGCCGGAGGAAAGCCCGCTTTGCTCGCTTTCGCCCGAAGCGCACGTAGCCCATTACGAGCGGTGCGGTCTTGGCCGCATGGACGCCATCAAGGCCGCCGCAAGGGACCGCGGCGTTTCAAAAAGTATTCTTTACAAAGAACTGCAAAATTAAAGTATTATAAAGGATTTAAACGGTTTTATGAAGATCGCATTTTTTGATACCAAGCCCTATGACCGACCGTCCTTTGAAAAATACGGAGGGGCGGCGGGCATCGAATTCAAGTTCTTTGAATCGCGCCTTACTGCCGATACCGCCGAGCTGGCGGCCGACTGCCTTGGCGTTTGCGTGTTCGTAAACGACGCGCTTGACAAGGAGGCGATCGAAAAGCTTTATTCGCTGGGGGTCCGCTTCATCGCGCTTCGCTGCGCGGGATACAACAACGTTGACCTTTTGGCCGCCTTTCAAAGGCTGCACGTCGTGCATGTGCCTGCCTACTCACCAAGCGCTGTGGCCGAGCATGCGATGGCCCTTCTTCTCAGCTCGATCCGCCGTATCCACAAGGCCTATAACCGCACCCGCGACTTCAATTTCAGTCTCGCGGGGCTTACGGGGTTTGAGCTTTCGGGGAAAACCGTGGGGGTCGTCGGTACGGGGCGTATCGGACGTGCCTTTATCGACATTTGTCAGGGCTTTCATATGCGCGTGCTTTGCTACGACAAATACCCTCTCCCCGACGCGGGGCTTACCTACGTACCGTTGGAGGAGCTGCTGAAGGAGAGCGACGTGATCTCCTTCCATTGTCCGCTTACCGAGGAAACGCACCACCTTATCAGCGAAAAGACCCTGCCGCTCCTTAAGAAGGGGGTCGTGCTGGTGAATACCTCACGCGGCGCGCTGATCGATTCCGAGGCACTTCTTTCGGGCATCAAGCAGCGTATCATCGGGGCTGCCTGCCTTGACGTATACGAGGAAGAATCGGATATCTTCTTTGAGGACGTTTCGGGGCATATTCTGGAGGACGATACCCTGGCGCGCCTTATTACGATGCCGAACGTGCTACTGACCTCGCACCAGGCCTTTCTTACCGAGGAGGCGCTGGACAGCATCGCCAAAACGACGGTGGAGAACATCCTTGAGGTAGCGGAGAAAGGTTTCTCCAAAAACGAGCTTTGTTACCGCTGCGGCAAGATCGAAAGCTGCCGCAAGGGGAAGGCCGAGCGCTGCTTCTGACAAAAAGAAAACCGATCCTTTTCGGATCGGTTTTCTTTTTATCCTTCCACGACGAAGCGTTGCAGCTTCTCAAACAGCGCGGTGTCTTCCTTCGAGGCAGTCAGCGTGATGGGCTTTAACAGATCGAGACTGAAGATACCCATGATCGACTTGGCGTCAACCACGTAACGGCCCGAGGAAAGGTCTACGTCGGTGGTGGCGGCGCTTACGATATTGACAAAATCACGCACGTCCTGAATGGTGGAAAGGCGAATCAAGCAGCTTTTCATAAAAGAACCTCGCTTTCATTAATTGGCTTTATTATAACAAACTATCTATCCCTTGTCAAGGCGAATTTTGCGTTTCCCGAAAAAGTTGAACCTTTTTAAAGCCGCCGATCAAAATTCAAAGCGGCCGCCGCAAATAGATCATATCCGAAAGGCGCACGCCGCCGTCGTATATCGGGTGAGAATAGTGCTCGGTAAAGAAATTCGGAACGACGTGTGAGCGGGTAAAGCCACACCTTTCGTAAAAGGGTACGGTCGCGGGGCTATCCCCCGTTCCTACTTGCAGAACGGTATACCTTCCGCTGTATTCCTTTATAAGAAAATCGATCATAGCCTTGGCGTATCCTCGCCCTTGCGAGGCGGGCACGGTAGCGATATTCTTGATCTCCAAAACGCCATCCCCCTCGTCGGTTACGACGCACTCACACTTCACCCCGTTATCGTCAAGCACGTACATTCTGCTCTTTTCAAGATAGCGGTCGATCATATCTTCCTCTTCGTCGGCCAAGAGCAAAAGATCAAGGTATTTCTTTTTGTTTTCGGTTATCTCTACGATCTTCATTTCTTACATAAAATCCAGCATCCGAACGATGGCCTCTTTGATCTCCTTGCCCGAAAACAAAGAGCCGACAAGCCCGATCGCAAACGCGCCTATTCCAATGAAAAAGAGAATATAACTATCGATGACCGTGCAGGAAATAACCGTCATAAAAGCCCCCGCCAAGGCGAAGAAAAACGATACGAGCCCAATGATCTTCTTCACAAAATCGCACCTTCTTTTTTTATTTATCCCATTATATCACAAAGCCGAGGAAAAGTAAACAAACAAAAAAGCTTCGCAAAACGCGAAGCTTTTTTGATAGGATCCCGAATTAGCGCTTCGAGAACTGAGGCGCACGACGGGCGGCTTTGAGACCGTATTTCTTTCTTTCCTTCATACGGGTAGACAAGCCAAAACAGTTGATAACTGTTTTGGTGAAGGCGAAACCGCCCAAAGCAAGGAGTGTGCCGAGCCGAGCGGGCGCAGGCGACGGCAGACGACTATGCGACGGTGGAGGGCCCGAGTATGAAGAAAAAAAGCTTCGCAAAAGCGAAGCTTTTTTGTAAGATCGAAATTAGCGCTTCGAAAACTGAGGAGCGCGACGGGCGGCTTTGAGACCGTATTTCTTTCTTTCCTTCATACGAGGGTCACGGGTCAGGAAGCCGGCGGCCTTGAGGGCCTTCTTGTTTGCGGCCTCGTCCGCCAGGACGAGAGCGCGGGCAAGACCGTGACGGATAGCGCCGGCCTGGCCGGAAAGGCCACCGCCGCGAACCGTAGCAACGATATCGAACTTGCCAACCGTATCGGTTACGCCGAAGGGCTGGTTGATGATGAGCTTCAGGGTCTCAAGACCGAAATAGTCATCAACGTTTTTGCCGTTTACCGTGATCAGACCGGTACCGGGATAAAGGCGGACACGGGCGATAGACTTCTTTCTTCTGCCGGTGCCGTAAAAATAAGGCTTTGCACTCGTATACATTTACTTATCTTCCTTTCTCAGTCTCAGTCGACAACGATGGGCTGCTGGGCCGCTTGGTTGTGGGTTTCGCCGGCGTATACCTTCAGGCGGGTGATGGCCTTATCGCCGATGGTGTTCTTCGGGAGCATCCCCTTGATCGCCTTCTGCATAGCGAACTCGGGCTTCTCCTGCATCAGAAGACGGTAGCTCTTTTCCTTCAGGCCACCGATGTAGCCGGAATGATGGTAGTACTTCTTCTGATCGAGCTTCTTACCGGTCAGAACCGCCTTGGCCGCGTTGATAACGATGACGTACTCGCCACAGTCAACATGGGGGGTGAATTCGGGCCGATGCTTTCCGCGCAGGATGTTAGCGGCGGCAACGGCGGTTTTGCCAAGAGGCTTACCGGCGGCGTCGATAACATACCACTTGCGGCTAACCGTTTCTTTTTTAGCCATAAATGTGGGCATTTTCTTTCCTCCGTAGTCGGTATGAGTGTTCTCATCCGTTTTTTTCAGCGTGAGTATTATAGCATAGGTTTTTTGGCTTGTCAAGCGTTTTTTCAAAAGAAAAAGAGCATTTTTTTGTTTTTTCAAAAATGCTCTTGTTTTCTCTCGTTTTCTCTTGTTTTCTCCGTTTTTCGAATTTGCGAAAAATAATTTTATTCGGCGCGAAGCGGGCGATTCATCAGCCGCTCGATCTCGTCACTTGGCTTTTCCCCCTCAAAGAGAACACGGTATACACTCGCGACGATCGGCATTTCAATCCCCATTTTCAACGAATCAAAATACACGGCGCGCGCGCTCTGTATCCCCTCTACCGTTTCTTTGTTATCGCGCAAGGCCTCGGCACTGTCCGCCTTTCCGATCGAAAGGCCGGCCCGATAGTTTCTGGAATGCTTACTAAAGCAGGTGACGATCAGATCCCCTACCCCGGTAAGCCCAAAGAAGGTCTTTTGCAAGGCTCCCTTTCCCATCCCGTAGCGAACGATCTCGGCAAGGCCTCGCGTGATAAGGGCGGCCTTGGCGTTATCGCCGTAGCCCTGCCCCTCCAGCATCCCGGAGGCTAAAGCGATCACGTTCTTGACCGCCGCGCCGTATTCGGCGCCCCTTTCATCGGTCGCCGCGTACACGCGCATATATGAATTGGAAAAAAGCTTTTGTGCCTCCTCGGCAAGCGTCTTATCAAGTGAGACGGCCGCCAGCGAGGTCAGCATACGGCGAATGACCTCCTCGGCGTGGCTGGGACCGACGAGGGTAACGACGCCGCGGTAGGAAATGCCCGAAAGCGTGTCACGGATAAAGACCGACAGACGCTTTCCGCTTTCAAGATCAAAGCCCTTGGCGGCGTTGATAAGGATCGTATGCGGCTGTATATACGGGCGGATCGCCCCAAGGATCGCGCCGATCGCCCCCGAGGGCACCGCCAGAAGATACGCGTCACAAAAGGCCCCAAGCTTCGATAGATCCTGCGTGGCCGTAAGCCCATCGGCAAGCGGATGGTCACCGAAATACGCGCGGTTCCGGGCGTTTTCGTTGATATCGTTTACCTCGTTTTCGTTGCGCCCGTAAAGAAGGACCTCATGGCCGTTATCGCAAAGTACCTGGGAAAGCGCCGTTCCCCAGGAGCCGCTGCCCAAAACCCCTATCTTCATTTCAGAAGCAAGCGGATCTCTTCCCGCGCGCTGTCAAGGGGAGTCAGCGTCACCCCCGCGCTTTTCAGCATGCGCTTGGAGGCCAGCGTGCCGGGAGTCTGCGCGTATTTATCCGAAAGATAAATGACCTCACGGATCCCCGCCTGGATGATCGCCTTGGCGCATTCGTTGCAGGGGAAAAGCGCCACATAGATGCGAGAGCCCGCCAAGGGGCGGCCGCCCGCGTTCAGAATGGCATTCAGCTCCGCATGCACGACGAAGGGGTATTTCGTCTCATTCGGCTCCCCCTCCCGATCCCACGGGAACTCGTCGTCCGAGCAGCCGCGCGGAAAGCCGTTATAGCCCGTGGAAAGAATGCGGTTATCCTTATCGACGATACAGGCGCCGACCTGCGTATTCGGATCCTTGCTGCGAAGAGAAGCCAAAAGGGCTACCCCCATAAAATATTCGTCCCAGGATATGTAATCGGTGCGCTTCATCGAATTTCTCCTTTTCATTGATGCATTCATTGTATCATAAAACGGGAAAAAAATCCACCCTTTTTTCTGTAAAAAGAAAAGGCCCGAAGGGGTCTTCTCTTTTTTTTACGCCGCAACGACAAAGTTTTCATAGTCGACCGTGCGCCTGGTGGTCGAGCCGGGGGCAAAACGGATCATGGCCGTCCCCACAAAGGAGCGCGCGGCTCCCCATTCATCGGTAGACGCGTCGTAGGTAAGGACATTCTTGTAGACGAGGATCGAATCCGAGCCCACGGTCCCGCTTTCCAGACGGTCATCCTCATACATATACATATGGAATTCGGTATCGCTAACGTATATCATCACGAACTCTAAGGCGCGGCTTTCGTTGGTGGTGAAAAGGTGCTTCAGGTTTCCGCCCGAAATGTTATCGTAGCTGTAAAGGACCCTTTCCTTTTTTATCGCCTGCTCAAAGGAATCCTTGTCTCCGTTAAGTCCCATCTTGATATTCCAGAGGACCGATTCGGTCAGGACAAGGTAGTTTTCTCCCACCTTGTCGATGGTCTCCCCACTGCCGCCGGGGTCGATCTCCTCTCCGCCGCCGCTACCGCCGCCGGGCAAAATATCCTCGGGCTTCCAGGCAAACTCCCCAAGCGAAAGCATGGAAAAATTATCCGGTGAAGGCGAGAGCGGAAGCTCGGCGTATTTCCAAACAGCCAGAACCCCTTCCCCGAAGGAGAACACAAAAAGGATGCAAAGACCGATGCACAGCGCCGCCATGCTCCATGAGATCCTTCGCATGATCCTTCTCCCTTCTCTTCCTTTTTCGGTTTCTTTTTTAAAGATCCTTCATCCCCAGCTTGCGGTTCACCGCCTCGATCTCGCGGTAGGTAACGTAGCCGATCTTATAAAGCTGCTTCATCTTCCGATCCCACATCCGTCTTTCCAGGCGCGGCGCCAAAAAGACCACGAAAACGATCAGGGCGGCACACAGCCAGCCGGGCGGGGATTGCATGAACATAATAAAGCTTCCGATATGGGGAAAGGACTCCCCGCGGTAGATCCCGCGCATCTGTCGGTATTCGACCAGCTTTGCGTCGGTATACGGTACGGCGTCTCCCTGAAAAGCAAAGAGATATTTATCGGGGTGCTTCTCGTTCGGGGCCTCGATCCCGACGATACGGTGAATAACGTACGTGCCCTCGATCTCATACATCACGACGTCGTAAAGCTTCAGCTCCTCCTCCTTCGGCAGCGCGTGAAGAACGATCACGTCAAAAAGCTCGAACCGGTCGGTGAGATCATGGCTTTCAAGGTACTTGTTTTGCACGTGGGCCGTTGCCATCGATTGGCTTTGCACCACCTTCAGGGAAAAGGCCCCGCCGGGGCGTACCTCGGCGATGATATTCATCGCGATCGCGCCGAGAAGAACGAGACAGGCGGCCACACAGAGGATGACCGATACGATCCGTTCAAAAACGATCGAAAAACGGCTCCTGCGCCTGACCTTCTCAAATTCAATTTTCAGCACCGCATCGTTCAGCCCCGCCTCGATCATCCTCTCCTCGGCCTTCAGGTAATAGTGCATCCAAAAGGCAAATACTCCCCCGAAAAGCAGGAAGACGACCAGGCAGACGACGAACGAATACAATTCAAAGCCCGTCATACAACCTCATATGGCAAAAGCCGTTGCGCAGCCTCGCAACGGCTTTCGCCGTATTTTTTATGCTTATATTTAATTATATTATAATACCAAAAAAGCGGGATAGCAAGGATAATATTACACAAAAAGCCTTGCCTCCATTTGTTAAACATAAACAAAGCTTGCCCTGCGGCAAAAGAAAATCCACTTTTTCTTTATTCCTGCAGGACGGCACGGAGCGCCGCCATTTTTTCGGGCGAGGGCTCGGCGGTATCGGCAAGGGGAAAGGGGATCCCCATCGCTTGGTATTTCACCTCGCAAAGCTTGCGAAAGGGCAAAAGCTCGATCTTATCGACCGAGGGGTAGCGCGCACGAAGCGACCGAAGGTACGCAACACCATCCTCGCTGTCGTTAAGGGTAGGAATGATGACCTGGCGAAGTGTCGTCGCAACGCCCAGGCTGTCAAGATATGAGAGAAAATCAAGCGGCGCCGAAAGTGAGCAGCCGACGTAACGGCGGTAATCGTCATCGTTCGTATACTTGATATCCAGCAGCACACGGTCGGTCACCTTCAGCAATTCCTTCACCGAAGGGGTCAGAAGGCAGCCCGAGGTATCCAGGCAGGTATGAAGCCCCTCCTCTTTACACAAGGAAAAGTATTCTTTACAAAATTCAGCTTGGAGGAGCGGTTCTCCGCCAGAAAGCGTTACTCCGCCCTCTTTTCCAAAGTATTCACGGAAGCGGATGGCCTTCGCAAGCAGCTCTTCGGGGGTATAGGTCTGCCCGCGCCCCGCCTCCCAGGTATCGGGGTTATGGCAGCAGGCACAGCGCAGGGGGCAGCCCGAGAGGAACGCCACGAAGCGCACCCCCGGCCCATCCACGGTCCCAAGGCTTTGGATCGAATGGATAAAGCCCTTCATACGCTTTCGTGGAAGGTACGGCTGATGACCTCTCTCTGCTGCTCCCGCGAGAGCTTATTGAAGTGAACGGCGTAACCCGACACGCGAATGGTAAGGTTGGGATAGGCCTCGGGGTTTTCGTAAGCCTTCAGAAGCGTTTCGCGGTTCATCACGTTGACGTTGATGTGATGCGCCCCCTTGGCAAAATAGCCGTCCAGGATCGAAACGAGGTTATCGACCCGCTCCTCCTCGTTCCTCCCAAGGGCCTCGGGCGTGATCGAGAAGGTGTTGGAGATACCGTCACGGCAATCGTCGTAGCTGAGCTTGGCGACCGAGTTAAGCGAGGCCAGCGCCCCGTTCTCCTCGCGGTTGTGCATCGGGTTGGCACCCGGGGCGAAGGGAGCCCCCGCGGGGCGCCCGTCGGGCGTGGCGCCGGTGTTCTTCCCATACATGACATTCGAGGTGATCGTCAGGACCGAGAGCGTATGCTCGGCGTTGCGGTAGGTTGGGGTCTTACGAAGCTCGGTGATCACGCGGTGGGTAAGCTCCTTGGCAATGAGGTCGACCCTATCGTCGTCGTTGCCGAATTTGGGGAAATCGCCCTCGGTCTTAAAGTCGGTGATAAAGCCGTCGGCATTCATCAGGGGCTTGACCTTGGCGTATTTAATGGCGCTGAGTGAATCCGCCACGACCGAAAGGCCTGCGATACCGAAGGCCATAAAGCGATGCACGTCGCTGTCGTGCAGGGCCATCTGGATCTTTTCATAGGCGTATTTATCGTGCATATAATGAATGACGTTCATCGTATTGACGTAGAGACGGCACAGCCATTCAAGATACAGATCCAGGCGCTTTTTCACCTCCTCGTACTCCAGTACCTTATCGCGCATGACCGGCTGAAGCGGCCCGATGTGCATACAGCTGTCGGTGTCGTATCCGCCGTTCAGCGCGATGAGAAGCAGCTTGGCCAGGTTGCAGCGCGCGCCGAAGAGCTGGGTCTGCTTACCGATAGCCATCGCTGAAACGCAGCAGGCAATGGCATAGTCATCCCCGTAGATCGGGCGCATCAGGTCATCGCTCTCATACTGGATCGAATCGGTATCAGCCGAGACCTTGGCGCAGAATTTTTTGAAGCCCTCGGGCAGATCCTTCGACCAAAGGACGGTTAGATTCGGCTCGGGCGAGGAGCCGAGGGTATAAAGCGTATTCAGGATGCGGAAGCTGCTCTTGGTGACCAGCGTGCGCCCGTCCTTCCCCATGCCGCCGACCGCCTCGGTGATCCACATCGGGTCACCGCCGAACAGCTCGTTATATTCGGGCGTACGAAGGTGGCGCGCCATGCGAAGCTTCATCACGAAATCGTCGATCAGCTCCTGCGCGGCGGTCTCATCCAGAAGGCCCCTTTCGATATCACGCTCGATATAAATATCAAAGAAGCTGCTGACACGCCCTAAGGACATCGCGGCGCCGTTCTGCTCTTTATTCGCGGCAAGATAAGCAAAATAAGTCCATTGGATCGCTTCCCTGGCGTTGGCAGCGGGGGCACGGAGATCGAACCCATAGGAGGCCGCCATCTCCTTAAGGAACCCAAGGAAGGTGATCTGGCGGAAAAGCTCCTCGCTCTCCCGCACGGTATCGGCGTCAAAGGTGCGGCTTTCCAGGCGCTTTTTATCGGCCACCTTTTCCTCGATCAGGCGATCGACCCCGTAAAGGGCCACGCGGCGGTAATCGCCGATGATGCGGCCGCGGCCGTAGGCGTCGGGAAGGCCGGTGATCACGTGGCATTTTCTTGCCTTACGCATCTCCTCGGTATAGGCGCGGAAAACACCGTCGTTATGCGTCGTACGGTACCGAAAATGCTCCTCGACCGAATCCCCCAGCTTATAGCCGTAGGCGGCACAGGCGGCGCGGACCATACGGATCCCGCCGAAGGGATTGACCCCGCGCTTTAAGGGCGCGTCGGTCTGCAGGCCCACGATCAGCTCGTTCTCCTTATCGAGATACCCCGGGGCATAGCCCGTAAGCGTGGAGACGGTCTCGGTGTCGATATCCAGCACCCCGCCCCGTCGGCGCTCCTCGGCGAACAGCGCCGAAAGCTTTTCCATCAGGGCCTCGGTACGCGCGGTCGCCCCCGCCAAAAAGGAGGCGTCGCCCTTATATTCACGGTAATTCTTTTGAATAAAATCACGGACGTCGATGCCCTGCATCCACACGCCCTCTTGAAATCCTTCCCAATTCTTATGCTGCATAGCTTCCTTTCCAACCGACCGTATAAAAAAGCGAGTCGGCCCTTTAGCCATATTTTATCGGTTATATTATATATAATATAAAACACCTTGTCAAGTGGAAATCCCTGCCGAGGGGATTGAAAAAAGGCACGCGCTGTGCTACAATAACCGTAAGATCTGAACAAGGAGACCGCTTATGAATTTTCTGGAAATCGCGAAGGCACGCTATTCCTGCCGAAAATACGACCCCACCCGTCCCATTGAGGAAGAAAAGCTGCAAAGCGTGCTGGAGGCAGGCCTGCTCGCCCCCTCGGCCTGCAACGGCCAGCCCTACCATATCACCGTTTGCCAAGGCGAGCTGGCGAAGAAGGTCGCCAAGGAGACCAAGGATATGACGATCAACACCTTTGTGGAGGAGGCACCTGTCCTGCTCGTTATCTCCGAAAAGCCGTACAGCAAAATGGCGGCCGTCGGCGCCAAGCTGAAAAAGAACGACTACCGCTCGATCGACATCGGGATCCTTGCGGCCTACCTGACGGCCGAGGCCGCAGCACTGGGCCTTGGCAGCTGTATCATCGGGTGGCTGGACAGCGATAAGATCGCCTCGCTTTGCGGGCTTGACGGGGCTGTCCGTCTTATTATATCGCTGGGCTACCCATTGGATGAAGCGCGCCCCAAAAAGCGCCGCCCCGCCGAGGATATGATCAACTATATCTGAAAAAGGAAAAGCCCAATCAAGGGCTTTTTCTTTTTTTCTTGACTTTTCGGTAGCTCCGTGCTATACTGTATATACCCCACGGGGGTATATTGGGAGGTATGCATTATGGATAAAGAAAACACAGCCTGCCCGCACTGCGCGAGAAAGACCGTACGGGACGAGGAGAGCAAAAAAAGCCTTCTGCACCGCCTGAACCGCATTGAGGGGCAGATCCGCGGCCTGAAGGAGATGCTGGCAAGCGATGCCTACTGCAACGACATCCTGACCCAATCGGCCGCGGCGGGGGCGGCGCTTAACGCCTTCAACCGCCGGCTGATCGCCCTGCACCTAAGTACCTGTGTGGCGACCGATCTTGCAAGCGGGCACAACGGGGTCATTGAGGAGCTTACCAAAACGCTCGAGCGTCTTATGAAATAAAGCGAGACGCCCATATACACCAACCGCGCGTAGAGAAAGGAAGAAAAATGAAAAAATACAAGGTAACAGGCATGAGCTGCGCGGCCTGCTCGTCAAGGGTAGAGCGGGCGGTCTCCTCCCTGGAAGGGATAGAGGCCTGCTCGGTCAATCTGCTGCTGGGAACGATGCAGGTAGAGGGCAGCGCCACCGAGGAAGCGATCGTCGCGGCCGTGGAGAAGGCGGGCTACGGCATCCTTCGGGAGGAGGAAAGCCCCTCTCCCCCCAAAAAGGAAAAGGGCGCGGAGGTCGGCTACCTTAAAATCCGCCTTCTCACTTCCCTTTTCTTTCTCCTTCTTCTGATGTATCTTTCCATGGGGCATACCATGCTCTCTTTTCCGCTTCCCGCGGCGATGGCAAGCAATCCCTTGGCGATCGCGCTGACCGAGCTGCTGCTCTGCGCCATTGTCATGCTGATCAACCGCCGCTTCTTTCAGAACGGCGTAAAGGGGGCCTTGCACCTTTCCCCCAACATGGATACGCTGGTATCGCTCGGCTCCTTCGCCTCGTTCCTTTACAGCGTTGCCGTCCTCTTTCAAATGACCGCAAGCGTCACAGAGGGGAGACTTGGGGAGGCGCATGAGGCGCTGCACGGCCTTTATTTTGAATCGGCGGCCATGATCCTCGTTCTGATCTCGCTCGGCAAGCTGCTGGAGGCCCGCGCGAAGGGAAAAACCAAGAATGCCCTGCAATCGCTGATCGACCTCTCCCCGAAATTCGCGACCGTCAAAAGAGACGGTGAATGGCTCACGGTTTTGGCCAAGGAGCTTCGGGTCGGGGACATCTTTGCGGTAAAGCCGGGAGAAAACTTTCCCGCCGATGGAGAGATCGTTTTCGGGCATACCTCGATCGATGAATCCGCCCTGACCGGCGAGGGGCTCCCCTGCGATAAAACCGTGAAAGACGCGGTCTACACCGCTACCGTCAACCGCTCGGGCTACGTTGAATGCCGGGCTACCAAGACCGGAGAGGACACGTCGCTGGCCGCCGTGATCCGAACCGTTGCCGATACCGCCGCGGGGAAAGCCCCGATCGCCAAGATCGCGGATAAGGTATCGGGGATCTTTGTTCCCGCCGTACTGCTGATCGCGCTGGTAAGCGCGCTGATCTGGCTCCTTCTCGGAAAGGAGATCGGGTTTGCGCTTGCGCGCGGGATCTCGGTGCTGGTGATCAGCTGCCCCTGCGCCTTGGGGCTGGCTACCCCCGTCGCCATTATGGTAGCAAGCGGCAAGGGCGCCCGAAGCCGCATCCTGTTCAAAAGCGCGACCGCGATCGAGGCGATCGGCCGCATAGACGTGGTCGCCCTGGATAAGACCGGGACGCTGACCGTCGGCGCCCCTACCGTCACCGACCTTCTTCCCTTTAAGGGTGAAACCGATGAGGGGCTCCTTTCGGTCGCCTACTCACTGGAGAGAATGAGCGAGCATCCGCTGGCCGTCGCGATCTGCGAAAGGGGCGAGGCGCTTTCGGTCACCCCCCTTCCGACCGAGGGGGTGGAGATCTTTCCGGGGGGCGGCCTTTGCGGCGCGATCGAAGGAAGGATGGCCTACGGCGGGAACCTTGCCTACGTTTCGGATAAGGTCACAGTCCCCAAGGAGGCCGTGGCCCAAGCCGAAGCCGTGGCAAGCGAAGGGAAAACACCGCTTTTCTTCGCCATAGGCGAGCGCTTTTTGGGCATCATCGCGGTGGCGGACGAGCTGAAGGCGGAAAGCGCCAAGGCCGTCGGGGAGCTTCGGGAGCTGGGGATCCGAACCGTCCTTCTGACGGGGGATAACCAACGGGTCGCCAACGCCGTAGCGAAAGCCGTCGGGGTCGACGAGGTATACGCCGAGCTGCTTCCCACCGACAAGGCCCACACCGTGGAGGCCCTGAAGCAAAAAGGCCGTGTCGCTATGGTCGGGGATGGGATCAACGACGCGGCGGCGCTCGTTTCGGCAGACGTCGGCATCGCCATCGGGGCGGGGACCGATATCGCCATCGAATCGGGGGATGTCGTCCTGATGAAAAGTAGCCCCACCGATATCCCCGCCGCGATACGCCTCGGGCGCGCCGCGCTTCGTATCATCAAGCAAAACCTCTTCTGGGCCTTTGCCTATAACGCCGTTGGGATCCCCCTGGCGGCAGGAGCCTTTATTTCGCTTCTCGGATGGGAAATGAACCCCATGTTCGGCGCCGCCGCTATGAGCCTGTCCAGCTTTATCGTCGTATCTAACGCCCTGCGTTTAAATACCGTAGATCTTTACGGATCCAAAATAAAAACAAAAAAGGAGAAAAGAGCTGTGAAGAAAACCATGATCATCGAGGGGCTGATGTGCCCCCACTGTGAAGCCCGTGTCAAAAAGATCCTCGAGGGGATCGAGGGGGTCGCCTCGGCCGAGGTCAGCTTCAAGACCGGCAGCGCCACCGTAACCCTTGCAAGCCCTGTCGAAGACAGCGTCCTCAAAGCCGCCGTCGAAGCCGAAAACTACCCCGTCAAAGAGATCCGCTGAAAGCACAAAGGGACCCGGCAACCGCCAAGGTCCCTTTTCTTTCCCGCAAAGAAAAGGAGCCCTCTTCCCGCACAGGCCTTCCCTCTCTCCCCACCCGAAAGAAAGATTGAAAAAAACCGCAAAACCCCTTGACAATTTGAAAAGGCGGTGTTATAATATGTTAGGTTTTCGGGCTAATCCCCCGAATTCCCTCAATATCTGGGTGTGGCGCAGTTGGTAGCGCGCTACCTTGGGGTGGTAGAGGCCGCAAGTTCAAGTCTTGTCACTCAGACCAACGAAAAACGGACAGTTTTTACTGTCCGTTTTTCTTTTGTTTACGGGGTTTTTGGGCTTTTTTCTTGTTTACCCAAAAAGGCCTTCCAAACTACCGCCAAGGGCGATTTTTCGGCCTCTACCATATGCGACATAAATGTTCATTGTTGTTTCAATATCGGTATGGCCAAGCCAATGCTGAACATCCTTGACCGACCACCCTTTATCGAACAGTATGGTGGCCGTAGCGTGCCTCAAATCGTGGAAGCGTATCACGGGCAATCCCTTGGCCTTGATAGCCCGTTGAAACCCTCGCGTGACATAATCGGGGCGGAATAGCACCCCTTTTTCATTCGTGAAGATATAGGGGCTTTCTATGCACTGTTTCTCCTTTCTCTCTTGCAGGAGAGATTTAACCTCTGGAAGCAAGGGAAAGGTGCGATGGCTACTTGCGGTTTTGGTGCGGTCTTTGGCTTCAATGGTGCTTGCCTTTACAACCGTGTGATTGATTGTAAGCGTATCGTGCGTAAAGTCCACCGCCGACCATTTGAGGCCGAGGACTTCCGACCGCCGCAAGCCGTAATAGAGCGTCGTATAGACAACATCGTGCAAGGGGTGGTCTTGCAACGCCCCTACCACATCTCGCGCCTGCTCTGCCGTAATAAATTGTGCATTCGCGGATATGGACGGGGCTTTTGGCATTCTCACGGGGTCAGCAGGGGATTTTGGCAACACCTCATATAGCACGGCTTCGCGTAGGGCTTGCTTAATGATATTGAGGTGCTTGCGTACTGACACCGAGGAAAGACCGCCCGTTTTGCCGTCTTTACGGCCGCCTGTGCGCTTGTTGGTAATATACCCTTTGATATCAAGGGGTTTCAGTTCTTCAAGTTCCTTACCAAGAGCGTCAAAGTATGGAACGATATGCCGCGTAATGTAAATGACATACGCTTCATAGGTTGAGCGCTCCAAATCGGGGCGTTTGGCTTCAAGCCATTCTAAAAAATAAGTGGATACCTTCATATAACGGCGGCCTCGGCTTCCTCGTAGTTCTTAAAATTGCGGATACTTACATAATCGTTGCTGTAATCGGGGGCTTCCAATTCTCGCGTCATAAGCCCCATATAGACCACACGGGCAACATCAAGCCCTTGCGAACAATAATAGGTGTGTGCATTCAGTTCCGTGACGGCGCGTTGCATATCCTCGGTTATGTACTTGGTGATATACTTGCTTGCCGCTTCGTGGTTTTCTACTATCTCAATATCGGCAAAGCCGAATTTTCGGGCGTATGCTTCCCAAGTAAAGACCTGCTTTCCGCTTTCTAATCGGTTGCGAATTTTTTGCGGTAGGTGTTCCGCAAGGTCAAACGGATGCAAATGGCCGGCAGGCAAGCCCATAAGAAAGCCGTGCATATGCCATGCCCCATCTTGGTGCTGTTCCGGTATAAGCAAATACTTGATTGCAAGACCGTGTTTGCGGTTATAATTGCGGATGAATTGTGCAAGGTCTTTGTTAAACCTTCGCAGATCGTGGCGGTCATATTTCGTTTTGTCAAGCGTAAAGGTGACGAACAATTCCCACGGGTTGCAATCGGCAAGTTCAAAGACCTTGGCGCGGCTTCGGCTAACGCTGTTTGACAATTTTTCATCGTTGCCTGCTTCGCCCTTGGCGGTGTGCTTGCGTTCTTCATCGGCCACTATTCCCTTTTGGCGCAGAGTGCGAAATGCCGTTACTTTGTAATGGCAAGGCGTAAACTCTTTGATTGTAGCGACATCGTGAAAATATTTTCTTCCCTTTAACTTGTAGTAATCCATTCTATCCTTTCCGTTTTTACCGCTTTATGTTACTTAGTCAAGTATAGACGCGGCATTCGCCGCGCGGCACGGCGCGCTGCGCCGTGGGCGTACCACAGACGCAAGCGCGTTCCGCGCCGCACCCCTTCTTGCGCCCTTTGAAAAGCGCGCCCGTAAACTTTTATACGCGCCCAAAGGCGCAGGGGTTATCACTCGCCGTTAGGCAGGGAGAGCCGCCCTTTGTGCGGCTCTCCGAGCCGAACAGTATGGGCGAGTAATCTCCGCGTTGTAAATTTCGTTCAGTCCGCTTTATCCTTCCCGCGCAAGCGCGTGAACATAAATGCTCCCTCTCTCCATTGACAACGCTCCTTTGGGTGCGTTGACATAACTTTTTCGTCATTCCCTCTTGCTTTTTTGGAACGGCTATGATATAATTCGGTATAGCGTTATGACATTTTCGTAACTGTTACATTTTTGTCATATCCCTATGATATATTATATGACATTTTTGTCATAAATGGTGAACAAGTTGTAAACATTTGGGGGTTTTATGGAAAAAGGTGATATCCGCAACTACATCCGCACGGGCTTGCACATCGACATCCTTGACGATGACCTGACGCAAGGCGCAAAAATACGCATTGCCGAAATACGGGAATACTACAATGTACCCAAGAGTTCCCTCGCAAGAATGCTTGGCACATCCTACCGCCAATATATCCGTTTTGAGCAAGGTGGGAGCGTTGTTCCCTCTTGGGTGCTTTCAGCCTTGGCCTTGTTTTACAACCTCTCTCTTGATTTTGTATCGGGGCTTATAGATGAACCTTATCCTCTTTACGAAGGGGAATACAAAAACATCAACGGCGAGTGCCTTTCGTCCTACCTGCAAAAAGAAAACACCGATGAAGGTTCATCGGTGTAATATGACAAATTTGTCTTGGGGTGGTAGAGGCCGCAAGTTCAAGTCTTGTCACTCAGACCATATCGAGTGTTCATAACAGATTTAAGTTATGGACACTCGATATTTTTTTGCTTATGCTTACTTTTGGGTTAAATATTGAGTTGCTTTGAGCAGGTTCGCCTGCTCTTTTTTGTTTTAGGGGTTAAACTGCGTTAGATAAGTATTCGATGGCTACACCCTTGCGTGAGTCGAGGATATAGGGCGGTCTGTGAATGATGCCGGGGATGTCAAGCGTGCCGACGAAGCGGTAATGAATGATGACTCTTTGTGTTCTGTCCTTGCCCGTTCCCTCTACGGGAAACACCTCGATCTTTTCAATCAACTCTCGCAGAATAACAGGCGTTAAGGTTTTCATCTCCATAAACTTACGGATAGCTCTGAGAAAATCATCCTTTGCCGTCTGCATTCTGTCGATGCTGTCGAGCTTTTCTTTGAGTTCAAGTGTCTGCCGCTTCAATTTCTCTTGCTCGTTTTCATACTTCTGAGATAGCCGCATAAACCACTCGTCCGTTACCTTACCCTCCACGTTGTCCTCATAGAGCTTTTCAAAGAGTCCAAGGAGCTTTTGGCTTCGCGCTCTCGCCGTTGCTAAAGCTCCTTCCGCAGCCGTTCTTTCCCTGTGCATATCCTTGTTGGTCTTTTTCTCCAAAAGCTCCTCAAAAATATAAAAGCCAAGTTCAGAGCAAAAGTTGACGGTTTGGATGAAAAAATATACTCTATC
>JAZNDS010000007.1:0-3137 GCA_045588145.1 Eubacteriales bacterium | reverse complement strand
GAAAAGGGCGCCATTCGCCGCATTGCAAAAATGGAGAATTACCTTCTGTTCCAGAAGGTTCCCGTATCCATGGTGGCCTTCGGCGAGCTTGCGATCCTGGGCTACGGCGGAGAACCCTTCACCGAATACGCAGACGTGCTTCGTGCAGCTCACCCCGAGCTGTTTATTCTGACCGCCTGCAACTGCAACGGCTCTCAGGGATATCTGCCCTCTGCCGCCGCCTTTGAAGAGGGTGGCTACGAGGCCTGCACTACCAACTTTACCCCCGAAACGCCTGCGCTTTTGCAGGGACTTGCCAAAGAGCTCCTTGCCGCGCATAAGGCAAAGCTGTAAGAGATGAAGATCGGCTTTGCTCGAGTGGATATCACCCCTCCCCTGGGCACGCCCATGACCGGAGGCTGGCAGGGTCGGGTTGCAGACGGCATTCTGGACCCTCTTGAGTTGAACGCGGTGGTGATGGAGCGGGACGGAGAGCGCATTGCCGTGATCGCCGCCGACCTGCACTATATGCACGAGGTCCACGCTACGCCGATTCGCAAGCTCATTGAGAGGGAAACGGGGATCCCCGCAAGAAATATCCTATTCCAATGCCTGCATCAGCACACCTCTACCACGGGCGGCATCGTTCCCGTGGTGGGAGCGGACTACAACGCCCTTTTAAAGCGCCGCTGTGTAGACGTGGTGCGGCTTGCGCTGAACGACCTTGCCGAAGCGAGTATGTCTGTCGGGGAAAGGGAAACGGAGGAGGAGGTCTCCTTTATCCGCCGTTATCGGATGAAGGACGGGACGGTGATGACCAATCCCGGTACCCGCAATCCCAATATCGATCACCCCTTGGGAAAATCCGATAACACCGTCCGTTTGGTCCGTTTTCATCGGGAAAAGGGCGATATTGCCATGATCGGCTTTCAGACCCACCCCGATACCCTGGGCGGTACGAGGTTTACCGCCGACTGGCCGGGCTTCGTCCGCAGGATCACCGAGGAGAGAAAGCCCGGCGTGCGCTGCATTCTCCTCAACGGCTGTCAGGGGGATACCAATCATTTCAAGCCCGGCAGGCGGGTGGTTCCCAAGGAGGATCCCGACGGCCGTTATGCCTTTACGTGCCGTATGGGCGAGATCATTGCAGAGGCGGCTCTTGCCGTTTGGGACGGTACCCGCCCCTTGAAGGAGGGAAGGATCTCCGCTGCCTTTGAGATCGAAGGGATCCTGACCAATACGGAGGGCATCGAGCGTATTGATGAATGCAAGCGTTTGCAGAAAAGGCTGGTGGCGGACGATCCCGAGGTCCGGGATCTGCCCTTGGCTGAAAAGGGCGGGATCCGCCGCATTGCAAATCTGGAGGATAAGAAGATCTTTCAGCGGGTTCCCGTATCCATGATCGCCTTGGGCGAGCTTTGTCTGGTGGGCTTCGGCGGTGAACCCTTCACCGAGTACGACACGATCCTGCGCCGTGCAAACCCCGATCTGTTCCTTTTGACCGCCTGCAACTGCAACGGCTCCGAGGGATATCTTCCCACCGAGGCCGCTTTCGAAGAGGGCGGCTACGAGGTGCTGACCACCAGCTTTACCCCCGAAACGCCCGTGCGGCTTTTGGGGCTTGCCAACGAGCTCCTTGCGAAGCACCGCGCAAAATTATAATTTTTGGAGTAAGCTATGTTTTTAAAGCAAATACAGGAAGCCCTGGACGATCTGGAAAAGGACAGCAAGATCCGCCGCTGCAGCGACGAGGTCTGCCTGCCCAACCGAAAAGAGGTAGTGGATCTCATTAAGGATCTGCAGTCTCTTTTGTTCCCCGGGTATTTTAAGAGCCGCAGCGTGACCCAGGAGGGCTTGAGCGGGCTGTCTCTTCTGAGAAAGGTCCGCAACGAGCTTGTGACTCTCATGGAAAAAGCCTCCCATTTCCGCGAAAGCGAGGAGGACGCGGAGGCGCTTGCCGATACCTTCCTTGCCCGCTTGCCTGCGGTCAAGGAGCTGCTTCTCAAGGATATCGACGCCATTTACGAGGGGGACCCTGCGGCGAAAAGCCGTGAGGAGGTCATTCTTTGCTATCCCGGCTTTTACGCCATTTCCATTTACCGTCTTGCGCACGAGCTGTATCAGCTGAAAATGACCCTGCTTTCCCGCATTATGACCGAATACGCCCACGAAAAAACCGGCGTGGATATTCACGCGGGAGCCAAGATCGGTGAATACTTCTGTATCGACCACGGCACGGGCATCGTCGTAGGCGAGACCTGCGTCATCGGAGACCGCGTCAAGCTGTATCAGGGCGTGACCCTGGGAGCCAAGAGCTTCGAGCTGGACGAAAACGGAAACCCCGTGAAGAACGTGAAGCGTCACCCCAATATCGGAAACAACGTGATCATTTACGCCAACGCCACCATTTTGGGCGGCAATACCTTCGTGGGAGACGGCTGTATCATCGGTGCTTCCGTGTGGCTGACCCGCTCCGTGGAAGCGGGCAAGACCCTGTATTATACGCAGCAGAAATAAAAAAGGAGCCGAAAGGCTCCTTTTTTGGTGAAGAGAGAAGAGGGAAAAGAGAAGGGAAGCGGTAGGCTTTTGCAAATGCAAAAGCCTTTTTATATTCGCCTTTCGGTCATTCAAAATTGGGTATCGGCGGTCGAAAAGCAAGAAAGAACGAAGATTATTTCAGACCGAGAAGCTTTTCGGCGTTGCCGCGGACGAGCTTGTAATAATTTTCCTCGGTGATCTCGCCCTTTTCCCGCAGGTCGGTGAGAAAGGCGTCGAATTCAAAGGGGAAGGCGGCGCCGGACATACAGATGTCACAGCCGTAGTAAAGGCGATCCGCAAATTCCTCGATGAAGCGGGCGGCAAAATCACGGTCACGCATCAGGGCGTTGGCACCCGAGCCTGCGGAAAGGTCGCACAGGAGACCCGGATATTCCCGCAAAAGAGAGATCAGGCGACCGGGAACCACCTTGCCGGTAACGTATTTGTTGCGGTTTTCCTCGGTGACGTTGTCTCCGATCTCGCTCCAGAAGGGCTGAGAGTGACCGAGGATCTTTAAATTCGGATGCTTGCGGAGCATTTTCTCCAGGCGGGGCAGACCGAGATCGTCCACGATGCCGTAGCCGTAGCCGTCCACGGCGGGGGAAACGTGAATGGTCACG
>JAZNDS010000006.1:0-5192 GCA_045588145.1 Eubacteriales bacterium | reverse complement strand
GCAAGGCTTGACAGATACTTAAAAATTTTGGAAGGCTAATCACGTTTTGAAATGCACAACCTATACTGAAAGCATTTACTTGTATGGGTATAATGGTACTCTTCCAAAAAGAAAAGTCGCGCAAGCGGCTTTTTCTTTTTGTACTTTTCACTCTTCTCTTTTCACTCTTCACTTTTCTCTAAATCTCCCGCGCTTTCGGGAGAAGAGATAAGAGAGAAGAAAAAAGGTCGCTTTTCGCTGTGACAAAAGCTTTTTCGTTATATTCGATTGAAAGGTAATCGGTTTTATGGTATAATCGATATAGCAAAGCGAAAGGCGGGGACGGCATGACGATCATAGAGAAAGAAGATTACATCTTTGATGTTGACATAGAAAGAACAAAAGAATACTATGCAACAAGAACCTTATGCGATTGTAATGAATGGCAAAATTATTATCGCCAAGCCGCGCATACTTTCCCTAAGCTTAAAAATTTTTTGTTGGATTTTGGCATTGATATTGCTCGACCTGATGAAATCTGCTCAACGTATAATAAAGGACAAGTAGAATATCATGCGGTTGCCTATACCGCAGTAGGCGCGTGTGTTAAATACGGAGAATATGAAATCGACATGGAAGATGGCGGCTTGTTCTTAAATCTTGTTATAAGCAAAAATCCCGTATACCCCAATGAGCAAGAAGAAAGACAATGCTTTGAAATCGCAGTTTACAATATTCGCTTGCCGTGGGTACTTGAAACACCGCACGAAGAAGAAAGGCCCAAAATGAGTTTCCGGACAAAAATAAAGCGATTGCTTAAAAGGGGATAACAAATAATTTTCCCACCCCTTCGGACCTTCCAATGCTTGATATTCTGTCAAGATAACACAGAAAAAGAAAAGCCGCGTAAAGAAAATTTGTTTATTGGAGAATTACTGGAAGAAATTTAACAACACGTAAAAGAAAGGAACGGAAAATATGAAAAAAGCTCGTTTTTTACTTGCTGCGATAATTACGTGCGTTCTGATCGTGATCACGGCTGTTTTTAGCGGTGCGGAAGGCAACAATTCCGGCGGACTGCCCGAGGTAATAACCGACGGGGCGGCATACGTCAGCATCGAGAACCGGGATTACCGTACCGAATATACGTATAACGCCGAAGCGGTGCCGGCTCCGGTCGCGGAGAATTTCCGCTATACCGACGGGAGCACTCTGACCTTTGAATGGTTTGAGGTAAAGGGAGACGGTACGCTTATCAAGCAGGAAAGCGCGCCGAAGGATGCCGGTGACTACATTCTTCGCGTTAAGGCAGCGCCCACGGCCACGCTGACAGGAAGCCGGCTTGACATACCCGTTACGATCAAGAAGGCAACGCTTGACATTGCTTTTAAGACCGAGGAGCTTACCCCCGATTTTGCAGCGGGCGATCCCGAATGCTACCTTCTCGGAATCGGTGAGGAGATCGAATACGAAATACGCGGTCTTAAAGGCAGCGACACGCTTAAGAGCGCCGGAATACACGTAGATGTATCAAACAGATCGGCAGAAGGCAGCACCGTAAATTCATTTCCCGTCGCCCCCTCGTCGATGCCATATTCGGTGACCTATACCGTAAAAAGCGCGGGTAATTATGCCGCTTCGGAAAAAAGCATTGACGTAAGGATCAAGGCAGACAAGATCTGCGCGATTCCCGAAATCGTCACGCCGAATGTAGGCGGCGCCTACTTCAGCGTTATAATTCCCTGGCACCCTTCGCTTGCGTCTACGCATTACACGGTAAGTGTAGCAGAGGATTATTACGGGATATGGGAAGAAGACGAGCAGATCACGGACAGTCCGACGGAAGACCTTCGCTATAGCACCTTTCGAATCCGAAGCGACGGTCATTACCGTGTGACTGTAACGGGATACGACGACTGGGAGCTTGCGTTGTTCAGCGAAATCATGTACTTTGACGTTAATATTATTTGGAATGACGAATATATGAGCGCCATCGATGACATCGGTGAGTACTTGATCCGAATAGACATTCTGGACGCCGAGGAGAACTACGTGGAGTCCACGCAGGCGGTTATGGATGCACGATACGGGCTGGAGCTTCGTGTAGACGAGTCGGAATATAACCTGGATAGCGAGGGCATAGACTTCGACCCCTCGAAAATCAACGTGCTGAACCCCGAGCCTTCGGAGCTTGATTACAACGGCAATGCAATAGCCTGGCACGACTATATTTTTGAAGACGTTGAATATAAGCTTGACCCCAAAATCGGTTTGATAACCGTTGAAAACGCAACCGTTAGCTGGAGTGACGGAACAAGCCGAGACGCCTATACATCCATATTCAATGATTACTCATCCTGGAGCCACCGTGCAGGAAACGGGGGGGTTATTCATATTTTTGACTCCTCTTGCGATGATTCCTGCAACGTCGAGGGCTGCCAATACACGCGAACGACCGCGGGTCATACGGGTGGCATGGCTACCTGTACCGCAAGGGCGGTTTGTGACGGCTGCGGCGCCGAGTACGGGGAGGTCGACTCATCCGCGCATACCGTTGAATCCGTACGCTTTGTTCAGAACGAAAACGACGCTAACACGCACTACGGTTATGCCCTTTGCTGCGGAAAGGTCGACACGGATATGGGGGTGCAGTCTCACGCGGGCGGCCATGCGACCTGCGAAAACAAGGCGATCTGCTCAAAATGCCATGCGGAATACGGCGTGCTTTCCTCTCACACGCCAAGCGCGGATGACGGTGACTGCACGACCGCCGTTCTTTGCTCGGTGTGCGATAAGGTGACGACCGAGGGAAGGGCGGCTCACACGCCAAGCGCCGATGACGGTGACTGCACGACCGCCGTTCTTTGCTCGGTGTGCAATAAGGTGACGACCGAGGGAAGGGCAGCTCACACGCCAAGCGCCGATGACGGTGACTGCACGACCGCCGTTCTTTGCTCGGTGTGCGGCAAGGTGACGACCGAGGGGAAGGCGGCTCACAGCTGGAATCAGGGCCATGCTACCAAGCAGCCCACCTGCGTAGCGAAGGGTGAAAGAACCTTCACGTGCACCGAATGCGGAAAGGCTTCGGTACAAGAGACCGCAACCGATGAAAACGCGCACGCCGATTCAGACGAAAATCACATCTGCGACCTGTGTGAAGCCAAGCTTCCCAAGGGCGGACTTTCGGGTGGTGCTATTGCGGGCATTGTCATCGGCTCCACAGCCATTCTCGGCGGCGGTGGCTTCGCTCTTTGGTGGCTCGTATTCAGAAAGAAAAGAATAATATAAGCAGCCGTCCTGCTTCTCTGAATTAAAGCCCCGCACAAAAAGAAAAGCCGCAAAAGCGGCTTTTTCTTTTTGTACTCTTCGCTATTCTCTTTTCACTCTTCGCTTTTCTCTAAATCACCAACGCGAATTTTCCGGAGAAGAGAGAAAAGAAAAGGTATGCGACCGGGCGGCGCCCCGCTTTGAGGGGTCTTACGGCTTTTCCGCTTTATCGATTTTTCGAAGCGATTCGCGAATGACCGCCGTTACGGGCACGACGATGCGGTTCCTCTCCCGATAATAGCGGATATCCATGCGCTTGAACAGCAGCGCGGCGATCTGCTTGCACACCTGCTCAAAATCCACACGGAGCGAGCTTAAGGGGATCCCCATATAAGGGGTCGTTGAAAGATCGTTTATGCCGATAAAGGAAATATCCTCGGGCACGCGATATCCCGCCGTCTGCGCGTATTTTATCGCCCCGAAGGCAATGTAGTCATAGGCCGCGAAGATAACGTCGGGGACCCGCCCGCGCGCGATCAGGGCCCGCATACCGTCCTCTCCCGCGTCCATAAACCGCTTGCCGGACCGATAGATGTATTCTTCGCATACCCGCAGGCCAAGCTTTCTCACGCTTTTCCGAAAGCACTGCTCGGTCGAGACCGTAAGCGATTCGCCGAGGAAGCCGAAATCGGTATGCCCGTATTCCTTGGCGGTCTGCAAAAGCGATTCGATCCCGCGGTCAAGGTCGATCCGCACCGCGTCGGCATTCGCGCCTTGGTATTCCTGATCGGAAAAGGTGATCAGCGGGATGCTTTCGGGGTTGCGGATCCCGCTTCCCGTCCCCGAGACGATCACGCCGTCCACGCCAAGCCTGTACGCAAACTCGCGAAAAAGATCGGCCTCGCGTTCCCTGTCAAAGCGGCTGAACGCGATAACGGTATCCGCGCCCTTCTCATGCAGCACACGCTCAAGGATCCCGATCATACGGCCGTAAAACTCGCTTTCGGGCTCGGGAAAGATCAGGGCGATCAGCGGCCGCGTACGCGGATTTTTATAATATTTATCAAAGCAGCCCTGCTCCCTGGCCGGGGTGAAGATCCTTTCACGGGTCGCTTCGCTTATCTCGCGTGAGCCCGAAAAGGCCTTGGAAACGGTTCCCACCGAAACCCCCGCCAATTGGGCAAGCTTCATTAACGTCATGCTCTCCTCCAACCGTTTTTTTCATTGTACCATATGGGCGCCCAAAAGGAAACCTTAAATAAGGATTTACGAAAACTTTTCGTAAAGCCCTCTCTTGCGCGGGCAATGCGGTTATAGTAAAATATACTCAAAAAAAGCGGAGACAGCTATGACCAAAAATGACAGGAAAACACGCGTCGCCTACGTCATCGAAGCGGGCTTTGAGCATTTCATCGCCCTGTTTATGACGGGAACGATGCTTGGCTATATCCTTGACGCGCTTGGACTTTCCGACGCGATGCAGGGGATCCTTTCCACGGCGGCCACCTTTGCCTGCAGCGCGCAGCTTTTCGCGCTGATAAGGACCGATCAAAGAAGCAAGCGCTTTGTCACGCTTGGGAATCTTATCAATCAGATCTGCTTTGTTCTGGTTTATCTTCTTCCGGTCTTTCCCCTCTCCCCCACCGTCAAAACCGCCCTGTCGGTCGCGCTTCTGATCCTTGGGCATCTGATAAGCAACGCCGTAAGCCCCGCGAAGACCACCTGGCTTATGAGCGCGGTTCCCAACCGCGCGCGCGGCCGCTTTACGGCGGTCAAGGAGATGGTATCGCTTGCGGGCGGGATCCTGGTATCGCTCTCCTTCGGGTGGGTGGCGGATGCCTTCCGAAGCCCCGACGGCACCCCGACCCCGACCTACTATGTGATCTGCTTCCTCGCCCTGCTTCTTATGACCCTTATCCACACCGCCTCTCTCCTCGTCTCGCACG
>JAZNDS010000005.1:0-1635 GCA_045588145.1 Eubacteriales bacterium | reverse complement strand
CCCGCACTCCTTGGAGAGCTTTTCCGCCTCCTCCTTCGCGTGCAGGTAGGTAAAAGCGACGGCATACCCCGCCCGACTGAAGGCGCGCACCGCCGCCGCCCCGATCCCGCGGGAGCCGCCGTTGATCAAAACCGTTTTCATACGCTTCTCTTTTCTTACTTTTTTTCTTATCTTATCATAGGTAAAGAAAAAAGTCAATTCGCAATTCCCGAAAAGGGCTTTTCTTTCGGGGGAAAATATGCTATCCTATAAAAAACGACCTTGAAAGGACCTCTATGATTTTACTGATCGACAATACCCAAAAGGCGCTTTCAGAGCTTTCGATGCGCTTTTATCATCTCGGCCTACCGACAGCGTCGGTCAGCACCCGCGGCGCGCTCGACCTTCTTTCCAAGCAACGGGTCGACGCCGTTTACCTGCCGCACGCCGACAAAACGGCGGGGGCCGCCCCGCTTTGCCGCCGTATCCGAGAGGCCTTTCCCGCCCTCCCCCTCGTCGTGGGGCTCCCGAGGGAAAGGGCCGATGAATCAGCCGATAAATTTCTTCCCTTCGTTGATAACATTCTTCTTTCGCCTATCGCCCCGATCCACGCGGCCGAAACCATCCTTGAGCTTTGTCGGCTGAAGGGCGGGCGCGATCTTTCGGACCTGCACGCGGGGCCGCTTCTTCTCAATCTTCATCTGACAAGCTGTTGCTTTTATACCTTTCCCGTCACGGTCTCCATCAACGAGCTTCTGATCCTGCGGTATCTTGGGGAGCGCTATCCCGAAAGCGTTACGGCCGAGGAGCTGGCAAAATACGCGGGCAACCCCTCCACCAAGCGGAAGGTGGGAAGCGTGCGTATGCACATCAGCTCGATCAACCGTCTTTCAAGGCGTGTCTTCGGCTCCCCCATCATCCTGTCTACCCCCGGAAAAGGGTATGCGATCGCACACCCCCTTTCCAAGGAAGAATAAAAGCATACAAGCCAAGACACAAGAAACAAGCCACTCCCTTGGCATACCCGGCGTAAAAATCGCATAACAAAAAGCCGTTATCGAAAGCGTTACAAAAAACGCCTTGATAGCGGCTCTATCTATGCCTGCGCCAAAATGAAAAGTGTAAGCTAAAACCGGAACTCAACGCCCCGATCAAAGCTTACACTTTTTGACGATACTATTATAACATATTTTTTAAAATGTTTATAATGTTCTCAATAATTGCGTTTTCCATATTCTTCTCCTAATATTTTCAATCAAATGATTTACGTTTCAAAAACAACTTTTTCAAATCATTTTCTCATACTCAACCAGTGTTACGTTACCCATTTCTGCTGCTTTCTCTACGCAGCCCTTGGTGAAGCCGGATTTGGCAAAGAGATAGTAATGCTTATTTTTATAGTGGAACAGGTTGCTCCTCTTGACGAGCAGATCGAGCACGCCGACGTCAACCTTTTCATTCGTCCACTTGCATTCGCCAAAAAGGGCGGTATTTTTATCGGCTTCGCCCATAATATCGATCTCGGTCTGGGATTTGGTCCGTGTGTCGTTGCCCCACCAGCGTCCGAGCGAGCTGAATTCAACGGGTGATTTTCCCGTTAGAAGATGTTTCCAAAGATACTGCTTGCAGATCTCCTCAAAGACTCTGCCCATATAC
>JAZNDS010000004.1:0-40463 GCA_045588145.1 Eubacteriales bacterium | reverse complement strand
CCCATATAATCAGACAGATGCGGCTCGATGCGCTTATACGCGAGGTCGGATGCGCCACGCGCGATGATGGAATTGTTTTCGGGCACGAAGCGATACCAGAAGCGGAACATATTATCCTCAACGGAGTAGATCGACTTGCGCGATGCCTTTTCTCCGTAGGGCGTTTCCTTCTGAACGATGCCGAGCGAGAGCAGATTTTTCAGATAGATGGAGCACACGGTCCGATCCTCGCCAACCTTACTGGAAATCTCGGACATACGCGAAGCTCCCGTTGCGATTGCGGTGATGATCGCATTATAGATCGCCGGCTCGCGCACCTCCTGCTTGAGCAGATTGGTTGTTTCCTCAAACAAGGGAGAGGTTGGGTTTAGATAGGTATTCTTGATATTTTCCTCGATGCTGAGTTTGTCATCGATCTGTAAGAGATACTGGGGAGTACCGCCAACAATGCCGTAAATGAGAGCTTTATCCTCACAGGATGCGTTGGGGAAATAACGGCAGGTTTCCTCAAAATCGAAAGGATTGATCTTCATCTGTGCCGTCTTTCTACCGTAAAGTGGGGCTTTGTAGGAAAGCACGTAATCCTCCATAAAGGACATGGACGAACCGCAGAGAATGAGCATCAGCTTGGAGCTATCCTTATATTTATCGATCAGAAGCTGGAGCGTGGACGCGAGGCTCTTGGAGGAACGGGCAACGTAAGGGTACTCGTCGATGGCAAGCACCACTCTCTCGTTCTCTGCCATTTTGAACACGTATTCAAGAGCCGCCTGGAACGACGAAAAGGAGGTTTCAAGCGAGAACCCCGTGCCGTATTCAAGTATGCTCTTTGAAAAATTATCAAGATTTTGCTTGGCGTTGCTCTCAACGCCCATAAAATATATCGCATTTTTATCACGAACAAACTCGTTGATCAGCGCCGTCTTACCGACACGGCGGCGGCCGTAAATAACCGCAAATTCAAATTTATCCGAAGCATACAGCTTATTTAAAGCCGTCAGCTCACGCTCTCTGCCAATAAACATAAAAATATGCCTCCTTGTATCCTTTGATAAAGGTATAGCACATATTTCCAATTTAGTCAAGTACGATTTGGTAAATTTTGATTATATATTTTCCGGTTGAGAAACCAAATGCGGAACATTGCACGTTTTCTGCTCCGCATTTTATTCTTTTGCGCCTCTTGCAAAAAAGAAGACTGCCGGGGGTGCGCTCCGGTGGGCGATATAGCAGACTCATTTTTGAAGCCGAGGAAACAAGAAACAAGCTGCCCTCTTCATATACTGTTTAGCGTACGGCATATTGCCAAAAGCTATACGGAAGGGGGCTTTTTTATGGCATTCACCTTTTCTTCCTCGGCCTTTCATCTTGTTTCTCTTTTGCTTGGAATCGGAAGTCCGCAAAGCTTTCCCCCACCCTTGGGATCGACCGAGGAAAGGGAGCTTTTCGTCAAAATGAAGCAGGGGGACGGGGCGGCAAGACAACGCCTGATCGAGCATAACCTGCGCCTTGTCGCCCATATCGTAAGGAAATATTATACCTCCTATCAGAACCCCGATGAGCTGGTATCGATCGGAAGCCTGGGGCTTATCAAGGCCATTGATTCCTTCCGACCCGAAAACGGCGCCCGCTTCGCGACCTATGCCGCCAAATGCGTGCAGAACGAGATCCTGATGTTTTTCCGCTCGCAGAAGAAGCTTTCCTGCGAGGTCTCGATCAACGAGACCATTGACGTTGACCGTGACGGAAATCCCCTGACCTACGGGGATGTGATCAGCACCGACGAGAACATCACGAAGGATCTCGATATCAAGATCCACGCCGAAAAGGCCTACCGCCTGATCGAGGAGATCTTGGACGAGCGCGAGCGGCAGGTGATCGTTTTGCGCTACGGGCTTTCCAAAAAGGCGCCGCTTACCCAGCGCGAGGTGGCAAGCGTGATGCGTATCTCCCGCTCCTACGTCAGCCGCATCGAAAAAAAAGCGCTTTTAAAAATGAAGGAGCATTTCGGCAGCTTTATTCCCTCCTTTGACGACGCGTGATCGGGCAAAGCCGAATTTTTGCATAAAAGCCTTCGCTTTGCGCACAATAGGTATCAGAGCAATTGCTTGAAAGGAGATATACCGACATGCTTATGGATAAGATTGCCCTGATCCTTGCGATCATCGGCGCCCTGAACTGGGGAAGCATCGGACTTTTTCAATTCGACGCGGTAGCCTGGATCAGCGGCGGCAGCGCCTCGCTTCTGGCACGCATCATCTATATCGTGGTCGCTTTGGCGGGGCTTTGGTGCATTTCGCTTCTCTTCCGCACGGAGGATGAAGAGGTGCTGAACAAAAGCGATCGCCACTGATACGGCAGGAAAGCAGCATAGATCTCTATGCTGTTTTTTCTTTTGTCGCGTAAGTGTCTTTGGGCATAGAATGAAAATGACCGCATTTTTTGCTTTTTATGACTAAAATGGCAAGCATGCGGAAAAAATAAAAGCAACCGCAAAGAAAGGATTTCGTTCGCACGAAAACGGGTTATGAACGTAAAAAGAGGGGACATATACTACGCCGACCTAAGCCCTGTCGTCGGCAGTGAGCAGGGAGGACTTCGCCCCGTCCTCATTATACAGAACGATATCGGAAACCGATACAGCCCCACCGTGATCGCGGCGGCCATCACCAGCCGCATGGGAAAGAATAAGCTTCCCACCCATATCGAGGTCTATGCGGGCAAGGTCGGGCTTTCAAAGGATTCGGTCATCCTGCTTGAACAGATCCGCACGCTGGATAAGCGCCGCCTGCGCGAAAAGATGGGGCATCTGGACGAAGACGCTATGCAAAGGGTAAACAACGCGATCTCGGTAAGCTTCGGGCTTTCGGTCCCCCCCGCTGCCGATACATCCCCCCGCACCGTGGAAACCGAGACCGGCGGGGGCCTTCCCGAATTTTTTTGACCGCCGCGAAGTTTCTTTTATCTTTCCCTTGATTTTCCTTTTATTTTGTGTTATAGTATTCCTTGGAATTTTAGAATAAGATAAAAGGAGTATCAAAATGGCACTTGTTACCACCAAGAAAATGTTTGAGGACGCTTACCGCGGCGGCTACGCCATCGGCGCCTTCAACATTAACAATATGGAGATCATCCAGGCGATCACCGAAGCGGCAGCGGAGGAAAAATCCCCCGTTATCCTTCAGGTTTCGGCCGGGGCGAGAAAGTACGCGAAGCACGCCTATCTCATGGCGCTGGCCCGTGCCGCGGTGGAGGACAGCGGGATCGATCTTGCCCTTCATCTTGACCACGGCGCGGATTTCGAGGTCTGCAAGTCCTGCATCGACGGGGGCTTCACCTCGGTCATGATCGACGGCTCTCACCATTCCTTTGAGGACAACATCGCCCTTACGAAGAAGGTCGTTGAGTACGCCCACGCCCACGGCGTTGTCGTTGAGGGTGAGCTTGGCGTTCTGGCGGGTGTTGAGGACGACGTTGTCGCGGAGCATTCCTCCTACACGAAGCCCGAGGAGGTCGAGGAATTCGTTTCCCGTACGGGTGTCGACTCGCTCGCTATCTCCATCGGTACCTCCCACGGCGCCTACAAGTTCACCGCCAAGCAATGCACCAGAAACGAGCATGGCGTTCTCGTTCCCCCGCCCCTTCGCTTCGATATTCTCGAGGAGGTCGGCAAAAGACTTCCCGGCTTCCCCATCGTTCTTCACGGCGCCTCCAGCGTCGCGCATGAGTGCGTGTCCGAGATCAACGCGCTCGGCGGTAAGCTTCCCGACGCGGTCGGCATTCCCGAGGAGCAGCTTCGCCGCGCGGCCAAGATGGCGGTCTGCAAGATCAACATCGACTCCGATATCCGTCTCGCGATGACGGCCGGTATCCGCCGTGTCTTCGCCGAGAAGCCCGAGGCCTTCGACCCCCGCGAGTATCTTAAGGTCGCAAGAGCCGAGGTCAAGAAGATGGTCAGCCACAAGATCCAGAACGTTCTCGGCTCTTCGGGGACCCTCTGATCCTTAAAGAAGCCGTACCGAAAAGCACCGCAAAAAAGGCCGTTTGCCCAAAAGCAAACGGCCTTTTTTCTTCTAAAATACCTCTTTCCTTCATACACTGGGAATATATGAAAACAAAAAAGAAAGAGGTACGCGATGAATCAGTATACACCCGAAGGCATTCGTATGCAGGATCCCGAAAACCACGAGCTTCTCTCCTCCTACGAGGGGCTGGGAAAGGCGATGGAGAAGGGGATCATCCTGGAGGCGGTCGCCCTTTTGTGCGACAGTGAGCTTTCGCTTCATTTCGATTTCTGCGGCATTCCCGCCCTGATGCCGAGGGAGGAGGTGCAGCATTGCCGAAGGGGCGAGAGCATCAAGGATATCGCCGTGCTTACACGGGTCGGAAAGCCTGTCTGCTTCAAGGTGGTCGGCTTTACGAAAAATGAGGAAGGAAGGACGGTGGCCGTCCTTTCACGGCGCGCGGCACAGATCGAATGCTATGACCACTACATAAGCACGCTCCTGCCGGGAGATGTCATTCCCGCCCGCATCACGCATATGGAAAACTTCGGTGCCTTCGTGGATATTGGCTGCGGCATCGTTTCCCTGCTTTCGATCGACTGCATCTCGGTCTCGCGTATTTCCCATCCGAGCGACCGCTTCTCGGTAGGCGATAAGCTTTATACCGTCGTAAAATCGGTGGACGAGGAGGGAAAGATCTACGTCACCCACCGTGAGCTTCTGGGAACGTGGGAGGAGAACGCGGCCCTCTTTTGCGCGGGGCAGACGGTAACGGGGATCGTGCGAAGCGTGGAAAGCTACGGCATCTTCGTCGAGCTTACCCCGAATCTTGCGGGCCTTGCCGAGGTGAAGGGCGAGGTATACGCGGGGGATACGGCGGCGGTCTTTATCAAAAGCATTTTGCCCGACAAGATGAAGATCAAGCTGATCATTATCGATACGGGAAGCGCGAAAAAGGAAAAGGGCTTCACCTACTACACCGATCCCGAAAGGGTGAAGCATCTTTCGCATTGGATCTATTCGCCGAAGGGGTGTAAAAAGGAGATCCGCACCGATTTTGAAGCGGAATGAGTCTTTTTTCGTAAAAGGTTGATTTTTCCCGCGGGTTGCGGTACAATAAAGGAAAGAACAAAAAAGGGAGACGGCTATGAGAGACTGCAAAACCGAGATCGAAGCACGCGTTGCTTTTATAAAAAACGCCCTTAAGGAAGCGCATGCCGACGGCATCGTATTCGGAAACAGCGGGGGAAAGGACAGCGCCCTCGTCGGTATTCTTTGTAAGCTTGCCTGCCCCAATACGGTGGGGGTGATCCTTCCCTGCTCGTCGAAGCAGAACTACGGAAGTGACCGTGAGGACGCCCTGGCCCTTGCCGAAAAATTCGATATTGAGACCCGCACGGTCGACCTGACAAAAACGAGAGAAGCCCTGCTTTCGGCGCTTACGGGGATCACCGAGCCCAATCGCGCGGCGCTGATCAACATCGCGCCCCGCCTGCGTATGACGACGCTTTACACCATCGGCGCCGCCGAGAACCGTCTGGTCGCCGGTACCGGCAACAAGTGCGAGATCTTTATGGGGTATTTTACAAAATGGGGCGACGGCGGAAGCGATTTCAATCCCGTGGCCGATCTTTCGGTCAACGAGATCTATGCGCTTTTACGGTATCTTGACGCCCCCGCCCGCATTATAGAAAAAGCCCCGTCGGCCGGCCTTTTTGAGGGGCAGACCGACGAAGCGGATATGGGTGTCAGCTATCAAGAGGTCAGCGATTATATGGAGGGGCTGCCGGTATCGACGGAGGCCGCCGCCATTATCGAGCGCTATCACGCGAGAAGCGAGCATAAGCGCCGCCTGCCGAAAACGCTGATAAATCCGTAAGCTACCTTCTTTTCTTCATTTTGTAGCGCGAAAGCAGCGGGGTGGCCCCAAGGACCGCGACCTTCACCCCACGGGCACCCGCCCGCCGCAGGGCGGAAACGACCGATAAAAGCGTGGCGCCGCTGGTGGTGATATCGTCGATCACGATGACACACCTTCCCCGCAAAAGGAGCCCCTCCCTTGGGGTATACACATCCTTCATATTCAAAAAGCGTTCTTTCCTTGAAAGGCGCTTTTGTTCTTTTCCGCCGCGGCGGTCGAGCGTTGACAGGAAGGGAACCGAAAGAAGGCGGGAAAGCCGTTCCCCCAAAAGCGCCATATGGTCGAACCCATCCTGCCGTATCGCGCGGCGGGAGCGAGGCGCAAAGGTAAGCAGATATTTTTCCTTATCCCCGATAAGCAAGGGGGCAAGCATTTTGGCCATTTCCTCCGCGAAAAAGTCAAGCACCAGGGGATCCCCCTTGTGCTTCAAGCGGTAAAGGGCCCGATTCGTGACCCGCTCATGCGCCGTGGCGTGATAGAAAAACAGCTTATGCACCTCCCCGATCCCATGGGAAGAAAGTGGCCTTTGGGCACAAAGGCAATCCTTGGGCAAAAGACCGCAGGTGGGGCATTCCTCCTCCTTTTCCCGAAGATAAAGGGGATAGCAATCGGCGCAAAGCGGCCCCTTTCCGATCGGAAGGGGACTCCCGCATCCGACACAGCGGGGAACGAACAAAAGCGAAAGTATCTTCTCAAGCAGCTTCATCGTATACTGTAAAAGCGGCGAATGACTTCGCCGCCTTTCCTTTATGCTTTATAGCTGTCCTTCAGACCAACGATACGGTTGTACGTGTTTTCGTGCTTGGTATCCTTTACAAAATAGCCTGTACGGACGAATTGGAACTTATCCTCGGGCTCGGCCTCGCCGAGCGAGGGCTCGCCAAAGGCATGCAGGACCGTGACCGAATCCTCGTTCAGATAATCGCCGTAGCCCTTTCCCTCGGGAATATCGGCTACGTTTTCAATGGTGAACAGATGATCGTAAAGCATCACGTCGATCGGCGTGGCGGCGGCCGCCGACAGCCAATGGATGGTGCCCTTGACCTTTCTGCCATCGACGGGGGTGCCGTTTCCGGTCTCAAGATCGGCGGTGCAAAGGAGCTTTACGATATTCCCGTTTTCATCCTTCACGATCTCTTGGCATTTCACGATATAAGCGCCCATCAGGCGGACTTCCCCCTCGGGCTTCATACGGAAGAATTTCGGGGGCGGCACCTCGGCAAAGTCGTCGGCATCGATATACAGCTCTCTCGTAAAGGGAAGCTTACGGGTGCCTGCCTCGGGGTGAAAGGGATGGTTGGGAAGCTCAAAATACTCGGTCTTATCGGCGGGATAGTTGACGATCTCGACCTTGATGGGATGAAGAATGGCGATGCGGCGGGCAGCCTTTTCGTTCAGCTCCTCCCGAATGCAATGCTCCAGCAGCTCGTAATCCACAACGCTGTAAGCCTTGGCGACCCCCGCGCGCTCCACAAAATCGAAGATGGCAGCGGGCGTATAGCCGCGGCGGCGCAGGCCGCAAAGGGTGGGCATACGCGGATCGTCCCATCCGTCGACAAGCCCGGTTTCGACCAGCTGGCGCAGATACCGCTTGCTCATCACCGTGTGGGTGACGTTCAGGCGGGCAAATTCATACTGATGCGGCTTCTTCTCAAAGCCGATGTTATCGACCACCCAATCGTAAAGCGGGCGGTGGTTTTCAAACTCAATCGAGCAAAGCGAGTGGGTGATCCCCTCCAAGGCGTCCTGGATCGGGTGGGCGTAGTCGTACAGGGGATAAATGCACCACTTGTTGCCCTGGCGGTGGTGATCGGTATGAACGATGCGATAGATGGCAGGGTCACGCAGGTTCATATTGGGCGAGGCCATATCGATCTTGGCGCGAAGCGTTTTGGCCCCGTCGGGAAATTCGCCGTTTTTCATTCGCTCAAAGAGCGCAAGGTTCTCCTCGACCGAGCGGTCACGGTAGGGGCTGTTCTTCCCCGCCTCGGTCAAAGTGCCGCGGTATTCACGCATCTCATCGGGCGAAAGGTCGCATACATAGGCCTTCCCCGCCTTGATCAGCTGAATGGCAAACTCGTAGCATTTATCAAAATAGTCGGAGCCGTAGAAGATGCCGCCGCTCGGCTCGCACCCAAGCCAGGTAAGATCGCGATAGATCGATTCGACGTACTCGTTATCCTCCTTCGCGGGGTTGGTATCGTCGTAGCGCAGGTTGAAAAGACCGCCGTATTTTTTGGCGGTATTGGCGTTGATCCAGATCGCCTTGGCGCTTCCGATATGCAGATAGCCGTTCGGCTCGGGCGGGAAGCGGGTGTGGATCTTCAGCGAAGGATCATCTTCAAGATCCTTATCGATGATGTCGTGAATAAAATTCGATTTGATGACTTCTTCCATTTTGATATCCTCACACAAGTAAATGCTTAAAATATTCTCGGCAGAGAGAAAGGGTCGTGGGGTTTCCGTGCCCGGGGTATACCGCCCGCTCTCCCGAAAGAAGGAGAAGGCGGCGAAGCGACGCAAAAAGTTCTTCGGTGTTGCCGCCGTACAGGTCGGTCCGACCGTAGCCGCCGCCCTCAAACAGCGTGTCTCCCGTAAAAAGGACCTCCCCGCTATCGAAGGCGCAGGAGCCCTTCGTGTGCCCGGGGGTCGGAATGACCGTAAGGCTCTCCTTCCCGAAGGGCAGGACCTCCCCTGCTGTCAGAAGCCGATCGGGCGGCGAAAAGGTAAGCTCCTCCTCAAAAAAGTAGCGGTAGCCGTTTTTGTGGGAATCGCCAAAGGCTTCGGCATCCGCCGCCATGACCGCGACGGGCGCGCCCGTCGTGCGGCGCCAGCCCTCAAGGGCCAGCATATGATCGAAATGGGCGTGTGTCAGCAGAATGCCCTTGATGGGCGGGACCTCGTTCAAAAGGCGGGCAAAGGCCACCGCGGGCTCGGCCGAGGGGTCGATGACGTACGCCTCGCTCCTTTCATCGTCGGTCACAAGATACGAGGCCGAGGCAAAGGAGCCGGGATACAGATTAACGATCTTCATACTTTAACTCTGTTTCTTAAATTAAATCTTATATAGTATAACACAGTTTTTTCCAATTGTCCATAGGGCAGGCCTCTTTTTTTCGCGGTTTTGCCCGAACCGGGGGTCCCCTCGCGCATATACTGATAGTGCGTACCGAGAAAGGAGTTGGTTCGTCGATGCTAAAAATACGCATTGGCTCTATCACCTACGCCATGAAGGCGCGCCGACAGCTTTCACTTCGTGGGATCCGCGCCGGGCTTATCAAGACCGACGGGGGCGAAAACGAAGGGTGTGTCTATGGGATAGAGATCCCCGAGGACCGCCTTCTGCAAGCCGTTTCCATTCTGCGGGAAAGCCGTATCGAATACCGACCTTTAAAGGAAGAAAAATGATCTATTTCGACAACGCCGCCACCTCCTTTCCGAAGCCCCCCGAGACCTACACCGAGCTTTCGCGCGTGCTTACGGAGTGTGTCGGGAACCCCGGCAGAGGCGCCCACAAGCCCTCGCTCGCGGCGGCCGAGGTGATCTACGATTGCCGTTGCGAGCTTGCCAAGCTTTTCGGGAGCTGTGTCCCCGAAAATATTATTTTCACGCAAAATGCCACCGCCGCCTTGAATCTTTGCATAAAGGGCCTTATCAAAAAGGGGATGCACGTCCTGATCAGCGACCGAGAGCATAACGCCACCTTCCGCCCGATCTATAAGCTTTCTAAGGAGGGCGTCTGTCGCTATTCGGTCTTTTCGACCGAGGGGGACGCTTTGGCAAGCCTTAAAGCACAAAGGAGAAAGGAAACGGCGTTGGTGATCGCCACCGAGGTCAGCAACGTTTCGGGCCTTGCCCTACCGATCGAAAGCATCGGTGCCTTCTGTCAAAAGGAGGGGCTTATGCTTATCATCGACGGCTCGCAGGGGGCGGGGCACCGCGTGCCATTTCTCCAAACGACCTATTTCGATGCCTACTGCGCCCCCGCCCACAAGGGTCTTTTCGGGATAGCGGGACTTGGATTTGCGATCCTTAAGGATCCTTCGGGCCTTCCCACCTTGATCGAGGGAGGGAGCGGTGTATCCTCCTTTTCCCCCGAAATGCCAATGGAGGCACCCGAGCGGTTTGAGGCGGGCACCCCGCCTACCCCCGCGATCGGGGCTCTGCTTGGCGGCGTGCGCGCGATCGAAAGGATCGGGCTGACGGCCATTGAGGAAAGAGAGACAGCGCTCCGCCGAAGGCTTTGCGAAAACCTTTCGGTGATACGGGGAATAACGGTTACAGAGCCCGAAAACCGAGGGGGCGTTCTCTCCTTTTTCCATGGAGAAAAAAGACCCGAGGAGATCGCCTCGGGCCTTGCCGAGGAGGGGATCGCCGTACGGGGCGGTTATCATTGCGCCCCCCTCGCGCACAAGGCGCTCGGCACCGAAAAATGGGGCACCGTGCGCGCAAGCCTTGGCTTCTATAACACCGAAAGGGAGATCGATGTCTTCTCACGGACGCTGTCGAGGCTGCTTTTATGAAAAGGGCCGCATATTCAACGAATATGCGGCTTTTTCCCTATTTTGTAAAAAATACATTGCATTTTGCGGGCGCCGCGAACACCGCCCCGCTTTCGGGCGGCACCCGCACCGTCTGCCCCGCTTGCTTTTTGCCAAGCACCTCACATACCTCTTTCTCAAAGAAAAGAGAAAGCGGCTCGCCCGCGCGGTTGATAACGGTAAAGAGCGTGCGGCGGCGCGAGGATCGGGCGAAGATCAGGCATCGCTTTGAAAGATGAAGAAGCGTAAATTCCCCGCGCCGATAGACCCGCTCGTGCCTGCGAAGTGCCCCGATGCGTCGATATTCCTCCAGCAGCGTCTTTTCGGTCCTGTGCCAGGGGAAGGGACGGCGGTTAAAGGGATCGGCATAGCCCTCCAGCCCCACCTCGTCCCCGTAATAGACCGTGGGGATACCCGGAAGGGTCGCAAGGGTGAGATACGCCATTTTCAAAAGGCGGATCCCGCGGCCTCTCTCCTCTTTTGAAAGGCGCAGCACCGCAAGCTCGCTATTCGTGTGGCCCCAAGGGTCCTCCCCCGCCAAGGCGGTAAGGATCCGCACGGTATCGTGTGTCCCCAACAGGTTCATCGTAAGATCGGCGATGCGCTTCGGCATATTCGGCAGCACCTCGCAAAGCGCGTAGGCAAGCTTTTCGGTCTCACCGCCCCGAAAATAGGCGATCAGCCCCTCCCGCAGGGGATAATTCATCACCCCATCCAGCTCACGCCCGCCGTAATAGCTTTTCCGAACGCCGTAGGCGACCTTGTTGGAGGCATCCTCCCACACCTCACCGTAAAGGACGCAGTCGCTTCCCTCCTTGGCCAATCGGGCACGGATGTCAGAAACAAAATCATCGCTAAGCTCATCGACCACATCCAGGCGGAAGCCGCCGATGCCGCGCCTTGCGTAGCTTGCGACGACCCCCTCCCCTCCCACGAAGAATTCACGGCAGCTTTCGCTTTCCGAGGGGTGGATACGCGGCAGGATCGAGATCCCCCACCAGGCGGTGTATTCATCGGGATAGCGGGAAAAGCGGTACCAGTCATAATAGGGGGAGCGCTCTGACTGATACGCCCCAACCCCCGCATACCGCCCGTAGCGGTTGAAATACACACTGTCATCCCCCGTATGGTTAAAGACCCCGTCAAGAAGCAGGCGGATGCCGTACGAGGCTGCCTCCTCGATAAGATGCGAAAAGGCCTCCTCCCCGCCGAACATCGCGTCGATCTTACGGTAATCCCCCGTATCGTATTTATGATTGGAATAGGCCTCAAAGATCGGGGATAGGTAGAGGCAGCGCACCCCAAGCGAGGCAAGGTAGGGCAGCTTCCCCACGACCCCCCACAGCGTTCCCCCGAAAAACTCATTATTGGGGAGCGGGGCGCCGGGGTAAGCGGGATACTGCGGGATCCCACCCTCCCAATCCGAATTTATGATCGCGTCCTCCCTCTTCGGCACCGCCCCGCCCTTGGCGAAGCGATCGACAAAGACGTGGTAGATGACCCCGCCAAGCAGCCAGGTAGGCTCCGCGTAAAGGAAGTCGGTCACCGTAAGCTGAAAGGGTCTTCCCCCCTCGGTTGCAAGAAAGCGGAGTCCTTGCCCGATCGGAGCCTTATCCGAATAAAGGGTCCCCCATTTCGTATCGGCGCAAAAATCGAAGAAATAAAGCCCCCGCTCCCGAAGGCGAAGCGTGCCGCGATAAAGCTCCCGATCCTTCGAAAGGCCGCAAAAGGAAAGCCTTTTTGTGACCGCTTGCCCCTTCTCCCGCCCGATGCGAAGCCTTACCCCGAAGCAGCCGAGGCGCCGCTCGACCGAAAGCATCACGCAAAAGGGGGTATTCACCGACACCGAGCGGTGAAAAAGGGGGCGCCCGCCCGCAAGGAGCCTGCATTCCCCCAAGGCGGCGGTCGCCCGCTCAAAAAGAACCGAGGGTCCCATGCCTACCGCTTGATCGGCCGCAGATGCCAGATACCCTCGGCATACTGCTTCACGCTGTTATCGGCCGAAAAGCGCCCGCTTGCCGCGATATTCAGCAACGAGCGGCGTCCCCAATCCTCTTTTTTCCGATAATCGTTAAAGGCCCTCTCGCTTACGTGGCAATAGGAATCGAAGTCGGCAAGGCACATATAAGGATCCCCCATGGTATTCCCCCGCCCGAGAAGATACTCGGCAATAAGAGAAAAGCTCTCCCCGCCCAGCGGCCGCTGAAGCCGCCCGATGGCGTTTTGCAGCCGCGGGGACAGGCGGTAGTATTCATAGGCGTCGTACCCCGCGCGCCAAAGCTCCTCGACCTCGCGGGAATTCAGCCCGAAGGTGTAGAAATTTTCTTCGCCGACGGCCTCCCTGATCTCCACATTCGCCCCATCGAGCGTGCCAAGCGTTAAGGCCCCGTTCATCATCAGCTTCATGCACCCCGTGCCGCTGGCCTCCTTCCCCGCCAGCGAGATCTGCTCGCTGATATCGGCGGCAGGAATAAGCGCCTCGGCCACGCTGACGTTATAATCCTCGGTGAAAACGACCGCCAGCCGCTCGCTTGCCCGCTTATTGGCGCGTATCTCGCGCGAAAGGAACCAGATCAGGCGGATCAGCTGCTTGGCCATATAATACCCGGGGGCGGCCTTGGCACCGAAGATAAAGGTGGTGGGAACGATATCGGCGTTGGGGTTTTCGCAAAGCTCGTCGTAGAGAGAAAGGATGCGAAGCACGTTTAAAAGCTGGCGCTTGTATTCGTGCATACGCTTGATCTGCACGTCAAAGATCGAATCGGGGCAAAGCGGCACCTCCCCTCTTGCGACCGAGAAGGCGGAAAAGCGTTCCTTGTTTTCCCGCTTGATCGCAAGAAGGCGGGCGATCACTTCCCCGTCGTCGGCATAGTCCCGAAGCGCCGAAAGCCCCTCGGGATCCTTGCGGTAATCGGGGCCGATTGTGTTATCGAGAAGCGAAGATAAGCCACGGTTCGCGTAGCAAAGCCAGCGGCGATGCACGACCCCGTTTGTCACGTTCGTGAATTTCCAGGGGGTCGCGTGATAGAAATCGCTGAAGACGCTTTTTTTCAGGATCTCGCTGTGCAGGGCCGACACCCCGTTAACGGTATGCGAGCCGTACACCGAAAGATTGGCCATACGCACCTGTCCGTAGCCCACGATCGCCATACGCGAGATGCGGTCCCAATCCCCGGGATACAAATGCCAAAGATCGGCGCAAAGGCGGGAATTGAGCTCCTCAACGATGGTGAAAAGGCGGGGCAGCTTCATACGGAAAAGATCGACCCGCCAGCATTCGAGCGCCTCGGGCAAAACGGTATGGTTGGTATAGGTGACCGTCTTTCTCACCAGCTCCCACGCGGCCTCCCACGTATAGGAATAGGTATCCATCAGGATCCGCATCAGCTCGGGAATGCAGAGGGCGGGGTGGGTATCGTTGATATGGATCGCGACCCCCTCCGAAAGAGAGCGCAAGGAGCCGTTTTCCGACAGATAATCCCCCAAAAGGCTTTGCAGCGAGGCCGAGACCAGAAAGTACTGCTGCGTCAGGCGCAAAAGCTTTCCTTCGTCGTGATTGTCGGGGGGATAGAGCTGCCGCGTGATCTCTTCGGCCTTTTCGCTTTCCTCAAGCGCCAGAAGATATTCCGATTGCGTGGCGTATCCCCCGCTTGGTCGCTTCACGCTGGCGGCGCGCCACAGGCGCAAAAGGTTGGTCGCGTCGGTATCGGGGGCGGTGATCATCACGTCGTAAGGGACCGCGCGCACCTCGTCGTATTCGGTATGCACGATGCGAAGCGCCCCATTCTCCCAGCGCTCCTCGATCCGACCGCCAAAGCGGACGCTGACGCTTCGGTCGGGGCGGGGGCCAAGCCAGGCGCCCCCCGTATGCTTCCACACGTCGGGCAGCTCTACCTGCTCTCCGTCCACGATCCTTTGCTTAAAAAGGCCGTTTTCGTAGCAGAGCGAGTACCCGACGGCGGGATATTCAAGGGCGGTAAGCGAATCCATAAAGCAGGCGGCAAGGCGGCCAAGCCCCCCGTTCCCGAGCCCCGGGTCAGTCTCCTGCGCGAAGATCTGCGCAAAGGTATAGCCGTAAGAGGAAAGCGCCTCGCAAAGCTCGTCATAAAGACCAAGGTTCATAACGTTATTTTGGAAGGAGCGCCCCAGGAGGAACTCCATACACAAGTAGTAAACGCGTTTTCCCTCCGCGGCCGCCACCCGCTTTTTGAAGCGCTGACGGTTCTCCCGCATGATATCCTTGATCGCCTGCACCGAGGCCTGATACAGGGCCGCCGCCCCGATCCCCTCCTTTTTCGTGTAGCCACGGGAAAAAAGCTTTCCCTCTATGCGAAGGGAAAGCGAGGGCGCCTGCTTTTTTGCGGTATTTTTACTCATTTTTTCTCCTACCCTTTAAAGTTTTCGGTAAAGCGCGATATATTCCTCTGCCGAGCGTCGCCAGGAAAAATCGCTTCGCATCGCGCTACGGCGAAGCGCATCCCACTCTTTTCCCCCTGCCGCGTAAAGCGCAAGGGCATCCTTGACGCAAAACAGAAGATCGTGGGCGTTGTAATGCGAAAAGGCAAAGCCGTTCGCCCCCTTTTTTCCATACGGCAGAATGGTATCCGCAAGCCCGCCGACCGAGCGGACGATCGGCACCGTCCCGTAGCGGCAGGCGATCATCTGGGAAAGTCCGCAGGGCTCGCTTTGCGAGGGCATCAGAAACAGATCGCCCCCCGCGTAGATCTGCTTGGAAAGAAGGCGGTCGAAGGAAAGGAGAACGCGCGCCCTGTCCTTATGGCGGGCGGCGATCTCACTAAGGATATACTCGTAATCCGCATCCCCGCAGCCGAGAAGAACGAATTGTATATCCTCCTCCAAAAGCTCGTCAAGGATATGCAGAAGAAGGTCGATCCCCTTCTGCCTTGTCAGGCGCGTGACCATCGTAAGCAGGGGCACCTCCCCGTCTACCCGAAGCCCGAGGCGCTCCTGCAGGAATTTCTTGTTCTCCCGCTTTCCGTTTCCGAGCGTGGAAGGCCTGTACGGAAAGGCGAGCTCTTCCCCGTTTTGGGGCGAAAAATACGAAGTATCCAGCCCGTTGACGATCCCTGTAAGCTTATGCCCGATCATCGAAACGATCGGAGATAAGCCGTGTGAAAAGAAGGGCTCCCGCAGCTCCTCGGCGTAGCGGCGGCTGACGGTCGTCACAGCGTCGCACAAAACGAGGGCACCCTTACAAAGGTTGATACAGCCGTCAAACTCCAAAAGCCCCTCATGCGCATCCGAAAGGCCGAGAACGTCCCCCAGCACCTCCCTGCCGTATTTCCCCTGAAACTCGATGTTATGAACGGTATAGACGGCACGCACGCGGGAAAGCGCGGGGTGATCGCGAAAAAGCGTTTTCAAATACACGACCGTCAGGGCGCTTTGCCAGTCGTTGGCGTGCAATATATCGGGAATTTGGCCGTATCCGAGGATAAATTCAAGCACCGCGCGGCAGAAAAAGGCAAAGCGCTCGCAATCGTCGTATTCCCCATACAAATGGGGGCGCTTGAAATAGCGTCGGCTTTCAACGAAATAATAGGAAACGCCACCCCTTTTCAGGGCGTACACCGCGGCGTAGGACCTTCGCCAGGCAAGCGGAACGATCCCCTCCCAAAGCTTTTTCATCCGCCCCTTATCTTCCTCTCCGATGGCGTCATACAGCGGCAGGATGACCCCGATCTCGGAATCCTTCCCCAAGGACGCGCGCACAGCACGCGGAAGCGAGCCCATCACGTCCCCAAGACCGCCGCTCGCGGCAAAGGGGGTCACCTCGCTTGAAACATACAGGATCCTCATGCTCAAACCTTCCTCTCCTTCGGGATATACATCGGCATCGTGCTGTGCCCCGAAAGATGTCGGCCGTCCCCGATCAAGACCGATTTGTCGGCGACAAGACAGTTAAGCGTACAGCCTTCCCCGACGTAGGTGTTTTCAAACAGCACGCAATTGGTGACAACGCTGCCCCGCCCCACCTTTACGCCGCGGAAAAGCACCGAATTTTCAACCCTTCCCTCGATCACGCAGTCGTTGGCGATCATACTCTCCCGAACACAGCTTTCCCCCCGATATTTAGCGGGAGAAGAGTTATGTACGCGGGTCAAGATCGGGCGGGCGGGATTCCCGAAAAGGGCCTCTCTTGCCGAGGGCTCCCGTGTCAGGCGGATGCTTTCGTTGAAATAATCGTTGAAATTCCCGACCGATACGACGGGCCCATCGTAAAGCTCGATCCCGATGCGGTAGCCTTCATCCCCCGCGGCGATAATATCGCGCGAAAGGCTGGTATACCCCCTTTCGCTCGCCCGCTGTAAGAGCTGAAGCAAAAAGAGACGGTTAACGATAAAGGTATCGGCAAAAAGCAAGGGATACGCCTTCGGCCTTTTTTTGGCGATCACAGCGCCCGTAAGGCGCCCTTCCTTATCCCCCTTCAGGAAAAGGCGGTTCCCCCCCTCCCCGAAAAGGCTACACCCCTTTGTGGCAAGCAGGGTCATATCAAAGCCGCTTTCCTTGTGGCGGCGAAGAATTTCCTTGAGATCGGGATTGAAAACATACTCGCAGTCCGCCATCACGATCCATTCCTCTTCCATATCCTCCAGCGTCGGGCGAATGCTTTGCAGGGCCTCCAGGTGCGTTTTATAGACCCCCACCTGTCGGGAAGAGCTTGCCGACTGGAAGGGAGAAAAAAGCGTGATCCCCCCACGGCGGCGGGCAAGATCCCAATCCTTCCCGCTTCCGATATGATCCAAAAGCGAGCGATAGTTGTAATTGGTGATCACGCTGATATTCGAGATCCCCGCGTTTACCATATTGGAAAGGGCAAAATCGACCAAGCGGTAACGGCAGGCAAAGGGCAAGGCGGCCAGCGTCCGATCCGCCGTAAGGCAGGAATTCTTATTCTCATTCAGATTGGAAAAAACGATACCCGCGCTCTTCACGTCAACACCTTCTTTTCTTCGTTTTCAAATGCCTCTTCGCCCGAGATGACCGTGATGCTCTCACGGCTCCCCTTCGGCTGCCCCACATGGGCGCCCTCCCCGACCGTGGCGTTGCGGTCGACGATCGCGTAATGCACCGAGGCACCCCGCTTGACCGTGACGTCAGCCATAAGGACCGAATTGTAGACCTCGGCCCCCTCTTCGACCGTGACCCCGCCCGCAAGGACCGAATTGACGACGGTGCCGTTGACCGTCGTTCCCTCCGAGACCATGGAATTTTTGATCACGGCCCCCCGCCCGATAAACTGCGGCGGGCGTGCCGTATTGCGCGAATAGACGCGAAAATCCCGTTCCTGCTGCTTAAGGATCGAATTTTCCCCGAGAAGGTCCATGTTGGCCTCCCACAGGCTTGCGATGGTACCGACGTCCTTCCAATAGCCCGAAAAGCGATAGGCGAAAAGCGGCTCGCCCGACGTCAAAAGACGGGGGATAACATTCTTTCCGAAATCGTTGGAGGAGGTGGGATCCTTGTCATCGGCCTCTAAATATTCAACCAGCGTTTTCGTGTTGAATATGTAGATGCCCATCGATGCCTGATCGTTCTTCGGTTGCTTCGGCTTTTCCTCGAATTCGTAAATACGCCCGTCTTCTCTTGTGTTGCAGATCCCGAAGCGCGAGGCCTCGCGAAGGGGGACTGTGACCGTCGCGACCGTGCAGACCGCCCCCTTCTCCTTGTGAAAGGCCAGCATGCGGGAATAATCCATTTTATAGATGTGATCCCCCGAAAGGATGAGAACGTATTCGGGATCGTAAAGCCTTATAAAATCCAGGTTCTGGTAAATGGCGTTGGCGGTGCCGCGGTACCAATCCGAATGCTCGCTCTTCTGATAGGGCGGCAGCACACGCAGGCCCCCGCGGGCGCGGTCAAGATCCCAGGGGGCGCCGTTTCCGATATACTCGTTCAGATCCAGCGGCTGATACTGGGTAAGCACCCCGACGGTATCGATCCCCGAATTGATGCAATTGGAAAGCGAAAAATCAATAATACGGTATTTTCCGCCAAAGCTGACGGCGGGCTTCGCCGTATGGCGGGTCAGGGCGTAAAGGCGGCTTCCCTGCCCCCCTGCCAAAAGCATAGCGATGCATTCCTTTTTAAAAAACATAGCCTCTCCCATTTGTAAACGAAATCTATGGTGGCGTGACAGCCCCCTCTTTCTCTATCCTTTTGAAAACGACCCCCGTAAGCGGCGCAAGATCCACGGTAAGCCTTCCCCCCTCGATCCGATGAGGGACCTCCCCCTCTTCCCGCGTAGAAAAGATACAGCGGTAAAGGGTGCCTTCGGGAAGATCGACGCCGATCCCCCGAATTTCCTCATTTGAAAAGCTTATAAGCGTCAGGATCTCATCCTCCGCCTCGGAAATGCGGAAAAAGCCGACAAAGCGCCTCTCCCCCTCATCGGCATAGGCCCATCGAAAGCCCCGCTCGCAAAAATCGAGCTCGTAAAGGGCGGGGGTGGAAAGATACAGGCGGTTCAAGGCCGCAGCATATTCCCGAAGGGCGTCGTGCTTTTCGTATTCCAGCATGAACCATTCAAGCGAACGGCGGAAATCCCATTCCGAGAACTGCCCGTATTCGCTGCCCATAAACAAAAGCTTTTTGCCGGGAAAGGTCATATAAAACAGCAGGGCGCAGCGCGCGCAGGCGAATTTTTCCCCGTAGCTGCCATGCATCTTGTTCAGGAAGGAGCGCTTGCCGTGCACCACCTCATCGTGGGAGATCGGCAAAAGATAACGCTCCCCGAAGGCGTAGGTGATCGGGAAATTAAGCGCCGAATGAAGCGCCTTTCTTTCCTCCTGCCCGCTTTCAAGATAGCGGTAAAGATCGTTTGCGAAGCCCATATTCCACTTCAGGTCAAATCCAAGGCCCCCGTCCCGCGGCGGGGCGGTGACCCCCGGGTACGCCGTCGATTCCTCGGCGATCATCAGGCAATCTGGAAAGGCACTGTGCACCGCCCCGTTCAGCCTCCGCAAAAAGGCCTCGGCCTCAAGATTGCGGTTGGTCCCCAAGCAATTGGGCTCCCACTCGCCCTCCTTACGGTCATAATCGAGATAAAGCATCGAGGAGACCGCGTCGACCCGCAGACCGTCCAGATGAAATTCACGAAGCCAATACAGGGCGTTGGAAAGAAGAAAGCTTTGCACCTCCTCCCGCCCCAGATCGAAATAGCGCGTGCCCCAGGAGGGCGATTCCATGCGAAGGGGCGAAGCGTATTCGTAAAGAGGACCCCCGTCGAATTCGTAAAGCCCCCATTCGTCCTTCGGGAAATGCGCGCCGACCCAATCAAGGATCACCCCAACGCCCCCCTCGTGCATCATAGAGACAAAGGCGCGGAAATCATCGGGCGTACCGAAGCGCGCGGTGGGCGCGAAAAAGGCACCGACCTGATAGCCCCAGGAATCGTCAAAGGGGTATTCGGCGATCGGCATAAGCTCGATATGCGTATAGCCCATATACTTGACGTAAGGAAGCAGCTCCCCCGCCAGCTGCCGATAGCTTAAATAGGTGCCGTTCTCCCCCCTCATAAAGGAGCCGAGATGCACCTCGTATATATTGATGGGCGACGAAAGCGTCTTTCCGCTCTTAAAGGTGTGGCGGCGCTGACGCATCCAGCCCCTGTCCTGCCAAGAAAAGCGGCTTTCCCGCATAAGGATAGAGGCCCCGTCGCTTCCCCCCTTGGAAAAGAAGGCGTAGGGGTCCCCCTTGTCATGCACCCCCGCGCTTGATACGACGCGGAATTTGTAAGCTGTGCCCGCATAGCAATCAAGCGAAGAAAAGCTTGCCTCAAAAAGGCCCTTTTCGGTGATACGGCGCATCGGGAGCCCACGCTCCCAGCCGCAGAAATCCCCCACGACGAAAACCGCGTCACACCGGGGGGCAAAGGTGCGGAAAACGTAGGTATAGCGTCCGTCCTTTTCCTTCATATGCGCCCCAAGAAAACGGTAGGCGCTGTCCGAGGTGCCCTCGTGAAAATAATAAGCCGCAAGCTCATTTTTCCTTTTTATGACCGACACCCCCTTTCTTGGATACTGTCCTTATTATTATCATTAAGAAAAAAAGAATACCGCCTTTTAATCGGAAAGTTCTTCTAAAATCGGGGATCTCGAAAGACCCGAAAGCTCTTTTTTCATATACCGCTTCATACGGATCGGGGCATATACGGCAAAAAAGGCGGAATGAAGGCGCGCGAAAACAGCCCCCAAAAGGCTTCCCGCTTTCCGTATACCGAAAAGCATATGCGAAAGCAGCGGGGAAAGCAAATACGCCCTTATATACAGAGAAAGCAGGCAGAGCCGCCAACGTATGGGCGAAAGCCAACGCGAAAGGAGCCTTCCCACGGTTTTTTGGCAAAGCCAAAAGCCGAAGCAAACGGCAAGAAGTGAAAAAAGGCGGGGGATCCCGTTATTGAAATGATAAAAGAAGACCGAAAGGGCAAAAGCCGTCAGAAGGCAAAAGACCGTCTCCCCCAAAAAGAGCAGAAAAAAAGAGGCCCCTTTTTTTGTCCCGCTTTTTCTTTTATCCCGCACCTTGTCTCTTACCCGCGCGGGAAGAGAGGAAACGAGAGAGTCGGAGAGGGGGGGACCCTCCCCCCCGAAGAGCGATGCCGCCCCATGAAAAAGCACATAAAAGAGACCTATCGATATGCCGAATAAAAAGGAATACAGAAAAAGGCGCAGAAGCGCCGCCATTGAAACGAGCATTTACCCGAAAAGCCGCCCGAGAAACCCGTCTTTTTTCGCTTCGGAACGGTCGGTATACGAAAGCGAAAGGATCTTTCCCTCGATCACCGCCTCCTTGGCCTCCAGCAAGAGCTTTTTTACGTGAAGCCCCTCCCCCTCTACCGTCAGCTGTCCGCCCTCGGTCAGAAGGATCACGGCCTCCTCGTCAAAGCGAAGCACCTCCAGCACCCCCTCTAAGGACAAGTGCCCCCTGTTCTTCAGCAAAAGCGTATGCTTACCCCCGATCGGCGACGGGAGATTTTGCGGTTCGATAACGCCCATAACGGTTCTCCTTCCAAAACTTCGGTTAAAAAAAATATATGCAGCCGAAGCTGCATATATGCTTTTATGAAATTAGTCGGAAAGAACCTCATACATCAAGGGGGCGTCTGCCTTCTTGGTGCTGTCCATTATGTCCAGCACGCGAACCTTCACCGTTTTCGTACCAAAGCCGATCTCGATCACGTCGTTAAGCTTTACGTCGTAAGAAGCTTTGGCGGGGCGCCCGTTCACAAGAACGTGCGCCCCGTCGCAGGCTTCATTGGCGATTGTTCGTCTTTTGATAATACGAGAGACCTTCAGGTATTTGTCAAGACGCATTAACCGTTGACAGCACCCTTAAGAGAAGCGCTGGCGGAGAAAGCGGGACGCTTGCAGGCAGCGATCTTGATCTTTTCGCCGGTAGCGGGGTTGCGGCCTTCTCTCTCGGCACAATCCTTGACCTCGAAAGTACCGAATCCGATGACCTGGACCTTGTCACCATCGGCAAGCGCGTCGGCAATGGCTTTGAAAACAGCCTCGACAGCGGCTTCGGCTTCCTTTTTCTTCAGTTCGGTTTCCTTTGCGACAACGTCAACGAGTTGAGCTTTGTTCATGATTTTACCTTCCTTTATTTAATTTTTGTTTCTCTTCTAAACACATTTTCTATGTTTATGGTAAAAGTATACCATAGTTTGTCTTTTTTTTCAATAGTTTTTGGACAAAATGTTAATTTTTGTCAGTAACGACGACAATTTGCGCCTTTTTTCGAGAAAAAGGTGCGCTTTCTTTGGTCAAAGTGCAAAAAAGGCCGTTTTCCCTTATTTTATCGGGAAGCGCGGTTCTTTATACCTTTCTTTTTCCTCGGCAAGCCTTTTTGAAAGAATTTCCTCGCAGCCGATCCCCTTTTCGGTAAAAAAAGCGACCGCCGTAAGCAAAACTTCACAAGCAAGCGCTTCGGCGCTCTGCCCCTCTCCTTGAAGGGCCCGTGAAAGGAATCGGTACAGGTCCTCGTTAAGCGGTAGGTCGGCCCCCTTTTCACACATCTTCTGGGCGTAAAGAAGGGCGGGTAGGCACGCGGGGATCGAGCTTAGCTTATCGTAAAGCGTCCTTCTTCCCTTTTTGGCGTTCTTCTGCTCCTCCCACGAAGCGATGGTCGCCTCGGTGTCGGCGTTGCCAAAAATATGCGGATGCCGCCCAACCATTTTTTTCGCTTCATCCGAGATGACGTCATCAACCGTGAAATGCCCACGCTCGCTTTCGATATCGGCGTGAAAAAGGATCTGAAGCAAAAGGTCCCCGAGCTCCTCCCGCATAAGCGAGGCATCCTCCCGATCGATCCCCTCGGCGACCTCGTAGGTCTCCTCCAGAAGATAGCGGCGCAAGGAGGCATGCGTCTGTGCCCGATCCCAGGGGCAGCCCTCGGGGGAACGCAGGATCGAAACGATCCGACAAAGCTCCTCGAAGGAATAGTTTTCTTTACCGATAAGCGCTTTGATTTCCTGATTCATGGGTCATTCCTCTATTTTATCAACGAAGTTCTTTTTAAAAGACCGACGATCCTTTCTCCCATTGGCAAAAGCCGAAGATCCTCGGCCGACACGCATCCCAGCAGAAGGCAGAGGAGCGCATACAGCAAAAAGGCGGCAAGGCCCGCGGGAAGCAGCGAAAAAACACCGATATACGGTACCGTGAGCCGATAGGCGGCGTAACCGAGAAGCGAAGAAAGAAGGGCGGAAAGCAGCGGGGTAAGCAGGGTGCGCCCAAGCGGCAGCGTAAGGGCGGTCTTGCGGAAAATGAAATACAGATCGATAAGAGCGGCCACGATATAAAAGAGAAAGCTGCCAAGGGGGGCGGCCAATGGCCCGATGACGGGGGTCAGGAAAAGGAGAATGGGAAGCTTAAGGGCAAGGGCGACCCCCATTGAAAGGATCGGCTTTCTTTGCTCGCCGTTCGCTTGCAGGACCGCGTTCCCGATCCCAAGGAGCGCCATCGGGAAAACCGACAGTGAAAGAAGCGAGAAGGCCGGGCCCGCGTTTTGCGCCATATCGGCATCCCCCAGAAAGACGAGCGACAGAAGCGGACGTGAAAAAACACTCATAAATAGCGATATGGGGATCGAAAGGGCCGCCGAAAGGCGGAAGGCGGTCGAGGTAACCGTATTGGCCACCTCTTCCTTTCCCCCGAAGCGCGCGGCGTTAATATAAGGAACGATAGCGGCCGCGATCGGATAGATAAAGACGGCAGGAAGATTAAATAGGGTCAGGGCCCCGGTTGAATAATCGGAATACACAGCCTTGGCAAGAGAAGCGTCCCCGTAATAACGCTCCAAAAGGGGGCGCATCAGCTGGGCATCCAGAAGCGACGAGGCGCTCATGACCCCCGAGGTAAGGGCAATGGGAAGCGCGATGGAAGCAAGGCCCCTTATGACCGAGGAAAGCGGCATGCCCTCCTTTTCATCGGGAACGAAAAGACGGCCGCTTGCCCGATACCGCCCCTTGACCGAAACGAGGTAAAGGCACCCGAGGGCGATCCCCACGCTGACCCCGAAGACCGAATAGGCGGCGGCTAAATGAAGCGTGCCGTGCCCTACTTGATGCACCAAGAACACAAAGGCAAGGCCGAGAACGGTCTTCCCGAAGGCCTCGATCACCTCGGAGATCGCGGTGGGCGTCATGATCCCGAAGCCCTGATAGTAGCCCCTGTACACACTGCAGACCGAGATAAAGAAAAGCGAGGGGGCGATCGCGAGAAGGCAGAGGTAGGAATCTCCCCCCGAATTGGCAAGCGAGACCGAGGGCGCGAAAGCAAGCAAAAGGGCTGTGGCAAGAGCGCCGATCAGGGCAAGGGCGGTACGGGAAACACGGAAGATCCTTTCCACGCTTTTCCCGTTTTCCTCGGCAACCGCCCTTGAGACCATCACCGATACCGCCACGGGAATGCCCGCCGTCGAAAGCATATACAGCAGGGCGTATACCGAATAGGCGGCGTTCACGTTGGCCATTTCGTCCCCAAGTATGCCGTTAAGCGGCACCTTGTAAAGAAAGCCGAAAGCCTTGACCAAAAGATTGGCGGCGGTCAGGATAACGACACCGCCCAAAAGGCCGCTGCGACCCTTCGCTTGCTTGGCTTTCGGCATAAGTATACACCCCCGGGACGTTTAATCGAAATAATGCGCTCTCATATCGAGAAACTCATATTTCAGTTTTTCCACATCCAGCGTTGTAAATACACCGTTTTCATATAAAATACGGCCGTCTGCCATGCTTAAGACCGTATCCGAGGCAGAGGCGCTGTAGGCAAGTGACACGCAAGGGTCGACGTTAGGAAGATTCGGAAGCGAGGAAAGGCGGAAAAGGGCGAGATCGGCGCGACAGCCGACCGCCAAGCGGCCGCAGTCCTCTCTTCCCTGCGAAAGATAGCCGTTTTCCGAGGCAAGGCACAGCCCGTCGGAGGCCTTGATGCTTTCGGGATCCCCCGATACGCCCTTCTGCAAAAGAAGCGCGGTCTGCATTTCCCGCAAAAGATCCAGGCGGTTGTTGGAGGCGGCGCCGTCGGTGCCGAGGGCTACGCGCACACCCGAGGCGATCGTTTTCTGCAGGGGCATGATCCCGCTTCCCAGCTTCAGGTTACTGATGGGGTTATGCACGACGGTCGCCCCCGCCGCGGCGAGGATCTCCCGGTCGGCATCGGTAAGACAGACGCCGTGGGCACAGGTGACAGGCCCCTCAAAGAGCCCATTCTCCTTAAAAAAGGCGGTGGGGGTAACGCCGTTGCGGGCGATACACTCCCGATGCTCCTTTTCGGTCTCCGAAAGGTGGATCTGCATGCGGGTGTTGTATTTTTGGGCCATTTCGGCCATATAGCGCACCATCGGCGCCTTGTTGGTATATTCGGCGTGAAGCGAAAAATCAATTAAAATTCTTCCGTCGGCTTCTCGGTTCCATTCCCGATAAAGAGAGAGGCTCTCCCGCACCCTTTCGTCGGCGGCGGGGTCGGCCTGCTCGTCAAAGCTGACGATGCTGCGTGAAAGATTGGCCTTGATGCCGCTTTCGTATACCGCGCGCGCCGTCGCGTCACAGAAGAAGTACATATCCGAAAAGGAGGTAACGCCCCCCGCCAGCATCTCGGCGATCGCGAGCTTGGAGCCGAGATACACCGCACGATCGTTCAAGCGGTCCTCGGCCGGGAAGATACGCTCGGTAAGCCATCTTTGTAGCGGCAGGTCCTCGCCGTAGCCGCGGAAAATGGTCATGGCGGTGTGGGTGTGGGCGTTGCAAAGCCCCGGAGTAAGCAGACACCCTTCTCCGTTTACGATCTTATCGAAGGCCCCTTCGGGGCGTTCCTTAGTGATCGAGGCGACCGTAGTCCCCGAGACCAGAACGTACCAGCCGTCCCCCCGCTGCGGAAGGGCGACCCTTTCAAACAAAACAGTCATTTTTTCATCCTAAAAATTCGCGGGATACCGAATCCGGCGGAATAAGACCTTTCTTAATAGGCTCGTAGTGATCCAATGTCGCGATAAGCTCCTTTGCCATGGCGTTATGGGGCGATGCGGGCGGCAACGACAAAAGAACGTCCTTTAAATACGGATAAAGCGCCATGATCTCGTAAGAGAGCGTCGAATCGATATAGATATCGCACGCTTTGGCATTCGGGAAGATATGCTTTTCCTCATTTTCCCGCACGCTTTGCCAAAGGTCAAGCGTGAAGGAGGCGGAGGCACCCCTGAAATGATAATCGCGCACAAGGCGGCGGAAAAGGCGGATCTCGTTGGGAGAAAACACCCGTTCTCCAAGCCTTAAGGAGCCGTTGACCTCGGCAAAAACACTGACACCCCCGCTTGTAAGGAGCGAGGTGACCTCGGGATAAACGGCCTGGATCCCCTCAAAAAGAAAGATATCCTTCCCGGTGGGGATCACCGTCTCCTCCCCCTCCCGCTTGCCGCTGACAAAATTGAATTTCGGAAGGGTGACCGTGCGGTTTTCGCGTATAGCGTCGATCACCCCAAAAAGCGACGCGTAATCGAGCGTCGCGGGGGAATCAAAATCGATCTTGCCCCCATTTTCGGCGGCGCGCGCCAGCAAAAGATCGCGGGGCAGAAAGAAATCGTCAAGCGAAACGAGGTGGACCCGCAGGCCCATACGGGAAAGCCGCTCGATCAGCTTTTTCCCCGTGGTGGTCTTGCCGGAGCAGGAGGGCCCCGAAAGCGTTACGACACGGTGCTCCCTCCCGTCAAGAATTCGCTCTGCCGCGCGGGAAAGCTGGCCGTCGTAAAGGGCTTCCGCCTCATGGATATACGCCCTCATTTCGTCTTCGCTTTGAAAAGAGGTTTTAACCTGTATCATTTTTACCTCCTTTGTAAGAGGATCTTACCGATCGAAGAAGGCAAGGATCCTTTCCTTCCGTGAAGGGATCCCCTCAGCCCCATCGCCAAGACGAAGCCTTTCGGCATCCCTTAAATATTCATACGGATATTTGGGCATAAATATGCGTTCGATCACACTTCCCCCCTCGCTTGGCAGGCGGTAGCGCATCAGCTTGGTGACCGCCCCTGCCCCCGCCGCGAAGATGCTGTGAAGCTCTTCCATCATAAAGATGTTATAAAGCCCCTCGTGTCCCGGGAGCGCGTACCCGACGTTTTCAAGATTCCCGACCGTATTCTTCTGACGGTACATATAGTAAGGGCGGTAGCCCGAAAGCTTGGTCCTTATCTGGCAATACTCGAGGCTTTTCGCGGCATCGGCCCCGTTCAGGGTATAGATGCCGTCCCGCCGGCGCATCTCGGCCGAGCGCTTGACACAGAAGGTATGTACCGTGATATTCTCGGGGGAAAGGCCGATCACGCGGTCAAGCGAATCCGAAAAGATGCGGAAGGTATCCTCGGGCAGCCCCGCGATAAGGTCGACGTTGACCGTGCGGATCCCGATCTCCTTGGCCAGCTGATAGGCCCGGTAAAAATCCTCTACCGTATGGCGCCGCCCGATCGAGCGGAGCACCTCCTCGGAAAGGGTCTGCGGGTTAACGCTGATGCGCCCCGCGCCCCCCTCGCGGATCGCGAGAAGCTTGTCCGCGGTGATGGTATCGGGGCGCCCCGCCTCGACCGTAAATTCAAGCAGGGTGGAGGGGTCCACGTTTTCCCCGATCTTGTGAAGAAGCCTTGTCATCTGCTCGGCCGTAAGGACGGTCGGCGTGCCGCCGCCGATATAGACGGTAGCCACCGTAAGCCCTGCCTCGCGAATGATCGAAAAGATATCGTCGATATCCTTATAAAGCTCAACAAGGTACTCGTCGATCAGCGAAAGCAGCTTGCCCGACGTATAGGAAACGAAGGAGCAATAAGCGCATCGCGAGGGGCAGAAGGGGATCGAGATATACACGCTGCAAAGGTTTTTTTCGAGATGCTTCGTCAGCTTTGCCTCGTTTGCCGCGACCGAGACCGCGAGAGCCGCCTTGCGGGGATTCAGGAAATACTCGTCCCGCAAAATCGCGCGGGAAGCGCGGATACCGTTTCCCTTCAGCAAAAGGTCGGTCGCGACCTTCGAGGGGCGGACACCGGTTAAAATACCCCAGGGGGGCGAATAGGAGAAGAAGGCCTTCCCCGCGGCGAAGATCGCGCGTCCAACGGCGATCTTTCCCGCCTTGGCGGCTCCGCTCTCCTGCAAAAATTCGGCGTTTCCGTCCCCGACCGAATGCTTTCCGCCGAAATAGATCTCGGCGTGCGCGATCTGCCGACTTCCCTCCCGGCGCAGGCAGACCTCGACAAGCGGGATATTTTCCCCCTCCTCTTGGTTTTCGGGAAAGGTAGCGCCCGGGAAAAAGACCATGCATAAGGTCTGTACGTAATAGCGATTGACATCGCCCGTAATTTTTAAGATCATCCCTTTTTCCCCTTTGCAAGGCAATGAGAATCCATCACGATCGTCACGGGGCCGTCTGCCGTCATATCGATCTGCATATCCGCGCCGAAGCGCCCGGTCCTGACCGGGATCCTTTCCGAAAGAAGCGAAACAAAATGGAGATAAAGGGGCTCCGCGAGGGCGGGAGCCGCGGCCGCGAGGTAATCGGGGCGGTTGCCCTTCGCGTAATTGGCGGCCAAGGTGAAATTCGAAACGACAAGGGCGCTTCCCCCCATATCCGAGACCGACAAATTCATTTTTCCGTTTTCATCGGTAAAAATACGCAGCTTGGCGATTTTTTCGGCGAGAAGACGGCAATCCTCCTGCCCGTCACCCTCAAGGACCCCAAGAAGCACGAAAAGTCCCTCTTCTATGCTTCCCGTCAGAACTCCGTCGGCCGTGACGGCGGCCCTCTTTACCCGTTGTAAGACAGCAATCATAAAAAATCCTTACCGACCGAAGCCGCGCACGACGTCTTGAACGCCGACGATCTTCTTCAGTCTTGAAATGATAGAGCGGAAATGGCTGACGTTTCGGCAGCCGATGGTGAGATTGATGGTAGCGATCTCGTCCTTCCGGTTGCCGACCGCGGTATTAAGCCCCGTGATGGTGACCTTCATTTCGGCAAGGGCCGAGGAAAGGTCTGCCAGAAGGCCGATGCGGTTTTCGGCGTAGACCTTCAGGTGGGCCTCAAAAAGGTTTTCGTTGGTGGCCGAAACGAATTCGTCCTCCCAATGCGCCTCGGCCCAGCGGGCGGCGTTTTCACTGTCCCCCTTGGCACGCAGAACGTTCGGACAATCCTTTTTATGCACCGAAACGCCGAAGCCGCGGGTCACGAAGCCGATGATATCGTCCCCCGGCAGCGGATTGCAGCATTTGGCGAATTTCACAAGGCACCCACGCTCCCCGTCCACGATAATGCCGACGTTGCTGCGCAGGTTCTTCGGCTTCTGCACCACGCGAATGGGGGGCGCCTCCTCGGGCTCCTTATCGGGAAAGAGCTTGTAAAGCTCCTCCTTCAGCTTACCCGAGATATGCGAAAGCGCCAGACCGCCGTAGCCGAGGGTGTTGTAGAAGTCCTCTACCCCCTCGATGCCGATCCGACGGGAAACCGCGCCGACCACCGTATCCCTCTCCTCCTCGGTGAGCGTACGGTTCAAGCGGCGGATCTCCTTTTCGATCTCGGCGCGGCCCATTTCGATGTTTTCCGAGCGCTTCTCCTTTTTGAACCACTGGCGGATCTTTCCCTTGGCGCTGCTGGTCTTAACGATCTTGAGCCAGTCGCGGCTGGGGCCGCGGTTCTGCGACGAGGTCAAGATCTCCACGATGTCGCCGTTCTGGGGAGAGCGGTCGATCGGCACGATGACCCCGTTGATCTTGGCGCCGACCATTTTGTTGCCGACCGCCGTATGAATGGCGTAGGCAAAGTCGATGACCGTAGCCCCGAGCGGCAGGGATATCACGTCCCCGCGCGGGGGAAAGACAAAGGTCTCATCGTGGAAGATATCGGTTTTGAAGGAGTGCATAAAATCGTCGGGATCGTGTGTCGGCTCGTCGCTTTCGACAAGCTGGGCGACCCAACGAAGCTTTTCGTCGATCTCGGCGCTGGCGCTTTCACCCGATTTGTATTTCCAATGCGCGGCGATACCGTATTCCGCCGTCTGATGCATCTCAACGGTACGGATCTGCACCTCAAAGGGAATGCCGTCATGCCCGATGACCGTCGTATGGATCGAGCGGTACATATTGGCCTTCGGGGTGGAAATATAATCCTTAAAGCGCCCGGGGACAGAGCGGAAAAGCTCATGTATCAGCCCAAGCACCATATAGCATTCATGCTCGTTCTCCACGATCACGCGCAGGGCGTAAAAATCGTAAATATCGTCAAAATCGCGGTTTTGCGAATAGATCTTGCGGTATAGGCTGTAAACGCTTTTTACCCGCCCCTCCAGAACGAAGCGGATCCCGTACTCGTTCAGCTTATCCTCGATGATCTTACGGGCCGAGGCAATAAAATCCTGCGTTTTTCCGTATTTGGCCTCTACCTGATCCGAGATCTCGCGATAACCGATCGGATCAAGGTGACGAAGCCCGATATCCTCCAGCTCCTGCTTGATACGCTGCATACCGAGGCGGTGCGCCAAGGGAGAATAGATATACATCGTCTCCAGGGAGATGGTACGCTGCTTTTCCTCGGACTTGGCGTCAAGCGTGCGCATATTGTGAAGGCGGTCGCAAAGCTTGACGAAGATGACACGGATATCCTTGGTCATCGCCAGCAGCATCTTCCGTATATTTTCGATATGCGCCTCTTCCTTGTCCTCAAGCTGCATGGTCACGTTTTTGGTGACCCCCTCCACGATCAGGGCAACGTCGGCCCCGAAGCGGCGGCTGATCTCCTCATAGCTCGTCCGATCCTTACAGTCCTCCAGCGTATCGTGCAAAAGGGCGGCGCAGATCGAGTCGGTATCCAGCTCCATCTCCGCCAGGATCTCGGCAACCGCCACGGGGTGGGAGATATAGGCCTCCCCGCTCTGGCGCTTCTGCCCCTCGTGCAGCTGATTGGCGTACAGGAAGGCGTCCTTAATTTTTTCTACGTCGTATTGCTTACGTGTTTTTTGAAGGGTATCAAGAAGACCCTTTATTTCTTCATACATACAAAAAGCCTCAGGCCTGCTTCATCTGGGCGCGAAGCCGGCGCAAAAGATTGGATTTTTCAAGGTCGGTCTTGCTGTTCGTGAACTGAAGGCGGAAGTGATAGACCTCCTCGCTCGGCTCGTCGATACCAAGCAGATTCAGCTCCTGCAAAATACGGATGATGAATTTCAGCTTTACATAGCCGATATGACCCGTATAGTCCGAAAGCTCGCGAAGGATCGCCCTGTGCGTCAGGATCTCACAGCCCCCGCGCACCGAACGGCGGACGAGGTTATAGACCGCCACAAAATCCTCTCGGCTCGGGCAGATATCCTCCTCCTTGGTAAAGCTTTCCCCGTTTTTGATCGCGAGATACCGCTCTCTTTCCTTTTCCTCGGCCGCGGCAAGCGCGCCCGAAAGGCGGATGTCGCGCACGATCAGCTGCACGCTCTTACGGCCGTTCCATTCGTTGACGTCGAGATTGAACATCACGTCAACACGGTCACCGACGAAAAGATCCAGCTCGGACAGCGGCATCGAAAAGCACATGGCCGTATAGGAATAGCGCTCGTTCCCGAGAAGCAGGCGGGTGTGCTTACCGGCGCTGATCGGCGTCGCCTCCAGAACGCTTGCCCCATAGAGAACGAATACGGGGACCGGGTTTTCGACCCCATAGGGCTCCATCACCCGCAGCCCCTCGGCCAGCGGCATCGTGATCTGCTCGGGCGAAAGGGCGCAATCGGCCTCCACCGTCTGGATCATCGCCTCCTCGCAAAGCTGCTCTCTCGCGTAGTCGTTTATCTTTTTCTTGAAGGCCTCCAAATTGCCGCGGGTGACCGAAAGACCCGCCGCCAGCTCATGCCCGCCGAATTTGACGAGCAGCTCCTTGGCATGCACCAGGGTATCCACAAGGTTCAGCCCCTTGATGCTTCGCCCCGAGCCCTTGCCGACGTCCTCGTCCTTGTGTCCGTCTTCGCCGTTTCCGTCGAAGGAAACGAGAATAGAGGGCAAGCCGTACCGCTCGGTAATGCGGGAGGCCACGATCCCGATGACACCGTGATGCCAATGATCGGCCGACAGCACGATCACGGGATCGTTTTCAAAGTCGTGCCGCTTCTCGATTTGCTCGTAAGCCTCCTCCATGATGCGGTTCTCCTCGGCCTGCCGCTCACGGTTGGCCTCGCACAGCTCCTCCGCGAGCGAAGAGGCCCTTTGGGGATCCTCGGTCAGGAAAAGCTCTACCGCCAACGAGGCGCTGCGGATACGCCCGGCGGCATTAAGCCGCGGGGCGATCGTATATCCGATAAAAGAGGAGGTGACCTTATAGGTCTTCTTTTGTCTTTTTCCGTTATCCTGTCGGCTGTTCATAACCGAATCGCAAAGGGCGGAAAAGCCTACGCGAGGATTCTGCTCAATGCGGCGAAGGCCGTACGCCACGATCAAGCGGTTTTCGCCGCGGATCGGCATCACGTCGGCGATCGTGCCGATGGCGACAAGATCCGCATAAGCGTCGCATACCCGCATCACGGCGGTGTACCGATCGTCTCCGCTTACCGCCTCCTCATAAGCCGAGATCAGCTTAAAGACGACCCCGACCCCCGCAAGCTCGGGGAAAGGATAGCGGCTGTCGGACCGATGGGGATTTAAGACCGCGACGGCGGGCGGCAGGGTCGGCAGGCATTCGTGGTGGTCGGTAACGACCACGTCGACCCCCAGCGTTTTGGCGTAAGCGATCTCCTCGTTCGCGGTAACGCCGGTATCGACCGTCACGATCAGCTTGGTTCCCCTTTCGGCAAGCGTCTTGACAGCGGCATGGGAAACGCCGTATCCCTCCCCCGCGCGGTTGGGGATATAATAGTCGATAAAGGCCCCCTTGGAGGCAAGATAGAGATAGAGCGTGCAGACGGCGGTGACCCCGTCTACGTCGTAATCGCCGTACACCGTGATCCTTTCTCCCTTTTCGATCGCTTCCCGGATACGCGCGATCGCGATCTCGGTATCGTTCATCAAAAAGGGATCACAAAGCAGCTCACTCTCCATACAGAGAAAATCTTTCGCCGCCTCGGGGGTGCGGTAGCCGCGGTTGTAAAGCAAGCGCGCGATCACAGGGTCGATCCCCAGCGAATCGGCGATCGAGAGAGAAAGCGCGGGAGCCTTCTCATCGCCCTCTCCGTGCAGGATCCATTTTTTCTTTTCCGGCTTCAAGGATTTTTTCAGCATAATATAAGTAACCGTAGCGGCGCCAAGCGCCGCCTTTCTGATTTAATACAAAACAGGGGCTTGCCGTGCAAGCAAAAGACTTTATTCCGAAAGCGGCGCGAAGCGTGCCGAAAGGGAAAGGGCGCTTTTCAAGCCGTCAAGCGCGGCACTGGTGATGCCGCCCGCATACCCCGCCCCCTCCCCGACGGGATACAGATTATCCGCCGAGAGGGAGACGCGCGCGCCGTTGCGCGGGATGCGAATGGGGGCGGAGGTACGGGTCTCGACCCCCGTCAGGATCGCCGTGGGGGAATCAAAGCCCGCCATACGGCGCCCAAAGGCCAGGATCCCCCGCTTCAAGGAGGCGCTGACGAAGGGGGGCAGGACCGAAGAAAGGCAAGCGGCACGCACACCGCCGTTCATATAGGTGGGAAGGACCTCGGTGGGCGAGCTGCCCGCCCTGTCGGCGAGAAAATCGCCAACCGTCGAAAAGGGGGCGCTGTAATCCCCGCCGCCCGCCAGAAAAGCCTCCCTTTCCAGCTTTCGCTGAAAGGCGATGGCGGCCTGCGGGGTGTTTCCGTAATCCTCGCAGAAAACCGAAACGGCCAGCGCCGCGTTGGCGTTTTTTCCGCTTCGGGCATATTCACTCATGCCGTTGACAACGACGCCCCCCTCCTCGGAGGCGGCGGCAACGACGGTTCCCCCGGGGCACATGCAAAAGGTGTAGACCCCGCGGGTATCGGTATCGGCCGAGAAATTGTAGGAGGCGTTTCCAAGATCGGGATGGCCCGCAAAGCGCCCATAAAGCGCCTCGTTGACCCTATTTTGCAGATGCTCGATCCGCACGCCGACCGAAAAGGGCTTCGGCTCCAGAAAAAAGCCGTCTGCCAAAAGATCTTCATAGGTATCCCGCGCGCTGTGCCCGATCGCCAGAAGAAGCGCGCCGCAGGGGATCTCTCCCTTATCGGTAAGTATGGCGTATACCCTGCCGCCGCGGATCAGGGGCCGTATCAGGCGGGTGTGAAAGCGCACCTCGCCCCCCGCCGAGCGGATCCTTTCCAGCATCGTATCGACCATACGGCAAAGATAATCGGTGCCGATATGGGGCTTGGCCTCGGTGAGGATCGAGGCGGGCGCCCCGAACTCGGCAAAACGGGAAAGAACGTAGGCGGTAAGCGGGTCGTTTACCCGTGTTACCAGCTTTCCGTCCGAAAAGGTGCCGGCACCCCCGGCACCGAACTGAATGTTGCATTCGGTATCCAGGCGGCGCGTTTGCAGAAAGCGCCGATGGGCCTCGCTTCGCTCGGTAACGCTTCCCCCTCGCTCAATAAGAAGAGGGGCGTATCCCGCCTCGGCCAGAAGCAGGGCGGCAAAAAGCCCCGCGGGCCCTGCCCCGACAACGATCGGGCGGGCCGAAAGAGGCTCCTCTCCGCGGCATACCGTCGGCTTTTCCTCCGAAAGAGGGGAGATCCCCGCCCGCCGGAGCCTTTCACACTCCCGCTCGGTAAAGCTGCCCGAAACAGCAACGGTATAGACAAGACGCACATCCTCTTTTTTTCGCGCGTCGATGCTTTTTCGGTAAACCGAAAAGCGGGCGTCGCAAGGAAGCGAGGAAAGCCCCTTCAGCCTTTTTTTGGCCAGGCTGAAAAGAAACTCCTCCCCGCTTCCCGGTACGACCGAAAGGTTATGGATCAAAAAGGTCAAAGGACATCCTCCGTCACAAGAAGGTCGGCAGCGGCGGTTTCATAGGCGCGCAGGCCGTGCGGATCCTCGATATAAAGCGTCGTTGCCCAGATAAGGATCGAAAGCAGAAGGCAGGCAAGCAGCAGCCAGATGTTAAAGCGGAAACGGCGCCTTTTGTTTTGCTCATTCGTTTTCATCGTTCTTTTCCTCCGTATATACGCCCCCGGTCTCGGCGGTGCTTAAAAGGATCTCCGAAAGGCGGAGCTTCAGGGTCTGCGAGGTGTAGTCGCGCGTTAAGGTGCGGTTGTAGGCCACCGAAATGGTACCCGTTTCCTCGGATACCACCACGATCACCGCGTCACACGATTCGCTCATTCCCATTGCGGCGCGATGGCGCGTACCGAGATTGGGGTCAACATCCTGACGGCGCGTTAAGGGCAGAAGGCAGCCCGCGGAGCAGATACGCATATTCCGGATGACCACCGCCCCGTCGTGAAGCGGCGAATTCGGGAAAAAGATGCTTCGAAGCGTGTAGGGAGAAAGATGGGCGTCCACATTCACGCCCGAGCGAATGATATCGCCAAGCTTGGTCGAGCGCTCGATCACGATAAGGGCGCCGGTCTTGGTGCGCGACATATCGGTCGCCGCCTCGCAGATGGCGTTGATCCCCTCGACCACCTGCTCGCTTTTCGTATCGGACGAAAGGTTTTTGATGTTTTTGAAGGGCACGCCGCCAATGGTCTCTAAGGCATCCCGCAGCTCGGGCTGGAAGATAACGGCCAGCACAAGGATCCCCGCCTGGGTGATCGCCTCTAAGATCGCCCCGAAGGCAAGCAAGCGGAAAAGACGCGAAAGAAGAAGGGCGACCAGCCATACGGTAAGCCCGAGCAAAAGCTTTCCCGCCCGCCTGTCCCACAAAAAGCGGATGGCGACATAAAGCACGAAGGCGACCAACAGAATATCCACGATGCTTCGAACGATATCCCCCGCGCTCATACAAAGGATCTCCTGCTTCAGAAAGCGAAAAATATCAAGCAGCATATTGGGGGAGGGAGCCTCGGCAACAGAAAGCAAAAAGCCCATAATATTCTCCTTTTGCAAATAGAAAATAAAATAATATATTATAGTCTATCATAAAAATGGGTAAAATGCAAGAGGAAATGCGGGAAATTGGCGCGTTCAACACTTTTTTGCGATTTCGACGCCCCGTTTTCGCGTTTTCTACTTGACATTTTTCAAAAGATAGGTTATAATTGTCTCAAATGAGACAAAAGCAAGGAGGTGATCCTCTGGTATACGACAAAAACGCCTCTGTAACGCCAAGCGCCGATATGCTGGAGGGGCTGGGCCGCAGCTTCCTATTCGAAGCGCTTTCCGAGGAAGAGCTTTCGGCGGCACTGCGCCTCGCCAAGCCCGAGACCTTCCGCTTTTTCGCGGGAGAGACGCTCGTTGGGGTGGGAACCCCCTTCCCTTACCTTGGGTACATTGCCAAAGGGGAAGCAACGGTAAGCCGCGCGGGAGAACGACATGCGGTCGTTCTGAATACGCTGCGCGAGGGGGATATCTTCGGGGCCTCCGCCCTTTTTGGCAGCGATACGCTTTTTTCGACCAACGTAACCGCAAAAAGCGACGGTGTGCTGCTGCTGATCGGGCAAGCGGCGGTCGAAGGCCTGCTGTCGGCCTTCCCCCCCTTGGCCAAGGCCTACGTCACCTACCTTTCCGAAAAGATCCGCTTTCTGAACCGAAGGCTGGACGTTCTGGCCGGGAGAAGCACCGAGGAGAAGCTGGCGGCCTTCCTTCTTCACAACGCCGGAAACACCGCCCCGCTTCGCTTTTCCAAGACCGCCCTATCCTCGGTCCTCGGGCTTGGAAGGGCCTCTCTTTATCGGGCGCTTGACAGCCTTGAGGGACGCGGCATCATCCGCACGGACCGCGATGGGATCGAGATCCTCCATCTCCAAGAACTTGAAAAAATTTTAGATGAAAAACAATGAAAGGCACGATTATGAAAAAATTACTTTGCATTTTACTCACGCTCGCTCTTCTGCTTCCCGCCCTTGCATCCTGCGATTTTTCCTTCATGAATCCGCAGGACACCACAACGGCGGAGGGCCCCGATAACACCCCCATCAAGGTAGGCCTTCTTTCGGGGACCACCGGGATGGGCGCCGCGAAGCTCTGGGCGGATGCTGACCCCCGTTATACCTTTGAATTATACGGGACCGCCCCCGATACGCTTGTCAGCGATCTTGCCTCGGGCACGGTCACGATGGCTGCCCTGCCGACCAATGCCGCCGCGATCTATTCGAACCGCACGGGCGGCAAGATCAAGGTATTGGCCCTTAACACCCTTGGGGTGCTTTACGTGCTTGACCGCACGGGAAGTGTCTCCTCGCTTGCCGATCTTGCGGGCAAGGATATCTATGTTCCGATGCCCGGACAAAATCCCCAATATATTTTCCAGCACATTCTGGATGAAAACAACATTGAAGCAAACGTCCACGTCGGCATGACCGCCGATGAGCTGGCGACCGCCCTTCTGTCGGACGAAGGGGAGTTTGCCGACGTACAGATTGCCGTTCTCCCCCAACCGAAGGTAACGGTAGTCGAAAAGCAGGCCACCCAGCAGGGGATCAGCCTTACCGTGCCGATCGACCTTTCGGCCGAATGGGATAAGATCGAGGATACGCCCATTCCCCAGGGCTGCCTTGTCGCCAACGCCAAGTTCTGCGAGGATCACCCCCGCGCCGTGGCCGAATTCCTGAATGCCTACAAGGCCTCCATTGAATATATGAGCAGCACGGAAAACCTGGACGCGGCGGCCGCCCTCGTTGTGGAAAAGGGAATCATCCCGAAGGCCCCGATCGCCAAGGCCGCCCTGCCGAAGTGCAGCCTTGCGTTTGTAGACGGTGCCGACATGAAGGCCGCCCTTGCCGCCTTCTACGAGATCCTTTATACCGCCAATCCCCAATCGGTCGGCGGGGCGCTTCCTACCGATGCGTTCTATTATATCCCGTAAGACGGGGAGGACCCTTTTGCGGGTGGGTCTTGCCCTTGGCTTTTTCCTTGGGCTCTTCTGGGGGATCGCCGCCCTTGTCGACAATCCCCTACTGCTCCCCACCCCCGATCGGATCCTTCGCGCGCTGCTTGACCTTTTGGGGACCGCGGAATCGCGGGCGCTGTTCTTCCGCTCGATCGCCTATTCGCTGCTCCGGGTGCTGCTGGGGCTTTTGCTTGGGGCGTTTGGGGGGATCGTGATCGCCCTTCTCTCGTATTTCTCGGCCACCGCGCACACGCTTTTTCATCCGCTTCTGGTGGTGATACGGGCTACCCCCGTCGCCTCCTTCGTCCTGCTCGTCTGGTGCTTTACGGGCAGCCGTGTTCTGCCGATCGTGATCGCCGCCCTGATGGTGCTGCCAATGGTGGCCGACAATCTGCTGTCGGGTCTTCGCGCGGCCGATCCCACCCTTCTGGAGGTCGGCACGCTTTACCGCTTCTCCAAAAGAAAGCAATTTCTTCTCTGCCGTCTCCCCGCGGCCCTTCCCTACCTTTTTACCGCCCTTTCGGGGGCCGTTGGCTTCGCCTGGAAGGCGGGGATCGCCGCCGAGATCCTGATGACCTCGACCCCCGTTACCTCGATCGGAAAAAACATTTATTTCGCCAAGGCCTACATGCAGACCGAGGAGGTCTTTGCCTGGACGGCGGTCGTGATCCTCTTAAGCCTTTGCATTGAATGGATTGTAAAGTTTCTTTTACGATATGGGAAGGAATTTGACAAAAAATGAACAAATTATCTCTCATTGATCTTGAAAAGCGATACGAAGAGAAGGTCCTCTTTTCCGGCCTTTCCTATGAATTTTCCGATCACGGGCTCTATCTTGTCCGCGGGCGGAGCGGATGCGGAAAGACGACGCTTTTACGTATGATCGCGGGGCTGGATACCGCGTATACGGGACATATTACGGGCGGGGGCCTCTCTCTTTGCTCCTTCGCGTTTCAGGAGCACCGTCTCTTTCCGTGGCTGGACGCTTTGTCGAACGTTTCGGTCGTTTTGGGAGAGGATAAGACAAAAAAGGAGGCTTATCGCAAAGCGGCCGAGGAGGCCCTTCTTTCGGTCGGCTTCCTGCGCGAGGATTTCGGTAAGCGTCCCGCCGCCCTTTCGGGCGGTATGAAGCAACGGGTGGCTTTAGCGCGCGCCTTTGCGGCCGAGCGCCCCGTTCTGCTGCTGGATGAGCCCGACAAGGAGCTGGACGGAGAGCTTCGCGCAAGGCTTTACCGCCGTATCCTTGCGGCCGCCGAGAAGCAGACCGTTCTGCTGGTCTCCCACGCGGAGGAGGCCGCCCTTCCGACGCCCGCCGGCATACTTACGCTTTAAAAGGCAAAAAGGCCCTTGACATTTTATTTTCCCTATGTTATAATAGGGCGAAAATGCGATGACGGAAAGAGTAACCGTACCTCCCCCTTCAGAGAGAGAAGCACCCTGCTGAAAGCTTCTTATGCGGGAATACGGCGAAGACCCCTCCCGAGCTGCGCGCCGAACCATCAGTAAGCGTTGCCGTTCTCCACGTTACGGATCAAAAGTGAAAAATCAAGGTGGAACCGTGCCTTCCCGCACCCTTGGAAACAGTTTTTTCTGTTTCGGGGTGCTTTTGTTTTATATTTTCAATCAAGATAGGAGAAAATTATGAAGGTTATCAACGCAAAGGGGCTCAGCTACGAGCCCGCGGCCGAGGAGGAGCTGCACATCCTGCGCCACACGGCCGCCCACATTCTGGCCCAGGCGATCAAGCGCCTCTTTCCCGAGGCGAAATTTGCCTACGGTCCTGCCAACGAAAAGGGCTTTTACTACGACGTTGACCTTGGCGAGCGCAAGATCTCGGACGAGGATATCGCGGCGATCGAGGCCGAGATGAAGAAGATCGTCAAGGAAAATCTGCCCTTGAAGCCCTTTGTTCTGCCGCGCGAGGAGGCGCTGAAGCTGATGGAGGAGCGGGGCGAGATCTACAAGGTCGAGCATATCGGGGATCTTCCCGAGGATGCCGAGATCAGCTTCTTCCAGCAGGGAGACTATATCGATATGTGCGTCGGCCCGCATCTTTGCTACACCAAGGCCTTAAAGGCCTTTAAGCTGCTCGGTCAGTCGGGGGCTTACTGGAAGAACGATAAAAACAACAAGATGCTAACCCGTATTAAAGGTACAGCCTTTAAAACCCAAGAAGAGCTTGATAACTACCTCGTTCTTTTAGAGGAAGCAGAAAAACGCGACCACCGTAGAATCGGTAAAGAAATGGGTATGTTTATGTTCCAAGACGAAGCACCCGGATTCCCATTCTTCCTACCAAAAGGTATGGTGCTTAAAAACACCCTTATCGACTACTGGCGCGATATTCACTATAGGGATAACTACGTTGAGGTTTCTACTCCGCTTATTATGAATCGTCAGCTTTGGGAAACAAGCGGACATTGGGACCACTATAAAGATAATATGTACTCCACCACTATAGACGAGGAGACCTACTGCATCAAGCCAATGAACTGCCCAGGCGGTGTTATGGTATATCGCTCTCAGCCACATAGCTATCGCGACC
>JAZNDS010000003.1:0-18626 GCA_045588145.1 Eubacteriales bacterium | reverse complement strand
AGGCGAATAGAATATCACTGCGAGGCGAAGCCTTGCAATATCACTTCCCGTCAGGGAAATATCACTCTTTGCGTCAGCAAAGAATACCACTATTATGCCAACAGAAAAAGAGAGAACATTTTCGGTACAAAACCAATTTGTTCTCTCTTTCTGTTTGTAATAAGGGTTTGGGCTTAGCCCAAATCTGCGTTTGACCAGTCAAATGCGATGCTCGCACTTAGCTGTATTTTCAAATTTCTCCGTTAAGAGTATCACGCTAAAGCGAAGGTCTTTTTGTGGATATCACGCTTTGCGCGCGCGGGCCCTTTTCAGAACCAGGCGCGTGATAAGCTGTACGAGAGCGGCGCACGCGGCGGCCCCCACCGAAACGAGCAGGGCAAGCGGAACGCTTCCCCGAAGGGCGGTAAGCCCGAACATATCGCCAAGAAGCCAGATCGTAAGGGGAATGGCCAGGGCGATGCCGCCCCCTGCCAGCGCGACGACCGCGGCACGCCAGCGGGTATAGGGAATGCAGAGGAACAAAAGGTTGACAAACCCCGCGGCGGTGATCGCAAGGATCGAAAGGGCGAAATAGATCTCGTTGGCGGCGAACAGCCCACTCCTGTTGCAGATGCTGAGCGTAAGAAGCGGAATGAAAAGGCCGATAGCGCTTGGGATACTGCTGAATATGACCGATTTGATAAACGAGCCCTTGATACGGTTGTTGTTCGGCTCCAGCGCCAGAAGCACCGAGGCAAGGCCGATGACGAATAATTCAAGCAGCACCGTTCCCTTCGGCTGGAAGGGATACAGCGAGACCGTAACGGCGGTATACAGCGAAAGGCAGATGGTAAGCAGCGTCTTCATCAGGAACAAAGACGCCGACTGGCGGACGTTATTGATGCAGCGTCTTCCCTCCCGCACGACGTCGGGCAGGGTGCCGAAATCCGATTCAAGCAGAACGATCTGGGAGATCTTGCGCGCGACCTCACTGCCGTCTGCCATCGCGATGGCGCAGTTGCTTTCTTTTAGGGCCAAGGTATCGTTGATGCCGTCCCCCGTCATAGCGACGGTGTGCCCCAGCGAGCGCAGCTTTTTGACGAGAAGCACCTTCTGCTCGGGCGAGACGCGCCCGAAAACGGTATGTCCCTCGGCCGCCGCCTCCAGCTCCTCATCGGTAAGCGACTCACAGGAGATAAAGCTTTCGTAGCCGAGAACGCCAACACGCCCCGCGATCGCGGAAACCGTGGCCGCGTGGTCACCTGAGATGATCTTGACGGTAACGCCCTGCTCCTGGAATTTGGCGATGGTCTCCTTGGCGTTCGGGCGGATACGGTCGGTCACAGCGACAAGCGCCAAGGGCGAGCCCACACCCGAAAGCTCCCCGTGCGAAGCAAGCAGCAGCACCCGCTTTCCTTCCTTCGCCAGCTCCTCGATCTTCCCCTCCAGCTCCTCGCTGACAGGGCAGTTGACGAAGTGGGGGGCCCCGATCGAAAAGCACCCGAGCCCCGCAAGCGAAATGGCGGAATATTTACGGGCCGAGGAAAAGGGGATACGGTCAAGGATCTCGTAGGGGCATTCGGCCCCGAAGGCCTCGATCAACGCGCGGGAGGTGGCATTGAGGCTTTGCTCGGCCCCCTCGATCGCCCCGAGGACCGTACGAAGCTCCTCTTCGCTTTTATCGGACAGCGCGATCAGATCGGATACGCACATCGTCCCGTCGGTGATCGTGCCGGTCTTATCCAGGCACAATACGTCGGCGCGTGCCAGCATCTCGATCGAATACATATCCTGCACCAGCGTTTTTTTGGTGGCAAGGGTGATAACGCTTAAGGTAAGCGTTACCGTGACGAGAAGATACATCCCCGCGGGGATCATCCCGATGACCGAGCCCGAGGTCTGCAAAAGCGCCTGGTGCGAGTCTCCCCCCGTTGCCGAAAGGTTCGAAAAATAAAGGACGACGGCAAGCGGGATCATCAGATACGCTATGTAACGGAGCAGGCGGTTGAGATCACGGAAAAGATCCGAGGCCGGGGGCTTGAAGCTTTTGGCCGCCTTTTCGATCTTATGGATATAGGTATTTTTGCCGACCTCGGTCACCTTCACGAAGATACCGCCGCTGACGAGGAAGCTGCCCGCCAGAACGCGGCTGCCCTCCTCCTTCTTAATGGCGTCGGATTCCCCCGTCAGAAGGCTTTCGTTCGCCTCGGCAAGGCCGGAAAGCACCACGCCGTCCGAGAGCACCTGCTGGCCCATCTCGATGCGCGTTACGTCCCCGACGACAAGATCGGCGGCAGGGATCTCGCAAAGCACCCCGTCCCGCACCACCGTGGCGCGCGGATCGGTCGTGACCGAGAGCTTTTCAACGGTTTTTTTGGCACGCCATTCCTGAATGATCGCGATCATCACGTTCGGGATAATGACCGCCAAAAAGGTCAGGTTCGAAAAGCTTTGCAGCGCGATCATCAATACGGCGATCGCCGCCCAGACCAGGTTAAAAAAGGTCAGAAGATTTTCAAGGACGATCCCAAGATAGCTTTTTCCGCTTTTTTCCTTGGTGATATTGGCAAAGCCGTCTTTTTTCAGCTGCGCGGCCGCCTCACTCGTAAGGCCCTTTGGCAGCTCCTTTTCCAAAACAGCGTTTTTCTCGCTCATATCGTTTCCTTCCAAATTATTAATATAATCAAATGCCTTCTGTATTCTATCATATCCCCCCGCTTTTGTCAAGGCAAAAAGCAAGGCAAAGCGCCCATGTCAAGATGGGCGCTTTGCCTTGCTCGCGGTATCAGGTATTCTTCATAACGATCGATCCCACGCATTCGCTGACATGCTCGCAAGCGTCGGAGCAGGCCTCGAAGCAATCGTAGATATTATGCCAGGAAAGCGTTAAAAGAACATCCGAGGAGCTTTTCGTCAGCTCGTGCATGGTGGCAAGATAAAGCCGATCGCACTCCTCCTCCACGTCGTTGCATTCGATGATCAGGGCGTGCAGCCTCTTCGATTTCTTGAAGCTTTCGAACTCCGCCATGATCTCGCAAAGAAGATCGCAGGCCTTTACCAGGTGCTTGGCGTATTCGATCGCGGCGGGCTCGATCTTTTTGATGTTGTAGATATACATCTTCTGCAGGATCTCCTCGATAAGATCCAATACGGTATCCAGCTGCTGGCTCAGCATATCCAGGTCCTCGCGGTCAACGGGGGTCACGAACGCCTTGGCCAGCGCCTCGTTCATCTCGTGCTTCTTGATATCCGCGCTGTGCTCGAAAACATGCATCTCCTTCAGCATGGCTTCAAGCTTGTCGGGCGAGTAGTCCGCAAGGCAGGAGACGAGATAGCTTGCCGCCTTCTTCGCAAGGGCCGTGCAGGCCGCAAAATTTTCGTAGTAGAATTGATCACCTTTTGCCATGTTATATCCTTCCTTTCCTTTAACCGAAGATCAGTAAAAACAGCTTAGTCACAAGAAACGCCAGCAGGCCGCACCCCGGGAAGGTAAGGATCCAGGTCATGACCATTTCCTTAACGACCCCGAAATTGATAGCGGATACCCGCTTCACGGCCCCCACCCCCATGATCGAGGTGGTCTTGACGTGGGTGGTAGAGACAGGGAGCCCGAACACCGAGCAGAAGACCAGCGAGGCCGCCGAAGCGATATCGGCCGAGAAGCCCTGATACTTTTCCAGCTTTACCATATCCATGCCGACCGATTTGATGATCTTTTTCCCGCCGATAGCCGTCCCCGCCGCCATAACGAGCGAGCAAACGATCATCAGCCACGTGGGGATCAAGAAGGCCTCGGCCGAGGCGCCTGTTCCTTGCAGAGTAAATACGCAAAGCAGCATAATGCCCATAAACTTCTGTCCGTCCTGCGCGCCGTGCATAAACGCCATAGCCGCGGCCCCCGCGATCTGGGCCCCGCGGAAGAAGGGCTCGGTCCGCGGGCGGTTCATACGGTAGCAGATCCTTGTAACGAGCTTTCCCATCAGAAAGGCCAGCCCGAAGCCGAGGACCACCGAGATCACGATCCCGATCAGGACCTTGCTCCATTCGCTCCACACGATCGCCCCAAGGCCGGTAAGCGCCATTGCGCCCCCCGTAAGGCCCGCGATCAGGGCGTGGCTTTCACTGGTCGGGATCCCGAAGACCCAGGCAAGCGTGGCCCAGATAACGATCGCCAGCATCGCCGCGCACAAAACGATAATGACGGTCTCCCCCGAGTTATCCCCGAAATCCACCATGCTCGTGATCGTGACCGCCACCTGATTGCTGATCTGCGTCATGATAAACACACCGAGGAAATTGAAGACCGCCGCCATCAGGATCGCGGCCTTTGGGGGCATACAGCGTGTAACGACGCAGGTGGCTATCGCGTTTGGCGCGTCGGTCCAGCCGTTTACCAGGATCACCCCCAGCGTCAGCGCTACCGCGATAAACAGCAGGGGATTTGCTGTCATTTGTGCAAAGAATTCTGCAAATTCCATAAATCCTTTTATCCTTTCACAAGCGTAACCGCTTGATCTTATCAAGCCCTACAAATCCTTTGAACGGGGCCCTCGGCTCTGCCGCTTCTACCCCATTCTACATCATTATACCATTCTTTCGGTAAAGATGCGGCAAAGAAGGACCTTTTCACCCGCCCTTTGTCATAAATCGCCCGCCCTCCTCATACAAATAGGGCGAGGTGATGATATGATGAAACGAATTCTTCCTTATATCCTTTCGGTCGCGTTAGCCCTTGCGGTCGGGGGGCTTTCGGCGCTTCTTGGCGGCGGCAGCTCGATCTACGAACAGATCAACCGCCCGCTTCTTTCCCCGCCCGGCTGGCTCTTCCCCGTCGTATGGACGGTGCTTTACGTGCTTATGGGGATCAGCGCCGCCCTCGTATACGAAAAGCGGTTGGAAGACCCCGAGGCGGCAAGGCGCGGTCTCTTTTATTACGGCGTCAGCCTGCTTCTCAACTTTGCCTTCAGCCCGATCTTCTTTCACCTGCAGGCCTTCCTGCTTGCCTTTTTCGTTGTGATCGCCCTGTTTATCTTCGTGCTTCTCACGGTTGAAAACTACAAAAAGGTGTCAAAGACCGCCGCCTATTTGCAGATCCCGTATCTTATCTGGCTCGGCTTCGCGGCGTATCTGTCGGCCTCGATCGCCCTGATCAATTAAGAAAGCGCCCGTTTCAAGCGGGCCTTTTTTTATTCCCGCGGCAGGCTGACCAGCCCCGCGTCCACCATCTTCTGAAGCGAAGCAAGGATCCCGAGCTTGGCGTTATAGAAGGTAAGCCCGCCCTGGAAATAAACGGCGTAGGGGGGGCGGACCGGTCCGTCGGCCGACAGCTCGATCGAGGAGCCCTGGATAAAGGCGCCCGCCGCCATGATGACGGGGGCATCGTACCCCGGCATCTCCCACGGAACGGGGGTGACGTAGCTGTCGACCGGGGCAGCGCTCTGGATGCCGCCGCAGAAGGCCTGCATCCCTTCGGGGCTGCCAAGCGTTACCGCCTGGATGATATCGTGCCGCTCCTCCTTCCCGTCGGGAATGACGGGAAAGCCGAGCCGCTCGTAAATATTGGCGGCGAAGATCGCCCCCTTCAGGGCGCCCGCAACGACGGTCGGCGCCAGGAAAAAGCCCTGGAACATCGAGGGAAGAAGCCCGAGATTGGCCCCCACCTCCTGCCCAAGCCCCGGGGCGCTTAAGCGATAGGCACAGCGCTCTACGCATTCCTTTTTTCCGCAGATATAGCCGCCGATCGGCGCCAGACCGCCGCCGGGGTTTTTGATGAGAGAGCCAACGATCATATCGGCGCCGACGTCACTCGGCTCGATAAGATCGACAAATTCGCCATAGCAGTTGTCGACCATGATCCGAACGCTCGGCTTTCTTTCCTTGATAAAGGCGATCAGCTCCCCGATGCTTTTGACCGAGAAGGTCTTACGCGTGGCGTAGCCCTTCGAGCGCTGAATGGTGACGAGCGCGGTCCTTTCATTGATCGCCGCCGCGATCCCCTCGTAATCGAAATCGCCGTTCGGCAGAAGCTCGACCTCGCGGTAGCTGACCCCATTCTCGGCCAGCGAGCAGGGCGAGGGGCGGATCCCGATGACCTCCTCGAGCGTATCGTAGGGGCGGCCGACGGGGGAAAGCAGCTCGTCCCCGGGGCGCAGGTTCGCCGAGAGCGCCACCGCCAAGGCGTGCGTGCCGCAGGTGATCTGCGGGCGGACGAGCGCCGCCTCGGTATGGAAGGTATCGGCGTAGACACCCTCCAGGGCATCGCGCCCCGCGTCGTTATAGCCATAGCCCGTCGTTGCCGCGAAGTGCGTGGCGTTCACGCGATTCTTCTGCATGGCAAGAAGCACCTTCTGCTGGTTGTATTCGGCACGCCGATCGATCGTATCGAAGCGCTCCTTCAGCGAGGCAAGCACCTCTTCTCCGTATTCGTATACCGAGCGGCTGATGCCAAGCTCCTCGTATAAGCCCTTCAGCTTTTCCATCTTCTTTTTCCTTCTTTTGGTATTAATGTAAACAAAACTTATTGATTTTCGCCGTAATAGCCCTGGGCAAGGCGCACGGTCTCCATGGCGTCTTTTCCGTAGCCGTCAGCCCCGATCTCCTCGGCGTAGGAGGCCGTCAGCACCGCGCCCCCGACATAGACCGTCGCGGGTGGGGACATTTGGTGCAGCCGCTTGATCGTTTCCTCCATGGCGGGGACGGTGGTGGTCATCAGGGCGGAAAGGCCTACCAAGCGGCAGCCGGTCCGCTCCACCGCCTCGGTGACCCTTTCGGGGGGAACGTCCCGCCCAAGGTCATGTACCGTAAAGCCGTAGCTTTCCAGCATCACGCGGACGATGTTTTTTCCGATATCGTGGATATCCCCTTGGACGGTGGCCAGGATCATATCCCTTTTTTCCTCCCCCTTCCTTGGGGGGATGCATTCCTTGATCACCGCAAAGGCGGCGCCTGCCGCCTCGGCGCTCTTTAAAAGCTGGGGCAGATACAGCGTTTTTTCTTCAAAACGGCGCCCCACCGCCGAAAGGGCGGGAATCAGCTCCTCCCCGATCAGCGAAAGCGGAGATGCCCCCTCGGCAAGACGGCGCCGCGCGGCGGCGTCCGCTGTCTCGCAAAGCCCCTTTTCGACCGCCTCGGAAAGCGAAGGCGGCGTATCGGCCGTCCTTGTTGGCGCGGCGGCCTCCGCCCGCGCTCCCGTCTCCTCTGTCGCGTAGGCAATATAGCGGGCAAAGGCGCTGTCTCTTCCCCGCAGGGCGCAGAAGGCGTAATAGGCGTCCTTCATCGCGGCGGAGTGGGGGTTCATAATGGCGGCGTCAAGCCCTGCCTCCAGCGCGAGCGTAAAGAAGGCGGCGTTGATCTTATCCCGCGCGGGCAGTCCGAAGGAAACGTTCGAGACCCCAAGCGAGGTATAAAAGCCCTTCTTCTTCAGAAGCCGAAGCGCTTTTAGCGTAACGGCGGCGCTCCCCTCGTCCGAGGAGACCGAAAGGCATAAGGGATCGATGACGAAATCCTGCTTCCGAAGGCCGTAGCGACGGGCGTAGGCAACGATCCGCTCGGCGATCGCGACCCGCCCCTCGGCGCTTTCGGGAATGCCCCCCTCGTCCATCGTAAGGGCGATCACCACCCCACCGTATTTTTTAACCGCGGGAAGGACCCCGTCAAGGCTCTCCCGCTTACCGTTCACCGAATTGACGAGCGGCTTTCCGTTATAGAGGCGCATCGCCGCGGCAAGCGCCCGCGGATCGGCCGAATCCAGCTGAAGGGGTAAGGCGGTCGCGGCCTGCAGCGCCGAAACCGCGCGGCAAAGCATATCCTCCTCGCAAAGCCCCGGCAGGCCGACATTCACGTCAAGGATATCGGCGCCCATCTCCTCCTCGCAAAGCCCCTCGCGCACAACGTAGGCAAGATCCTCCCGCCGAAGCGCCTCCTTCAGGCGGGGCTTTCCCGTGGGGTTGATGCGCTCTCCGATCAGAAGCGGGCGCTCCCCAACCGAAAGGGCGTGGGTGTAGGAGGAGATGCGGGTGCTTTTCTTTTTCTTCGGAAGAGAATACGGCAGGTCCTTGGTCTTTTCGACCGTTTTCCGAATATATTCGGGGGTCGTGCCGCAGCAGCCGCCAAGAACCGTGGCGCCGCCCTCGGCGATCCTTTTCATCAGAAGCGAAAATTCCTCGGGGTCAACGGTATAGACCGTTTTGCCGTCCTTCACCGTCGGCAGGCCCGCGTTGGGGCTGACGATGATGGGAAGCGAGCAGTGATCCCGAAACTGCGGCAAAAGCGAGAGCATCAGATCGGGCCCGAAGGAGCAGTTCATACCGACAGCGTCGACCGACAGCCCCTCAAGCAGCGTGATCATGGCAAGCGGGTCCGCGCCGCTCATCAGCCGCCCGCTTCGGTCGTAAGCGTTGGTCACAAAGATCGGAAGGCTGCACCCCTCCTTCGTGCCGACGACCGCCGCCTTGGTCTCGTACGCGTCGTTCATCGTTTCGATAAGAATAAGGTCGGCCCCCGCCTCCTCGGCCGCCCTCGCGTTGGCCGAAAAAAGCGAGACCGCCTCCTCAAAGGGAAGGTCTCCAAGCGGGGAAAGCAGGCGCCCCGTCGGGCCCATATCGTAGGCGATATAAGCATCGGGATATCCGGCGGCCGCCTCCTTGGCAAGCGAGATCGCCGTGCGGATCAGCTCTCCGTAATTTTCGTATTTATCGCGATTGACCCCGAAGGTGTTAGCGGTAAGGATGCGGCTTCCCGCCGCAAGGTAGGCCCCGTGAATGCTTCGGACGGCGGCGGGGGAGGAAAGATTTAAAAGCTCGGGCGGGGTGCCCCCGACCCCCAACGCCTCACACATCGTGCCAAAGCCGCCGTCAAAATACAGACGGCCCTCCTTTAATGCTTTTCGAATGTCCTTTTTCATGGCAGTATCCCCATAATCGCGGTTATCGTTTTTTGCGGTGACAGCAAAAGGCTACGCCCCAGCTTGATCCCAAGGCGGCGGGGCGCGTCGGTCAAGGAAAGAAGGCTTTCCTGGAAGGAGAGCGGCATATCGCCGTAGCCCGGGGAAAAACGCGGGCGAAGCGAAAGCTGTCCCCGAAGCTCCTCCTCGGCAAGATCGGCCGCCGCCTCCGCAAGGGCCGAGGCGACAGCGTCCGCCACGAAATGCCCGCTGACCGAGAAAAGCGAAAGGCGTTGAAGATAGCGGTCGACCCCCTCCCCCAAGGTAACGGCAAGCAAAAAGGCCTCTTGGCAGGGAAAAAGATTTTTGTAAAGATCGCGGCTTTCAACCGAAAAGGGACCCACCGAAACCGTATGCCCGGCGGGATAGGCGAGCGGAAGCCTCACGGCGCAAAAACGGCAGGAAAGAGCGGCGCGCAGCCCCCTCTCCGCCTCCCTTACTTGGTCCTCATCCCTGTCAAGCGGAGACTGAAGGCGGCGGGAAAGCTCTTTTTTTGAGAGCAAAATCCTCTCTTCCCCGATCTCTTTGTAAATATAACCTTCCATTACTTGAGAATTTCGGAAAGGTTCCGCTTGATCGCCTCGGCAACGTCGGGGCGGTTCATCGAATAGACGTGCACAGCATCGACGCCGTTGGCGAAAAGGTCAATGATCTGCTCGGTGGCGTAAGCGATGCCCGCCTGCTTCATGGCGGCGGGGTCGTTGCCGTAGCGATCGACGATGCGCACGAAGCGCTGCGGCAGGGCCGAGGAGGAGATCGAAAGGATACGCTTGATCTGCGAAGCCGAGGTGACCGGCATGATCCCCGCGATCACAGGGACCCGTATATCGGCGCGCAGAAGACGGTACATAAAGTTATAAAGGATGTTGTTGTCGAAGAACATCTGGGTGGTCAGGAATTCACAGCCCGCCTCGACCTTGCGGCGAAGCCCCTCGATATCCCGCTCGGCGTTCTCGCTTTCGGGATGCCCCTCGGGATAGCAGGCGCCCCCCACGCAAAAGCCGCCGAAGGCGCGGAGCTCCTCCATCAGCTCGCTGGCGTGGTGGTAATGCGCCGCCGTGGGATTAAACCCCTCGGGCAGGTCACCCCGAAGCGCGAGGATGTTCTCGATGCCTCTCCCCTTAAGCGCCACAAGCTCCTCTTGGATCGCGTCGCGGCTCGAGGAAACGCAGGTAAGATGCGCGATGGGGGTCACCCCGCGCGAAAGAAGCGCCTCGCATACGGCGGCGGTATAGCGGGAGGTCCCGCCCCCCGCGCCGTAGGTAACGCTCATAAACGAGGGAGAAAGGGCGGCAATGGCCGAGGCGGCCGAAAGCACCCCCTCGAACTTATCGTCGGTCTTCGGCGGGAATACCTCGAAGGAAAGGGTGGGCTTGCCTTGTCGGATAATAGACGAGATCTTCATGGATGTACCTCCGTTTGAGGGCCGATCGCGCTTGGCCCGAAGAATTTTTACAAAGGGAGAAAGAATTACCTTTTATTATAGCGCACCGTCGGGCGAATGTCAAGAAGCGGCGGGGCGCGGGGGCGCTGTCCGCTTGCGCTTTTTAATTGACTTTTTCGGCAAAAAACGCTATAATGAAGTTAAAGAGAAAAAACGCCCCCCAAAAAAGCGGAAAGGAAAAGCCTATGAACCCGAAAAGCCTTTCGTCAACCTATATCAAAGCCCTTCTAAAGCAGGTCCTTCTTGCGGGGCCGCTTCCCCGCGAGGAGCTGATCGAAAAAACCGTCCTTCGCCTGACGGCCGCCGATAAGCGCGGGCTTTCGGGGGATAGCGAGCGCCTTTCGGTCTATATCGCCTCGGTGCTGGGGGAGGCGGTGGCCGAGGAGACGGTTGCGTGCGAGGAGGAGCTTTATCGCCTCGGAAGGCTTGCGACGCTTTCCTTTTCCCGCGCGGCGGTCGAAAAGGAGCTTCTTTCGTTGCTGCAAACGGGGGGGCGCACCAAGCGGCAGATCTTTTCGCATCTTTCGAAGGTCTTTTCGGTGGAAAAGACCGAGGAAAGAAAGGACGATCTTTCGCTTTCAAGCCTTGCGGGGCAGATCCTGAAGGAGCTTATTTCCTCGGGCGCCCTGCGGCAAAGGGACGGGGTCTTCTCGATCGCCGCCTGCACCCCCTTCCGCCCCCTTTCAGGCGAGGAGCTTTTTCCCGCCGTCTTTTCCCTGCTTTACGAGCGGGGCGGCGCCTTCTTTGAAAAATTCATCTGCGGGCTTCTTGAAAAATTCTTCCGTCTTTCGGGCAAAAGGATCCTGCGCTGCGAGGTCTGCGGGGGGTCCGACGACGGGGGGATCGACTGCCTGATCGACACCGAGGACGCCCTCGGCTTTGTCGAATACCACGTGATCCAGACCAAATGCCGCCGAAGCATCCACGTGACCGAAAAGGAGATCCGCGAGTTCTTCGGCGCGATGAACATCAAGGCAGGCACGCGCGGGCTGTTCGTGACCACCTCGACCTTCCACCCCGCGGCAAAGGCGCTGCTCGATACCCTGCCCGACTGCGTGGGGCTGGACGGCGAGGCGATCCGCCGCCTGATGGAGCACTGTCACTACGGTTATCTTGAAAACCGCGACGGAAGCTTCTCGCTCGATCCGCTTATTTTCTGTTCTTGATTTTTGGGGCGCTTTCTTGACAGGGCGCCCTATATTCGTTATAATAGAAAATAATAAAGAAAAAGAATAAAAGGGGGCTTCCCCTTCTTATGGGTGGCTGTGCCACGGGAGGAAAATTATGAGAGTTGTGGTAAAGGTCGGCAGCTCGACCTTAGCGTACGAAACGGGGCGCCTGAATATCCGAAGGGTCGAGACGCTTTGCCGTGTTTTAAGCGACCTGAAAAACGCGGGTCACGAGATCATTCTGGTCTCCTCGGGCGCCATTGCCATGGGCGTCGGCAAGCTGGGCCTCTCCGAGCGGCCGCACGATATCAAGACCAAGCAAGCGGCGGCCGCCGTCGGCCAGTGCGAGCTGATGTACACCTACGACCGCCTGTTCGAGGAATACCACCACACGGTGGCCCAGCTGCTTCTGACGGGGTCCGACTTCTCGTCCCCCGAGCGGCACGAGAATTTTGCCAACACCATGCACCGCCTTTTAGAGCTTTCGGCCCTGCCGATCATCAACGAAAACGACACGGTCTCGACCGATGAGATCAAGGTGGGGGATAACGATACCCTTTCGGCCATGGTCGCCGCCAGCGTAAAGGCCGATCTTCTGATCCTGCTTTCGGATATTGACGGTCTTTATACCGCCGACCCGCAGAAGGATAAGGGCGCCACGCGGATTTGCGAGGTACCGACGCTTACCGAACAGATCCTTTCTCTTGGGGGCGGGGCGGGCTCCTCGCTCGGCACGGGCGGGATGAAGACCAAGCTCTCGGCCGCCGAGATCTGCCAGGAGAACAACTGCCGCATGATCATTATGAACGGAGCCGACCCCACCTCGCTTTACGACGCGGTGGAGGGCAAGCCGATCGGCACGCGCTTCTTCTTCGGGGAGGCGACCGTATGACGACGCAAGCGCTTCTGCAAAGGGTCAAGGCCACCGCCCCCGTCGCCGCCTCGCTTTCAAGCGAGGAAAAAGATCGGGCACTTACGGCGATGGCCGATGCCCTGCTTTCGCATACCGATGAGATCCTGGCGGCGAATGAACGCGATCTTTCGGCCGTACCCGATATGAGCCCCGTGATGAAGGACCGCCTGCGCCTTTCGAGGGAGCGCATCGAGGGCATGGCAAAGGGGATCCGCGAGGTGACCTCGCTTCCCGACCCGTGTCACGAGGTCTTGGAAAGAAGCGAACGAAGCGACGGGCTTCTGATCGAAAAGCTACGGGTCCCGATCGGGGTGGTAGCGATCATCTACGAAAGCCGCCCGAACGTGACCTCGGATGCCGCCGCCCTCTGCTTAAAGAGCGGAAACGCCTGCGTCCTTCGCGGTGGGAAGGAGGCCTTTCTTTCCAACACCGCCATCACCCGCGCCCTGCAGGCAGGGCTTGCCGCCTGCGGTCTTCCCGAAAGCCTTGTCGGGATGGTTCCCGATACCGACCGTAAGAGCGCCAAGGAGCTGATGGAGGCCGTAGGCCTTGTGGATCTTCTGATCCCCCGTGGGGGGGCAGGTCTGATCCGCGCCTGCACCGAGGGGGCGAAGGTCCCCTGTATCGAGACCGGCACGGGCATCTGCCACCTGTATATCGACAAGGACGCCGATCTTGAGAAGGCGCTTGCGATCGTGGAGAACGCCAAGACCAGCCGTCCCTCGGTCTGCAACGCCGCGGAGGTCTGTCTTGTGCATCGGGATATTGCAAAGTTATTTTTACCAAAGCTTTATGAAAGGCTGGTAACAAAGCGAAAAGAGGCGGGCCTTATCCCCGTCGAGCTTCGGCTGGACAAGGAGGCCGCCGCCCTCATTGAGGGGAAGGCTGCCACCGAAGAAGACTTTGATACCGAGTTTTTGGATTATATCCTGGCCATCGGCACGGTGGGGGAGGTTGACGAAGCGATCGCGCATATTCTTCGTCACAGCACCCACCACAGCGAGGCGATCGTCAGCGAGAATGAGGAGACGGCCCGCCGCTTTGCCATGGCGATCGACAGCGCCGCCGTATACATCAACGCCTCGACCCGCTTTACCGACGGTGGGGAATTCGGCCTTGGATGCGAGATCGGCATCTCGACCCAGAAGCTGCACGCAAGGGGCCCGATGGGCCTTACGGCGCTGACGACCTATAAATACGTCGTGCACGGAAACGGGCACATCCGCTAACGCGAAAGGAGAGCATATGAGCTATACGTTTGGTTTTATCGGCTGCGGGAATATGGGGGGCGCGTTGGCCTCGGCCGCCGCGAAGTCCCTGCCGAAGGGCAGCCTCCTGCTTTGTGACAAGAGCGAGAAAAAGCTTTCTTCGCTGTGCGCTTCGCTTTCGGCCCGCGCCGTTTCGCTTCCCGAGCTGATCGAAAAAGCCGATTACATTGTTCTGGGCGTTAAGCCCCAGGGCATCCGCGCGCTTTTTGAGGAGCTTCGTCCGCTTCTTCAAGAAAAGAAGGGGCGCTTTGTGCTGGTCAGCATGGCGGCGGGCGTTACGCTGGCGACCTTGCAGGAAAACGCGGGGCTTCCCTGCCCCCTGATCCGTATCATGCCGAACACCCCGGCCTCGGTCGGCGAGGCGATGATCCTTTATACCGCCAACGAGGAGACGACCGACGAAGATATCAAGGGCTTTCTTACCGCCCTTTCGGCGGCGGGGCGCTTTGACCGCATTCCCGAGGGAATGATCGACGCGGGCGGCGCGCTTTCGGGCTGCGGCCCTGCCTTCGTCTATCTTTTTGCCGAAGCCCTGGCCGATGGGGCCGTCGCCTGCGGATTGCCGCGCGATAAGGCGCTGCTGTACGCTTCGCAGACGCTTCGCGGCAGCGCGGAGATGCTTTTGCAAAGCGGCCGCCACCCCGGGGAATTGAAGGACGCGGTCTGCAGCCCCGGCGGCACCACCATCGAGGGGGTCAAGGCGCTTGAGGACGGCGCCTTCCGCGCGACGGTCATATCCGCTGTCACAGCGGCCTACAAAAAGACGGCTAAATTAAAATAACCGGAGAGGGACTTTTGCGTAGCCTCTTATGCGCAGATGCTTGACACGTTTCTTTCCTAATTTATAACCGTGTAGGTGGACGAATAATGGATAAAGAAAAGGATTTCCCACAAAGAAAGCCGACACGATTACGGGGTTTTGATTACAACTCCGTAGGCGCATATTTCATAACGATATGCACCGAAAACAGAAGAAAGATTTTGTCCCGCATTGTAGGGGGCGACGTCCTCGACGCCCCGAAAAACGTGGAATTATTACCCTACGGGACGATTGCTGAAAAATACATAAACCAATTAAACGGATTTTATGATGATATAACGGTCGATAGTTATGTGATCATGCCAAACCATATTCACATCATGCTGTTTGTCTCTGAAAACGGGGCGTCGAGGACGTCGCCCCCTACAAAGCAACATTCGTCTGTTTCGCGTTTTGCATCCACGTTCAAAAGGTTTTCCAATAAAGAATATGGAGAAAACATTTGGCAACGGCATTTTTATGACCACATCATACGAAACCGAAAGGATTATGAAGAACACATAAAATATATCTACGATAATCCAATACGGTGGTACTGCGACGAATTGTACGCAGAAGAATAACGACTACTCCTTTATACCGAAAAAAGCTCCCGACAGACCTTAAGATCTGACGGGAGCCTTTTTGTTCTTATAAGAGCTATTTTCTTCTGTTTTTTTTGACTGCGCCAAAGGCGCAGGGATTCAATGCTGATGCTTGATAAGGCCAAACTTCTTGGAAAATTCCATAACGAGAAGCGGCACAAGGATCAGTCCAAGGCCGATCAGATACTGCGTGGCCTTAAGCGGAATAAGACCGAATACGGTGTTGATGCCGGGGACAAACAGCACAAGCGCGACCATCAGGACCGAGGCAAGCGCGGCAAGGTTCAGGTTGCGGTTGGTGAAAAAGCCGACCTTGAAGAGCGAATGCTCGCTTCTCATGTTGAAGGCCTGCACGATCTGGGTAAGCGACAGCACCATAAAGGCCAGCGTCTGTCCGCCCTGAAGGGCCAATTCGTTCGTGCGAAGCGCGCCCGCGAAGATATCCGAAAGCGGAAGCCCCGTTCCAATGACGAAGCCGATCAGCGTCAGAAGCGCGAACATCACGCCCTGCAAGCCGACACGCATCCCAAGCCCGTGGGCAAAGATGCCCTCATCCTTCGGCTTCGGCTTACGGTACATAACATCCTTTTCGACCGCCTCCATGCCGAGGGCAATGGCGGGCAGGCTGTCGGTCACGAGGTTGATCCAAAGCAGCTGCATCGAAAGAAGCGGCGTCGTGTGCCACAGAAGCATCGCGGCAAAAACCGTGATGACCTCACCGATGTTGGTGCCGAGCAGGAACCCAACGACCTTACGGATGTTGGCGTAAATGCCGCGGCCTTCCTCGACAGCGTCCACGATCGTCGCGAAATTGTCGTCGGTCAGGGTCATATCGGCGGCACCCTTGGCAACGTCGGTCCCCGTGATACCCATGGCACAGCCGATATCGGCGGCCTTTAAGGCGGGGGCATCGTTGACGCCGTCACCCGTCATCGAAACGACCTGGCCTTTCCGCTGCCAGGCCTTGACGATGCGGATCTTGTTCTCGGGCGAAACGCGGGCATAGACCGAGATCGAGGAAACGGCGGCGTCCAGCTCGCTGTCGGTCATCAGGTCAAGCTCGGCGCCTGTGATGGCGCGGTCGCCCTCCTCCAAGATCCCAAGCTCCTTGGCAATGGCCGAGGCTGTCACCACGTGGTCCCCCGTGATCATCACGGGCTTGATACCGGCGCGGCGGCAAACGGCCACGGCCTCCTTGGCCTCGGGGCGGGGCGGGTCGATCATGCCGACAAGGCCCATAAAGGTCAGCCCGCTTTCCAGCGTTTCGCTGGTAAGACTTTCGGGCAGCTCTTCAATTTCTTTATACGCGACCGCTAAAACGCGCAAGGCGTCGCGGCTCATCGCCTCGGTGATCTCCTTCGCCTTCTCCAGATCGCCCGCGACACAGCGCTCGGCCATCATATCAAAGGCACCCTTAACGATAACGATCTTTTTGCCGTCGATCTCGTTGACCGTCGACATCAGCTTACGGTCGGAGTCAAAGGGGAGGGTCGCGACGCGGGGATACAGGCGGTTCAGCTCCTCCTTCGGATAGCCGTTCTTATGGGCGGCCAAGACGATCGCGGTCTCGGTGGGATCCCCGATATGCGTTTCGTTTCCATTTTCGAAAACGACCGTCCCGTCCGAGCAAAGCGAGCCGTAGTACAGCAGCTTTTTGATCGCCTCGCCGTTCTCGGCCGAAATATCCTCGATCCCCGCCCCTTCGACGTAGGCACGGGTCAGGGTCATACGGTTCTGGGTAAGCGTACCCGTCTTATCCGAGCAGATGACCGAGGCGCTTCCAAGGGTCTCGACCGCGGGCAGACGGCGGATCAGGGCGTTCTTTTTGACCATGCGCTGTACGCCGATCGAAAGCACGATGGTGACGATCGCGGGCATGCCCTCGGGAATGGCGGAAACGGCAAGCGAGATCGCGGTCATAAAGATCTCCAGCGGCGGGATCTCGTTCACCAGCCCCACGACGAAAATGACGGCGCAGGCGGCAAGCGCCATAAGCCCCAGATACTTCCCAAGCTGCGAAAGCTTTTGCTGCAGGGGGGTCTCGCTGTCGGCCTCGTTATCGAGAAGGTTGGCGATCTTCCCCATTTCGGTATCCATACCCGTCGCGGTCACGACCGCCACGGCGGAGCCGTAGGTAATGCTGCAGCCCGAGAAGACCATGTTGGTGCGATCCCCGATCGGGGCGTTCTCCTTGACCTCGGCCAAGGCGTCCTTCTCGGAGGGGACCGATTCCCCGGTCAGGGCCGATTCCTCGGACTTTAAGCTGGACGACTGCAAAAGGCGGGCGTCGGCAGGGACGAAATCCCCCGCCTCCAGGCGGATGATATCCCCCGGAACAAGGGTCGAAGCGTCTACCACGCTCTCCCGGCCGTTCCGAATGACGCGGGCATGCGGGGCCGACATATTCTTCAAGGCGTCCAGCGCCTTTTCGGCCTTGCTCTCCTGCATAACGCCCATCACGGCGTTGAGGATAACGATCAGAAGGATAAGCGCGGGCTCGAAGAATTCCATGGGATCCCCTTCGACGCAGGCGATCACGAAGGAAACGATCGCGGCGGCAATGAGGATCAGGATCATCGCGTCCTTGAACTGGGCCAGGAAGCGCTGAAGCATGGTCTTCTTTTTCTTTTCGCGCAGCTTGTTCTCGCCTACCTCCGAAAGCCTTTTCGCGGCCTCCTCGGCGCTAAGCCCCGCGGCAGCGTCTGTCCGAAGCGCGCTTACCGCCTCTTCGCTGCTTTTGTTGTGAAAGGTCAATGGTTTTTCCTCCTTGTTTGGTTTCGTTTATATAAAAATTTTATTTTCTCTTTTTCGGAAAAATGCGCGCCCCTTATCCAAGCCGCTCCGTATAGAAGAAGCGTCTCACTCTTTGCCGAAAAATCGGCTTCTGCGTCAAAGAAACGGTGCAGGGCGAGGCACAGGGCGTGCGCAGGCGGTGATGGCGTAGATCCCTACGTCGAACCGCCCAAGTCGACGCTTTAACGAAGTATTGCGCCGCTTATCCAAGCAGAAAGTTATCCAAGCAGAAAATCGACGGACAACATTAAAGCGAACCCCGCGAGCAGCGCGTAGGTCGCGCCCCGCTCGTGCCCGTGGGCGTGGGTCTCGGGGATCATTTCGTCGCTGATGACGTAAAGCATGGTGCCGCCCGCAAAGGCAAGGGCAAAGGGGAGGATGGCGGTGGAGATCTGCACGGCGAAGAAGCCGAAGAGCGTGCCGACTACCTCGACAAGCCCCGTCAGAAGGGCGATGAAGAAGGTCCGCTTATGCGAGATGCCCGAGGCCAGCATCGGGCCGATGATCACCATCCCCTCGGGAATATTCTGAAGCGCGATAAGTCGGAGGCCAAGCGGTCTTAGGAAGACAAATGTATGAAACAACTCCTTGGCTCACAGAACGACATGGCTACGATCCGACTTAGGGCGATGAAGAAGGTCCGCTTATGCGAGATGCCCGAGGCCAGCATCGGGCCGATGATCACCATCCCCTCGGGAATATTCTGAAGCGCGAT
>JAZNDS010000002.1:0-8042 GCA_045588145.1 Eubacteriales bacterium | reverse complement strand
CTTCTCTTGCCTCTCCTTCGTCCCCCTCCCCGCGGACCGCCCTTTTATTGGAGGAATTCCTGCTTTCGAGGGCCCCCTCTCTTCATACCGTGACCGAGCTGAAAAAAAGCCTTGCTACACCGCTTCCGTCACCGACCGACGAAAAAGCGGAGGCTCTTATTCTTTTTCGGAGAAAGGCCTGCGCGCTTCTTGCCGAAAGAGCATACATTCCTTCCGAGAAGGAAGAAGATCCATATGGGAAGGATCGCCTCCTTTTATCGGGGGCACTGGCTCCCCTTTTTCCCTTCCTCGCCTTATTTTTGGCTTTTTTCCTTTCTGTCGGGCCACTTTCTCGCCCCTTATTTGACCTTTTTATTCATCTTACCCAACGCCTTCGGGAGCAGCTTCTTCTTTTTTTGCAAAGCGGAAATACGGATCCCCCGCTTGCCTCCTTTATCGCGAACGGGCTGCTTCGCGGTGTTTTCGCCGTTATCGCCCTTTTCCCCATCGCTTTTCTTTTTTCCTTCTTTGCTTCATTGGCCAAGGAGAGCGGCTACACGGCGCGGATCCGCTGCCTATATAAGGGAAAGCTCGCAGAGTCGACCGAACGATCGGAGATCATTCCCCTTCTCCTGCTTTCCTTTTGTCTTTTTCCCCGATTTGCTCCCCTGCTTGCCATTTTTCTTTATCTGATAAAAACCGTTACTTCTCTTATCCTTTCCGCCCTGCACAGGCGCATAAGCAAAGCGCCCGACCGAGAGGATGGGATCTTTATCCTACCACCCTATCGCGCCCCCGCCATTAGGACCTGCCTCAAAGAGGGAGTAAGCGCTACGCTTTTTTTGCTTCGCCGTTGCTTTTCGGTCGTCTTTTTATATAGCGCGGCGACCTGGCTTCTTTTTTCGGTTACGCCGACCTTCTCTTATACGGCAGATAAAAGCGAAAGTCTTCTGGCCATTGCCACGTCTTTCCTTCTGCCGCTTTTCGCTCCCTTGGGAATGACCGATTGGCGACCGCTCTCGGGGCTTTTCATCTCGCTTTTTTCCAAGGAAAGCGCCATTGCGGCACTTTCCATGCTCTCTGAAGAAAGCCAAAGCGGGATCCCTTCCCTCTTTTCCCTCGGTTCGGCCGTTTCTTTTCTTCTTTTTTCTTTGCTTTTTCCCTCCTCTTCCCCCGTGCTTATCTGTAAAGAGAAACGAAAAGAGTTTCATTTCTCTTCGGTACTTATAACCCTTCTGCGCATATCCATCGCCGTTACGGCGTCAGTCCTCGCCTTTTCTCTCATCACCGATAAATAGGATATAAAGGAGCTTATGACCGAATATCTTATGCTTTCCGCCCTTTTTTACAGTGGGGGATGCCTTTTTCTATGGCTGTTAAAAGGAAACGAGAATAAGTAATGTTCTTCATGGAAGAAAAGAAAAAAGAAAAATTCTCTTTTCTTTTGCTCCCCTTTCGTGTATAATGGAAAAGAAAGGAGGAGAAAAAATGGAGAAAGAAAAATTGTTTTTGCGGCTTAGTACGGCTATTTCTGTCCTTTTCTTCCTTTGGTTTTCGGCTCTTTCCGCCCATTTGCTTGCGCAAAGCCTGCCGAAGGGGCTTCTGTTTCTTCTGCTCTGCGCCGTTGCCTTTTTATTCATAAGTATACTGCGCCGCCTCATCGGGGCAAAACGGCCTTACCAAAAAAATCGGGAAGCGGCCCCCCACCACGGAAGGAACGATTCCTTTCCCAGCCGCCACGCCTACTCCTGCTTTTTTATCGCCACCGTCACCCTCTTCTTTTTCCCGATAGCGGCGATCCCCCTTTTTTTGATCGCGCCTCTTTTGTGCGCCCTTCGTGTCCTTTCGGGGGTGCATTACACGGTCGATGTGATCGCGGGGGCCCTCTTTGGTCTTTCCTTTGGCCTTATAACGATGCTTTTTCTATAAAAAAATGCCGCTTTCGCGGCATTTTTCTTTATATAAGCTGCTGTTCGTTTATCATCAGCTTGAATTGAAGGCCCAGCTTTTCGGCGGCCTTACGGCAAAGGATCATTCTTTCCATAAAAATCTCAAAATAATCCATGATCGAGCCCATATGGGTATCGACCGAAAGCTTCAGCTTGATAAGGCTTTTCGCCTCGTTGATCTTCAGCTCTGACCTTGTGACCGAATAATTGACACGGTCATGGATATCGAATTGGCTGATATCCTCGTTTCGCACGCGGCTTCTTCGCACGTCGGATTTATCGGCAAGGATCAAGGCGGCGGCGATGGGGCTTACGGGGACTCCTGTTCCCTCATCATGATTCCCGATAGCCGTCGTTATTTCGGCGATCTCCTCGGACGGGAAGCCAAGCTTATCCAGGATCCGAAAAGCCATCACGGCCCCGCTTTGGCTGTGCTCCACACGGTTTACAAGATTTCCGATATCGTGCAAATACGCGGCTATCTTCGCAAGCTCGATCCTTCGCTCGGGAAAATCAAGCGTTTTGAGGATGTATTCCGCCCGCTCCGCCACCATACCGACGTGGGCAAACGAATGCTCGGTATACCCCAAGGCGCAAAGAGACTCGTCAGCCGCCTTAATATAGGTTTTAATGGCTTCGTTTTCCCGAATTTCTTGATACGTCATAGCTTCTCCTTTCCATAAACGGCATCAAAGAGCCGCAATTACCTCGACCTCGCAAAGGACCCCTTTAGGTAAGGTTTTCACCGCTACGCAGCTTCGGGCGGGACAGGTGGTGAAATACTTTGCATAAACGGCGTTAAAGGCCGCAAAATCGGCCATATCGGCCAAAAAGCAGGTAGTCTTGACTGCCTTTTCAAAGGCCGTTCCCGCCGCCTCGAGCACAGCGGAAAGGTTCTTCATAACCTGCTCTGCCTGTTCATCGATCGTGCTTCCCTTGATCTGTCCGTTCGCAGGATCAATGGGGATCTGCCCCGAGGTAAAGAGAAGGTTTCCCGCGATAATGGCCTGTGAATAAGGACCGATGGCCGCCGGTGCCTTATCGGTAGCTATTTTTTTAAGTTCCATTCGTTTTCCTCTTTTAAAGATTACTGTTTTTTATGCGGATTATACCTACCAAAAAGCCGAAGGACCAACGATCCCTCGGCTTTCTTGTATCGATCAGGCCTTGAAGCCCTCATAAAGAAGGGCGAGGTGCTTGCCGATGTGCGCGTACAGCAGATCGGAATAGACCGACTCCTCTTCTCTCCAGAACTTATAGAGTCTATCCTTGAAGACGTAGTTGCCTTTCTCATCTCTTGCGGTAAGGATAAAGCCGTAGGTGATGTGGATCAGCTGTCTTGCGTCATTCTGGGTGAAGAGCGTAGGCAGCTCGGCATCGGTAAGCGTATCAAGGGCGGGGATCTTCGTAAGATCGGTGGTGACATGGTAGAACTTCTGCGCCTCCGAGAACATCGAAAGGGCGAAGGCGTGGATCTCGCGGTAAAGATCGGGCTTCGCGGTCGCAACGGCACGCATCGCCTCCAGCCAGTTGGTGCCGGCGGTCTTCACGTGGAAGTTTCCTTGCGTATATTTGCCGATAAGGGCAAAGGTGGAGAACTTATCCGAGCCCGAGTGGATGCTGAGCTTGTAGCCAAAATGACGGGCAATGGCGGCATGGGTCTTCAGCTCGACCTCGAATTGGTTGATATCGCCGATATAGTCGACGCCCTTCTGGAACTCGCCGCAGAAGCGGGGAGCCATCGTGGCTACGTCAACGCCCGCGAGAACCAGCTCATTGGCAACGAAGAAATGCTGCAGGGGCGAGGTGGGGGTAGCCGTCTCGTCGATCGAGATCTCGAAGTCGGCGTTGGCACCGCCCTCACGGAAATACTTGTTGTAAATACCGATCGCGAAGGAAACAGCCTCTCCGTAGATCAGAACGCAGCGGCGCAGCTCATCCTCATCAAAGGTAAGGGCCTCACCCTCGATCTCAAAGCTCTTGCCGAGGTAACGCTCCTTCATCTCATCGGAAAGCTCACATTCGGCAACCAGCTCGTCATGCGAAAGCTTCTCTACCCCGCCACGGATATGCTCGCTGCAGTCGAGGGTGATCATCGTAAAGCCAAGCCCGAGGGCATACTCGATATCCTTTTCCTTCTTCAGGTGGTCACCGTCGGCACCGAAGCCATCCTTATAACCGTCGCGGAATACGTAGAAGCTGGCGCAGTCGAGAACGTTCTCGTAGGTTCTTTCGGTCAGATCCAGCTCACGGATCGACTGCTGGGCAAGGATCGGATACGCGTCGTATTCCTTGAAAACGCGCAGATGGCCGGGGGTGGCGATACCCAGACGGTCACCGACACCGAAGGAGCGAAGCTTCTTAAGAACCGGAACAGGGGCCGTGAAGGGGAACATTTCGCGAAGGACGATGGCGTTCTCGTGCGTTTTTGCAATGACCTTGTAATTGGAGAAAAGCTTCTTTTTCCCAACAAACTTATCGGCCGCTTTGCCGGTCGCTACCAGGTAATCGGCATCCTCGCCGCGAACCATGAAAACATAGTCCCCATTTACCTCGTTGATCGACTCGGGGTACACGCCATAGTTTTCCGCCTCGGCGCAGGAAGGCAGGGTCTTGATGAATTTTGCAAGGCTGTTCATATGTATTCTCCTCTAAAATTAATTATTTTTTTCCATAAAGATACGGCCCATCAGAACGCCCATAACAGACGCCATCATAAGTCCGCGCGTCCAACCGCTGGAATCGCCAAGGCAATAAAGCCCTTCAACGTTGGTATTCAAGCGCTCATCCATCTTGACGCGGTTGCTGTAAAACTTCAGCTCAGGCGAATAAAGAAGCGTTTCGTAGGAGGCAAATCCGGGAACGACCTCATCGACCGCCTGAATAAAGTTGATGATATTGGTCATCGCGCGATAGGGCATTGCCGCCGTGATATCCCCCGCGACCGCGTCGGGAAGGGTCGGACGGACGTTCGAGAACGCAAGCTCCTTCTGCCAGGTACGCTTTCCGTCCAGAATATCGCCGAAGCGTTGAACGAGGATGTGCCCCGCCCCCAGCATATTCGTCAGCTCTCCGATCTTTTGCGCATAGGAGATCGGCTGATTAAAGGGAACCGAGAAATTATGCGAGCAAAGGATCGCGAGATTGGTATTCTCCGATTTCTTTTCCTTGTAGGAATGGCCGTTTACGACCGCAAGGTCGTTATCGTAATTTTCCTGGCTGACAAAGCCGCCGGGATTCTGACAGAAGGTCCTTACCTTGTTCTTGAAGGGCTTGGGATATCCGATCAGCTTGGATTCATAAAGAACCTTGTTGACCTTTTCCATGACCTCGTTACGGACCTCGACCCGCACACCGATATCGACGGTTCCGGGCAGGTGGGCGATATTATGCTCGGCACACAACCGCTCCAGCCAATCGGCGCCGCGGCGACCCGTCGCCACGACTGTGCTTTCGGCATAGATCGTCATCTCTTCCTTTCCCTTGCGGGCAAGGACACCGCGGCACTTGGCGCCCTCTAAAATCAGGTCGACACACTCATAGCCGAAATACATCTCTACGCCGTGCTCTTGAAGGTAGATCTCGATATCGTGGTACAGCTTCTGGGCCTTTTCGGTGCCAAGATGACGGATCGGGCAATCGACCAGCTTAAGCCCCGCCTTGATGGCGCGCTTTCTTATATCCTTGATCGCCTCGGGATCCGAAACCCCTTCGATGTGCTTGTCTGCCCCGAATTCAAGATAAATACCGTCGGTATATTGGATCAGCTCCTCGGCAAGCTCGGCGCCGATCAGCTGCGGCAGATCTCCACCAACCTCATAGCTTAAGGAAAGCTTTCCGTCCGAAAAGGCGCCCGCCCCCGAAAATCCCGTGGTAATATCGCAGTAGGGCTTACAGCTGACGCATTGTCCGGTAACGCTTTTGGGGCAACGGCGCTTTTCGACAGCCTTCCCCTTTTCGATCATAACGATCTTTTTATCGGTCCCCCTTCGGACCATCTCAAGGGCGGTAAAGATCCCGGCGGGTCCTGCCCCTACAATTAAAACATCCGTATTCATAATTTTACCTTAAAGAAAGTTTTTTTTCGGCCCGCACAAGGGCTTCGTCGATGCATTTTGTCATTTTGTTTCCTTCTTCGATGTCAACGGAACCGATTTTTCCGTTCTGTACCGTAATAAGACGGTTATACTCGCCCGAAAGCAGGCATGAGACCGCCTTTTCGGCCATCAAAGAAGCAAGCGCACGGTCGCGCACGGTGGGAGAGCCGCCACGCTGCATATACCCGATCTCGGAATAAGTGGGCTTCATTCCAAGGGCATCTTGGATCTTGGTGGGAAGCTCGCGGACACCCTCGGCCCCCTCGGCCGCTACGATGATATAATTCTTTTTCCCGCGCTCCTTCCATTTACGGATCGGTTCGATCACGTCCTTTTCAAGATCGTAAGGATATTCAGGCAGAAGCACCGCCTCCGCCCCCGCGGCGATCGCGGTATAATACGCGATATACCCCGCATGACGCCCCATGACCTCAATAATGCTACAGCGGCTCATCGACGAGGCGGTATCCCGCACGCATTCGATATAGGTAAGGGCCACGTTCATAGCGGTATCGAAGCCAATGGTATATTCGGTCGAGGAAATATCGTTATCAATGGTAGCGGGGATCCCGATAACAGGCAGCCCAAGCCTTGAAAGGTCGAGCGCGCCGAGATAGGATCCGTTCCCCCCGATAACGACCAGGGCGTCAAGCCCCAGCTCACGGGCCTTATCGTATCCCTTCTTTACCCCTTCGGGGGTCATGAAGGCGGGGCATCTTGCCGTACGGAGAAAGGTACCGCCGCGACCGATGATCTCGGCAACGTCCTCGTGGCTTAAAACGGCGGAATTTCCCGCGATCAAGCCCTCGTATCCGTCGTAGATCCCCACGACCTCGACCCCTGCAGAAAGGCCGGCGTGAACGACACCGCGAATAGCGGCATTCATACCCGAAGCATCTCCCCCGGAGGTCAAAACACCAATTCTTTTGATTTCCTGTCCCATAAGAACCTCTGATTTCATAATTATCCTTATATATTGTATATCTTTTTTGCTATTGTGTCAAGCATTTTCGTCGAAAAGCTTGCGGGCCGATATAAAAAATAAGGCCCGTTTGGGCCTTATTTTAAAGAATGTCTCCCGTCCATCCGCCGTTGTCGATCTTCCAGGTAAGAGAAAGCGTGACAGAGGGCTCTTTCAGTTGATAATTTTTATCGGTCACCGTCAAGGTGGCGATCGCCGTGTAGGTTCCGGTTTTGGAAGCGCCGCAGGTGCCGCTATAATCAACGCTTATCTTGTCGGGCAGGCCGATAAGCAATACCGTATGAAGCGTTCCGTCGTTTTTAAAGGGAGTGGAATAATTCCATGTAACGCCGCTGATATCAACGGTTTTCCGATAGATCGTGAAGGTAGCCGTCAGCGAATCGAAAGGCTGATATCCTTCACTTACCGTAAAGATAGCCGTGACGGTATATACACCTGCATCGATAAGCTCGGTCCCCGCAAAGGGTTCTCCGTCCTTTTGGATCGAATACGAAACGCCTTCGATCCCCTCAGCGGGCAGCCCCACAACGCCGTAAGGCAGGGCTTCCCCGTCGTATTCCTTTTCGCTACCCGTAAAGGTGATGGGGGCGGTAACGGCAGGCGGCAGCGTCGTTACGGGCGGCTCGGTCGTCGTTACGGGCGGCTCGGTCGTCGTCACGGGCGGTTCCGTCGTTGTGACAGGGGCTTCTGTTGTTGTCGGCGCGGTCGTTCCCATGGGAAAGGGGAAATCAAAGTTGCAGGCGGAGGCACAAAGGCAGAAAACGGCCAAAACAAACAACAACGCAAAGAATCGTTTACTTTTCATATCTTCACCCTTATATTTTTGTTCTAAACAACTACATATAGTATATATTTCTTTTTCTTATCTGTCAAGTCCCTTCCGCACTTACCTGCTCCCCAAAATGAAAAAAGCCGCGAAAGCGGCGTAAAAAGGGAAACAAAAAAGGCAAACAGCCATTGAAAACCGAATAAGTGGAAGGTTAACGGACTCAAAATCGAGACGAACTGCAAAGCAGTTCAAGCCATCGGTCAATT
>JAZNDS010000001.1:0-1727 GCA_045588145.1 Eubacteriales bacterium | reverse complement strand
CCGCATGGCGCAAGCCCTTTTTGCGGCGACAATGACGAGAGCCGTCGTGCGCGTTTTGGATTTCTTTCCCTTTTGCTTTAACAAAGCCAAACCGCCGAGCCGGCCGTGCGCTGAACGCGCACAGGCGAGGCGTGAAGCTTCTTCTTTTTGATTCTAAAACTTTTTCTTCCAAGAAGAAGAAAAAGTTTTAGCGCCTTCTTTGGGCACCTTTCTTTGCGGAAAGAAAGGTGCGAAAGAAACCCCCGATTCGAAGAATCATCCTCTCTGTGTGCAAAGAAAGGGAGAAAAACCCCCGATTCGAAGAATCATCCTCTCTGTGTGCAAAGAAAGGGAGAAAAACCCCGATTCGAAGAATCACCCTCTCCGCGTGCAAAGAAAGGGAGAAAAACCCCCGATTCGCAGAATCATCCTCTCCGCGTGCAAAGAAAAACAGAATAACACCCATCTGCCGTTACTTTTTTTAACAAAAAAAGAAAGAAAACCCTATCCATAAAACAAAATCAAGAAAGAAAAAAACGATGAAACACCTCTCCACCATCGTCGCCGTCGATCAAAACTGGGCCATCGGTCATCAAGGCAGCCTCCTCGCCCGCGTCTCCGACGACTTAAAAAACTTCCGCGCCTACACCACGGGAAAAACCGTGATCCTGGGCTCCAAGACTCTCGCCACCTTCCCCGGCGGGAAGCCCCTGAAAAACCGCCGTAACATCGTCCTGTCCCGCCGCCCCGACTTTGCTCCCGAGGGAGCCGAGGTAGCGCGCTCGGTGGAGGATGCCCTTTCGCTCCTGTCGGAGGACGAGGAGGCCGTGGTCATCGGCGGCGAGACGGTCTACCGTCAATTTTTGCCCCACTGCCACGAGGCCGCCGTCAGTAAATTCGACGCCGCCTTCCCCCATGACGCCGTCTTTCCCGACCTTGACGCCGATCCCGCCTGGGAGATCGCCGAGGTAGGTGAGGAGCGCACCGCTGCCGAGACCGACTCTCACCCCGGGATGACGTGGCGGATCGTGACCTACCGCCGCCGTTGATGTACCAAACAAAAAAGCCCTTTCCTCTCGTTTGAGAGGAAAGGGCTTCCTTTTTTATTCTGCGACCTCGGTGTCAGTGACCTCGGTCTCACCCTCTTCGGGTTCAACCTTTTCCACTTCCACGTTACGGTAGCGCTCCATACCGGTACCGGCAGGGATCAGCTTACCGATGAGGACGTTTTCCTTCAGGCCGAGCAGATGGTCGACCTTACCCTTGATGGCGGCCTCGGTGAGGACCTTGGTGGTCTCCTGGAAGGAAGCAGCCGACAGGAAGGAATTGGTCTGAATGGAAGCCTTGGTGATACCCAGCAGGACGGGGGAGCCGACGGCCAGACGGAGCTCACGCTCACCGGCGTCGATCCGGGCCTGGAGCTTGGCGTTCTCCTCGTTGAAGTCACCCACGTCAACGGTAGCGCCCACCAGGATATCGGTATCGCCGGGATCCTCCACGCGGATCTTTCTCGTCATCTGGCGGGCGATAACCTCGATATGCTTATCGTTGATACCGATGGACTGCATACGGTAAACGCGCTGCACCTCGCGGATGATGTAGTCATAGACGGCATCCAAACCGCTGATGCGGAGAATATCGGCGGGACTCATATAGCCCTCGGTCAGAGGCTTGCCCTGCGCGACGAACTGGCCCTCGGTGACGGTGAGACGGGTGCCGAAAGGGATACTGTAGGTAGCCGATTCGCC